>CAZHFN010000015.1:0-49796 GCA_964531105.1 uncultured Treponema sp. | reverse complement strand
CCGCACGGCAGGGGCCAGCCGGGGAGATGAATATGGCGTATTAGTTCAAGCGACCGGCATTCACCGCTGCTTCGAATGCAGCTGCCTGCTCCTCATCGGTTACAGGCTCGGCGGCTTCTACCCTGGGTTTGCGCTGCCTCAGCTTCTTGGGCTGATCGCTGTCTTCGGTTTTTTCCGCCTTCACTTCCTGGCCGATTATGGTGAGTTTCACCAAGGCCTCATCCTTATCATAAAGATGGATTATGACCTTATAGCTGCCCACGCTCTTGATGGAGCGGCCTGGCACTTCGATCTTCTTGCGATCGACTTCGATGCCCTTCTTGAGGAATTCATCGGCTATCGTGGCGTTGGTCACCGCTCCATAGAGCTTGCCGTTAGCGCCGGCGGGCATGGTGATAGAAAGCTCTTCGGCTTCGATTTTCTCTTTGAGAGAGAATGAATCCTTGCGCTTGGCCTCTTTGATAGCCAGTATCTCATTTTTCCTGTGCTCGAACATCTGGACGCTCTTGGCGTTGAAGGCCACCGCCAGATCGCGGGGAAGCAAGAAGTTACGGGCATAGCCCGGAGCGACTTCCTTTACGTCGCCGATCTCCCCTAGGTTGGGGACATCCTGATTCAGGATCACTTTCATGTGGAAGCTCCTTTTAAGTTGCGGTATGGAATCCATACCTCGGTAATGCCCAGTAAGGGCAAGGCAATCAAGATCACGGCGCTTGTGGCCGTATTGAAGAGGGCTGTGACCGCCACAAGGGGGGCCAGCAGCCTGAAGATCCCGGGCACTGAAGGTTTCTGCAAAAGGTGGGTTACTACTCCGAGTCCCTGAAGCCCATAGAGAGCGGCTGCGCAGAGGGAGAGGTTCCACACAATGAGAGAACCCAGGCCCTGGGTTTTAGTGATGAGCATGATGAATAAAAGGGTCCAGACCGCCAGACCAGGCCAGAGCACAATCCCAGGCGTCCTGAAGGCCGAGAGCTGGGCAGGCTTGTCTATGGCTTGGGTTATGAGATTACGGCCTTTATAAGCCATGATGCTGCCCACATACCAACTGGCGGCCAGGGTTAGAAGAATAAAGGCGGAAAAGCCCGAGCCTAGAATTCTCAGGGAGCGGTTTACCAGTTCCGTTGCCATTACCGGTGACTCTTCGAGAATCCCCGCCGACTCTATCATGGCCTCTACATACGCATACAACTGTGCGAGAAAGGCCTGATCCTTGCCCATACGTAGCAGGAAGGGCGTCGCGAGGAGAGATAGCCCTAGCACTGCCAGGAGAAGCCTGGCTATCCGGGATAGTCTGGGGGTTTTTACATTGAGCCATACTAGTGCGGCCAGAAGAAGCATAGGCGGCAGCAATCCGGGTATGAGGGAGCTCAAGGCGAAAGCTTTGAGTTGAACCATCCGGGTTACTGTGCCTATCAGTATTACTAAAACTGCAGCTAGGGAGGAAACCAGGCCAGCCTTCATGCCTCGGGAGTATAAGGCCTGCTGCACGGGCACCAGGAATGCGAAGGAGAGGATGTAGGAAAGATAGAGTAATCCCGAGAGTAGCCCCGCCGAAGCATCGGCGAGGAAAATTCTCCTTCTGGAAACCTGTACCTGCTCGTCCAACTGAGGCCTCTAAATTATTTTACTACGTAAGGCAGAAGGGCCAGAGATCTCGCCCTCTTGATATTGACCGCCAGTTCGCGCTGATGCTTGGAGCATGTTCCGGTGATCCTTCTGGGAAGAATCTTGCCCCGCTCGGTTGTATAACGTCTGAGGGTATCTGAATCCTTGTAGTCGATGTGGGCTTTCTGGGTGCAGAACTTGCACACCTTCTTCTTGAAGAAGCCCTTGCCTTTGCGCGGGCCGCCTCTGTCGTCCTGATCCCTGCGGCCGTCGCCTTGATCCATGTCAGAGCGACTTGAGCGCCCTTCGTTCATATCCTTCATGTCAGCCATGAGTGTTCTCCTTGTGATGCGACAAATCTTTAAAAGGGAATGTCGTCGTCGAAATTATCCATCGACGCGGCAGTCTGGCTATTAGCTCCCGGGCCTTGTCGCTGACCCGAGGCGCCATCGGCAACCCCAGTGGGCTGGGACTTGCTGGAATAGCCGCCGGACTGATTTCCGGAGGGGCTTCCCATCAAGCGCACATTGGTGGCGTTTACGATTACCTTGCTACGGGGCTGTCCGTCCTGTTCCCAGCGATCCTGTTTGAGCTCGCCTTCGACGGCCACCTGCTGCCCCTTGGTAAGGTAGCGGTTAACACCTTCGGCGCCCTTCCCCCAGAAGTCGACATCGAAAAAATTCGCTTCATCGACCCACTGGTCGTCCTGCTTTCGCGAACGGTTAATGGCCAGTGAAAACCGGGCAATGGGTGTACCCGACTTCGTGTATTTGAGTTCCGAATCTCTGGTAAGCCGTCCCACCAGGACTACGACGTTGATATCGCTCATATGGACCTCCCCTTTCTTCTCAAGCCTCTACTTTGACCACCAGATATTTGAGAATGCTAGTGTTGAGCTTGAAAGCTCTTTCCAGGGGGGTGACGCTCTGGGGTTCCAGGGAAAGTCTGTAGAGCACGAAGTGCCCTCTTTCCCGTTTCAGCACTGGATAGGCGAGCACTCGGTCTCCCATATCCTCTTCCTTGATGTCGGCCGCGCCAAACTGCGTCAGATCCGCCATCACCGCTTCCTTGCCCTTGTGGAATGCATCTTCCTCAGAGGGCAAGACCACGACTAACTCGTATTGTCTCATTCTTTCCTCCTCGTGGACCTAGTCCCCCATACGGGGGACGATTGATTCGGGCACTGATCCGAAAGGAAAAGGGCCTGAATAAAGAGGGAGAATCCTTATAGCACAAAGAAGGCCTTCTGTTCAATACTTGCAATTACCGCCGCTATTTCCCATAATTAGGCCCATTCTGCTTCGGAGGAAAAATGCCTGACATAATAGAGCCCCGAGTTCTCAAGGGATTCCGCGATTATCTGCCCGACGCCGAGAGGTCGAGAAAGCATCTCATCAGCCGCCTGGAGGCGGTCTTCGGCTCCTTCGGTTTCGTGCCCATAGATACACCCGCACTGGAGTATGCCCAGATACTCCTGGGCAAGGGAGGGGGTGAAACAGACAAACAGGTCTACCGTTTCGCAGACAATGGCGGCCGTGAAGTCGCCCTGCGATTCGATCTAACCGTTCCTTTCGCCCGTTTCATGGCCGAGCACGTGGATGAGCTTTACCTGCCCTTCCGCCGTTACCATGTGGCCAAGGTGTGGCGCGGTGAGAATACCCAGCGAGGACGGTACAGGGAATTCATGCAGTGCGATTTCGACATTGTGGGCACCGACAGCCCCTCGGCCGATGCGGATATAGTCCTAGTCATAGCCCAGGCTATCCAAGCCCTAGACGCCGGAGATGCCAAAATCCGTATAAATCACCGGGGTCTTTTCAATCGCTTTCTGGCCAGGTCGGGCTGTCTGGATAAATCGGTGGCCATTCTGCGCAGCGTGGACAAACTGGAAAAGATCGGGAGGGAGAAAACCAGGGAGCTTCTTCAAGCCGAAGCCGGCCCCCGCATTGCCGACGAAGTTTTGGACTTTATCCAGCCCGATAGCGGGTTTGAAAAGACCCTGGACAAGATGCTCTCCTTCTGCGCTAAAGACGACCCAGAAGCCTTATTGGCCTACACTAGACTTAAAGATGTATACAAAATAGTACTTTCTGCGAACAAGGCTGATTCACTCCATCTAGATCCCAGCATAACGAGGGGTCTCGACTATTATACCGGTGTAGTGTTTGAAACATTCCTCCAAGAAATGCCGTCTATAGGCTCGGTCTGTTCCGGAGGGCGGTATAACGAATTGGCTGGTCTTTATACAACCCGCTCCCTGCCCGGCGTGGGAGCGTCAGTGGGCTTGGATAGGCTTATGGCGGCCATGGAAACCCTGGGCAAGGCCCCGGGCAAAGGCAAGGAACCAGAACTGCTGGTCACCAATCAAGGCGAGGTATCCGAATCCAAGCTTCATGGAATTGCCATGCAGCTGAGAAACCAGGGCATTTCGGTGGAAGTATATCCGGAGGCTAAAAGGCTTCTTGTCCAATATTCTCTAGCGGAAAAGAAGGCCATACCCTACGCGCTACTCATGGATGAGTCCTCTGAGCAAAGGGCTGTCTACCCTCTTCGCGACCTATCCAATCGCTCCACAAAAGAGTTCGGGACTCTCGGAGAACTAGCAGCTTTTATACAAGGGTCGCACAATTGAGCGCGGATTCCAGTCCGCCCCCCGGGCAGCCCAGTGCGACCTTCTCGGGTGGAAACTTCCAGCCCATAAAAACCTACGTCCTCAGGGCTGGAAGGATGACGGAAGCCCAGAAAAAGGCCATTGATGAATTAAGCGATGCGTATGTCCTGCCCTTCAGCGAGGGCTTCGTCCAGTTGGATTCACTCTTCCCCCAGCCCCGGCCGCTTATCATGGAAATTGGGTTCGGCATGGGGCAAGCCACGTGGCAAATAGCCCTTGGACGGCCTGGCTTCAACTACCTGGGTGTAGAGGTGCACAGTCCAGGGGTGGGTCGTCTTCTCATGGAGATCGACGCCAAAAAGATTATGAATCTGAAAATCATTCAGCACGACGCTCTGGAAGTGTTGGAAAAGATGATAGGACCCGGTAGCCTCGATGGGCTCCACATTTTCTATCCCGATCCCTGGCCCAAAAAGCGTCACCATAAACGCCGTATAATGCGCCAGGATGCTGTCGAACTCATGGCATCTAGGATGGCGCCTGGGGCTTATCTCTATTTTGTCACAGATATAGAGGAGTATGCGGTCTCCACGCTTGAAACCCTGAGCGCATGTAGCATGCTGCGTAATGTATATCAAGGTTTTTCACCCAGAATGGAATGGAGACCCGAGACAAAATTCGAATCCAGGGCTTTGCGGGAGTCCCGGCCGGCTTTCGAACTCTACTTCACCAAGGTCTAGTCCGGCAGCCGGCCGGGCGGCCAAAGAAACGCCCCAAAGCCAGCCACTCCGGTTCCGCCTATTCACTCAAAAAAGGCGCTGAGCTTTCTGTATAAAGAGCCGATTTTTTCCTTGGTCGCTGCAGCCAGGCTTCCCTGGTCGGCGACATCTATCAGCGCCTCGAGACTGGCTATGCTCTCGTTGAGGGCTGTGTGGAAGCCCTTGGAAACCCTGAACCAGAATACCCCCTGGCCATCGGTATACAGTGTCACGAAACCCAGTCTTTTATCCTTGCCCTTATGCGGCTTGGCTACCTGAAAGATATGGTCGAGCTTGTCCACCAATTCGCTGAAGCTTGCATTCTCTAATTCGGCCTTCCCATCCTTGGAAAGGATCTCGAAGTTTTTGCTCTTAGGCCAATCTCGCTGCAGGTCCTTGTCCAGATCCAGCCAATCCTTGATCCGCAGGATAGTCTCCAGTTTCTCGCCTTCCAGGAGGGAGTAGGCTCCTACCTGGATGGAGGCTAATAGACCCTTGTAGGCTTGGCCTGAATCTCTTTCCAAGACAGCCTTGGCTTTTTTAAATTCCTCCCAGGGTAGAACCGCCATTTTTTTCTTGCCCTTCCCCTTGGCCAGTTCGAAGCGGATGTCTCCCAGCTGGATAGTGTCAGTGAAACCCAGGCTTTCCCTCGGTACGGCAAAGGTCTTCTCGCCCTTGGCTTTGGACTTTGTGGCCGAAGATCTTTCCTCGGATGGGAAGCGTCCAGACCTTCCGCCTGAAATAGCTAAAAGCCTATCGGCTACCAGAGGTGAAATTCTCGCGAGAATGTTTCTGGAGAGGGGTGAGACTGACATGGCGTACATTCTTGTAGTTCGGACTATTTCACCGGCTACAATAAAATCTGGATTTTCCCTGAACATGACGGATCCGGGATGTATCTGTATTTTTTCGGCCGTAAGAGATCTGAACAGCCCCCTATCCTGTCGGGCGCAGACAAACTGTATTAGTCCCCTGCTCACCGCACAGAGATAATCCTCCAGGGGTCCACCCCTGAGGATAGGCAATCCCAAGTCGGATACTATGATCTCCATCTGCTCGCGGATGCGCAGGATTTCCCTCATGGTGCGTTCGTCGAGATAGTTGTTTTCGCAGAACCGGCCCTTGTCGGGCGCTGCCATGAAGGCATCGTAAATGCGCAGATAGGAGACAAAGTCCCCCATGGGATCTCTGAAGGCGTGGTGGGCTTTTCTGGCTTCCATTTCCTCGCCGGGCGGGAGAATGTAGGGACTCATGGTGGACAGGAAAGAAGCCGCTACCAGTGTTTCATGGATTACTTCGGGGTAGCGCAGCATGGATTCGACAATCATTCTGGAGAGCCTGGGGAGCAGAGGGAAGGCGCACATCAGCTTGCCCGTGGATGAAAGGCTCCGATCGCCGGAGAGGGCGTCCAGGAGATTGAGAATATCGATAGCGCCGGCTATGCCGCTCTTGGGCGGCTTGGATATGAAATCGAAGCGCTCGAAATCGCTGATCCCCAGTTCGGCCATGCGAAGTACTACTTCTGAAAGGTCGGTCCGGTATATTTCCTCCGTGGTAAAAAGCGGTCTGTTCTCGAAGTCTTTGCGGCCATAGAGTCTGTAGCATACCCCCGGCCGGGTCCGCCCCGCCCTGCCCTTCCGCTGGTTGCAGGAAGCCTTGGCAATCGGTGTCTCAATAAGGCTGATCGTGAAGCTGCGGGGATTGTAATAGGATAGCTTGGCCAGGCCTGAATCGATAACAACGGTGATGCCGTCTATTGTTACGCTGGTCTCAGCGATATTGGTGGCGATGACTACCTTGATTTTTCCCGGCGGAGCGGGGTCGAAGACTTTTTCCTGTTCATCCTTGCCCAGGCGGGCGTAAAGGGGCACGATGTGAACTTTGCCGGCCATGGAGCTCTGGAACAGTCTGAGAGCACAGTCCTTAATGGTTTTTTCGCCAGGCAGGAATACCAGAACATCCCCTTCCTCGCCTTCCTGGCGGGATGCAAGGCTTCTTTCGATAATCGACAGTATTTTGTCATACATAGCTTCATCGCTATAGCGCAAGCCCGCAGAGGGGAGGCTCTTTCCATCGCTTTTTTTACCGAACTGCCTGGAGGAAATCCTGCTTGCATCCTCTTCGGACAATTCAGCGATCGGATCGTAGATGAGGGTTACCGGATATGTCTGTGTATCTATCTTCACGACTGGGCACTCTCCAAAATATTCGGAGAAGACTTCCGCATTGATTGTGGCCGAAGAAATAATCACCTTGAAGTCGGGTCTCGTCTCCAGGGCTTGCTTGAGAAGGCCCAGGATGAAGTCGATGTTAAGGCTGCGCTCATGAGCCTCGTCGACCATGATGACTTGATACCTGGAAAGATAGGGATCCAGCTTCATCTCCTGGAGGAGAATTCCGTCGGTCATTATCTTGATTTTAGTCTCGGGGCTCGTTTTATCTTCAAAACGCATCTTGTAGCCGACTATGTTGCCTACCTTCACGCCTAACTGGCGGCCGATAAAGTCACTCACCGAAAGGGTCGCGATGCGCCTGGGCTGGGTTACGCCAATAAGACCTTTGGAAGAAAAACCGGCCTCGTGGAGAATTATGGGGAGCTGGGTGGTCTTGCCCGATCCGGTGGGGCTTTCTACTACAATGACCTGGCTGTCGGCCAGGGCTGCGAGGATTTTGTCTTTCTGTTGATATACCGGAAGTTCATGGGGCTGCATGGGTAGTATGATACACGAAAAACTCTTCTTGTTCCACCTGAGCTGCTTAGGACAGCCTCTGGAGCTGCCTTTTACCTACTGATCGCCCCTAAGCGCTAGCTTCAAGAATGAAGACCTGCGTGCTATACTCGGCGCCGATGAACTCCTACCCTGTCGTAGCCTATTTCATCATCATACTCGCCTTCGTGGGTATAGCCGCGGGAAGATTACCCAGACTAGCCATGAACCGCGCCGGCATCGCCCTGGTGGCAGCCTTGCTCCTTGTTCTGGCGGGCGGAATATCCTACCAAGAAGCTTTTACTGCCTTGGACGTGGAAACTCTCGCCCTGCTTTTAGCCATGATGTTGATTGTCGCGAATTTGAGGATTTCTGGCTTTTTCAATTTGGCCGGCGCTAGGCTGCTGACCATGGCGGGCAGCCCTAAAGCCTTTCTCGCCCTGGTCATTCTTCTGTCCGGCTTTCTCTCCGCCCTCTTCCTCAATGATACAATATGCTTGATGATGACACCCTTGGTGATCGAAATGGCACGAAGAAAGGGCCTGGACGGCAAACCCTATCTCATTGCCCTCGCAGCCTCAGCCAATGCCGGATCCTGCGCCACCCCCATAGGCAATCCCCAGAACATGCTCATAGCCTCTCAATCAGGTCTTTCATTTCTGGATTTTCTGATTTACCTGGCTCCCCCATCCATCATCGCCATGGGACTCTGCTATATCGCTTCCATCCTTGTCTTTCCCGCCCAATTCAGCGCCCGGTCCGGCGCGCCCCTCGCAGCGGAGGGAATGGCTAGCTCCGAGGCTAAAACTGGAACGGATTCTAGCCCTGACAGAAGATTGATGATCAAGAGCCTTCTCTCGGCCGCTCTCCTTCTCGCCCTCCTCCTAGCGGGCTTCCGCACCAGCGTGGCAGCCCTGGCCGCTGCTTCCGTCCTTTTAGTGAGCCGGCGCATTCAACCCGAGCGGGTTTTCGCCCAGGTGGATTACGGGCTCCTGGTATTTTTCTCCGGCCTTTTTGTCCTTACCGCCAGCGTGGCCAAGGCTCCCCTCTTCCAGCAGGGCTTGTCGATCCTTCTGCCGTACCTGAGTCGACCGGGTCTCATTTTTTCCAGCTCAGTAACCCTTATCTCCAATCTCGTGTCCAACGTCCCGGCAGTCATGCTGCTATCACCCGTAGCTATTGCCTCCGAAAATGTACGTGGAGCTTGGCTTTCACTGGCCATGGCCAGCACCTTCGCCGGCAACTTAACTCTCTTGGGTTCGGTAGCTAATTTGATAGTGGCTGGACTGGGTGAAAAATCCGGAATCCGGATAGGTTTTTTCGATTATCTCAAGGTTGGGCTCCCGGTCACTATCGCATCGGTTGTAGTGGGTAGCCTTTGGCTTCAGGCCGTGGGCGCCTAGGAAAGGGTTTTAAAGGAATACGAAATGGCGAAGGAAAGGGGCTATATGGAAGACTTCATGCTATCCGGGCTGCAGGCGGATCGCCACACACAGCCCATGAGCGTGAGCGCCCTAACCAGTCTCATAAAGGGGACTCTGGAGACTTCCTACTCTTCGGTGAGCGTGCAGGGCGAGGTATCCAACGCCAAGCTATCCAGCTCAGGGCATCTCTATTTTTCCCTCAAGGACAGGGACTCGATAATCCAGGCTGTTTTATTCAAATACAGACTTTCCCTCCTGGGATTTGAGCCTAGAGACGGCATGAAAGTGACGGTTCAGGGCGGGGTGTCCGTATATCCAGCCAGAGGCCAGTATCAGCTCATTGTCCAGAGCGCCAGACCTGCGGGAACAGGAGATATTTTGGCCATGCTGGAGGAGAGAAAGCGCGCATTGGCAGCCGAGGGCCTTTTTGATGAAGAGAGGAAGAAAGCCCTGCCCCGCTTCCCGTCCCGGGTAGCTGTGATAACCAGCCCTTCAGGCGCGGCAATTCGCGACATCATCCATGTCCTGGCCAGGCGGAATGCCGGAGTAGATCTCATTATCCTGCCCTGCCCAGTACAGGGAGAGCAGGCTGCCGAGATTATTGCGGCGCGGATACGCCAGGCTAACAGGCTCTCCATCGCCGATGTGCTGATTGTAGGCAGGGGTGGAGGCTCTCTGGAGGATCTTTTGGCTTTTTCGGATGAAGCTGTCGTCAGGGCTATCGCTGAATCCGCGCTTCCTGTCATAAGCGCCGTGGGGCATGAAATAGATTGGGCACTCTCGGATTACGCCGCCGATTTAAGGGCTCCTACCCCTTCGGCTGCCGCCGAACTGGTAGCCGAGAGCCGCCAAACCCTCTTAAGCGAAATACGGCAGTTCCGCCTTGCCCTGGAGTCCTCTATCAGAGCCAGGCTGGAGAGGGCAGAGTCGGCCCTTGGATCCTTCGATCCCGAGGACGTGGAGGCTCAATTTTTACGTCGTTTCATGCCGGTGGCGAGAAAACTGGATGAGGCCAGGGAATCCTTGGTTCGGGGAATGGATGAACTGCTGCGCAGCCTTTCCCAACGCTGCCTCCTGGCCGAAACATCGCTGGAATTGACGAGTCCCCACGCAGTGCTCCGGCGTGGTTACTCTATAACCCGAAAAATCTCCCCGGCAGGGACTGCCGGCACTACCGGCTCCGGAGTTGGGGCTAAAAAGGGACCTATAGTCCGCGATTCCTCCCAGATAGCTGTTGAAGAATCCTTGGAAATCGTATTCGCTGCAGGATCGGCTCGCGTAGAAGTACAAGAGGTACAGCCATGAAAGAATTTGAAACTCGCCTGGAACGTCTCGAAACCCTGGCCGAAAAAATCAGGGAGTCCGACCTGCCCCTGGAGGAGGCGGTCAAGGTTTTCGAGGAGGGGATGAAACTGTCCAAGACCTTGAAGAAGGAACTGGAGAAAATCCAGGCCAAGGTGGAGATACTCACCGCCGATCCGGAGTCCAGCGACGGAACCGCGGTAAAAGAGTTCGATGGGACTGATTAAGAAGGGCTGAGGGAAGCTCGGTTTACTCCGATTCCAGAATAGCGTTGGTCAGCAGATGAAGCAGCGCCTTGTCGCTTTCGGCCAAATCCAGTTTTTCCAATTCTTCCCTCCTCAGCCAAGCCACCATACTGTGTTCCCTCAGTTCCAGAATGGCATCAGCGGGTAGTTTTACTTGCCAGGCGGCCAAAGTGCGCCGGCCCGAATGGGTGACAAAAGAGGCAGTGCCTAGAGGGCGGAGGGGTTTGACCTCTACACCGAATTCTTCTTCGAATTCCCGGCGCAGCGCTGTCTCGTCATTCTCGCCTTCTTCCACCTTGCCTCCGGGGAACTCCCAGCGCAGTCCTATGGCTCCTCCAGCCTTACGCTTCGCTACCAAGACCCGGCCTGAATCCACTGCGATGCCTGCAATTGAGCGCTTCACTACACAACCCCTTCACTTTTGTCTATGGCATGGATAAGCCGAGAACATTCTTCTACTAGTTCGGAGGCAATAAACCAGCCTTTGGTTCTAGCCAGATTTCTGCCCGCCATACCGTGGGCTATGACAGCGGCCAAGGCCGTATCCTCAATAATTTTTTTAATTTCCTGGGGGGATTCTTGCATCTTTTCGCCTGCGGCCTTGGCCGTCGCCAGCCCCCGAGCCAGCAATCCGGCAAAGAGGCCTGCGAGGACATCCCCCGAGCCTGCTGTGCCTAGTTCGGGCGTACAGCCACCCCATACATGGGAGCTTCCATTTCCCCGTATCCAGGTAGTGTGACTCTTCGCCACAATGAGAGCATCCATTTGTGAGGCCAGTTGTTCCAGGGAAGCGATAAAAGGGGTGACAGGACTAATACCTAAAGATCCCGTCAAAGCCTGCAGCTCCCCGGGGTGGGGAGTAAGGGCGCAGGGGCTGGTCAGATGCTCGCGCAGGAGAGGATTTCCCGCCAAGAGGCGGATGGCGTCGGCGTCCAGAACCATGGGGCGCCGAGGATCTGAACCTAGACACTGAAGCAGGGCTTCACGATCCTGCCCCCTGCCCCATCCAGGGCCAACAAGCACTGCATCGGCATACTCCAGGTGGCTGTTTTTTCCCAGGGGCCTGACCACTGCAGACTCCAGTGCGGGGCTTACCGTGGAATAGATATCCTCATCCACATAAAGGATTACATAGCCAGCGCCAGAAGCCATGGCTGCCCTAGCGGAGAGCAGGGCAGCCCCCGCCGATCCTTTGGAGCCGGCGAAAATGGATAACCTACCCCTGCTCATTTTATATGCGCTGGCTTTGGGTGCTTTCAGGATGGGCTTTATATCCTGGGGCTCGAGAAGACCAGCAGAGCCTTTGTCATTCATGAGGCATAAGGGAAACACATCAGCTACAGGCACTAGATTTCCGCAGAATCGTGTGGCTTCAGGCGAAAAGCAGAAATCCTTAACCGGTTCGAGGCAAAGGCTGAAATCGGCCTCCACGGTAGGGAATTCAGGAAGCCATAGATCGCCCATGCCCGAAGGAATATCGATAGATGCGATCAGCGGGCGGCCCAGGCTATTTTTCTGATGAAGCCTAACCAGGCATTCGATCATCTCCCTAGCCTCGCCTGCTGCAGGGCCGCGAATACCCGTACCCAGGACTCCGTCCAGAAGTATATCGGCGCTTTCCAGAACTTGGCTTATTTGCGCATCGTCTTTACCCTGCCAGAGGCTGTGAGGAATCCCGGAGGCCATGAGGGATGCACGCTGGGCGCTGGCGGAAACCGATAGATTCTGGGCCGACACCAGCGCATGAAGCGATTCGAATCCCGCTGAATACGCATGACGGAGCACAGCCATTGCATCGCCGCCGTTGTCTCCCTTTCCGCAGAGGGCGATGATTCGCAGGTTTTTGCTCTTGGCACGCAGAGCAGCCTGGCTCTCGATATGGCGCAACAGTGAGTCCCAGATGCGAAGCGAAGCTTTTTCCATGAGCTGGTTGGGTTGGAGACAGAAAAACCTTCTCGTCGCCGCGTCCAAATCCTGGGACTGGGCGCAGGAAAACAATCGCTTCATTACGGGGCACCACCTTGGCGGAAAATGCGATCCATCAGCCTTGCAAGAGGCTTGCTCATTATACCAGATACACAGTGCTGGTCAATTTACGATAAAAGGCGGGTTATCGGTCTTAAAACGGCAGTTCCCACCAGAGTACGGAGGCCTTCTCCTCCCCCAGGAGGAGGCCATAGAGCTGCCCGGTGGACGAGAGCTTCAAAGAAGACAGAAGCCCCGCGTTCTCGGGTAGAAGTATATCAGCAGAACCTTTTACCTTGGCTTGGACATCGATTCGGCGAATTCTGGTCTGGCTGTAATCAGCTGGGCTTCCAGCCAGCTCCAAGGTCTGCCCCTCCTGACTCTCCTCGACCGGAGCAAGAAGTATAAAGTCCTGGCCTGCCAATCCTGCGAGTTCCCAATCCTCGCCTTCATCTCCGGCAGCGGAGAGCTGCAGCCAGCTTTTTCCATCTCCCGTGCGGCCATCCACGACGAAGATCCATGAACCGGCCGGTTCTATGCCCGTACTGAGGGAACGGTCCTGGTTGAAGATTTCATGGTAATAGTTGAGTTTAAGGACTATTTCAAAACCCTGCGCCGAGCTTCTGGCCAGGACTTTTTCTAGATCGGCGTGGAGCGCTCCTTCATTCTCTTGTATATCCAATCCATCCAAAAGAGATGCGGGAGCGGGAAGCGCCATGGTGTCCAGGACCAGGCTGGACATGAGACGGCCTTCCCGGGAGTACCTGTACATCGTCGTGGCCTTGCTGGAACCGCATATGACAATAAGGCTGTCGTCCTCCATGCAGGTCAGGTCCAATATCCGGGGAAAGGCCGATCCCAGAGGCCCTTCCCTTCCAAAAAAGGTTAATTCCGCTGCGCTCTGGCCAAAACGCCGCACTATCCAGTCCCAGCTTTCGCCTGTCAAAGGATCGATCGTCGCGGCGCTGCTGTCCGCCAACCTGTCGGCAAGGTAGATCGTCTGCATGGAGTCCACGGTCAAGGTTTCGGGCTGGATAAATATGGCAGCGGCTGAATAGCGCCCTGCACTCTCTCCGGTAGTGGAATTTGCATAGGAGGGAGGCGGCGAAACTGCCGGATCGTAAATTGTGGAGAGCAAATCCCCATACGATGAGGTGCGGAGAATCCTGGATGAAACCGGATCGAGAATGTGGAAAATGCCTTCTCGCATGTAAAGTTCAACATTTCGCGCATGCCCCTCGCTCTGTCCCAGCATCCTGTCACCCAAGCCATACTCCAGGCTAAAGAGTTGCTTGGGGGATACGGTTCCGGAATTTCGGTTTTGGGGTGAGCAGGCTAAAACCAGGGCGAGAACAAGAGAAAGGAGAATGAAAGAAAGAGCCTTCATGGCCTGTCCATACTTATACCGACTCGCTGGGGCTGTCAACTTCCTTGACCCTTCCCGAGCCCGGAAGTATTCTAGCTCCATGGCCATCAATATTCTTACCGCCCTCCTGGGGTCTAAAAGCGAGAAGGACGCCAGGTATCTTCTGCCCCTGGTACACGGAATAAACGAAAAGGAATCCTGGGCTATCGGCCTTAAGGACGAGGAATTCCCACTCCAGACCAGGGCTCTTTCGGATCGCAGCGCTGGGGGAGAGTCGCTGGACAGCCTGCTCCCCGAGGCCTTCAGCCTGGCCAGGGAAGCCGCGAGAAGGGTTTTGGGCGAGAGACCCTTTGATGTGCAGATAATGGGCGGTATCGTGCTTCACCAGGGCAAGATAGTGGAGATGAAAACAGGAGAGGGCAAAACCCTGTCCTCCGTCGCAGCCGCCTACCTCAATGCCCTGGACGGCAAAGGTGTCCATATCGTAACGGTCAACGACTACCTGGCCGAACGTGACAGCCAATGGATGGGCCGGGTATTCAAGTTCTTAGGTCTCAGTGTCGGATGCATCCTTTCAAACATGGATAACGAAGCTCGAAGAGCATCCTATAACTGTGACATCACCTATGGCACCAATAATGAATTCGGCTTCGACTACCTCAGGGACAACATGACCTGGATGCCCGAAGCACGGGTTCAGCGAGGCCATAATTACTGCATAGTGGACGAGATAGATTCCATACTTATCGATGAAGCCAGAACCCCCCTCATAATCTCCGGACCTGCAGAGGACGACACCTACAAGGTCAACGAGGTAAACCGTCTGGCCTTGTCACTTACCGAGCTCGGAAAAGATCCCGAAACCGGTGAATACCCTGAGGAAGAAAACACGGAATCCTTAAGCGGCGACTACAGGATCGATGAAAAATCCAAGCGGATAATGTTCACCAGCACCGGCCTGAATCACATAGAAGAACTGCTTAAGAAAAGGGGTCTGATAAAGGAGAGCCTTTTCGAAGAAAGCAATTTCGAATTCGTTCATTATTTTACCCAGGCAGTGAAGGCCCAAAGGCTCTTCAGCAAGGACGTGGACTATGTAGTCCAGGATGGCCTTGTGCAAATTGTGGACGAGTTCACCGGTCGAATCCTCCATGGAAGGCGCTACTCAGATGGCCTCCACGAGGCTATAGAGGCCAAGGAAAGGATCAAAATCGCCCGGAGGAACAGGACGCTGGCGACTATAACCTTTCAAAATTACTTCAGAATGTATTCTAAAATATCCGGCATGACGGGAACTGCCGATACAGAAGCCCCAGAGTTTAATAAAATATACAATCTCGATGTTGTCGTTATTCCCTCCAACAGACCTGTGGTGAGGGCTGACGAGGATGATTTAGTGTTTCTGAATGAGGCAGAGAAGTTCGATGCCATTTGCGAAGAAATCGCCGAAACCCATAAGAAAGGTCAACCTGTACTTATAGGAACGGTTTCCATAGAGAAATCAGAACTCCTCTCTTCTCTGCTTACCCGCAAGGGCGTACCTCATGAGGTGCTCAATGCCAAGAATCATTCCCGCGAAGCACTCATAATTGCCGAGGCCGGAGCCCAGGGGTCGGTTACTATCGCCACCAATATGGCCGGCCGAGGCACGGACATAAAATTAGGAGGAAATCCCGAATTCAGGGCCAGGCGCAAATGCGGCTCGTCGGCGGACGACGCCGAATTCCAGCAGGTCTACGCCAGGGAATACGAAGCCTGGAAAAAAGATTCCGATACGATACGCTCCCTCGGCGGCCTCTGTGTCATAGGCACTGAACGCCATGAGTCCAGACGTATCGACAACCAGCTCAGGGGAAGGTCCGGAAGGCAGGGAGACCCCGGAAGATCTATCTTTTTCATTTCACTGGATGACGATCTCATGCGCCTTTTCGGAGGCGAAAGCTTCAAAGGGATGATGAGCAAGGTGGGCATGAAGCCCGGAGAACCCATCTATCACCCCCTTCTCAACCGCACTATTGAAAATGCCCAGAAAAAGGTGGAGGAGCGCAACTTCGAGATACGAAAGCATCTTCTGGAATACGATGATGTTCTTAACAAGCAGAGGGCTTTCATCTATGAGCAAAGAGATGGAATCCTGAAGGATGAAAACCTTATTGGCAGAGTCAAGGAAAGCGCTACAGAGCTTTTGGGAAACCTTGTGGCCGAAGGAATTGGCGCGTACAAGTCTCAAAGCAAAAGCGCCGTATCTGATTTACTCCTGCTTTTTAGGGATGTCCTGGGGTTGGAGACGACAACGGCGGAGATTGGAAGCCTTTTGGCTGCATCCACGGGCTTTGCAGCAGCGCCTGCCGACTCCCCCCTTTTTGCTGAAATGCTCGGCCGCATTGAAGCGGATTTGGAAGAAAAAAAACTTCAGGCGGGCGAAAAAAATCTCAACTCCTTCATCCGCTATCAGTATCTCCAGGAAATAGACAATAAATGGCTGGGCCACCTGGACAGGATGGAGGCCTTGCGGGAAGCCGTGTACCTCCGTTCCTACGCCCAGAAAAACCCCCTTCTAGAGTACAAGCTCGAAGGTTCCGATATCTTTGAGCAATTGATCGAGACTATTCGCAAGGACATAGCTACCAAGGTATTGCGGGTACGGATAAAGCAGGAGGAAGAGCGGCGGATTCCTGCAAAAGAAGCTCCGGTCATGCTTCAGCATGAGAGCACGAGACAGTTTTCCGCCTCGGCCCCAGCCCAGGAATCCAGCGATTCTTTTACCCAGAAGCCAAAGGCATCCCAGATAGCCGAGGCGTCCCGTCCTGAAAATGTGACGGTGGTACGAAGCGGCGAGAAGGTGGGCAGAAACGATCCCTGCCCCTGCGGATCAGGAAAAAAATACAAGCACTGCCACGGCCGTTGAGCCAGGTGGGCATGGAGCATTCAGTACTATGTCTCTCAATTACAGGGAAATAGACCTTGTCCTCTCAGAACTAGACCTATTGGGCGCTAAGCTTCAGAAGGTGCTCCAGCCCAGCTATGACAGTCTTATATTGGAGTTCTATGGACCCCGGGGCTTGGTTGATCTTTTTATCAGTCTGGGCGCCGGATCCTGCAGGATTCATGCGATCAAAGAGCTTCCGGCTAAGAATGAGCGCCCCCTGCGTTTTATGGAGTGCCTCAGGTCCAACCTGCGCGGAGCAAGTCTCACCGCCTTCGCCCAGATTGGTCAAGAGAGAATTATCCGCATGTCGCTAAGACAGGCCGACCTGGGCGAGTTCACCTTGTATATAAGGCTTTGGAGCGGAGCTGGCAATATAATTCTTGTCGATTCCAACGGTATGATCATAGATGCGATGTACAGAAAGCCCGGCAGAGGAGAGGTATCAGGGAAGCCCTGCCTCGTGGAGGAATCCCTTACCAAGAATTCGGCGCCCAGGACAGACAAGGAAGCCGATAAGCTGGAAAAGCTCCAGGTAAGGGATTTCCCCGGCGAAGGGAGCCTCTCAGAACGCATAGCAGCCTACTATGCCGCCCAAGGTGGCAGCCTTTCAAGAGAAAGCCTCTTGGAGAAGATGGAGGATCAATATGCACAAAAGCTGCTCTCCCTCGAATCCAGGGCTAAGGAACTGGACAGGCTTTTAGAGGATTACTCTAATGCGGAACGGTACAGGCAGATTGGGGATATCCTCATGGCGGGAGGTTTTCCATCCTGGCCTTCGGCCGCAGAAAAAGGGCCTGCGAAGAAACTAGTACAGGCGGAAGATTTTTATACGGGCAAAAGTATATCCATCCAGATAGACCCAGGGCTGGACGCCATTGACAATGCGAGACTGTATTACGAAAAAGCCAAAAAGGCAGCGTCGGGGCTGGATGACTGCAAAAGAGAGAAAGCTAAAGTCGACTCATCCAGGGCCTCGCTGGAAGCATGGCGAGCTAACCTCCTCCAGCAGACCGATCCCTATGTCATTGCCAAGGCGCTTCAGAGGGGGGGGACGGTGAGGGCAAAGGCACTGAAACCTTACCCCTGCCTTTGGATAGAGCGGAAAGGATGGATATTTCTTGTAGGGCGCTCAGCCAAGGAAAACGACGAACTGCTGCGACGTCATGTAAGAGGCTCCGACCTCTGGCTCCATGCCAGGGACTACTCAGGCTCCTATGTATTTATAAAATCGAGGCGGGACAAGAGTGTTCCTCTGGACATACTTCTGGACGCAGCAAGCCTGGCGGTTTACTATTCTAAAGCCAGAAAAAACAACGAAGGCAATGTATACTACACCCAGGCTAAACATCTGAGGCGAATCAAGGGAGAGACAAAAGGTCTGGTCACACCATCCATGGAGAAGAACCTTTTTGTCCGGCTGGATGAAGACAAGCTCCGGGAAATTCTATCGGATACAGCCGAAGGAGAAAAATAATGTCTAAACGTGGCAAATTCTCTGCAATTCTGCTTTATGCCCTCGCGGCCTTTTCTTGGGCAGGGGCTCAAACCCTGGAAACCTACAGTATTTCCATTCTGAAAGGGCCCTCGGGGATGGCTGCGGCATGGATGATGAAGGATCCACCTGCCATTGAAGGTGTAGCGCTACGCTTTGTCATAGCTGGAGGAGCCGATATTGTCACTGCCAAGCTCGTATCCGGAGAAATCCAGGCTGCCGTCCTGCCCCTCAATATAGCCGCCAAGCTCTATAATTCAGGCCTGGGCATCAAGGCTATGGCAGTGGTAGGCAATGGAATGGTCAAGTTCCTCAGTTCCAATCCCGCCATACGCACTATTGAAGATATCCGGGGCAGGGAAATCCATATCGCGGGCCAAAAAGCTACCCCCGATTATCTTTTTCGCTATCTGGCAGGCCAATCCGGCTTGGTTTCTGGCACTGACTACATCCCCCGCTACTCCCTGGCCTACCCCGAGATGGCTGCCCAGTTGGCCGCAGGCCGTATCGATGTAGCCGTCCTGCCCGAACCATTCGCCACCCAAGCTCGAGCCCTCAACCCTGCTCTCAAGGCAGCCGTGGATCTGGATTATCTCTGGAAAATGGCCAGCGGCCTGGAGAGCTATCCCATGTCCCTTTTTGTGGTTAGCAATGCCCTGGCCAACTCAGACACCGGCGTGATGAAGGCTCTTGAACAGGCCTACAAGGCATCCATCGAAAAAACCGTAGCCGAGCCTGCTCTCTCGGCTAAACTCATTGAGTCCCTGGATTTAGGCATGAAAGCCCAGGTAGCCGAGGCTGCCATACCTAGGTCGGCCTACGTGTATCAAAGGGCTGAAGATGCCAAGGCCAGCATTGAAGCGATACTTTCCCTATTTCTAACCTCCGATCCTGTATCGGTAGGAGGCAAACTCCCCGATCCTGCCTTCTACCTCTAAAAGGGGCGCAGCAGTGCGTATCCGTTATGGAGTCCTGGGAATCTGCGCCGCCATCCTTGTGTGGCAGGGAGCCGCTTTCCTGGTGGGTAGTTCTCTCATCTTGCCAGAACCTTTGGAAGTGCTGCGATCTCTGGCCAGGCTCTGGTATTCACCAGGGTTCTGGATGGCCGTTTTAGGGAGCTTTAAGCGAGTAGTCCTGGCATTCCTCCTATCCTTGGGGATTGGCGCGCTAAGCGGCATCCTGGCTGCTCTCAGCGCCAGATTTAAGGCCTTCATGGCTCCCTTTCTCACCATTACCCGCGCCACACCCGTTCTCGCCCTTATCCTGATAGCTATGTTCTGGCTACCATCCTCAGGGGTTCCGGTTTTCACTGCCTTTCTGATGGCCTATCCGCTTATGCATACTTCGGTATGCATGGGTATGGAATCGGTGGATCCCGAGCTTCTGCAAATGGCTGCGGTTTTTAAAGTTCCACGGAAGAATGTGCTTTTTAAGCTTAAATTACCCTCCGCCGCTCCTCATTTTCTATCGGGAGCCACCAATGCACTGGGGCTTTCATGGAAGGTGGTGGTAGCAGGCGAAGTGCTTAGCCAGCCCCTTCGGGCTCTGGGCACAGGCATGCAGGATGCCCGCCTATCCCTGGACAGCGCTTCGGTTCTGGCTTGGGCTGCCGCGACGGTGTTTTTCTGCGGAGTAAGCGAGTTTTTGCTGGGAATGGCCGCCCGCAGCCTGGAAAAGACTCGAAGGGAGAAATCCCATGACTAGGGGAATCGCCATTCATGCCTTGCGAGCGGATTCCATACGGAAGCGCTTTGGTCCCATTGAAGTCCTCGATTCCATCAGCGCCGATTTTCCGCCCTCCTCCGTTACCGCTATCCTGGGGCCTTCAGGATGCGGTAAGACAAGTTTTCTTAATATTCTCGCCGGCATAGTATCAGCGGACTCCGGCAGGCTTTCGGGCTTTCCCGACGCCAGCTTTTCCTATTCCTTCCAGGATCCGCGCCTCCTGCCCTGGCTCTCAGCCCTGGACAATATCCTCTTCGCTCTATCGGGCTTGGAGGATAAGGCTATGGCCTTATCCAGGGCAGAACGCTTTCTGGAGGCCTCGGGTCTCTCCAGCTTCGCTAATGCCAAACCCATGGAGCTCTCCGGGGGAATGCGCAGAAGACTTTCCTTGGCCAGAGCCTTTGCGTATCCTTCGGACATCCTCCTCCTGGATGAAGCCTTTGCTTCGGTGGATCTGAAACTGAGAATAGAACTTATGGACTTATTTTCCCTTTTATGGACCGAAGAAAGGCGGACAACGGTATTCGTCACCCACGATGTTCAAGATGCTACCTATCTCGCTGATCGAATACTCGTGTTTTCCAGCCGACCGGCTAAGCTTCTGGACCTTGTTTCCCTGGATATCTCGCGGAATGAGCGCCGCTTTGGTTCCAAGGATCTGTTTGATGTGGAAGAACGGCTATACCGAGAGATTCTAGCCTGAGCGAGAACTTTCGGAAATGGCGTGGATTAGCTGGTAGGGAGAGAAGGGTTTTTCCAGAAAACTACAGCCTTCTGGGATGGAGTCGAGATCGGGAGGTCTGGCAGACATGAAGACACAGCGATTTATCAAATCAGGACTCCGATTTAGTATTCGCTGATACAGTTCTAGGCCACTTAAACCCGGGAGCTTCATATCTACAACCAGCACCTGGCAGGGGTTACGCTCCATCTCGATAAGGGCTTCGCCCCCATTTCGCGCTGTTTTTGCCCTGGCGCCAGCCTTGGAAACCACATATCCCAAGAAACCCAGGAGGTCCTCGTCATCATCCACAATAAGGACAGATAGCGCTTCTGGCAGATTCAATTCTTCCGTTGACGGTGATGTGACCTTCGGTTCGCGATCTTCACCTGGAGAAGCGCTGTTTCCCTCGCTAAGAGGAAGCCAGAGCTTGAATTCGCTGCCCTTGCCTTCCTTGCCATTGAGTTCTACAGCCCCGCCCCCAGCCCTGGCTATGGAATTCACAATGGCCAAGCCCAGACCAGTGCCCTGTCCAACATCTTTTGTGGTGAAGAATGGATCGAATATCTTGTCAGCTATTGCTCCAGGCACGCCAGGACCATTGTCCGCTACAGTGATGGTGGCGTAGTGCCCGGGTTCGAGAATTGTGTCCCTGATGGTCTTGGCTATGGGCAGCTTTTCCTGGCCTAATAAAAGCGCAATCGCGCCTCCAGACCTGCCTGAAAGGGCATCCCTGGCGTTTGTCACCAGGTTCATGAGGGTTTGTTCTATCTGGACGGGATCAGCCAAGGTAGAGAGTTCTTTTTCCGGGTAGTGGATAGAGAAAAGAAGCGATTCGCCTGCCAGCTTCCGCAAGAGACCCTCACTTTCCTTGATAAGCGCGGAAAGCCTCACCAAGCGTGGACGATGGGGCTGTTTTCTGGAGAAGCCTAAAAGCTGCCGAGTGAGCCTTGTGGCCCTGGATGTTGCGGCGGCAATGCCCTCAAGGTCACTCATGCTTTCGTGGACCGAAGCTAAGTCCATGCGCAGCATTTCCGAGTGTCCAATTATAGTAGTGAGAATATTATTGAAATCATGGGCTATACCGCCGGCCAGTTTCCCCAGTGCATCCATTTTCTGGGACTGAAGGAGCTCTTCTTTTAAGCGCTGCGACTCGGTGAGATCGAAGAATTCTAGGGATAGGAGCCATCCGAAATTAGGGTCGTCGATCCTGGCCATGGAGGCAAGTATTTTAAGCGGATTTCCCTCCGAGTTCCTCATGTCGAATTCTTTGCCCAAGACGTTTTTTCCCATTCTGGCGCTCAGGCGTAAATCGCTCCAGTCTGATTCTTGCATAAAGAAGGCAAGAATCACGGGACTTTCATGGAAGGGTTTGAATAGTTTACCAAATGCGGCATTGGCCTCGACTATCCTCCCCTCCCAATCCACCAGGCATCGGGGAGAAAGGCTGAAATCGAAAAGCTCCCTATACCTCCTCTCCTCATTCGCCAGCTTTTTTTCCATACCCGCTCGGAATAGGGCGATCTCCAGAGTTCCCAGGAGATCTTTGGCGGAGAAAGGTTTTACGAGGATTCCCAGAGGGCGGGATCCGCATTCGACTTGGAGCGGTTGATCGGAATGCGAAGAAAGGCATATGTAGGCCTGGTTGAGGGATGCGGATTCGCCCCTGGTTTTCAGAGCCTCGGTGAGGGCCATGTTAAAACTGCTTTCCAGAATGAGAAGATCAAGGCTGTGATCCTGAGCCCAATCCAAGTACTCTTCTGCGTCCCGGAAGGAGCTATGCACCTCATACCCGGCAGCTTCCAGGGTTTTCCTCATGTCCAGTGCGAGGAGGGGATTGGCTTCTAGTATGGCGATTCTGGCCTTTTCCGTTTTTGCTGCTCCATCGAGCCTTTGGGCTACTTAAATGACAATTACCCGCAAGACCCAATTCAGATAGTATTACAGAAAATTGTTCATTTCCAGACTGACAATCATACGTAGTGTTTTCTCCAAGTAGCCCGACGAAAAGGATTTCACGCTCAAATCGAAGGCAGCCAGGGAATCGGGCTCGCTGCTGCGGTAGCGAATGAACTTGATAATATCGGCTTCTCTCAAGCCGGACTCGTCCGCGGGCATGCCCGGCCAGATCTTGGCAACCTTATATGTTCCACCAGTCCCTCGGGGCCCAGAGATATGCTCTAGAAGCATGCCGGAAACACCCTGGAGGAGCCTTTCCATGGATTCGTTTTTAGCGATCCGTACCATGGGGCTTTTAGCCATTCCCTCGGTCTTGACCAGAAGGTTTACCACGGTCCCTTCCCTCTGCACCGCCAGGGCGGCGAGAGACCCTAGCGGTTTGGAACTCACGATTCTCTGGGCAGTCGATAAGTCGTGGACCGGTATTCCATCGATGGCCAGCAGTCTGTCGCCAGGGTGCAGTACGGAACGCCATGGAACTACGTAGGATATGTCGATGCTGCTATCCAGGTTTCGTGCCATTCCTATTCCTATCCACGAGACCTCATGGCGCCCGCCTTCGAACAATTCAGGCAGGACGGTAGAAGCCCAGGAGGCGGAGAGGGCGAAGTTCAGTCCTTGGTAGCCCCGCAAGCCGGCGACTATGACCCCCACTACCCTGCCCTTCTCATCCAGCAAAGGCCCCCCCGAACTGCCCGGATTGACCGGCACGTCGATCTGTAGGGTGTCGCCAAGGGCAAGGATTCTCCGGCCAGGAGCGCTTACTATGCCCGATGAAATGCTGTTTTCGAGGCCCACGGGGCTGCCTATGGAGTACACCCTATGTCCCTTGGCCGGATCTTGGAGTGAATGGAGATAGAGGGTTTTTGCGGCGATTTCTCCACTTTTCAGAATGGCCAAATCCAGTTCTTCGTTCCAGCCTACAACCCGGGCTGGCACCCTCGCTTCGGGATTGTCGAAGGGGCGCAAGGAGAGTTTGGAATACCCTTCGTATTCCGGATCTACCTCGGAGGCAATGACATGATAATTGGTAAGATAATAGCCCTGACCATCCACCTGAAAGGCGCTGCCCAGAACTCTGTCAGGATAGCCCAAGCCACCCTGCATCTTCAGGCCTTTGTCCACATACACGGTTACCACCGCTGCTGCAGACTCAGCCAGGGATGAGGGCAAGTCTTCTGAATTGGTAATTTCTGCCCTTCCAAGAGCGGAAAGGGTTTCCGAAATACGTTGCAGGGTATAGCTGTCTTTTCTTTCCTGGGCTCTCAAGGCCCATACGCCCAGGAGTTCTCCATCAAAAATATTTGCTATGCCGGAATCCACGGAGGCGGCCATATCCAGAAGCCTGTGCATATAGGAGGCGGCAGGCGCATAAAGACCGCGGGAATAAAAATCCTCAGCCCTCCTCGTCAGGAGGGAGTGCCATTCGGTGCTGAAATATGAAGGACCGAGCGTAGGTATTTGGGGGAAATCCTTGATGCGGGAGATCACGCTATAGGCTGCTTCCAGGGAGGAAAGGCTGGCTTCCGCTTGTGACCAGAGTTCCATGGATTTTTCTTTTTCGAAGCGTTCGGCTATGGTGCTTATAGCCTTGATTTCCAATTGAAAGAGATAGTTCTCATCTGAATCCGATTCTGGCCGCTGCCACAGGAGGGCCGAGAGGGCTTCCAGAGAGGATTCGGGGTCTGATTCGGCCAGGGCAGTGAGCTGGTCCCTGCTGAGGCTTAGGTAATCCTCTTGGGGCCTGTCAATGGAAGGTTGATGGGCACAGGACAGGAGAAGGCTCAAGAAAATGAGAGGCGCGAGGATTCCGAGGATCTTCCTGTCCTGAGGCAAGGACTCAAGCCTCGCTGGGCTGGGCCACAGGGCCTTGTATCTCGAATTCGAGAATCGCCCTTACGTCCGTGTCCTCCAGGGTTTCACGCTGTACAAGAGCATGGCTCAGGTTATCCAGCCTTTTCCTCTCCCTGTTGAGGATTTCCATGGCCTTGTCCAGGGCTTTCTCCAGGAGTGACTTTATGGCCTCGTCAATCTTACGGGCTGTTTCTTCAGAATAATCCTTGTGTCTGGCTATTTCCTTGCCCAGGAATATGGGTTCATCCTCCTGGCCGTAGGCGATGGGGCTCAGGCCTTCGCCCATACCCCACTCGCAGACCATGCTTCTGGCCATGTCGGTGGCCTGGCGCAGGTCCTGGGCTGTGCCGGTGGTAGTTTCGCCATAGACAATTTTTTCCGCCGCGTAACCTCCGTAGGTGATTACGAGCCTGTCGAAGAGCCAGCCCTTGGATCGGGAATAATAATCCTTGTCAGGCAGGGATAGAGCAAGTCCCAGAGCCCTGCCCCGGGGTACGATGGTAACCTTGTGGAGACGGTCTGCATTGGGAAGGAAGTAATGCAGGAGAGCATGTCCCGATTCGTGCACGGCGGTAGCCTTTTTCTCTTCTTCGGTTATCACGAGGCTCGTCCTGGCCACTCCCATGAGAATTTTATCCCTTGCATCTTCGAAGTCGTCCATTTCCACGGTAGTTTTAGTCTTACGAATGGCAAAAAGGGCTGCCTCGTTGACCAGGTTGGCCAGATCGGCTCCTGATGTCCCTGGCGTGGCTTTGGCAATTTTAGTTACGTCCACCGAGGGGCTGACGGGAATACTGCCCATATGGATCTTGAGTATCGCTTCACGTTCGGCTACATCGGGCATAGCTACCACCACCTGGCGGTCGAAGCGGCCGGGGCGCAGGAGAGCCGGGTCGAGAACATCGGGGCGATTGGTGGCGGCGAGAATGATGACTCCATCCTTGGTGTCGAAACCGTCCATCTCCACCAGCATCTGATTGAGGGTCTGCTCCCTCTCGTCGTGGCCGCCGCCGTAGCCGGCGCCCCTGGTACGGCCCACGGCATCCAGTTCGTCGATAAAAAGAATACAGGGAGCGCTCTTTCTGCCCTGTTCAAAGAGATCCCTCACGCGGCTGGCGCCGACGCCGACGAACATTTCCACGAAATCTGAGCCTGACATATGAAAGAAGGGCACGTTGGCCTCGCCCGCGGTAGCCTTGGCGATGAGGGTCTTGCCAGTGCCAGGCATTCCTACCAAGAGCACGCCCTTAGGGATTTTTGCGCCCATCTTGGCGAATTTCTGGGGGTTCTTGAGGTAATCCACAACCTCCATCAATTCGTATTTGGCTTCCTTCTGACCGGCCACGTCATCAAAGGTCGTCTTCTTATTAGGGTCAACGTAACGCTTGGCCTTGCTTTTTCCAAATTGAAAGGCCTTATTGTTGCCCTGCATCTGCCGCATCATAAACCAGATGAGGAAAAAGCCGAAAAGCCAAGGGGCTAGCTCAAAGAGAATTTGAAGAGGGCTGGCGCTGCCTATGGCTCCTGAAACCTTCACATTTTTCTGCCTGAGGCTGGAGAGGAGTTCCAGGTCGAAATAGGGAATGGATGTAGTGAATTCCACAAGGGAACCATCCACAGCCTTGAGATATCCCTTTATTTCTTTCTGGTCGACTATCTGGACAGTATCCACCTCGCCCAGTTCGACGTAGGAAAGAAAGGCCGAGTAGGGAATATCCCTAGCTTGGGATTTATCGCTGAAAAAGAAAAAAGATGCAAAGAGTACTGTAAGGGAAAGGAAAACGGCGAGTGCCGCCTTGTTTGCCTTAGGCGGGCCGCCCTGAGGAAGCTCCGGGCGCCGCGGGGTCCTATCCTGCTTGTTGTCGTCGGACATCTAAAAACCAGCTCCTTTTATACAGATAGCGAGTCTCCTGCCCTCCCGGGTCCCGGAGTAATCCCTGAATTTATTATGGTTAAAGCCCTCTTTACCGAGGCAGGAGGCCAGAACCGCAACAATGCCCTCCCTGTCTTCGACAAGGGGGATCCAATCTCTATGTGCTTCATCGATTCGCCAGGAGGACAGAAGGTCATCGATCCTTCTGTGCCTTCCATCGCACAGTATGGTATCGCCAGGTTTTCTGCTTCTTACCGCCAGCGGAAAGCTGAAAGAACCTTCGACCAGAGATTTATAAGCCCGGGGTTCTTGTATGGGAGAACCTTCAGGCCCGCTTTTTCCATCCCGCCAGAAACATTGTACGCAAAAAGCCCCGCTACAATATTTTCCTGCTTCCTCAACACGGAAAAAATACCCGTGTTTGGTCCGAAAATCAAGTATGGGGAAGATTTGCAGATGTGTGCCTTTCTTCTCGAACCTGTATTCCAGAAGATCGACTCCAAAAGTACCCGCGCGTATAGAGCTGCAGGCTTCAGCTATGGCTTTATGGGAAATTCTGCCTCTTCCTGTTAGTTTCCTAAGGCAGTAAGCCACCAAACGGATTTGCAGACTCAAGGGGAGCAGCAAAAACTGCCTTAGGTCGAAGCTCACCCCGCCATCTACAAAGCTAATGTCAGAATTTTTGAGGGCTTTGTCCAGAAGACCCTCCAGAACTGCAGCGTCGTCCTTGAGTTTTTTAGAGGTGCCGGTCAGACCATTTCTCCAGCCGGGAAAATCCCTGTCCAGAAGGGGCACCAGGTTCAGGCGAATTCTGTTTCGCTGGTACTTCGTAGAGCGGTTGGTGGAATCCTGGGAAACGACGAGTTTTTCGGCTTCGGCGTATGCGTCAATGAGGGTTCTGGGGGCGAACAGCAAGGGCCTGCATAGATTGAGGCCGTTCTCGAGCTGGCGTTGCGCCCTGATGCCCTGAAGCCCCTCTATGCTGGAAGATCCGAGGAATCGTCCAAGGAGGGTTTCCAGTTGATCGTCGGAATTATGGGCCGTGCATAGTGTCGAAAAACCCAAGCGCCTGGCTTGACGGAAAAGGATGCCGTAGCGGATTTCTCTGGCCGCAGCCTCAATGCCAATATCTTTTTTTGCTGCCAAGGCTTCGATGGCGCCAGGGGCAACCGTGGCGATAATAAGACGCACAGCGAGCCGGGAGCAGTTTTCTATAACTTTTTGGTGCTCAGCCTCCAGTTCTGCTTTGGGCCTGAGGTTATGCACAACGTGAAGAGCGGTCAGTGGTCGGGTGTCCAGTGCGACTAATGCGGAGAGCAGCACTGTGGAATCAACGCCGCCGGAATAGGCCAGGAGTACGGGGCTTCCCGGGCTCAGGTGGGAAAGTCCGGCCTTGACTCCTTTGTGGATACGCTCAACCGGATCCATACGCTTCTCCTTCCCCGGAAATTCGTGAACTCAGGCGCTAAAGAAAAAGGCAGGCCTGCGGGAGTTTTCCCGTAGGCCTGCCTCTTTGCCTAAAAATCGAGGAGTGCTCAGGCCTTGGCTTCCGTTTCCGCGGATTCTGCAGCCTTTGCCTCGGCTACGGTCGGTACGGCTGTTTCAGCAGCTGCCTCGGCGGGCTCTTCTACCTTCTCTTCCCTGGCAAACTTGACGATGGCTATTACGGTGTCGGGATTGGTGAGCACCTTAACGTCCTTTATCTCGGCCAAATCACGCACATGGAGAGCATGGTTGGCTTCCAGACCGGTAACGTCCACTTCAATTCTTTCGGGCAGGACTGAAGGATCGCATTCCACTTCGATTTCATGGCTGGGATTCTCCAGTACGCCGCCTTCCAGAACACCCTTGGGGGTTCCCTTGAGGATGAGCCTTACGTGGGCATGGAGTTTCTTGCCTTCCTCTACTTCCAGGAAATCAATGTGGAGGATGTTCTTGTCCACCGCATGACGCTGATGTTCCTTTGCGAAGACCTTGAGCTTCTTGCCTTCAACAGCGAGAGTGATGATGGTACTCTCTGTAATGCTCTTGAGGGCTCTCTCATATTCGCTGGCAACGATGAAGAGATTATTGGGATCCTTGCCGGCGCCGTAGAGGATGGCGGGTATTTTGCCCGCTTTTCTGTTTTCGTTGAGATAGCCCTTGGTGGACTTCTTTCTATCGAAAGCTTGAAGTACAAAATGTTCCATCTGGAATCTCCTTACCACATTCGGCCATAACTATGCCGTACTGGGACGGCAGGATTCGAACCTGCGAATACCGGGACCAAAACCCGGGGGCTTACCGCTTGCCGACGTCCCAAGAACGCGAGTGCAAACACAAGGTTGGATGCTGTCCGATCAGTCGAATTCGGGTACTGTCTGGTCGTTTCCCGGTGCAGAGCTGTAGGCCGCGAGAATTTTCTCTTGAAGCCGTGTTCTGAAGTCGGGGCATATAGGATGCGCTATATCCTTGTATTCCCCTGTATTCGTCCTTCTGCTAGGCATCGCGATGAAGACGCCGTTTTTACCCTCTATGATCTTGACATTGTGCACCACGAAGCATTCATCGAAGGTTACGGTAACATACGCCTTCAATTTTCCTTCAGTCGGAACCTTGCGGATTCGGATGTCCGTTATTTCCATAGCAAGGACGCTCCTTTTGTGTACACAGCTACATGGGTGGATTCTAGCCTAGTCGAAGACTTGTTTCAAGCGGTTTTATTGCATGCAATGCCATGTCGTACAAGGCCTTTTCGTTTTTAGTCCCTCCTGCCCTGGCGGCTATGCGTGCGTGAGCCTCTTCGGCTTCGGCGCAACTTTCAAATAGCCCGTACATAGAAGAACCCGAACCGCTTATAGAAACAAAACCCGCGCCCAAGGTTCGAAGAGCCTCCTCAAGGGCTGCATAGCCTGGAAACTCCTTATACAGCATGGGAGTGAAATCGTTTATAAATGGCCAGGTGTCAAGCGGTGAGGATAGTAGCTCTGTAGTTTTAGATTCGTCAGCTTCGGATACATTACCGGGAACAGCTGCCTCTATTCCTTTGTCTGAAAGCGCATGCCTGAACTGGTCCAATTTGGCGTAAGCCCAGGGAGTCGATATACCAAAAGGAGGACAGACTAAAAGAATTCCCACTTCTCTGAGGGGGGGAAGCTTTTTGAGCCTCTCCCCCCTTCCCGAAACCAATGCAGTACCACCGTGAATAAAGAACGGCACATCAGAGCCTATCTTAAGCGCCAAATCGCTGAGCGTGTGATCATCAACGCCAGCATGAAAACCCTCATTGAGAAGGGCAAGGACTGCGGCGGCATCTGCAGAACCGCCCCCCAGGCCGGCTTTAGCCGGAATTATCTTCCGTGCCTTGAGGCGAATAGTAGCGCTAATGTCGCAATGGCTCATGAAGAACCAGGCAGCCTTGTAGAGAGTGGTATTCTCAGGCTGACAATCGAAGTCCCCTTCAATTATGAGTTTTTTTTCACCACCCCTTTTTGACATAATCTCATCCCATTCCAGGATTATTTCGTCATTGAGGGAAATGCTCTGAAATACGCTTTGTATACGGTGATAGCCGTCGCTTGCGAGCTGACCTATGCGTAGGCCGATATTGATTTTTGCAGCTGCGTTGATGGAAATGCTTCCGCCCATGGCCAAGAATCTAGTATCTCCGGACACATTCTGTCAAAGCCCTGAAGCTATATGCAGTATTAGACATCACTTTTCGCAAAAATAAGTCGATATATAGTTGACAGATTTCGATATGCTCTTTAGATTTTCGTTGCCAGGGTGATTCAATGGGGCTTGACGATCCTGGTTTTTCTCCGCATAGTTCGCAAAAATGCGCCTTGTTCAAGCAGATCAGAGGGAGGATGCGACCATGACCCCCATTAACAGTACTTCCGTATCCAAGGGTTCGGAATTTGAATTAGCTACGCTTACCCTGGGACAGTCGGCTCGGAATCCAGGTTTTGTCTTGAGAACCCCCGTCCACTTCGACGATGAGTATGATGATGATTACGATGAATTCGAAGAGGACGACGAGGACCTGGAAGAAGACGATTTCGACGACGACGAAGACTTCGATGATGATTTTGACGATGATGATGATTTTGATGATGACGATGAAGACTTCGATGATGACGACGATGAATTCAGCTATGACGATGATGTAGAATACGAGGATCTGGACGAATAACTGATCAATCAACCCAATAAAAAGGGCTGTCCTTCGGGGCAGCCCTTTTTATTTCAAGCATATATTCAAGGTTTTTGCAAAAGTTAGACGAGTTTTGCAAAAGCTACCCTTATGATGCGTATGTTTCGTCAATTTTCATGACTCTGGCATAAAAATTGACGAAACTACAAAGCCACTTTCAAAAGTTAACAGACTTTTGAAAGTGGCTCATTCCTTTTAAATGTTTTGTACTGTCTCTTTTGGGGTTTCGGCGCTTACGGTGAATGCCTTGGCCTTGAACCAGAGTTTTTCAAGTTCGTAGAAGCTCCGGGCCTCCTTGCTCATTATGTGCACTACTACATCGCCTATGTCCTGGAGAAGCCAGGTTTCATCGTTGTTAGCCACAGAGCGGTTCAGCGCCTTGATCTTCTCGGCATCCAGCTGCTCTTCCACAAAGCGGGCGAGTCCCCTCATGTGAGTTATAGACGTGGAGGTTGCGATCACGAAGAAATCGGTCCATCCGGCGATTTCGCGAACATCCAGTACGGTGACATCCTGAGCCTTATGGTCGGCCAGGATCGAAGCGATAGCGAAAGCCAGAGAATTGCTATTGGACACATACCCTCCCGTTGAAATCTTTGCCTAGTATAATTGTATAGTCAGCCTTGATGCTGCCCTTGTATTCGGATGAGTCGCCGAAGTTGCTGCACTTGATAACAGCCCCGATGGCCGATAAAGCTTCCTTGTCGCCCAGGCGATCAATGATCCTGGTGGAGGAGTATTCAGAGCCATCAGCATTCCCTACTGCCACCACATCGAAACCGAAGCTTCCGAATATTTCAGCGGTACGGGCGGCCAGGCCTCTTTCTGCGGTACCGTTGAGAATTTCTACGGTATATATTCTTCCACCGCTGCTGACTACCGTGGAACTGCTCATGGCGTTGAGTGTCTGCTTGAGCATATCCCTGGCTAGTTCTCCGTCATAGAAGGGAAAGAATTTTAGCTCTCCTTCCACGACTCGATAGGTGCCTGTTATTCTCTGCATAAGCACCGAATCAGCATCCAGCTTGGCAATTTCCTGGAGGAGAAGCTTGAGTGCCTGGTGGCCAAAATTGCTTTTTAAGGGGCGGGTTAGTACCGCTGCGGTAGCCTTTTCATCCATGTATCTGGAATTGAAGGCTAGACGCTTTATAAGTGAAACAGTCATTTTCTGCCTGCGGGACAGGGAATCCTGTTCGCTCTCCTGTTCTTCCTGGTAGCGCAGATATTGGAGCACTTTCTCCCCATCCAGGGTTACCGCTCCACCGGGGAGTCGGACAGAACCGCTGCCCTCCTGGATAATCATGGAGGGAATGAAAAGCTGGAGGCCGCCCAAATAGTCCACAAAGCTGACAAGACCTTCTTCGTCGAAAAGGATGTAGCCGTTGAGAGGAATATCCAGATAACGGGACACTTCCGTGGCAAAGCTTTTGGGATTGTCGGCCTTATATATGTAATCGATTCTATCCATTCGCTTTATCGTGGTTAGTATGACAGCTGTATTACCAGGCACATCCAGAAGCGCGGCCTTGGATTTGGATGGATAGAACATCAAAAGCTGGGTGGATACGGGCTTCTTATCCTGCTGGAAGATAAGCAGAACGCTTATAGGCTGGTCCGTTTTAAGCTGGGAGGAAAGGCTCTCGGACCGAAGCACCACTATGCCAACCACTAAGGCTGCGATGAAGAGGGCTGCAATCAACCAGAGCAGGATGTGACTTTTATCGAAGTTTAGTTTTCTCATGGCCGTGTCAGCGCATTGTATAAGTCGATGCTGCTTTGGGCAATAGCATGCCCTTTCGATTTCAGCCAGGTAATAGTCAGACCCAGGGCTTTAGTAAGCAGTTCATCTAATTCTAGATTGCGAAGCGCCTCGGCTTCGGCTTCTCCTACATAGCTTCGCCCCGGCTCCATTTTATCGGCCACAAAGAGCACCGAGGCCAGGGGTGTCATACGAGGTGCCGCCTGGGAGTGGAGAGCAATGGCTTCCAGGATATCCTTGTCCGATAGCCCATAGTGCTTTAAAGCGAATACGGCTGAAGCCGGCCCGTGAATTATTTTATCTGCGAATTCAAGCTCTGCTTCCATCACCGTGACAACTGCGGCTACCTTTTCCAGTCTGTCGATGTGAAGAGCCTGGCGTGCAGTTTCCCATTGAAGTTCCACGGAACGGTCTTTTAAAAGATCATGAGCCAAGCCAGCTAGCCGCGCTGCATGCGGGTCAATGCCGAAACGCGCAGCCAGAAATTCAGCGGTACGAGCGGTGGATACAGAGTGAGCTATTCGGGATGGTTTGCAGAGGCGCGCAAGATCTTTATGTAGCTCAGTCTCTATCAGGTGTATATCCATAAAGTCCATTGGCTTCGATTATCGCACGAGCACCGGGCGGAACCAGGTAACGCCAGGGGCCCTTTGTTTGAATCAAGCTCCGTATCTCCGAGGATGAAATTGGAAGCATTCTGTTGGCAAGGTAGCGATGGGGATAGGGAAACGCTAGGGGTGTCGGGCTTTTTCGCCGCACTACCACGAGCTCAGCCTCTCTAGAAAGGGCTTCGGCTTCTTTCCAGGTGGAAAATCCATCTATGAGGTCATCGCCTATTATGATGCAGGGTTTTTCATCCACAATTCCCTGGGACTTGAGATACCTCAGGCTATCGATAGTGTAGGAAAGTCCCCGACGATCTAATTCGCAGCGATTCAAGGCGAAGATTCCGGCATCGGCAATGCTGGCCTCCAGCATTGAGGCCCTGAAATCTGGACCTGGATCTTCCAGGTCTTTATGGGGCGGCAGAAAGGCGGGCATGAAGATTATCGTATCGCAATGAGTGGCGTGGAGGACTTCCTCGGCCATTATCAGGTGTCCGATATGGACCGGGTTGAAGCTGCCTCCAAAAATCGCCGCTTTCACAATAGGCTGTCCTCTTCCGTCGAATCGAATAGACTGTCATCTGGAGCCGTTTCGTCCAGCTCAGGCAGGGTATCGGAGCCCTCCTCCGTGAAATTGGACTCTTCTTCTACAACCTGCTGAAAAATTGCTTCTTTAAGTTCCGGCAATCCTTCCTCGCTGAAGACAGAAATTCCAAATACTTTTTCTCCCGGGAATTGAGACTTGAAATCCTCAAAGCGTTCGGCCGATTCCTCCAAGTCCAGCTTGGTGGCTACGATAAGGCGCTTTTTCGCTGCCAGCGCTGGGGAAAAAGCCCTAAGTTCCTCCAGGAGAATGCCGAAGGCTTCTTTCCAGTTGTCAACCGAGAGGTCGATTAGGAAAGCCAGGCAGGAGGTACGAGAAATGTGCTTGAGAAAGCGGATGCCCAAGCCTACCCCTTCGTGGGCGCCCTCGAGTATGCCGGGGATATCGGCCAGAATTATGTCCCGATCGTAAAGTGTAAGCACGCCGAGATTGGGAATTTTAGTAGTAAAAGGATAGGCCGCAATTTTAGGCCGTGCATTGGTGAATGCGTCCAGAAGGCTGGATTTTCCTGCGTTGGGAAAGCCTACCAGCCCCACATCGGCTATGAGACTGAGCTCTATCCTAAGACGGCGTTCTTGGCCGGCCTTGCCGGGCATCGCAAAACGGGGTGCCTGGTTGACCGAGTTCTTAAAATGGCTGTTGCCCCAGCCTCCCTTGCCGCCCTTGAGGAATATCCAGCGTTCCCCTTCCTTGCCTGAAAAGGCCTTGTTGGAGTTGCCACTTCTGAATCCCGGGGATGAGGAGGAAAAATCAACGAGCACCTCCCCTGAGTCGGCGTCCTTCACGACAGTGCCGGGCGGGATTGGGATGATTACATCCTCGCCGTCTTTGCCATGCATGTTGCGCCCCATGCCGGGAATGCCGTTTTGTGCCTTGAATGTCTGCCTGTAGCGGAGATACGAAAGGGTGCGTACGTTTTGCTTGACGACAAAAACTACATCGCCGCCCTTGCCGCCGTCGCCGCCGGCAGGTCCACCCATGGGTATGTACTTTTCACGTCTGAACGCGACGCATCCGGCGCCGCCCGAGCCAGAAGCGACAGTGATTGTCACTTCATCGGCGAATTTGATCACGCTATATCTCCCTCCACGTGGATAAAAAGTTCCAGTGGATAAAAAGTACCAGTACAGCTCTCATCTGACAAGACATGAAAAAAGCCGCCCCTGAACGAGCGGCTTTTCTGGGTTTTGTGAGCTTCCGGACTGGCCTGTCGCTCACTCTTCGGGGAAAGGCTCCACCTGGGCATATTTCTTGCCCTTGATCTCTTTGAAGGAGACCATGCCATCCACTAGGGCATAGAGAGTATCGTCCTTGCCAATGCCGACATTTTCGCCGGGATTGATTTTGGAACCCCTCTGCCTGACTAGGATGGAACCGGCGGTAACCGCTTCGTTGGCATATTTCTTAACACCCAGATACTGGGGATTGGAATCGCGACCATTAACGCCCTTGTGTGGCATTCTCTTTCCTCCCTTATTCTAAGCGGCTTAGGCGCCGACGATTTCCTGGACTGTGACCAGCGTATAGCGCTGTCTGTGACCCTGGGTGCGGCGATAGTCCTTCTTGGGCTTATACTTGAAGACTATTACCTTGTCGGCCTTCAGTTCGGAATCCACCACTGCCTGGACACTTGCACCCTGCACATAGGGAGAACCGACCTTGATTCCCGATTCGCCCGAGAGGAGGAGGACCTTGTCGAAAGAAAGGCTTGTGCCGCTTTCCCCTTCGATCCTGTCTACCTTGAGTTTTGCGCCCTTCTCGGCCCGATATTGCTTTCCATTGATTTCAACAACTGCATACATCTTTGCTTCCTCGTCAATTAACCATACGTAGCGCGCTTTTATACACCGATACTCCGGCGACTGTCAACCGGTATTCCTTCTACTACCCTCACATGAGATCGAGAAATGGTATGCAAAGGAGGTTGCAGACCTGCTCAAGACTGGCTTTTACGGCCTTAACCAAAGCAAGACGGCTGGCCGAGAGCTGAGGATCGGGGTTGGAGAGCACAGGATTGTCCCTATACCAGGTGGCGAATCCCGATGCAAGCTCGTGGGCGTAGGCGGCCATTATGGAAGGCTCCTTGTTCCGGGCTGCTCCCTCGAGGGCTCCCGAAAAGGATGCAAGTGTTCTTACCAGAGCCCAGTCCGAGTCATTGTCCAGAGCTTCGGCTTTGGGTGGGTAGGTTTCCCAGGGCTTAGAGGCCTCCCCTTCTGTTTTTTCCAGACTCTTCCTCAATATAGAGGAAGCCCTGGCGCCCATGTACTGGATGTAGGGACCGGTATTGCCCGCAAAAGAGAGGGATTGCTCCGGATCATAGAGCATATCCTTGGTGGGCGAGGTTTGCAGAAGATAATAGTGAAGCGCGCCCAAGGCTACCTTTTCAGCCACCAGCTTTGTGTCGCCCACCATCGAGTCCCTTCCCTTGCTTTCTATTTCCTTAACCGCCAGATCGGCGAGCTCGTCGATGAGTTCGTCGGCGTCTACCACCGTGCCTTCCCTTGTCTTCATCCTGCCGGAGGGGAGATTCACCAACCCGTAGGCTAGATGGAAGAGGTTGGATGCCCACTGATAGCCCAGGCGCTTGAGCACTTCGAAAAGAGCCTTGAAATGATAGTGTTGCTCGCTGGCGACAACGTAGATTAGCTCGTCGAAGGCCCAGTCCTTATGCCGCTGGAGCGCCGTTCCAATATCCTGTGTAATGTAGATGCTGGTACCGTCTTTCCGCAGAAGGACCTTCCTGTCCAGGCCCACATCCTCCAGATTGGCCCAGACTGAACCGTCTTCTTCCCGGTAGAAAACTCCTCTGGCTAGTCCCTCCAGAACTTCCTGCTTGCCCTTGGTGTACGTGAGGCTTTCAAAATAGTAGTCGTCGAAATCCACGCCCTGGCGTGCATAGGTAGTCTTGATGCCCTCCACTGCCCAATCGTTCATCCGCTTCCAGAGCGCGAGCACTTCGGGATCCCCCGCTTCCCAGCGCCTTAAAAGGTCCTGGGCCTTCTCCTCGGCCTGGGGATCCTCGACTTTCAGTTTATTGAAGAGGACATAGTACTTGCCCACGAAGTGATCGCTCTTGAGTCCCTCATCCTCGGGTTTGCGGCTGCCACCATAGACCTGATAGGCGAGCATGGACTTGCAGATATGAATTCCCCGGTCGTTGATGAGGTTTACCTTGCGTACATGGGCTCCCGCAGCCTTGAGTATTCTGGATAAGGATTCGCCCAGCACATTGTTCCGCAGATGTCCGAGATGAAGAGGTTTGTTGGTGTTGGGGCAGGAGAACTCAACCATCACTTGGTGTCCGGTCATGGGCTTGGAACTGTTCCACTCCCCTGCTTCTCCCCGTACGAGAATTTCCTGGATGGTGGAAATGCGATTGAGGAAGATGTTCAGATATGGCCCAACTGCTTTGGCCTGTCCAAGGACATCGTTCGCATGTCCTGCCAGAAGGCGCTCCAACTCCGTGGCTATGGCTGCAGGGCTTTTCCTGAGAAGTTTCGCGTAGGCGAACATAGGAAAGCCAATATCCCCGAGTTCGGGTTTGGGCGGAAACTCGGCCACCAGGGAATCGGGAATTATCACTTCCGATTCCAGTCCGGCAGAACCGGCCATAGTTTTGAGCGCAGCTAAAACGGAGTCTTTCCAGAGTATCTTGCTATCTGTCATGTAAGCCCCATGTGTAATGAGCGTTGGATGGATACTAGCGCGCAAGTCGATTAGGCTTCAAGCTCCCGGCTTTGGATTCGCCTGACCCGAAGGTACTTGGCTTGGGTTTGCTTGGCCGAGAAGTGCGAGGAAACCCTTCTCATCTATGATCGGAATGCCCAGGGTTCTTGCCTTTATATTCTTGGCTGATCCTGATTCGGGCTCATTGGTGACTAGGTAATCCAAATCCTTGGTCACTGAGGTCTTGGAACTGCCTCCCAGATCCCTAACTCTTTTTTCAGCCTCCTGGCGCTTCAAGGTAACCAGCTCGCCGGTGAAGCAAAAACTCTTGCCCGCCACAGGATTGGCATTCTCGCCTTGCGACTGCAGCAGGGATGCTTGCCTGAGACGGATATGGCCTTGAGCCAGCAAGCCTCTCATCTGATCTTCAACTGCCCGCAGGGAGTTCCATATACTGGCTGCCATGGTTTCGGCTATGCCGTGCAGCGTGGAAAAATCCTCCTCGTCTGCGGCGAGAAGGGCTTCCAGGCTATCCATTCCGCCTTTTACCAGCTTGTCTGCCACCAGGAGGCCTACACCTTCCAGATCGAAGCCGGCTATGAACTCCTGCAGGCTGATTTCCCTGGCTGCGTGAAGATTCCGCAGCACCTTCTGGGCCGATATCCTGCCCATGCGCTCCACGCCGGCCAGTTCATCAACCCCGAGGCTGTAGAGGTCGGCGATGCGGCCAAGACGGCCCGATTCATGGAGCCGCGATATGAGGGCGGATCCGAATTCGCGAATATCGAGGATGGAAAGCCATTTCTCGATTCTGTGCAGTTCTTTCTTCGGGCATAGTTCGTTGGGGCAGTAAAGCCTGGAATCGGCGTCCACGAGAGCGGTTTTGCATACTGAACAGATTACAGGCTGGGAAATATCGGTAGCGTCAGGGGGATTTTCCACCAGGGATTCTATTTTGGGGATAATTTCTCCCCTTTTGGTGACAATCACCCTGGAACCTATTTTTAAGCCCATGGTTCGAATCATTCCGGGATTATTGAGATTAGCCCGCTGGACTGTGGTGCCGGCCAAGCGAACGGGTTCTACAATGCCTATAGGCGTGTAGAGGGCTCCCGATTCGCTCCATTCCACCGCAATTAGGTTTGTGAGCGCCTCTTCGGGGCTGAACTTGAAGGCAATCTGACGCTCGGGCCTCACCTTGGCGGCATCCTCCACGTCGATACTTTTGTCCTTCACCACCAGCCCGTCGATATCGTAGTCCATATCCGGACGAGCAGCCATTATCTTGAGCCTGTAGTCGATTACCTCTTCTATAGAATGCAGCACTTCGGTTGTAACCACAGTAAATCCCATTCTTGAAAGCCAGCGAATTTTATCCACTTCATCTTCAAAGGGAGGTTTGGCCGATAGAACAGTAGTATCCGGTAAAAGTTCCGGAATACTCCGGCCCGAGTGGTTCTGCAAGCGTATCTGGCCAAAAGCGTCATAGCAAATAATATCCAAATCCTCACTGCCCAAGCCATCTTTTCGCTTCATGACACCGTTTGCCGCATTTCTGCAGTTAGCCTTATCCGAAAACTTTTTTGCGTGAATTTGCCGGGACATGAGGACCTCTCCCCTCACGGCACCGGAAAATGCCTCGGGCAGGCGCAGGGGAAGCCCTCTCATCCTGCGCACATTGGGAGTGATGTCGTCGCCCACACTACCGTCGCCCCTGGTTACGGCCCTTAAAAAAATACCATCGGCGTATTGGAGTTCGATGCTCGCGCCATCTAGCTTGTATTGTACAACGAAGGTGCTAAGGGCTTGCTTTTCAGCCCAGGTTCGGAAGCTTTCGGGGTCGCTGGCCTTGGATTGGCTGCCCATGGGCATGACATGCTGGGCCTTGGGCCAACCGTCGGCAAGATCCTCACCCACCCTGGACAGCAACGGATTACCCGGATCCAGGTCTTCCAGCTCGGACCAGAGGGCGTCGAACTCCTCATCGCTCAAAACAGGCTGTGCGTTATAATAGAGATTCTGATTAACCCGTATTGCTTCCTCGAGTTCGGCTATCCGGGAATTCACCGGGGACTCAAGTCCCTTTTGTTTCATGGACGAATGATAGTACGCGGTATCCGAGACTGTCAAAGGCCGGCATTGCAAAAGAGCATTTCAGACTTTACAATGGCTTCCCATACGCAGTGTTCCAGGCGGGTGTATACAAATGAGTTTTTTTGCAATTCAGGTCGTAACGGGCCGGGAAGATATATATATCGAACTTTTCTCGAAACAGAGACCAGACCAACCGCTTTATAGTGTTAAAAAAAAGATACGTTCGCGTAAACGGGGCAAGCCGACAATAGTGACAACCTGCCTTTTTCCTGGCTATCTCTTTTTTCAATATGAAGGCGAAAGACCCACACCGGAGCTGGTGAGCGATATCAGACGTACAAAGTATTTTATCCGGATACTTCCGGGAACTGATAAGATAAAACCCTTGGGTGAAAGGGATACCGCCATAATCAGGCAGCTTCTTTCATTCGGCAAAGAGATAGGCAGCTCTCTTGTATCCTTTGATGAAAACAACAGGATTAAGGTCATCCAGGGGCCGATGATGGGCATGGAGGGCATGATCATAAAAGTGGATCGCCGAAAAAAGAGGGCTAAAGTTCGCTTGGAGATGAATGATTCCCCAATATCCTTCGACCTTTCCTTCGAGGTTTTAGAGACAGTAAAGGAGGAGAAACACGAGCCAGCAAATCCTTCGTGAACTCCTGCCCACCCTCGGAAGCCTCCATTTCCCCGGGATGCTCTACGCTTCCACTATCAGGTCTCCCACAGCCAGGGCTAAAAACCCTAAAGTAGTAAGCAACAGCCTCCCTGGCGGCTATTTCAGAATAATGGGCGCCGATCTGGTCAGGGAGTCTATTTCACCCTGGCTGTCACCTGGAATAGCCGTATTGGCCACAGACACTATTTCCTTCAAGGGCGAAGCCCTAGGCCTCATCCTCGGCCCCGATCCGGGAATCTGTGATGAACTGGCCGCCGCCACGTTAGTTGAATTCGAGGAGGAAGAGCCTGAGCGGGAATGGGAGAGTTTTTCTTCATCCCAGATTGCCTACCATTTCTCATCGGAATATGGCAAACCCGAGACTTTGTTCTCCAAATCTTCGGTAGAACTCAAGGAAGTCTACCGTAATGGTATATTCGATCATCACTACGGTGAACCCATGGGAGCCCTCGCCCACTGGGAGTACGACAAGATGGCTCTATATTGCGGAACCCAGTGGCCCGATGATCTGCGGCGCAAGGTTGCCAAGGTGCTCAATGCCTCTGAGTCCGATATAGTCGTGCACCCCACCGAAATGGGCAGATCCCTGGATGGAAGGCTGTGGTATCCAGCCCTGGTGGCAGCCCAAGCTGCCGCCGCCGTCAAGATTTCAGGCAAGCCGGTGCGCATCCTCTACACCAGGGAGGAGGATTTCCTCCATACCACCAAGCAGGCCAGGAGTGCCGTGAACATCCGGTCGGGGAGTGACGAACAGGGAAGGCTTCTAGCTCTGGATATCAGCATACTCATCAACATTGGTGCCTATAATCCGATGGCCGAGGAGCTCGTCCATCAGGCCGTGTCGGCTATAACAGGCATATACTCCTGTCAGGCAGCGAGGATAGAAGCTTATGCGATTCGAAGCAACAGCATTCCTCTGGGGGCCATGGGGAGCATAGGGGCTACCCATGCGTTTTTTGCGATTGAGGCCCATATGAACAGTCTTGCCCAGCGCTTTGGAAAGCATCCTGCAGAGATAAAGGCCCTCAATTTGCTCAAGAAGGGCCAATCTAATTTTGGCGCTCCACCCTTGAGCTCGGATATACCCTTTAGCAAGATTCATCAGGAATTGGAGAATATTTCCGACTACAAGAGAAAATATGCCAGTTACGAACTGGTTAAAAAGCGGGATCCTGCCTGCAGGGAAGGCATAATCAGAGGCATAGCCCTTACCTTGGGCTATCAAACCGGTCGCTCCTTTTCCAACCATCCTGGCATGAATGTCTATACCGTGGAGGCGACCCTGGACAGAGATCTACGCCTCACTCTACGTACCCAGGGAATCATTGGCTCGGAAGGGCTAAAGACCATGTGGCGCAGAAGCGCATCGGAAATTCTCTCGATTCCGGAAGACCAGATCGATTTTGTCCTTCCCGATAACATTCACAGCCTCCCTTCTGGCCCTCTGACTCTTTCCAGGGGCTCCACACTCATTCAGCGCCTTGTGGAGAGGACCTGCCGTACTATCCAAAAAAAACGTTTCAGGGAAAGCCTTCCTCTCAGCACCAAGGCTCAGACAAGAGCCTTGGCTTCTTCAAATACACCGAACAACCTCTTTCCAGGAGGCCCGGTACTGGATTCGGCCTCCTGGTGTGGCACGGCGGTGGAGGTGGAAATAGACGTGCTTACAGGCAAGCCTCTCCCCCTGGCCGTATGGATGGTCATCGATGCTGGAAGAATTGTCTCTAAGGAAGCCGCGCTGGCATCCCTGAGGGCTTCGGCATTGAGCGCCTTGTCCCTCTGCACCGCCCAGGAATTCGATCCCGATACAGCGGGGCGTAGCGACTATCTCGCGGACAGCAGCATTCGGCTTGTTTCGCTTCCTGAGATTTCCATTGAATTCATCGAGTCGGAGAAAAGCACCGTGGCCAAGGGGATTGGCGAACTACCCTTCATCACTATACCGGCGGCCTTCTACAGCGCTCTCACCCAGGCCTTGGGCGTGGATCCCAAACAGTTGCCACTGAAGGGCGGAGAAATCCTGCGGCTTCTGGAGGCTCCATGATAGTCGATTGCACCATCAATGGCGTTCAAAGGCATCTCAAGACCAGAAGCGGAGACAGGCTTGTGGACGTACTCCGCCGCGAGCTGAGGCTCTCCAGCCTCAGCTCCGATTGCCTGCAGGGTCGCTGCGGCAAATGCCTCATTTTCATGGATGGACGCATTGTTCATTCTTGTCTTGTCCCTGCCTTTAAGGCCAGGGGCTCAATCCTTCTCACCTTCGAAGCACTATCCCGGAGCCCCGAAGTGAAGGACATCGAAACCGCCTTGTCCAGCGCCCAGGTCCTTGCCTGTCCTTTCTGCAGAACCGCCAAGATCATGGCCATCTATGATCTGCTGGCACGGATGCCACTGCCCGGCGAGGACGACATACTGGAGACGATGGATATGATTTCCTGCCCCTGCACAGACCCTGAGGGCTTAGTGCAAGCGGTAAAAATCGCCTCCGAACTGAGGAACAAGAGGAAGTTCAACCGTGAAGCTTAGTGAGGTGTTCTACCCCGCCGATATTCCGGAGATATTGGGATTGCTGCGTAAGAGCCCCGATATAATGCTCTTGGCCGGAGGAAGCCAGATTGTGGGCTCCCAGCCTTCAAGGGTTATTGATCTCCCCGAACAAGTTGCCTCAATAGCCAGGGTTCAGGAACTGCGAAAAACCAGCCGCACCGAACAATTCCTAGAGATGGGTGCCTGTACAACCCTCACAGGCATACTTGGCCTCTCCCAGGGCAGCTTACCTGAGCCCCTTTCGCTCATAATCCAAGGTATAGGCAACAGGGCTGTCCGCAATATTGCGACTATCGGGGGTAACCTCTGCTGCAAATCTCGTTTTCTGGATCTATGGCCCCTGCTTTCCTGCATGGATGCCCAGGTGGAATTCCGCTCCCCTCTGGGAACTCGCTGGGCTAGCGTTTCCCATCTCTCCGGTGAAGACGGGCTACCCCTTATTCCCCAGGCGAGCCTTTTAAGCCGCGTGCGCATCCCACTCTACAATTACGACTTCGTATTCTACCGCAAGCTGGGCAACTCCCTCTTCCCTTCCAGGGATTCTGCAGTCTTTATCTGCCTTGCCAATATCAACCGGGGCAAGGTGGAGGATTTCAGGCTCGCCTTCTCCGGTGAAAAGGCTTTCCGCCTCAAGGACAAGGAGATGAGCATTTCAGGTAAGAAGACTTCAAGCCCCAGAAAGGAACTCAAAATCATTATTGACGAATACAGGAAGGCCTTTGAAGCTCAGGCCTGGTTTGATTCCAGACCCTTCTCCGCCCTACTGGAAGAGGTCTTTGGAAGGCTGTTCAGATGACTGGGACACTCTTTCTCCTCCCCGCGCCTATAATTCCATATTCCTCTGAAGAATGGACTCAGGAGAACATAGCCCTTTCCATGCCGGTAAAAGCTATTCAAGCGTATGCAACCCTGGACTCCTTCATCGTTGAGTCGGAGCGAAGCGCCTTGAGACTCCTCTCCAGGTTCAGAAGCAGTGAGAAGATGGATGCGCTAAAAATCAGGGTTCTGGATGAACATAGCAGAGATATGGAGTTTCCTGAACTTTATGAAGATTTGAAAAGCGGCATGGACTGCGGCTTTCTCTCCGAGGCAGGAATACCCTGCGTGGCCGATCCGGGAGCCGCCTTTGTCGCCTATGCCAGAGAGCATGGAGCAAAAATTGTCCCGGTCTCGGGCCCTTCAGCTATTATTCTAGGCTTGGCAGCTTCGGGTCTGGATGCCCAGCGCTTTTATTTTTTAGGCTATCTGCCCCAGGAGGGAGAAGCGCGGCGAAGGCTTCTTGCTCGAATATCAGAGGCGGCTGTGAAGGACGGCATCACCAGGCTCTTTATTGAAACCCCCTACAGGAACAAGGTGCTCCAGGAAGACCTTCTTTCCATTTTGCCCGACAGCCTCTGGCTTTGCGTAGCCGCTGGGCTGGGCAGCCTGGAGGAGCGGATTGTCAGCAAACCAGTGGGTGAATGGAAACTCAAGAAAGTGGATCCCCCCGGAAAGGTTCCGGCGGTTTTCCTCATCGGAAAAAAAGCGAGCATTAAGCCACCCAACAGCCGTTAGGTGAGGGATGCCAGCCTTTCACGTATAAACTCGCTCTTTTCCCTCAGGCCTATGGCCTTGGTGCGCAGCACGATGGCGTTGGGCTTTCTGGGATCCAGCTTGACAGCCCCATTGGATTCCCTCATGAGCTTGAGTAGCCTCTCCACCGATATCTTGGCCACCTTGGAGAATTCCACGGTAACCGTGCCCCCCTTTTCCCGCAACACGGATACCGAGAGCTTCCTGCAGAGAATGCGGATTTCTGCCAGAGCCAGGAGGGAGAGGAGTTCGTCGGGCAAGGGTCCAAAACGGTTTTCCAACTCGATCTGGAGGCTGTCCAGCTCTCCCTGCCTGTAAACCGAAGCAATCTTCTTGTACACCTCCATCTTTATCATGGGCATGGAAATGTATTCGTCGGGAATATATCCAGTGTACTCCAGCTCCAGATAGGGTTCTTCCTCCTGTGTTTCGGTACCCGAAAGCGCGCTCACCGCATCGTCCAGAAGCTTCAGGTAGAGATCAAAGCCCACGGCATAGATATCCCCCGACTGCTCCCGGCCTAATAAGTTGCCCGCACCCCTCACTTCCAAATCCTTCATGGCGATTTTGAAGCCCGAGCCCAATTCAGTAAAGTCAGAAATAATCTGAAGGCGCTTCATGGCAATTTCGCTCAGCGCCCGGCGATCGGGATAAAGTAGGTAGGCATAAGCCTGCCTGTCCGAACGCCCTACCCTACCCCTCAGCTGGTAAAGCTGGGATATGCCATAAAAGTCAGCTCTGTCGATAATTATTGTGTTGACATTGGGAATGTCTATGCCATTTTCAATGATCGTGGTGGACACCAAAACATGGAAAGCCCCATGGATGAAACGGTGCATGATATCTTCCAGATCGCCTGGGTCCATTTGGCCATGGGCTGTTTCGGTGAGAGCCTCTGGCACCAGGGCGCGGATGAATGCCTCTACTTCAGGTAAGCTTTCTATCCTGTTATGCAAATAGAAAATCTGCCCACCCCTCTCTAGTTCATTGCGTATGGCTCTGGCCACTACCTCGTGGTTGAACTCCTCCACATAGGTCTGAATGGGCTGCCGCTGCTCTGGCGGAGTCTGGAGAATGGACATGTCGCGAATTTTGAGCATGGACATATGAAGAGTGCGAGGTATGGGGGTAGCGGTGAGGGTAAGACAATCGATGCCTGCCTTGATCTCCTTCAACCTTTCCTTATCCTTCACGCCGAAACGCTGTTCTTCGTCTATCACCAGGAGGCCCAGATCCTTGAAGACCACATCCTTTTGCAAAAGCCTGTGGGTGCCCACCACCATATCGATGCTCCCCGCGCTGAGTCCGGCCAAGGTTTTTTTCTGCTTCTTTTTCTCCACCAGCCTAGAGAGCATCGCAACACTCAAGGGATAATCCCTGAGCCTTTCCTGGAAGGACTCAAAATGTTGCTCGGCCAGAATTGTAGTCGGAGCCAGAAAGGCCACCTGCTTTCCCGCGGCCATGGCCTTGAAGCAGGCACGTAGAGCTACTTCGGTCTTGCCGTAGCCAACATCTCCGCAAACAAGCCTGTCCATGGGCCTGGGCTGCTCCATGTCGCGCTTGATCTCTTCTACGCAGCGCAATTGATCCACTGTCTCGTCAAAGGGGAAGGAAGCTTCGAATTCGGCCTGCCACTGCTCGTCGGGGGGAAAGGCGAAACCCTTGGCCGTCTTGCGCCGGGCGTAGATTCGTATCAGCCTTTCGGCCAGGACCTCGACGGATTTCCTAACCTTGGATTTACGGCTTTCCCAGGACTTTGATCCCAGTTTGTCCAGTCTCGGACTTTCGCCTTCATTGCCGATGTAGCGCTGGATGAGGTTGGCCTGCTCGATGGGTACGAACACGGTTTCCGAGTCGGCGTACTCCACCTTGATATAGTCTCTCTCGTTGCCCAGGACCCGCATCCTGTCGATGCCCGAGAAACGCCCGATTCCATAGTTTATATGGACGACATAATCACCAGGGGATAGCTCCACGAAGCTGTCTATTACCGAACTCCTGGTTTGCCCCAGGCTTTTGGGAATTCGACGGCGACGGCCGAATATCTCCCCCTCCTGCACTAGCCTGAGCTTTACAGAGGGTAGGTAAAAGCCCGCGGAGAGAAATCCCGTGAAAATGCCTGGTGACGAATTGGGCAGGAGGCTTCTGATTCTTTCGGCCTGGGCGGCAGATGAAGCGACGATGGTGGTTTTTGTTCCCAGGGCATCGAAATTGTTCAAGTCTTCCCTGAAGTAGTTTAAATTGCCGAAAAATGACTTGGGCGGCTCGGAACCCATACGGAGTCTCTGGTGCTGGAGGCTGTCCTTGAGCGCAAAGCTGCTTAGTAAGCGCCGGGTTTCTACTAGGAGAGACGAAACAGGGAGGAAACAGGAATCAGGGGGAGGCACGGGCATCTCCCGCAGGGCAGGCCTGTACATGCCGGCGCATTCCTTGCGCAAGGACTCATCCTGGGCATCCAGCCTTTCCCTGTTAAGGGAAAGCACAACAGTCGAACTGCTCATATATTCCAGGATAGAATGCATGGAGTCGAAGGCCAGCCCATACCAAAGCTCCTCTCCTGCCACCTCACCTTGGGCGTCGAGGGCTTCCTTGAGTCCTTCCATGCGGCCTGCGCAGCCAGGAAGAGCTTCGGCCTTGAGGATCAGGGCATCTATCATGGCTGAATCCCAAAGCACTTCTTTGAGGGGCCGGATGGCGCATTCCGGAAGAGGCTGACCCTGGGACTGTATTTCCACTTCAAATCCCGTGATCTTGTCGATTGTATCGTAGTCAAAGTGGATGCGGACTGCCTTTTCATCGCCGGGCATGAAGATATCTACCACCTCGCCTCTCTGGGCGAACTCCCCCGGCAGAGCGATGCGGGGCACCCTGAGATAACCGTAGTTAGCCAATAGTCCGGCGATAGCCTGAGGTTCTATCTTGTCACCCTTCTTGAGGCTGAGTAGCTTGGAGGCAAAGTAGTCCTTGGGTGGCACAGGAGTAGCCAATGCCCTATGGCTCGCTACCAGAATACCTAGCCCTGTGCTGCAAAGTTCGGCCAATACCGAGGCTCGATCGCCGAAAACCTTGGAGCGAACCGCCGCAGGCCTGTATGCCGCCGTCCTCCACCAAGGCAGAAGCCGGGCTTTAGCCCCGAAGAATTCTAGGTCGGCGGAAAACTCCTCGGCTTCCCTGTCGCTGGGCAGTATGACAAGAAGCGGAAGCTTTAGCCTCTGGAAAGCAGTAGCGGCCACCAAGGCCATAAAGGAAGTCTCGGCTTCCTGAATCTCTATAGGGTATTCGCCTGCGAGTAAGGTTTTTTCAAGGTTTCTGTACGCTTCATGGCGCAGTAAACTTTCGGTAAGTACTTGCGATTCTCTTCTGTCCATCGTATTCTTTCCTGGCCCAAGTGCATCGAGGCGGGCGGATTTTCTGCCGCGGTACTTCGAGTATAGTCTTAGGTTTCTTTTTATTCCATCAGTGAGGCTCGCACAGACAATGTTTGCCGTCATATTAGCAGAGGACGACGCCTTTTACAGAACCGTCGCCCACAGATCCCGACTCCATAAATACAGCGTCGCGCGATATCGGGATCCGGTTAAGCTGGCGGACAACTTGCCCGAACTGCGGCCAGAACTCTTGGTCATCAGAGGCACCGATTACCCCCTTCATTGGGAAATTCTTGCCTCCCAGCTTTTCTGCAGCAGGTCTCCAGCTGAATCCCGAATCCTTTTATTCCTGCCGGAGAATCAATCTATACCCTTTAGTTGGCCTAATGTCAGCGTGGTCAGCGAAAAGGCAGAACGCAGTTCCACATCGGCGCTATCCGATGAAGCAGCCAAGGAATTATCGGCTCTATTGAGTCCCCACCGTGCCACCAAGCTTAGCCAGGCAGCTGGGCATGCCAAGGACAAGGACACCAAGCCTGGTATTTTATCCGAACTTTCTTCCAGCCTAATACGCGCCGCGGGTAGGAGCACAGGCAAATAGCTATAAAGAAATGTTTATAAGGCAATTATTTCTAGAATTAGGCATTTTTAATATTGAAAACTACTAGAGGTGGGGATAGTATGGATGATATGAGGGACGCAGTGACTTCGGCATGCAGAGAAGAACTCTTGGAACCATTTTCATCAAAATTCAAAGCCGTAGGGCACCCCGTTCGCCTGAAGATACTCTGCCTTATTGAGCATCAGGATGTTCCTTGTGTGGGAGATCTATGGCGCTGCCTGGGACAACCCCAGCCCGTGATTAGCCAGCACCTGGCCATACTCAAAAAAACCGGTATTGTTTCTTCAGAGGTTCACAAAACCAAGCGGGTTTATTCGATCATAGATCCCTTTATCAAGGACTTGATCCACTCAATTCTCTGCACCATCAAGGAAGAGCCTAAAACCACCTCCAACTGAGGTTTTCCACTGGCTCTAGGATTGTAATCTTTTCTCCCGCACAAGATCGGCCAAGGCATCTTCGAAGGCCTTGTCGGCATGTATGGCCTTCTCCCTGGCAATAATCTTTCCCTCCCGGAAAATCAGCACCGAATCCCCTGCTCCCGTGATCCCCATATCAGCCCTTCTGGCCTCTCCGGGGCCGTTGACTACGCAGCCCATCACCGCGATTTCCACGGGAACGTCCAGGGCATAGAGCCTGGAGGACCAGCGTTCCAGGAAGGCATGGGTATCGAAGGATGCCCTACCACAGCGAGGGCAGGAGACAATTCTCACTCCCTTGGATGAAAGCCCGGCACAGGCCAGTATTTCCCTACCCGCCAAAACCTCTGACTCCATGGAGTCAGAGAGCGACACCCTGATGGTAGCCCCTATGCCGTCTTTTAAGAGGGGAACCAAGGCTGTGGTGTTTCGTACTACCCCGCTTATAAGAGGTCCAGCCTCGGTGACGCCAAGATGAAGGGGATGGTCGTGCCTGGATGAGTAGAGTCTGTTGGCTCTCTGCACATCTTCCGGATCATTGAGCTTTAGGGATATAAGGGCTGAACTAAAACCCAACTCATCCAGGTAGGCCACTTCCCTCTCGGCTGCTATTACGCAGGCTTCGGCTATATCCTCTGCATCTCTGAGATCGGGAGGCAGGGAGCCTGAATTCACACCTATCCTGATGGCTACACCCCTGTCCTTGGCCTTGTCCAGCACTTCTTTAACTTTCCAGCGTTCGCCTATGTTGCCGGGATTGATTCTGATTTTGGCGATAGGGTAATCCATACAGCGAAGCGCCAGTCGCCAGTCGAAATGGATATCAGCCACCAGGGGTATTGGGCTTGCTTCCGCTAAAAGTCCCAGGGCCTCTGCCTGGGTCTCGTTGGGTACGGCAAAACGCAGCACCTGACAGCCAAGGGACTCCAGGCTGCGAATTTTCGCAATGATCGGCTCCAGGGCTGGATCCTTGGCGGACTGCAGGTGAGGCAGAGGGGATTTCCACATTGTTTGAATGGAAACGGGCCAGTCCCCGCCCATGAGGAGAGCACCTACTTTAACGCTTTGGCTGGTATACTTCATTGCAGTGTGCAGGCGGCCGCAGGGTCTTTCCTTGCGGAAAGACCCT
>CAZHFN010000014.1:48223-54718 GCA_964531105.1 uncultured Treponema sp. | reverse complement strand
GAAATAGCCGGAATGCTTCCCGTGCTGCGCTATAGAAAATATCCCCTTTCTATACTGCGGCCTCTGATTCTCTGCGAAGAGAGGCAGATTATTGAATTTGGCAAGGAGAAGGGTTATATGTCCACGGTCTGCACCTGCGATTTCGGCAGTGAATCCAAGCGGCGCGAAGTGCGCGCCAAGGTCGCAACGCTTACAGGAGGATCGGGAAGAATAAAGCGGAGGCTCTTCGAATCCACCGGAAGGGTGAACAGCGAGTATCTGCCTGGTGGACAGGCGTATATTCCATTTTCTAAGGATTCGGGCGGGGAGTGAAGTCTAGTCCTTGATCCTGTCCAGGAGGATTCTGAATGCCGAGCCGTCCTTCTTGAGTTCCCTGGAGCCCCTGGTGATTTTGCAGAGCGACAGGCCTAATTCCTCGGCTATTCGGCGCTGTGCTTGACCTTCGGCGAGACGTTTTACCAGAGCCCAACGCTTGGCCATTTCGTCGGCTTCTGAGGGGGTGAGAAGGGAATAGAGAAAATTCTCTATGAGGGCTGCGTCGGCACCTTCCAGGGCCTTGGACATTTCATTCATATTTCGGCGCATCAGTTCGGGATTGCGTGGCATGATACAACTATACTATAGAAAATTGGCCTGTGCGAGCAAGATCAACAACCTCGCAGCAAGCTGCGGGGTATGAAACCCGCGTGCGAATCAACGCGCTGCCCTAAGGCACACTTACTGTCTGATTCCCTTCCCGTATGATATCTGATATATTTCCTCCTGAATTATGAAAAGTTTTCTTATCCTTCTGCTCAGCCTGGGCCTCTCGTCGACTTTAACAGCTCAACCATTGACAAATCCTGCTCCGAAGAATCAGGTTATCGAAGATGTAATTGCCCTCCAGAGTATGGCGGAGCTCTACTTCAATGCCGACCCTGCCTTGGTTGTGGAAGAACTTTCGAAACCGGATAAGGATCCTTTTTTTTCGCCTGCCGAGGGAAGGCTTATATGGACCGGCGCCAAGGCTCCAGTGTCCTGGCTACGATTTAAAATTCCCTCGGGAATTACTCCGGAATGGTTATTAGTTGTCAAACCGAGCTTTTCCATCATTCTCGATTATGTGGAGTTCTATGTGCCTGATGGCACTGGAGCTTTTCAGCGCTTCGCTACTGGCGCCCTGCAGAAAAGCTATCCAGGTGAACCCCGTTCTCGGCAGTATGTATTCCAGCTACCCCCAGAGGCCTACAAGGGAGAGTACTGTTACATTAGGCTTTCATCGGTTACCGATGTGAGTGTGGAATTTTCCCTCGAAACGAGCCTGGGGAGGGGCGCGAGGGACAGAAAGGATTTTTTAGGTTACGGCATACTCTTCGGGGTTTTGGCGGCCATGATCCTCAACAGCCTTTCGCTGTATGCATCTCTCAAGGATAGCGCCTATCTTTTAAATGTCCTTTATCTTATTTCGGCCACAGGATGGCTATTCTACCTTCAAGGATTTTCCAAGGCTATCTTTGGCCAAAATCCGAGGGCCGATCAAGCCCTGCTCTGGTTTTGGGTGGGCTCCATGCTTGCCTGGGGCTCGTCATTTTCCGCTTATTTTTTAAGGCTCAAAGAGGGCTTACCAGGAACCTACAGGGCGGTGCTCGCCCTGGCTGCCCTTGGAGCAGTGGTTGGCATTGCAGGCCTGGCCGGCTGGTATGACGTGGCATTTTCCCTTTCCCATTACCTTGGAATAATCCTTCCCATATTGGGAACGGTAGTAGCCCTCATACGACTGGTTCAAGGTTTCCCCTCTTCGCTTTACTTTTTCCTCTCCTGGCTCTTTTTAGGTATTGGCGGGCTTACCTTCTCACTCATGGGGCTCAAGGTCCTGCCTGTTTCCTTCATCACCGTCAATTCCAGTGCATTTGGAATTGCCTTCCAATCCATCCTTCTTTCGGTAGCCCTGTCCGACAGGTTTAAGCGCCTAGAAATGGAAACCGAGCGTCTGACGAGCATGCAAACCCATTACAAGGAAATAAACCTTACCGACGAGGTGACAGGCCTTCCCAACAAGCGGTTTCTTTTTTCGGAATTGGATGAAATGATAGCCAAGGCAAGGCGGACAAATTCACACCTTTCCTTGCTCATGGTAGATGTCGATAATTTTAAAACCTTTCAAGCTTCTTTGGCCCAAAATGAGGGAGATGAGGTGCTGGTGGCTCTTGCCTCGGTAACAAAGGCCTGTACCAGAGAGAGCGACAGGGTCTGCAGCCTGGGGGGCGATCAGTTGGTGGTAGTATTGCCTGGCATTGGGGTGGATACAGCGCTAAAGGCGGCAGAACGAATACGAACGCGTTTCGCCCAAGAAGCTTTCGGCACTACAGGGAATGAAGAACATGATGACGCCGCTCCTTCCCTTACGGTGAGCATAGGCATTTCGGAGCTTTTAGGCGAAGATAGCAAGGAAAGTCTTTTAGGCAGGGCGGACAAGGCTATGTTCGAGGCTAAGTCCAGGGGAAGAAATCGCTGTGTAGCGCTCTAGCACCTATGGGTGCGTAAATATAGTTTTTGGAACGGTGATTAATGAATCCACTTTTTGTGCGGATAGGGCTTTCTTTTTTTGTCGCAGGCTTTTGGATCGCTCTTGCGACCTTGTTGGGCGAAAGGCTGGGGAGCAGAAAGGCTGGCCTTTTAGCCAACATGCCCTCCAATATTCTGGTCTCCCTTCTCTTCATGGGTATTACAAAGGGGCCTGAATATGCCGCCGCCTCAACCTCCGGCGTGCCTGTGGGCATGATGGTGGACAGTGTATTTCTGGCTGTATTCATTTTTATGGTACCCAAGGGTATATGGCTTGCCCTCGTCACTTCCTTGGCTGCTTGGGCTGTTTCGGCCTTCAGCGTCATCATGCTGCTGCCACCCCTAGGAATTATCGCTTCGCTTATCGCCTACGCCATAGTCACGGCAGGGCTCTTCCTTGTAGTGCACTCGCGCCTGAAGACACTGCATATAGAAAAAAAGCCGGTTGCCTTTTCGTGGAAAATTGTCAGCATCAGGGCTTTTTTCGCCGGCAGTGTGGTGGCAGGAGCAGTGGCTATTGCCCAGATCGCCCCGCCTTACATGACAGGGATTCTGGCCACTTTCCCTGCAGCCCTCACCTCGACCTTGGTCATTCTATCCCGCAGCCAGGGTGTAGCCTTTACCCAGGCCACGGGTAAAATCCTTTTAATTTCCTCATCCAATATAATCGTATATGCAGGCCTTGTATCCTTGCTCTTCCCCCTCCTCGGGCCATGGCTGGGCACTGTCGCCTCCTTCGCAGGTTCGTTCTTATTTCTACTTTTGCTTGGGCGGGTTACTGCTAAAATTCGGTGAGTCCAACCGGCTGAAATCCGATCGTCTTTATTCCCGACTTTCCTTCTTCCATTGTAAATGAAAAGGCAGTATATTTTTTGCGAATCATTTGCAATAGTGATGGAGGATCCAATGAAAAAAGGCCGGAAAGGCCATATCCGTTTTATAGTTAGACCTCATTGGGCGAAAGCTCTTACCTTTGCACTGGCTTTGATGTTCCTTGAGGGATTACCAGCCCAACTCCATGCCGCAACCCCACTACCGACCGTAGCGGTGAGCATTCTGCCCCAGACGGAGTTTGTGGCTAAAATCGCCGGTTCCAAGGTCAAGGTGCTCAGCTTGGTAGGCCCGGGGGCATCGCCCCATAACTACGAGCCCAGCCCGCGACAGATGGCTGATTTGAGCAAGGCCTCCCTTTGGCTGACCGTAGGGGTAGAATTTGAAAACGCCCTTCTTCCCAAGATACGCGCCCTCTACCCTAGATTGAAGGTGGTCAACAGTACCGAGGGAGTGCGCTACAGGCAGATGGAGACCGAACATGGCCATGATGAGGTTGAAGGCCAGGAAGAGGGGCAAGACCATTCTGAGGGTGATGCTGATGCTGACGGACATGATCAAGGAGGCCTCGACCCTCATGTGTGGCTGGGATTCGACGCGGTGAAGGTTCAGCTCGCCGTTACACTGAAGGCACTGAGCGCTCTACTGCCGGACGAAAAAACTTTTTTTGAAGCTAACTACAAGGCTTATCTGGCCCAAATAGACGAGGTGCAAAAAACGCTCGCGCGGGACCTAGCGCCCATGAAGGGCGGCACGGTCTTTGTCTATCATCCTTCTTTCGGCTATTTCCTGGACGCGTTTGGGATCAGGCAGGAGGCAGTCGAGTTGGGGGGCAAGGAGCCTACGCAGAAAAATCTTGCTAGTCTCATCACCAGGGCGAAGACAGAAGGAGCCAGGATCGTTTTTGTTCAAAAACAGTTTTCGACCGCCGCCGCAAGAACAGTGGCTTCGGCCATAGGCGGGGCTGTGGTGGAAATAGACCCTCTGGCGCCTGCGTGGCTGGATAATGCGAAGGTCATGGGCAGAGCTCTCATGCAGGCTTCTGGCCGCTGAAAGGGGCAGTAATGGAACATAAAAGTGTGGCGGTGGAATTTGCCGGGGTGCGCTATTCCTATGGGAATGTGGAAGTATTAAGCGAAAGTTCTTTCCATGTTCACCAGGGCGAATTCGTAGCCCTCATTGGCGCCAATGGGTCGGGTAAAACGACAATTTTAAGGCTGATAATGGGACTTGCCCGTCCCAGCGCGGGGAAAGTTTCGGTGTTCGGCAGGAGTCCCGACAAGGCCAGGGGGCTGGTGGGTTATGTTCCCCAGTACATGAATTATGACCCCGCCTTCCCCATATCGGTGGAAGAGGTAGTGAGGATGGGCAGGCTGGAAGGCCTGTCGAGAAAATGCGCTTCGGGTGCCACTGTTTTTTCTTCCTGCCCCGAGTTGGAGACAGCTCTGGAGTTGGCTGATGTAGCTTCTTTGCGCGCTCGATCCTACACGGCCCTTTCGGGGGGTCAGCGTCGCAGGGTGATGGTGGCCAGGGCTTTAGCCAGCTCACCGTCCCTCCTCATTCTGGATGAGCCCACAGCCAATATGGACAGCGAAAGCGAGGAGAGGCTTTTCAAGGTTTTGGGAAACCTGAAGAAGAACACGACTGTCCTCATAGCCACTCACGATACGGCTTTTGTGTCTTCCTTGACCGATGTGGTGCTCTGCGTGGGCGAGAGGGAGGGCAAGCAGGGAGGGGTGCTGCGCCACGCCGCCATGCCCGCGAATCATGTGCCGCAAGGGCTTTACGGAGGCGCAGCCCTGCAGGTGCTCCACGACACAAACCTGCCCGACGAATGTTGCGATTCCCAGGGCGAGGCCGAAGGCCGGCACTTCGCAGCCATAGATTCCGGGAGGGCTAGATGAGTTTTTGGGATGCTCTTTTCGATCCGGCCATGCCCTTTGTGCGCAACGCCCTTCTGGCGGGCCTGCTTTCAAGCATTCTCTTCGGGGTCCTGGGCTCGGTGGTCACGGTAAAACGCATAGCCGGACTGGCTGGAGCGATTTCCCACGCCGTGCTTGGAGGCATAGGCCTTGCTCTTTTCCTTGCGGCAAAGGGGATTATGCCGGGGCTGCCTCCTATCGCGGGAGCCTTAGTCTTCGCCATTCTGGCGGCTGGCATAATAGGCTTTGTGTCTCTCAAGGCCAAGCAGCGGGAAGATACGGTGATCAATGCCCTCTGGGCTATAGGCATGAGCCTGGGCATCCTTTTTATTGCCAAGACGCCCGGTTATGCCGATCCGATGAGTTATCTATTCGGCAATATTCTGCTCGTTTCCCGTCAGGATTTGATTTTATTGGCTGTTCTCGATCTCGTAGTGGTGCTGCTGGCCTGGAGGGGCTACCCCCAGATAGAAGCCAGCGCCTTCGACGAGGAATTCGCCCGCACCAGGGGAGTCCCTACCGATGCCGTCTTTCTAATTATTTTGGGGGTTACGGCGGTTGCGGTGGTATTGCTCCAAACCTTCGTCGGTATCGTGATGGTAATAGCCATGCTCACCCTGCCGGCAGGCACGGCGGGGTATTTTGCCAGAAATCTGGGGGGAATGATGATGATAGGCACGGGGCTCTCCCTAGGCTTTTCCCTTATCGGACTCGTAGTCAGCTGGTCGCTGGACCTGCCGTCGGGAGCTGTGGTGGTGCTGGTGGCCGGGGCAGTATTCCTGACCGTATCGGCACTCAGAATCAGGAAGAGGTCCTAGGCCATGACCAAAGCGAGGAACGCCGTAAAATCCCTTCTCGACGGGGCTGAAAAACCACTTTCAGCCTTGGAGCTGGCTGAACGTGTTGGAGGACTCTGCGATCCGGCTACTATATATCGATCTCTTCACTATTTAGAAGACTCAGGCTGGGCTGAATCCTTCGTGCTGCACTGCAGCGCCCACGGTACAGAGCGGTATTATGTTTCCCGCGAGGCTTCCCACCGCCACTGGTTCCATTGTGAACGCTGCCATAGTTTTGTGGATTTAGGAGCCTGCCGGATCGGCCCGCTTCTGCAGGCCATGGAGAGCGAGGCGGGGGTGGAAATCCGCCACCACGCGCTCTACGCGACGGGTCTCTGCAAGGCTTGCAGTCAGGACGC
>CAZHFN010000014.1:40252-48123 GCA_964531105.1 uncultured Treponema sp. | reverse complement strand
GCCAGCCAGGCGAGGGCAAGGGAGTAGACAACCTGAAATGCCAGCCATTTGCCGCCGGCTTCTGACCGGATAGCCGCCAGGCTGGCCAGGCAGGGTGGCATGATTAAAATAAAGACCATGAAGCTCAGGGCAACGAGGGGGTTGAGACCCTCATCGCGACTCAAAGCCTGGCGCAGGGACAAGTTGTCTTCCCCCTCGCCCGAGCCGGCTCCGTAGAGAATGTCCAGGGTAGATACCACCAGTTCCTTGGCCGAGAGACTGGGTACCAGTGCCACTCCCAGTTTCCAGTTGAATCCCAAGGGCTTGATGACTGGCTCGATGAATTTCCCAATCCTTCCAGCCACGCTGTATTCGAGCTTGTATTCTTCCGTAACTTCGCCTTGAGGCTGGGGAAAGGTAGTGATCACCCAGATGGCGATGGATGCCACAAGTATCACGGTCCCCGCTTTTTTGATGTAGCTCCAGGTCTTGCCCCAGACATGCCAGAAAACTCCCTTCCAGGTAGGCAGGCGGTAAGGCGGCAGTTCCATGACAAAGGGAGTGCTGGGACCTTTGAGCATCGTCCTTTTTAGGAAGATTGTGGAAAGCATGGAAAGCACCACTCCCCCCAAATACATGAGCATGACGACATTGTCGGCATTTTTAGGAAAGAAGGTGCCAGCAAGCAGGACGTAGACCGGCAGCTTGGCGCCGCAGCTCATGAAAGGGACCGCCAGGATGGTGGCGATTCTGTCTCTCGGGCTCTTGAGGGTCCGGGTGGCCATTATCGCGGGCACCGAACAGCCGAAGCCCAGCATAAGGGGCATAAAGGACTGGCCGTGGAGCCCGAAGGCATGGAGGGCTTTGTCGGTGAGAAAGGCGGCTCTGGACATGTAGCCCGTATCTTCCAGTATGGAAATGCAGAGAAAAAGTATGACGATGAGGGGAACGAAGGAAAAGACGCCCCCCACCCCCCCGAGTATTCCATCCACGATGAGGGACTGTATAAAACCCTCGGGGATCAGGGTCTGGGCTGCCTTGGACAGGTATGAGAAAAAGGATTCGAGCACTGCGGCGGGGTACTCGCCCAGGGCAAAGGTGAGCTTGAATATGCCCCAGATAATGAGGAAAAAGAGGGGCAAGCCTATGAAGTGGTTCATCAGAAAACGGTCGATTTTTTCGGTGAGTGGGGCGTGGGAAACGGGGACTGTCTGTACGGCTTCCTTCAGCGCGCCGCGTATGTAGCCATAGCGCTGTTCGGTCACTACTATTTCCGAATCCTTGCCGAAATGCCCGGAAATCCAGGTCCTGTCGGTTTTCGCTTTTTCGAAAATCTCGGAGCCTTTGTCATGATCGCCCAGCTTGGCCAGGGCATTGGCATCGTTCTCCAGCAATTTTATTGCCATCCATCGGGAGGGATAGCGGCGTGAAAAGTCCGGATCCGATTCCAGAAGCTCAGCCAGGGGCTGCAATCGGGACTCTATCTCCTGTCCGTAATGGGGAGCCCTCAAGGCATTGGCTGTCTCTTGGGCTCCTAGGGCGGCGGCGACCTTGTCCAGGAGTTCCTTAATTCCAGAACCGCTGGTGCCGACGGTTTTTACAAAAGGGATGCCCAGGCTGGCCGAAAGAATGGTTTCGTCTATCCGCAAGCCCTTGGCCTGGGCTTCGTCGGTCATATTGAGAGCGCCCACGACGGGAATTCCCAATTCCTGGAACTGGAGGCACAGATATAGATTACGCTCTAGATTGGTGGAATCCAGGACATCCACCACGATATCGGGTTTTTCCTCCAGCAAAAAATCCCTGGTAACCACCTCGTCCAGGGAGTAGGCGGTAAGGCTGTAAATGCCCGGCAGATCGACGATCTTGAATCGCAGGTTACCATGATCCACATAGCCTTCGCGCTTCTCCACCGTCACGCCGGGATAGTTGCCGACTTTATGATGCGCGCCTGTGATGGCGTTGAAAAGACTTGTCTTGCCGGCGTTGGGATTGCCCGCGAGTCCAATGGTCATGGTGTTTTTCATGCAATGCTCACTTCGATGAGTTTGGCTTCACATCTGCGTATCAAAAGATCGTAGCCCCGTATTCGCACCTGCAGGGGCCCGCGGAGGAAGGCACCACGCACATAATGACCAGTCGCCCCTTCGGTAAAACCCATATCCGCCAACCGCTTGCCTATCTCGCCGCCTATGAGCACCTTGCTCACCGTAAAGGCCATTCCCGGCCTCATATCGGAAAGCCGCGGTGTCCTGCCCCCTACCTCTGACCTCGCCGCGTACATGTCAGGCCTCTGCCTTTTCTGCATTTTTTGCGCATTCGGTACAAAGTCCCCGTAGTTCGAGCTTGTGGTCGCTGGGACTGAATCCGTATTTCTTGAAGATCGCGTTTTGGGCCTTCTCTATCCCTGAATTGCAGAATTCAACAATTTTACCGCATCTAATGCAGACCAGGTGATCGTGGTGGGAATGTTTGTACGAGTGCTCATATCGCCGCGGCCCCTCATCCTGGCAGGCATCCCTGGCCAGTCCTGAGTCGGCCAGGAGCTTGAGGGTGCGGAAAACAGTCGCCTGGCCGAGGCCTGGATCAATTTTCCTGGCGGTGTCGAAGAGTTCCTCAGCGCTCATATGCCCTTCGGTGTTTAAAAAGGCAGCCAGAACCGTTTCTCTCGCCGAGGTCATCTTGAGTCCCTGGGACCTCAGATATCCTTCGAATACTCGTCTTTCATCACCCATAGTGTCCTCTTTATTGATATTGATAATCATTATCAATAAGCATGTCAAGAGATCAGCTGCCTAGCTTGAGTAGATTTTAGTTCGCTTTTTCTCTTCTTTTGTTTCGGAACCAGAGGAAGGTATCAGTGCCTACCATCAGGGCATTGAGGCAATAAAGGTAAAGCACGAAGTCATAATTATAGAGGATTTTATGCACTATTCCTGAGGCGTAGCCCGTGAGCACGATGAGCAGAAAAAAAAGGCTCTTGCCGTTGGTGGACCGGGATTTGAAAGAACGATAGATGGAAAAAGGCCAGGCTGCACCAAAACAGAGCAGCATTATCATCTCGAATATGCTCATGGGCGCCACTCTAGCCTCAGAAAGCCGGATTAGCAAGAAGAATTCTGGTATGAAGCAGGATTTTATGCCGCCGTTATTGTCGAAGATGCCAAGCAGTCGTACAATGGCGCCATGGAAAAGCGCCACTTCAGCTATCAGCAGATCCATACCACGGCCAAAAATATGGCCGAGCGAATCACCGCGGCCAACTTTAAGCCCGATGTAATTGTCGCTATTGGAAGCGGGGGCTTTATTCCCGCCCGCATTCTGCGCACCTTTCTCGGAGCACCTATTCTAGCCGTGGGAATCGCCTATTACGATGCCCACGACAAGCCAAGCCAATCTCCCCGCAAGGTGCAGTGGATCGAAGAGGCCGAACGCCAACTGGCGGGAAAGCGAATTCTCCTGGTGGATGAAGTGGATGATTCACGCACCACGCTGGAATATTGTATCCAGGAATTGCTTCGCCACCATCCGGCCTCCATAGCCGTCGCGGTAATCCATAACAAGAACAAGCCTAAAAAAGCTTCAATACCCCCGGAAGTGGCCCTCTACATCGTCGGTGAAGAGTTGGAGGACGTCTGGATAGTCTACCCCTGGGACGCCAAGGATATAGAAGAGCACGACAGGCATACCGGCCTGAGCGCCCGCCCGCTTTAACCCTTAGCTCGGCGGTGCGCCCCAGTGTTGCAGGGTGAGCCACCGGCGCCATATTAGCGTCGCTGGCTCACCCTTGCGCCGTAAGCACTAGCTCAATGCCCCCGGCCCCTATAAGGTGAAGGCACAGCCTACGGTCAACTGCAGGTCTTGTATGGCCGCCGCGCTGGCGATGTTGCCTGGGAAGGCAATGTGGACATAATCGGCTTGGGCATAAAACTCGGTATTCTTCCCTAGTTTATAGGCGCCCTTAACTCCTGCTACCAGAGTTTGGCTTTCGCTGTTTCTAATAACCTGAGCCCCTAAGTCTCCATTATTCTCTGTGACATGGCTGGATGTGGGCGTGGTTTGGATATCGGGCGCACCGTCAGATTGAGCACCCCAGACCGTCCACTTGTCATGGGTGCCATGGCGCATGAAGAATAGATTGGCCTCGACGCTCCAGGCGCCGAATTCCCTGTACCCTCCGTTGATATTGTAAACAATAGCATCGCCGCCATACTCGTAGCCCAGGAACTGTTCTGTGTAGGTAATGCCAAAATGGTTGGAGAATTCCCTCAAGGCCACCACCCAGTTGATCCCGTACTCGCCCAAATCCTGATCTCTGTCCCCCATATCGCGTAAATAGAGGAAGGGATCGGTCCTGGCCCACTCGACGGAAGCATGGAGCATGCCCCTTGCCAGAGGATAGGAGGCCTTGAGCCCCGCCATAAAGCCAAAGCCATTGGGGAGAGCCCCTGGATCCACTCCTGGCTTGGGCTCGCCGGGGAGGCGGAATTCGTCCACAACCACCTGTCCGTAGACATTGAGATGTTTAATGGGTGTGTAGTCCAATTCCAGACTGAGCATGGAGTTGGCATTGCCCCTTATGTAGTAGTTATGAAAAATAGCCGTAGGACTCAAGACAAATAGATCGATCGTATTGTCCGTAGACTGATACATGATAGCCTCGGTGAGGGCTATCCCGGCCTTGTCGCTAAAAAGGCGCCACTCCAGCCTGTGGCCGATAAACATGGATAGCCCGCTCAGGGGCGTATCTTGGCTGCCTGAATTTCTAAAATTTCCGCTGCCATCGATCACTGGGTAATAGCCCGAGGGGTGGGGGAAAAATGAGCCTAGAAAACTATATTTAAAGTTATCTGTATAGCCTGTAAGCTTTCCCATATTGTGGTAGAGCAACTGATCGCCGATCATAAAATTGCCGCTCTCCCCCGGACCCCAGGAAAGCCTGTCCCTTCCAATCTGTAAATTCCATCCCCTTCCTCCAGCCGAGCCAAAGGCCCGGGCGGGAAAGTTGAAGTCCAGATCTGCCATTACTGCCGGAGGCACGAGGGGTATGTTGGTAGTTAGCGCATTTGCTCCCCATAGAGGGGATGTGGCCCCTTCGGCTCCCGTGAAGGCGCTGTAGTGATTATTGGCCGCGTCGAAGGATGAGTAGCCATAGAAATGCTCAGCCAGCCAAGATTCTAGGACGATACCCAGAAAGGGACTTCTTTCATCGAAGCCCCGAATCCACTGCTCTTCCCTGGTAAAGTCCTGGGTGTTGGCATGGTAGTAAGCTTCGGTTGCTGCTTTCAGCGTAAAACGGTAACTTTTGTTTTCACTCTCCAAGGCGCTGCGGGCGTATTCGTAGGCTGAGGTTGCACCTTCTGAGAGGGCGCCCTCATCGATTTTATCCAGCATCATCTGCAGTTCGTCAGAACTCCATGGACCGGTACTGGAGGGAAGGGCGAGACCCTGTTCGAGGTAGAGGGCTTGTATGGCCATGTAAATATCGGAATCCACGGGATGGATTTTCTGCATATTGGATTCTCTGCCGGCTGCGCCAAGAGCCGCTATGCAGCAAAGACACAGACATGCCAGAGCCATGATTTTCTTCATGTGATTGATCCTTTCCGGTTGGGTTTATGTTCTTGGACTATACCACATAGGCTAGGCATTAACCACCGCTCATGAGGTGGTAGAGTTCCACCTCATCTCCATCAGCCACAAGCGCAGACTCTCTTTCATCACGTTTTACAAGGACGCCATTGATCCTGGTTATGATATTGGGAAAGCTGTAACGCTTGCGGCGCAGAATTTCCGCTATTGAAAGACTCGCCTCGGGGAATTCGGCATCAGCGAAGTTCAGCCGTATCTTCATAGGCCGATACTAGCCGGGGATGGGAAATCTGTAAATATGGGCCTAGTTTTGAATAATTATTCTTTTTACGCTGTATCTTTATTGGTCTCTCCCGGGGTGAATTATTGACATTGGACAAAGCTTTGCCGTATTCTGCCACAAGTATTCATATCGATCGCGACTAGATCGCAAGAATCGACATAAAGGAGCTACACATGAAGAGATCCTGGTCTTCTGCCATGGCATTCCTTCTGCTGGCAGCCATCGTGCTGCTGGGTTCGGCTGGCTTATCTTCCTGCGCAAAAAAAACCACCAAGATAGTCGTCGCTTCCGACGCCACCTGGCCTCCCATGGAGTTCGTGGACGAGAACAAAAATCTGGCGGGATTCGATATCGACCTGGTCAATGAAATCGCCAAGGCCCAGGGCTTTGAGGTGGAGATTAAGAACACAGCCTGGGACGGCATCTTCGCCGGCCTAGCAGCTGGAAACTATCAGGCCATCGCCTCATCGGTCACCATCACCGACGAACGCAAGGCCACCATGGACTTTTCCGAAGGCTACGTCAACGCCGGACAGGTTCTCGTGGTGCGCAAGGAAACCGAAGGTGTCACAACCCTGGCCGAGCTTGTGGGCAAGAAGGTGGGCGGCCAGATCGGCACCACTGGAGTCATGGAAATCGGCAAGGTCGCGGGTGTGGAACTCAAGACCTACGACGAAATCGGTTTGGCTTATCAAGACCTGGCTAACGGCAACATAGACGGTGTTGTGGCCGACTCCCCCATCGCCGCGGATTTCGCTCTCCAGAACCCCAATTATAAGGACAAGCTCATGATCGTAGGTCAGCCCTTTACCGATGAATGGCTGGGCTTCGCGGTCAAGAAAGGCGACGAGAAAACCCTCAAGCTCTTCAATGAAGGACTTGCCAAGGTAAAGGCTTCGGGCAAACTGGACGAATTGGTAGACAAGTGGCTTAAGTAGCATGGCTAAAGGCTCTCCTCGCTCCGAGCGGGACTCCAAGAGCTCCGTCCGCACTACAATAAATGTCACCGACGGCACCCTCATCCCCTTAAAGGATGAGGGTGGCCTGCTTTCTGCTTGGAATATCTCCTTTTTTGGCGCCATTGGCCTTCTCATTGCCCTGCCAGTATTCAGTCCCGATCCCTATCTGCGTATTCTTTCGTTTGTGCCCGATGGGTTGGTAGCTACCTTTTCGGTAACCCTCATTTCCATTTGTTTTTCACTGGTGATAGGTCTCTTCGCCGGCCTGGGGCGAATTTCCCAGCGGGCTTGGGTAAACAGGATCGCTACCGTATATGTGGAGGTTATCAGGGGCATACCCCTCCTGGTTCAGCTTTTCTACATCTACTACGCCCTAGGACCTCTTCTGAAACTCCAGGGTCCCCCTGCGGCGATACTGGCCATGTCCATTTGCTACGGCGCCTACATGGCCGAAATATTCAGAGCGGGCATCCAGGCCATACCCAAGGGGCAGATGGAAGCGGCCCTCGCTTTGGGCATGTCCAGGGCAACCGCCATGCGCAAAATCATCATCCCCCAGACCGTGATGGTTATCCTGCCCCCTATAGGCAACGAATTTATCGCTCTCTTGAAGGACTCTTCCCTGGTATCCATCCTCGCGGTTTCGGATCTGCTCCGCAGGGGCAGGGAGTACGCCTCCACCTCATTCAGATATTTTGAAAGCTACACGGTCATAGCCCTGATCTATCTGGTCATGACCCTCTTTTTCTCCCGCCTGGTGGCGGCTATGGAAGAAAGGCTGAGACATCGTGGCAATGTTCATTGAAATAAAAAACGCGGTTAAAAGCTTCGGCACGGTCCAAGCCTTAAGGGGCGTGGATTTGAATGTCCAAAAGGGCGAGGTGGTCCTCATCATCGGCCCTTCCGGCTCGGGCAAGAGTACTCTGCTGCGCTCGGTAAACAGGCTGGAACGCCTAGACTCGGGCTCCATATCCATCGATGGCGAAAGCGTCACAGAAGAGGGATCGGACATACGCCACATCCGCGAGGAAGTGGGCATGGTCTTTCAGAGCTTCAAC
>CAZHFN010000014.1:34571-40152 GCA_964531105.1 uncultured Treponema sp. | reverse complement strand
AGCACGGAGGAGGAAGCGCTCTGTGATTAAATACCTGGCCGTCAACGATGAAAAATGCGTGGGTTGCATGACCTGCACAGCCGTCTGCTCTACCCTTTATTTCAAGGACAACAATCCCGCCAAATCCCGCATTCAGGTGCAGGAGAAGGGCTCAGGCGGCTACCACCTGGTTGTATGCGACCAGGAATGCATGGCCTGCGTAAGGGAATGCCCCAGCAAGGCTATAAAAAGTGCTAAATCGGGCGCCCTCATCATCGACGAAAAGAAATGTGTGGGCTGCCTGGCCTGCGTGGCAGTATGCCCTATTGGTGCCATGCGCTGGTATCCTGGACACCCGGTAAGCTTCAAGTGCGTCGCCTGCGGGGCCTGCGCCAAAGCCTGCCCCAAACAAGCCCTGGAAATCCGCACCAAGGAGGCCACCGAATGAGCCTCGAATTTAGTGAACTTAAAAAAACTGCTGAATGGAAGTACGAAAAGAAGCCCCTATTCAGGGGCTACAATATGAGAACTCTGAAAGTAGACTTGAGCGCCCGTGCCATGATCGAAAAGCCCGTCAGCCAGGATATGAAGAAAAAATTTGTGGGAGGCAAGGGCTTCGGACTCAAGCTCCTCTGGGACGCCACCACGGCTGCAACTGCATGGGATGATCCTGAGAATGAAATAATCATTGCCATGGGACCTTTATGCGGAAATACCAACTATTCAGGCTCGGGCAAGAGCCTGGTGGTGAGCCTCTCGCCCCTCACCGGCATACCCATAGATTCCAATGTCGGTGGCTTCTTTGGCCCCTTCCTCAAGTTTTCAGGCTTCGATGCTCTGGAACTCGCAGGCAAGTCCGAGCGCGACCTTATTCTCTTCATTGATGGCGACCAAGGCCTTGTCCAGCTCTTTGAAACTCCTGATGATCTGGAATCGGATACCCATATACTGGCCGAAAAACTCACCCATGCCTTTTCCGCATCCCAGGAGGAGGCCGACTTGGCCTCGGTGGCCGTGGTATCCGCGGGGCAGGGGGCTGAGCACAGCCGGATCGGCCTTTTGAACTTCAGCCTCTACGACAGGCGCAGGCGCGGCTGCAGGGTAAAACAGGCCGGGCGTGGCGGCATTGGCACGGTATTCAGGAACAAGGGCCTCAAAGCCCTGGTGTGCCGCTATTCCAGGCTCGGCCAGGATGACAACCGCGCCGCCGATCCGGCTGCGGTTCAGCGCATAGGCCTCAAGCTTCACAGGGAAATTATCCAGGAAGACGACAAGCAAAGCAGGATGCGCAGGATAGGCACGGCACACCTCATGGAAGTGATGAACGACTACGACCTTCTGCCGGTCAAAAACCATCGTTTCGGTTCCGATCCCGAAGCAATCAAGCTGGCATCCTGGATTTGGGAGAAAAAATTCTCCCAAGGCCTGCCCGACGGTTGCTGGTATGGCTGTACCTTGGCCTGCGCCCACGCGGTGGACAAGTTCGAGCTGAAAACAGGCCCCTATGCGGGCCATAAGGTCTGCGTGGACGGGCCCGAATACGAAACCGCGGCGGGGGTGGGGAGCAACCTGGCCATATGGGATCCCGATGCAGTCTTGGAAATCAACTTTTATTGCGACACCTATGGTGTGGATACCATCAGTTTCGGCACTATCGTCAGCTTTCTCATGGAGTGCTGGGAGTACGGCATACTGAACGCCGAGCGCACCCAAGGCATAAACCTGGACTGGGGCAACTGGCGAGGAGCCTGCGAGATACTTCACCGCATGGCCGAGGGCAGGGATTTCGGTCTTCTGGCCGGCAGGGGAACCAAGTACCTGGCCGACTATTTCATCACCCAGTACCATGCCGATCCTCGGCTCATGAAGGACATAGCCCTCCATGGCAAGGGCCTGGAGCAAAGCCAATACATTTCCAAGGAATCCCTGGCCCAGCAGGGCGGCTACTACCTCACCAACAAAGGCCCCCAGCACGACGAGGCCTGGCTTATCTTTATGGACATGGTAAACAACCGGATACCCAGTTTCGAACAGAAGGCCGAGGCCCTGCACTACTACCCAATGTTCCGGACCTGGTTCGGGCTCCAGGGCCTCTGCAAGCTGCCCTGGAACGATATAGAACCGGCGGACAATGCCAAATGGGACGAGCCGAGCAAGGTGCCCGAACACGTGGACAACTACCGCGAACTCTACACAGCCATCACGGGAGAGCCTCTCTCCAAGACCGAACTCATACGCCAATCCGAGCGGGTCTATAATTTCCAGCGGCTTTTCAACCTCAGGCAGGGGCACGGTACGAGGGAAGACGACTATCCGCCCTACAGAGCCATGGGCCCGGTTACCCAGGAAGAGTATCTGGCCAGGGTCGAGCGCTACGATGGGCAGCTGAAGGAAAAGCAGGGCTTGAATCCCGAAATCATGAGCCTCGCACAGAAGCTGGATGCTACCAGGAAATACCGGGAAGCCCAGTACGAGGCCCTGGTGGATGCGGTGTACCTGCGCCGAGGATGGACATCCCAGGGGATTCCTACGCGAGAACATCTGATCGAGATAGGCCTGGATCTGCCGGAGCTAATGGATCTGGCGAAAGCCAAGGGTGGCTGATTTTCCGCTAAGCCCACGGATTGAGCACTCCAGCCTTAATCCGTTATAGTGACGGTACACAATGAAGCTGAGTCCCCTGTACCGCACCGTATTTGCCATTGCAGCCCCCGCCGTGGTGGAGCTAGTTCTCACTGCCGCCACATCCCTGGCCGATACCATCATGGTGGGCAGGCTGGGCGCCTATGCCATTTCGGCGGTGGGCATTACTAACCAGCCGCGGTTCGTCATGCTGTCCACCTTCATCGCCCTCAATGTGGGCACTACAGCCCTGGTGGCGCGCTTCAAGGGTCAGGGAAACAAGAAAGACGCGGAATTGGTAACCGGACAGACGGTCATGCTCTCCCTCATCCTCGCCCTGGCGCTCTCCATTCTCGGTGTTGTCTTTGCCACACCCATGGTCCGCCTCATGGGGGCGGGTCCCGATATCACAGGCGAAGCGAGCGCCTATTTTCGCATCCTGATGCTGGGCTTCTTGCCCTCTGCCCTGCCTATCTCCATATCGGCTCTTCTGCGGGGCGTGGGGGATACCAAGCTGGCGATGAAATACAATCTGACCGCCAACCTGGTCAACATTGTCTTCAACTATCTCCTCATCTACGGAAAATTCGGATTTCCTCGCCTGGAAGTTCAGGGAGCCGCCCTGGCCACGGTAATCGGTAATTCGGTGGCCTGTGTCATGGCCCTCTGGGCCATACTAGGCAAACCCTTCAGAAAGCCGGGCAAGGCGGCTTCGGAGTTTATAGAGCTCCACTTCAACAGACGCAATTGCATGCCCGATTTCCCTATGCTCGGCAGAATATTTAAAATCGGCCTGCCCTCTGCGGTGGAGCAGTTCGTACTGAGGGTAGGCTTAATTCTTTATACGATCACCATAACCTCCTTGGGCACCACAACCTTCGCCGCGCATCAGATTGCCCTGACCATCCTCAACCTTTCTTTCGTAAACGGGCAGGCCTTCGGCATTGCCGCCACCAGCCTCACGGGCCAGGCTCTGGGCAGAGGCAGCCCCGAAGATGCGCGGCGGCATTCAGAGGCTTGTCAGAAGGCGGGAGCCCTCATTTCTACACTCATGGGCATCCTCATGTTCTTATTTCGCAAGCCCCTGGTACTTCTATTTTCCGATGACCCCGAGATACTCATTCTCGGTGCCGGGGTCATGATCTTCGCAGCCCTGATCCAGCCCTTCCAGTCTTCTTTCCAAATTTACGCGGGAGCGCTGAGGGGCGCCGGCGATTCCCTGTTTCCCGCCATAACACTGGCTGTGGGAATCTTGGGAATCAGGCCTCTGTTTTCCTACGCCTTCACCCAGATGCTGCAGATGGGACTGTACGGGGCATGGAGCGCTCTGGTAATCGACCAGATTTTCCGCTTTTTCCTGATCCTTATACGCTATAGAAAGGGCAGGTGGGTTTCCATAAAGGTTTGACCCGGCGGATTTTGGCGGCAGGTTTTAGCGCTTGCACCGCCCAGGGCGGCCGTATATCATCGAATCATGCCAAAGCGCCATGGTGCCAAGAAACTCTGGTTCAACATAGCCGCCCGGGGGCTGACCATCCTTAAGCAGAAGGTTCCCACCCTTCTCACCGGCAAGGGGAGCCTCAAGCTCCTGCCCTCGGAACTGGAACTGCATAAAGCCTCCAAACCCCTGATTGTCAGCGACGCCAGCCTCATCAAGGCTGGCCTTGTGTCCAGGCTCACCACGGTGCTCTCCGAGGCATCCATACCCTTTGCAATCTACGACGGAGTTCTCCCCGATCCCAGTTATGAAATCTGCGAGCGCGGTCTTGCTGTGCTCAAAGACAATGGCTGCGATTCGGTAATAGCCTTAGGGGGAGGTTCGGTAATCGACGCGGCCAAGATTATCCGCATGGCCGCCACTCATAAAAAGCCCGTCATCGCCTTTAAGGGACTCCTGCCCTGCAGGAATTCTGGCCTTCCCTTTATCTGCGTGCCAACTACAGCGGGTACGGGCAGCGAGGCAACTGCCGCTGCGGTGATAACCGATGCCGCTTCCCACAGGAAGACCACAGTCCTGGATCCCCGGCTGCCTCCGGATACGGCGATTCTGGATCCCACCCTCACCCTGGGTTTACCCCCCGGAATGACTGCGGGCACGGGCATAGATGCCCTCACTCATGCGGTGGAGGCGTACACTAACACACTCCATTATTCCGATGTGGACATGCAGGCCTTGGAGGCTACACGTTTGGTGTTCGCCAACCTTCGCAGGGCTTATGTAAAGGGGGACGATATCGAAGCCCGGGAAGCCATGCTCAGAGCCTCTCACCTGGCCGGCCGGGCCTTCACTCGGGGCTTCGTAGGCTATGTCCATGCTGTTGCCCACCGCTTCGGCGAGCGCTACCACCTGCCCCACGGCTTGGCTAACGCCATAGTCCTGCCGTATTTTATCGATCTCTACCGCGAGGTCTGCCCCGAAAGGCTGGCGGCCCTTGCCTCCGCTGCGGGCCTGCGAAGCCCCGGGCTGGAGGAAGATATAGATGCCCAAGCCGCTGCCTTCGTGGAGGCCTTGCGGGACTTGAACAGGGACCTGGGCATACCTGCCAAGGCCGAGTTCCTCAAGAGCGAGGACATCCCCGGAATCGCCGCCTCCGCTCTCAAGGAAGCCCACGGCACGCCCTATCCTGTACCCATGGTCTTCGATGCGGCGGGATTGGAAGCGGTACTAAGGAGCATGTGTAATTAAGATGAGAAGAAAAGACAGGGAAATAAACGACAAAACAGACATGATGGAAATTCTGGACCAGTCGGATGTATGCAGGATAGCCTTAGTCACTGGCGCGGCTCCCTACATAGTGCCCCTCAATTATGGCTATCGCTGGGAAGACGGGAATACTGGTCAGCCTGGTGCCCTGGAGCTTTATTTTCACTGCGCCGCCGAAGGAAGAAAGCTCGACCTGATGAGAGCCGACAATCGGGTGGGCTTTGAAATAGATACCGCCCACGAGTTGATCACAAACCCTCAGGCCTGCGGCTGGGG
>CAZHFN010000014.1:2516-34471 GCA_964531105.1 uncultured Treponema sp. | reverse complement strand
TTGAAATAGATACCGCCCACGAGTTGATCACAAACCCTCAGGCCTGCGGCTGGGGCATGAAATATAAAAGCCTTATAGGATCGGGCAAGGTGCATGAGGTAAAGGATTTTAATGAGAAACGCCAGTACCTGGATCGCATAATGTCGCATTATGGATTTACCGGTAAGACTCACTACGAAGATTCGATGCTGGAGAAAACCACCGTACTGAAACTGGAAGTATCCGAGCTCAGCGGAAAAGAGAAAAAACGTTAGGCGACACTGTAGCTTTGAAATAAACAGGGATTATTGATGCAAAAACTGACTACTCGCCTTGGAAAGCTTGTTCTGGGGCTTTTTCTCTATGCCGTCGGTATTGTGCTCACCATAAGGGCCGATATTGGCTACGGCCCCTGGGAAGCCTTCCATGCGGGCCTGAGTGCGGTAAGCGGCATTTCGATAGGCAACGCGAGTATCCTGGTCGGACTGGCGATAATCGCGCTCACACTTGTCATGGGGGAGAAAATAGGATTAGGCACCGTGCTCAACATGGTGCTCATCGGGCTTTTCATCGATCTCTTGCTTGTGGATGGCTTAATACCCAAGGCCGGCAACATGTTTCTGGGCATCCCCCTTTTGCTGCTGGGCTTGTACATCATAGCGGTGGGATCCTATTTCTATATAGGCTCGGGTTTCGGGGCGGGCCCCAGGGATGGCCTCATGGTTGTGCTGACGCGCAGGCTCAAGCTGCCCATCGGGCTTATACGAAGTGCCATCGAGCTTACGGCCACGATCCTGGGCTGGATTTTAGGCGGCAAGGTGGGCATAGGAACCCTCATCGCTGGCTTTGCCATAGGTTTCTGCGTCCAGAGTACATTCAGGGTTTTAAAGTTCGACCCCACCAGGGTGAGCCACTCCACGCTCCGTGAAAGCTTCAGGGAAATTTCAGCGGCAAGAGCGAGAAAATAGTACGGAAAAGGGCTCTGTTGTGCCTTCGAAGCCTCATGCTATATACTCGGCCCAAGGGGAGGTCCTGTGGAACAAAACATCCTGTTCGCGTTTTTATTAACCCTCTTCGCCGGGCTTTCCACCGGTGTGGGCAGTCTCATAGGCCTATTGTCCAAGAAATTCAATCCCAAACTCCTTACCATTACCCTGGGCTTTTCGGCAGGCGTAATGATTTATGTCTCCATGATAGAAATATTCGTAAAGGCCAAAACTGCTCTCTCATCCAGCCTGGGCGAAAAACCGGGTTACCTATGGACGGTGGTGGCCTTCTTTGCCGGAATGTTCTTCATCGCGTTAATCGACAAATTAATTCCCTCCTATGAAAACCCCCACGAGATGAACAGCGCGAAAAAAATTGAAGCCTGCTCGGATGAAGACAAGGCCAAGCTCTTGCGCATGGGCGTGTTCTCGGCCTTGGCTATCGGTATCCATAATTTTCCTGAAGGACTGGCTACCTTCATGAGCGCCCTCTCCAATCCCACTCTGGGTATCAGCATTGCCGTGGCTATCGCGATCCATAATATTCCCGAAGGCCTGGCTGTTTCGGCACCCATTTTTTATGCCACAAAAAGCCGCAGAAAAGCCTTTTTCTACTCCTTTCTCTCAGGCTTCGCCGAGCCCGTGGGCGCCCTTTTAGGCTATTTCCTCCTCAGGACAGTTTTCACAGAAACGGCCTTCGGCCTCGTATTCGCGGCCGTGGCGGGTATCATGGTATATATATCTTTAGATGAACTCTTGCCCACGGCTGAAGAGTACGGCGAGCACCATTTGGCCATCGGCGGTCTCATCGGCGGCATGATTATAATGGCGATAAGCCTGCTTCTGTTCATGTAGTCACTTGTTTTTAAGTCTTCGGCTTGGCGCGCTGACACTCTGCGCTTGGCGACTATTTCTAGGAGGGGGATGCTGTGAAGGAAATCGAAGAGAGAAAAAGCGTTCGCAAATACAGCCCGAGGCCGGTGGAGAAGGAAAAACTAGAAGCGATTCTAGAAAGCGCGAGAATTGCTCCCTCGGGGCATAACAAGCAGCCCTGGCATTTCATCGTAGTCGCCGATGCGAAAAAGCGTGAAGAAGTAGTCCTGGCATGCAGGCAGCAGCGTTGGATGATTTCAGCGCCGGTTTTTATTGTCTGCATCGCTGATATTCGGGCTAGGGTGCAGAGCGACCAGCCGATATGCGTGGATGAGGAAAGCCCCAGCTTCGAGCTCAAGCGTGTAATCCGGGATACGGCCATCGCGACAAGCTACATTCAATTAGAGGCACGGCATCAAGGACTGGATACCTGCTGGGTAGGCTATTACGATCAGAAAGATATCAGACCCTTGCTGGGCATACCTGATGATAAATTCATAGTGGGCATAGTCACTGTGGGCTATGCGGACGAAGTGCCTGTGCCCAGGCCACGAAAACGCATGGAAGAAATCCTTCACTACGAGCGCTGGTAGGAGAAACCGGGATGAAACGGAAGAGTTTTACAGCCCCCGACGCCGTGGCGGTGGGGCCTTACTCCCATGCGGTGGAATCAGGCGGTTTTGTCTATCTTTCCGGGCAAACACCGATAAACCCAAAGACTGGCAAGCTGGCGGAGGGTGGCATAGGAGTCCAGACGGTCCAGGTCTTCGCAAATCTCTTCGCCGTATTGAAAGCTGCGGGGCTGTCACAGGACGATGTGGTCAAAGTAAATGTTTTTCTCACCGATATGGGCAACTTTAAAGGTATGAATGAAGTGTATGCCACTCAGTTTTCAGAGCCCTATCCCGCTCGTTCTACTATTGGCGTCAAGGAATTGCCCTTGGGTGCAATGGTGGAAATAGAGCTGATCGCGAAGCGCCCTTGAATCTCGAACATCAAATGATGGAGGCCTAATTCTTTGAAGTTGTGCGACATTTATAAATACCTTATGTTTGATCTCGACGGAACGTTGACCGATTCCAAAATTGGTCTTGTGAATGCCATAGAATATGCAGTGAAGAAAATGGGCCTTGCGCCCTTGCCTGATGCAGTAGTAGAAAAATTTTTGGGGCCGCCGCTGTTCGGCTCCTTTGAAACGCACTGCGGCATGGATAAGAAAACCGCCAAGGCAGCGGTGAGTTATTTCAGGGAATACTATGCAGACAAGGGAATCTTCGAAAACGAGCCTTATGAGGGAATAGAAGAACTGCTGATAGCGCTGAAGGCTTCGGGAAACAGCCTTTTCATCGCCACGTCCAAGCCCACCATCTCGGCGCTGAAGGTCTGTGCCCATTTCAATATCGATCGCTATTTTACCGAAATTCTCGGCAGCGAAATGGATGGCAGCATCATAGAGAAGCGGGACATAATTGGCATTCTGATAGATAGGCATAGTCTCGACATAAGAAAGACTTTGATGATAGGCGACAGGGAAAACGACATCGCCGGAGGGCGCTCAAACGGTTTGGATACAGTGGCGGTGGGATACGGATACGGCTCAGATGAAGAACTGACCCATGCAAAGGCAAGCTATTACGCAAAAACAATAAGCGACCTTCGAATACTTCTACTGTCCTAATCGGAATCGCGCAACCTGTATTCATACGCGATCATAGCCATTTTTCTTTCGATCCCCCATTTAAAGCCACCCATGTGCCCATCGGCCCGTAGCACCCTGTGACAGGGGATGAGATAGCCTATTGGGTTGGAGGCCAGAGCGCTACCTGCGGCCCTTGAGGCTCCGGGACATCCTGCGCGTGCTGCAAGCCCGGCGTAGGATAGAAGGTAGGACTCCGGGATGCTTGCAAGGCTACGCCAGATTTTTAGCTGAAAGGCACTCCCTCTAAGATGAAGAGAAATGCTAGCCCTGGAATTCCGGGAGAATATGTCCCCAAGGTTTGTTTCGGCCAAGGGCTGATCCTGTACGCAGACTGTACCAGGCCATCGGCGCTCCATGAGGCTTTGCGCCTTGACTGGATTCATGCCCTCAGGCGAATCCAGAAAATCCAGGCCAAGAATTCCCTTCGGGCCGAGCTCTATTCGGCATAAGCCAAATGGGCTGTCGGAGAATCCGTAGCGGATTTCTTTTATCTTTGTGCCAGAAGCAGCTGTTTCGCTTGTAATAAGCTCTTCATGAATTGATAGTCCGCTTCGCCACGGGGCGGAGGGAGATTTATCCGAAGGGGAGTCCTCTAAAAAGGATTCCGATTCCTTCATGCGGCAGGCCAGGGTCCGCGGGTCCAAATCACTCATGCTATAATTGTACGATGCCTGGGGGCAGGAATCTAGCCGACGTCCTGCTCTAATCATGCTTGCGGTTACCCGGCTCCAAGGATATCCTGTGCCAGGCAGGATTTCGCACCTGCGATTAAGGATGGCCAGGGAGGGTTACATGAGATCATTGCATGGTTCCGGGCTACTTGCGTTGCTGATGTCTTCACTGGCCGTGGGAATTCTGGGTGCGCAGGAAATGGATATACGCCTTATCGTAAAGGGCCTGAAGCGCGAAGGAAAGCTCTATGTGGCTGTGTACGATAGCCCGGAAGGCTTTAAAACCGAAAAAGCCCATACTGGCCTTATCCTCGATCCTACGGGCGATACCGTGGAGACAATTCTGCGGCTGCCCGAGGGGTACTATGTTGTCTCAATGTTTCAGGATCTTAACGGCAATGGAAGTTTAGACAAGGGATTTCTAGGTATTCCTAAAGAGCCTATCGGTTTGAGCAGGTTCGATAAAATGGGAATACCCGGCGGCTTCGACAAACACAAGGTCTGGCTAGGGTCTGGGGTGAATTCCATAACCATAAACCTCATTGCCTTTTAAGCCGACGCATTTATAAAAAGGGAAACGAATAGAAGAGTGGTTTTAAGGGCGGCCGGGGCTGTCCTTCCTGGCGGTACTTATCTTTAGGCGCCGGCTTCAGCGTAGATACTTTTCGCCTGCTCGCGAAAATCCTCCAGTTCCTGAATCCAGAAAGCCCTGCTACCCCAATCGGGAAAATCTTTCTTGAACCACAGGTCCTGACGCTGGAGGGCTCTCCATGCTAAAAAATGCAGCATCCTGTAAAATCGCAGGGTTTCAATGAGACCTATGCTTTCGAAGGGCAGTTCTCCGAATTCGGCATAACCTTCCATAAGAAGAGCCAACTCCCTGCCGCATTCAGATACTCGACCTGGCAGGAGAAGCCAGAGATCCTGGGCTGGCGGCCCAACAGCCATGTCGTCGAAATCGAGAAGGAGTAGGCCTTCGTTCGGTCGCTCCAAGATATTACCACGATGCAGATCGCCGTGGATTCGCTGAACCTTGGCGGAAGCCATGGCCTGGGAACCAGCGCGTATTGCTTCCTTGCAGAGCCCGACAAATTCCTCTTTAAACTCTGGATGGATGAGGTTTTCGATTTTTTCAAGGTTGCTCAGGGCGAGTTCAGGTTTTATCCTCACCCTGGAAGGGGCATCCCTAAGCGAGCCTGCGGCATGGAGCCTTCCGGCGAGCCTGCCCAGCCTGAGCCAGTCCGAATCCCCTTCGGCGTCGAAGTTTCTTCCTCCTCTCTTGGGATAGAGGGTGAAGAAAAAGGGCAAATTTTCATGTCTATCCTTCTCAGCGGGCTCGAGTTTGAGAGTCGAGAGGCTTTCCCCGCTAGAGTTTTTTATGGGAGCGATCACGGGGATCTCGGCCTTTTGGCAATCCTCGACAAAGTCCTGCTCTTCCTGAATTGCCGTTCGGCTCCAGCGGCCCGGGCGATAGAATTTGACAACATAGTCCTCACCGTCTTCGCAGCTCAGTCCGTACACGCGGTTGACGTAGCTGGAATAGGGGCTGAGTCTTCCGTCCGGCTTTAAGCCGTAGGCAGAATGCACGGCATCCAGAATTATGTCGGGAGAGAGGAGGTCGAAGGCGCTACCGTTTCCTAGGCGCGGAATAGTTGGTTCGGTCTGGGTTTCCTGGCCTTGCCTGGCAGTGTCCTCGTCGCTTGAGGCGTTCATGCCTGGGCGTCCTTGTGGGCTAGTTCTTCCCAGCGTAGGCTCAAGGATTCTATGAGGGTTATAACCTCATCGTAGCGAAGCTGGGCTTTTCTAAGCTCTTGGGGTGCGGCGCCCGCCTGGGCAAATAGGGACTCCATTTGGGCTTTTTCGGTTTCCAGCTTGTCGATGCGAGGCAGGAGTTCGTCCAGTTCACGACGTTCTGCAAAGCTGAGCTTCTTAGGCCTGCGCTCTGGCACCGCACTCGGGGCAGCCGCAGCTCGGATCGCAGCACCAGTGCCCTGGGCAGCCGCAGCTGCCTTTTTCTGGCTGGAACCCTCGGCCTGGAGGGCCTTGGCTTCTCTCCATTCCACATAGGAACCGTTAAAGGGCGACACATCCCCGGAGGGTTCTATCACCAACAGGAATTGGGCTATCCGGTCCAGAAAGGCCCTGTCATGGGATACGGCGACTATACAGCCCTGAAATCCTTCCAGAAACACTTCCAAAGCTTCGATCGTCTCTATGTCCAGATCGTTGGTGGGCTCGTCTAGAAGCAGAAAATTGGGCGCCTCGACGAGAACGCGGACAAGCTGAAGCCTACGTCGTTCCCCGCCTGATAGTTTTTCCACGGGCAGGGTTTGGAAATCCTTGTCGAAGCCGAAGCGCTCCAGAAGGAGTGAAGCGTCCTGTGCCGCGCCCTCGGAAATCCTTACACGTTCGGCATGATCGCGTATGTAGTCCACTACGGAAATGCCCTCGGGAATCGAATCGCCGTCCTGCTCAAAATAGGAAATACGCACCGTTTCGCCCCGGTCTAGGCTGCCAGCGCTGGGCTTGAGCTTCCCGGCGATCATATCCAAAAGGCTTGTCTTGCCGCAGCCGTTGGGGCCTACCACTCCCAGGCGGACTCCTGGGGTTATTCCGTAGCTGAAGGGCTTTAATATGCGTCTTTCGCCATAGCTAAGCCCGACCGCCTCGATCTTTACCGCTTTTTTACCCAGCCTGCTTTCGGCCGAGGAAAATACAAAGCTGGAGGCGGGCTTCTCCAGTACAGAGGCCTGCAAGGCTCTGATTTCGTCCTTTCGACGCTCGCTCTTGGTGGCTCGTGCCCTGGCGCCCCGCATGAGCCAGGCCATCTCGATCTTGAGATTGGCTGCCCTGCGCTGTTCGGCCGCCTCCAGGGAAGCCCAGCGCTCGGCCTTTCGTTGCAGATAGGCCGTATAATTGCCGGGGTGGCGGAAGACCTTCCTCCTGTCGATCTCCAGTATGGAGTCGGCTACTGCGTCTAAAAACCAGCGGTCGTGGGTGACCAGCACGAAGGCGAATTTCGAGTTGGAAAGGCGATTTTCCAGCCATTCTATGGAATCCAGGTCCAGATGATTGGTGGGTTCGTCCAGGAGCACCAAGTCTGATTTGGGGGCTAGGGTCCTGGCCAGGGCGGCCTTCTTTATCTCTCCCCCGGACATAGTGTCCATGGGCTTTTCCATATCGGCCAAGCCTAGTTCGGCGCAGAGGGATGCGTAGCGGTTTTCCAGGGGAACCGGCCCTGAGGCTTCGAGTTCCTTCTCAATCCTGGCCAGTTCTCTGCCCTTGGCTGTCTTGAGCGAGAGCGTAAGCTCAATCTCATGGGCTTTGCCCGAATAGAGAAACTCTTCAAGGCTTGTGCCGGGTTTGAACTGGGGGATCTGTTCCAGGCTGGAAACGGCCAGATTGCGCCGGCGGGCTAGGGTGCCCTTATCCGCTTCCAAATTGCCGGAGATTAATCGGAGCAGGGTGGTTTTGCCGCAGCCATTTTTACCCACCAGGCCTATGTGCTCACCGGCCTCCAGGCCTAGGTCGAGGTCTTCGAAGAGATAGCCGTCCTTGAGGGCGACCGCAGCTCCGGACATGGATAGAATGTTCATTCGGCGGCAACTATAGCACAAGCCGCCTCCAAGCTTCTATGCCGTACTGAAACCGAAGTATCTGGGGGCAGCCGCCTCTGCGGTCCCTTGCCCACTTTTACGGAGCCTCATACGGCGCGGCCAAGTTTACTCCGCAGCGGAAACCTGGCCCGTAGCTCTGCCTGCCGCGCTCTTACAGTACAGGCTTTATCTCAGCTCCCCTGCGGTAAGCCTCGGGCAAAGCTTCAATTCTTTGAGCCGAGCCCAGGGCTCCCGATACTGCCCTAGTTTTAGCCTCGGCTATAGCCCTGCCCAATGCCTGGAAATCGGCTGCCGAAGCGGCCAGGATCTGGTCACGCATGCGCTGCCTGTCCTCATGTCTGTAGCCGGTGAGGTGGTAGACGAGGCTTATGTAGCCTTTCATATCGGGCAAGAGGTAGGCGTCCACGCCGCCAATGGTGCCGATAATGGATCGCTCCAGCTCTTCCTTGGATATGTCTATCTTCTCCAGATATGCGGAAACCGTATCGAAGATATCGAAGGTCTTTTCCAGGTTGGGATCCCTGTAGGAAAGTAGCATGAAATTGCCGGAGTTCAGGTCGTAGGTGGAAAAACCCCCATAAGCCCCGCCCTGTACCCGCACCTTTTCCCAGAGATAGGCCGTATCCAGGTATTTCTTGGCCACTAGGAAGGCTCCCGAGGCTTCGGCACGGAGGGGGAAGGCCCTGCCTACATAATTAACCTGGCTTGGGGCGGTGAGGTACTCGTACGGGGGAGAGGGCGGTATTGCGGTATTATCCCCCACACTGGCCATTTTGGCGGCAGCACTTCTTTCGCCGCCTGCATTAGCCGCCTTGGCGGAGGCAGCTATTCCTTTGCCAGCTACGGCTGAGGGGATTTTTGCCGCGAAGGACTCCAGTTCGGGCTTCAGCTTGTCGAAATCTTCCTTGTCGATCGTGGCATTTACGATGCAGCCAGAGGCTTGGATAATCGCATCCCTGGTCTCCTCCAGCTCAGACAGTACGGCAGCCCAGTCAGTTTCGATCCTCAGCGCCAAGTCCCTCAAGAAGTACAGCTGTTCCAGCCCATTTATCATTTCCGACTTCCTCTCGGAATCGGATATTCGGGACAACAGCCGCTGCCCGATCATCGCGTGGCCTGCGGGAATAAAGGAAGCTTCGGATTGGGCCTTTTCCTCCAGCACGATCTGCTTGAATCTTTCTTTGTTGTCCAACCTGGCGCCCAGGAGAATCGATGAGAGCAGCTCTAGAAGCTTAGGCAGCTTTCCGCTCATGGCCTTGGCGCGGAGGATGAAGTAGGTTACCGGTTCTTTTTTCTTCCAGGACGTGGCCAGCAAGGTGTTGGTCCTTATTCCGCCAGTGTGCTTGCCCAGCTCTTGGCTTAAGCCGACATAGTCCAGCGTTTCGGTACCCATCTCCAGGAGCACCCTGCCCAGAACTCCCAAATAGGGAAGAAGTCGCTCAGGAAGGTTTTTTAGACTGAAGGCCAGGTCCAGGTAGAGTATGGAGCTAGTGGGCAAGTCATGGTAGAGCAAGGGGATGCTTCCAAGACGGTCTTCACGGGCAGGCAGCTTGGTGGACTGTCTGGGCAGGTCCTGGAGGGACAGACCAGGGATAGTGGCCAGGGCTTCGGGGCTGTCGGGTGTTTCCTGAAGCGCCTTGAGGCGCCGAGCCGATTCTTCAATTGCCTTCAGTTCCGCCTTCGTAAGACCAGCCTTTACCTTGGCCAGCCTTTCCTTTTCCTCGGCCTCCCGTTTAGATCCTTCCTCAGGATCGGGGAGAATAGTCACCGTACTGCGGTGTGGATTGTCTAAAAACCACTTTTGGATTAAGCCCTCGAAGTATCTGGAACCGCCCAGGGCTTCGGCCTTGATGGCTTCAAAATTGTGTTCGAAAGCGAGGGCGTCCAAGGGGTTGAGCTCATAGAGCCAGTCGTTGAGGGCTTCCAGGTAGACAGCCAAACCCCGGGGGAAGCGGCCGGTATTTTTTTCTCTCATGGCGAATTCCACCGTGTTAAGGGAGGCTTCCACAGTATTTCTGTCTATGCCTCCTTGCGCGAGCCTTGAAAGCTCTTTCAACACTAAGGCTTCCACCTCGCTCACCTTGTCAGGATGGACTCCTTTCAGTCCCACTGACCAAGCCATGGTTCTTAAGGACTCCTCCAAACCGAAGCCGGCCAAGTCCTCGCCCAGGCCTGAGTCGATGAGGGCCTTGCGCAGGGGTGATGCCGGGGTGGCGGTGAGAATGTGGGAGAGAATGGCCAGACCCAGGCTCGTCTTGTGATCGCCGTGCTCGCCCAGTGCCCAGTTTATCGCCGTCCAGGCCTTGGGATCCTTGCCCTCATAATAGGCGCTCTTATATACGGGAGCCTTGAAAGCCGGCTGCCCTGCGGGCAGGGATGCCACATCAAGCTTAGAGTAGCCGGTCAGCCATCGCTCCAGGAAAGCCAGACGCTCTTCCGGTTCGTCATCGCCATAAAAATAGATAAAAGCATTGGAAGGATGGTAGTAGGTTTCGTGGAAGGCCTTGAATTCGGCGTAGCTCAGCTGGGGTATCACCTGCGGGTCGCCACCTGAATCCAGGCCGTAGGGGCTATCGGGAAAGAGGGAGCGGCGGCAGAGGTCGTCGTGGAGGTCGTCGGGGTCAGAATAGGCCCCCTTCATCTCATTGAACACAACACCTTTATAACTAAGATCACCGCTCTTTGGGTCTACTTCGTAATGCCAGCCCTCCTGCCTGAAAGTGTCCTCGCTTATGAGAGGGTTGAGCACCGCGTCCATGTAGACATCGGCCAGGTTGTAGAAATCCTTCTTGTTGGTGGAGGCCACCGGATAGACTGTCTTGTCAGGATAGGTAAAAGCGTTCAAAAAGGTGTTGAGCGAGCCCTTAATGAGCTCTACGAAAGGTTCTTTCACAGGATATTTCTTTGAACCGCAGAGCACCGAGTGCTCCAGGATATGGGCCACTCCGTCCGAACGGTTGGGGGGCGTTCTGAAGCCTATGCCGAAGGCCTTATTCTCGTCCTTGTTGCTCAAGGACAGAAGGCGGGCTCCTGTGGCGTCATGCCTGTACAGCCTGGCTGTAGAATCGATTTCATGGATAAATCTTTCTTCTATGAGTGTGAACGACATGGGATCTCCTTCTGTGATGCCGCTGGGCATTTATTTTTTATGCATCTTTTTTAAGATACTGTAAATCGTCGAGGAAAAGGCCATTCTTGCGAAGGCGTTGGAAATAGCCAAGCCCGCCGCTATGGCGAAGGCTGTCATAATAGTGCTCAAGCCCAGCTCCACCGAACGGAAAGTGTTGCCTTCCAGGCTGGATAACATGGTGTAGTACATGCCCCCTCCGGGAACCAGGGGGATGATGGAAGCTATCATGTAAAGTGTGGCGGGGCGGTGGCGGACCCTGGCAGCGATTTCAGCGTAGAGGCCGGCTGCCAGGGCCGCAAAAAAGGTGGCGAAGGCCGGGGAGCCCGAAGCGGGCATGGCCTGGAGGACGGCCCAGCCTAAGGCCGAGCCGCCGGATGCGAGGATAACATCCACCGTGCCAAGTCCGAAGAGGACGGAAAACGCCGAGGTGGCGAGACCTGCGAATAAGGGTTCCTTGAGTTGAGAGAGAATGGTGCTGAGCTGGGGGTTCATGCTTGACCTCCAGAGAGAAGCAGGTGCCAGAGGGCATAGGCGCCACCGGCACCGGCGGAAATAGCCGCAGCGGTTATCACCGCGTCTACTCCTCGTGCGAGCCCCGCTATAAGATCACCCGCAATGGTGTCCCTTATAGCGTTGGTTATGGCCACGCCTGGCACCAGAAGCATTATCACTCCTATGATCACTGCATCTGTATTGATGGGAAGGCCTGCATAGGCTGCGACAAGGGAAGCCAAGGCCGCGAAGGCCCCGCCGGCGAAGCTGGAGAGAAAGCCCGGCAGCTTTGCCCGCTGGAACTCGTAGATGAGGATGGAGAGAAGAGCGCCCATGACAGCCGCCACCAGGGCATCGATGGTCCTGCCCTTGAAGAGTAGCGAAAACCATCCGGCGCCGAAGGCGCTGGCTATCATTCGGATCCAGACAGGGCGGTCCTTCATCCGCTCCACTTCGTCCAGCTGCCGAGCCGCCTCGTCTATGTCGATATCACCAAGCAATAGATGGCGTACCATGTTGTCGATCCTGTAGACCTTTTCCAGGTTCATGCCGTGGCGCTTAATCCTCCTGACCACCGACCTCACCTTGCCGTCCTCTCCCGAAAAGGAGAGCATGAGGCCCGTGCTCGTGGCAAAGCACTCGGCTTCGGTGCCGCCCTGGCTAATGATTATACCCATGGCGGTGTACTCGGCTCTGTAGGTTTCACCGCCGCTTTCAAGCATAAGTCGGGACGCATCGGCGGCGAAGAGCAAAAGGTCCTCGGATTGCATGGCTGTATACTAGCCCTTGGTACAAAACTGGGCAAGCTGAGCGCAAAGGACCAAGGGAAGCAGTTATTCTGTCACGCTCACTGTGGACAGGAATATCCTGGATGTTCTGGATATCCGGGTGGAAGAGGACGAGCTCATTATAGACGTCAAGCCTGGTTACAGCATCTATAGAACCACGGAATTCCGCCTGGACATAGAAATGCCCGCCTTGGAGAAGGCTTCCATTGCCGGTTCCGGTGAAATGCGGATCCTGGACAGCTTTACAGGCGATCGCCTTGTTCTCTCCATCGCCGGGTCGGGCAATATCAGGGCCAAGGATTTTGAGTGCGAGGATGTGGAGCTGAATATTATGGGCTCGGGTTCGGCCATAGTCTCCGCCGAGGATACCCTGGATGTGGTGATTACTGGCTCGGGATCTGTCTACTACTATGGCAGACCCTATATCCACTACACCGATACCGGCAGCGGCAGCATACAGAACTGGGGTATCTGAAAAAGCGCGATAAGCTCTCGAGGCCTATCGCGCTTTCATGCGTTCTTTTCTAGAAGATCAGTAATTTCTGGCGAATATCGCGCGATGCTTGGCAGGGGCTCCACAGAGGGCGCAGGTACCCTCAATGCCTTCCTGGGCGTTCAGCGGCATGCAGCGCAGAGTGGCCTTGGTGCGAGCCTTGAGATCGGCCTCACACTCCGGCGATCCGCACCAGAGCGCTTCGGCAAAGCCCCCCTGGGCATCCGCCGTACCCTTGCCCTCGACTCCGAAAAAGCTGAGCATATCGGCCAGCGAATTTACCGGCTTGGTATTGGCCTCTCTAAAGGCCTTGGCCTTTTGATACAGGGAACTCTGGATATCATCCAGAATTGTCTTGGCCTCGGGCAAGGCTTGATCTACAGAGACAAAACGCTTTTCCCCCGTGTCTCTACGCACCATTACAAGCTTTCGGGCTTCCATATCCCTAGGGCCTATCTCCACCCGCAGGGGGCAGCCTCGCATTTCCCATTCGGCGAATTTCCAGCCAGGGCTGGATGAATCGTCGGAATCGAGGGTTACCCGCAGGCCGCCGGCCTTTAGGCTTTCCTTCACCGATTCGGCGTAAGCGAGGACGGCAGCCTTGCTGTCGTTCTTGTAGATGGGAACGATCACTACTTCCTCGGGGGCGAGGCTGGGCGGCAGCACAAGGCCCTTGTCATCTGAATGGGTCATGATCACCGCGCCTACCAAGCGGGTGGATACGCCCCAACTGGTAGCCCATACGTAGTCCAGGCTTCCCTCCCTGGTCTGGAATTTCACGTCGAAGGCCTTGGCGAAATTCTGGCCCAAGAAATGACTGGTCCCGGTCTGGAGAGCCTTCTTGTCCTGCATCATGGCCTCGATGCAGTAGGTACGCACGGCGCCGGCGAATTTTTCCGCCTCGCTCTTCACCCCGGTGAGCACCGGGACGCAGAGATAGCGCTCCACCACATCGCGGTAGACCTCGAGCATCTTCAAAGTTTCTTCCACGGCCTCGGCTTCGGTCTCGTGGGCGGTGTGCCCTTCCTGCCAGAGGAATTCGCTAGTGCGCAAAAAAAGGCGCGTGCGCTTTTCCCAACGCATGACATTGGCCCACTGATTGATCAGGAGGGGCAGATCTCTCCAGGATTGAATCCAGTCCTTGTATTTGGACCAGATGATTGTCTCGCTAGTGGGTCTGATGCAGTAGGGTTCTTCCAGTTCCTCGCCGCCGCCGTGGGTTACCACTGCCAGCTCGGGAGCGAAGCCTTCCACGTGCTCGGCTTCTTTCTTGAGAAAGCTCATGGGGATGAGGAGGGGGAAATAGGCGTTCTGATGGCCCGTTTCCTTGAAACGCCTGTCGAATTCGTCGCGAATACGCTCCCAGATGGCGTAGCCCCGAGGCCGGATCACCATGCTCCCCTTCACCGGCGAATAGTCGGCGAGTTTGGCATTAAGAATGATGTCTATGTACCACTGGGAGTAATCCTGCTCCCTGGGAGTGATCTTTTCGGCCATTTTCCACCTCTGACGTATGAACAATACTCAAGCAAACATTTTTTCAAAAGCCTGATGACTCATGAAATTGGCTCAACTATACAGATAAACCGATGCCTCGATCAATCACAGGGGTCTTCCGGCGAGCTAGGGTTTAGGTTTATTCTGACTCCGTGACCCTGCAGACACGACGCAGAACCTACTGGATTCTCTTTGGCATAAGCGCTTTCATGCTCTTAGCGGGACTAGTCTTTTCGCTCTTTCTGGCCTTCACTAAAAAAGTGCCCATATTCCTCGTAGAGCGTGGCATTTACACAACCCACAATATCTTCGGACTCAGGCTCTCTTCCCTCGCCTATTCGCTCATCAATTCAGCACTCTTATCAACCTTCGCCATCGCCGTGGGATTTTTCATTCTTAAAACCTTCAGGAAAACCGTTTCACCGGAAATATTCTTTTTTACCTTTTGGCTCTGCGCCCTCTCCTTCGAAGCTGTACGGCCAATCCACCTCTTCCTGGCCGTTCACGGCATTTCGGATACAGGTCTCTCGGCTCTGGACCGTTTATATATGGGAAGCCGATTTTTCGGCCTCATGGCAATTTTCATATCAGGCCTCTATGCTGCGGGAATGAGGAACGACAAGCAATTTTCCATCATCGCCATCTGCGCGGGCATAGGCATCGCCCTCAGCTCCATAATGCCGGTCAATACGGGTATCTGGCATCAGAACCTCATGTTCAAGCTGGGATACGGACGCCTCATAGACGGCTTCTCCCTGGCTATTATCCTTATAACCATAGCCAATTACCTCATAGCAGTTCGGGTGAGGGGCGACAAGGCTTATTACTATATTGCTGCAGGAGTAGCCCTCATTGTGGGTGGAGCCCTCCTTGCCAGCCGTGATACCGGCCCTCACCTGAGCCTTCTGTCCATCCTCGCCATGTCCGGGGGAAGCTTTGTGTATATCTACAAATTGCATTCTTTCTATCTTTGGCAGTGAGACCGCATAGTTCGTTTCGGATCTGTGCTGGACAGGATTCGCGCTTTAAAATCCTAAAAAAATGGCCGTGGCTCCAGTAACCAGGGGAAGAAGAATATTGTCCCAATCCTTGGTAGGGGCGGCCTCGACAATGGTGGCCACCAGGGCTATGACGAGAGAGCCTCCCGCCCGACCGCTCACCAGATAGGCCGAAAGAAAAGAGAGGGTGAAACAGGTGATACTTCCCTCCAGAGACTTGCCCTGGGTTAGCGGAAGTCTAATTTTCCCTAGAGTTTTTCCCACGAGACTCGAAAAACCGTCGGCAAAGGCAAGAATGAAAATTGCGATTTTAGCCGGAGCTGGGGGGAAAAGCAGAACAGCCAGGAGGGCTCCTAAGCCTAGGGTAATGGGACCAGTTACAAAATGGCCGTCATCCCTCAGGCGGGCTGCCCTTGCAGTAACCCAAGAGATGAGAGGGACTGTTATACCCCTCATTCGCAGCAATTCGAACAGTATGTAGGCAAGAATGCCCCCGGCAAGCAAGAAGATCGCTAGGGGCTTGGAAAAAGATTGGATAAAGGGGACAAGGGCAATCAGGAGATGGATAGCTTTTCGGGTGAGCTCGATGGATATTTCCTGATGGCTCGCCTTTTGCCTGACTTTAGGCGCTTTTGCGTAATAATGGGGAATCCCCGCATCTTCCTGACGCATCGTTTCTCCCGGAGCCGCTTCTTGACAGGCGCATGGGGCTTTGGTAGGATGCCTCACTGTTGCAGAACACAGCGGGAGAGTACGCGCAAGGCTTCCTGCAACCATCTAGTGCTTTTTGTGGGCGATTAACTCAGCGGGAGAGTGCTACCTTCACACGGTAGAAGTCACTGGTTCAATCCCAGTATCGCCCACAAAAAGCACTTTTTCATGTACCGCCTTGCGAACCTTCACACTTCTGAATGCACCCTTTCCATGGCAGTATCGCCCATCCTACAAAAAGCAGTAAATACCCAAGCGGCCCCTAATGGCGGCCGGCATCTAGCCGGCCGCCATTAGGGAGTATAGCCCCCCTATTCCGTTTTTTCCACTGTAATCTTTCCCCTGGCCTGCATTCTGTCCTCCACCTTGCCCAGAATCCATATAAGTATAGCAGCTGCCAGGGCTATGGCGCCCATGAGGGGCCATACCGAAGTAACCCCAGTCTTATCTATGAGCCCGCCTATCACAGGCGGGCTTATAGTCCAGCCAATGCCTCCCAGGATCGGCAGTACAGCGTTGAACCTGCCCCTGTGGGATATGGGCGTGTGGTTGGCCACATAGGCACCTTCGTTGGTGGCATTCACTATCTCGCCCAGGGTCCAGAGTATTGTGGAGAGATAGAGGAGCCAGATGTTTCTGGAAAACCCTATCATACCAAACCCTATGGCATAGAAAACGCCGGCCAAGGCCACCGCGTTGATGGGCTTCCATTTTTTTGTCAACGCCATCACGGGAGTAGAAAGAAAAATTACCAGAACGGCATTGAGCGTCATGCAGGTACCGAATATCGCCGCCCCGGAAAGGCCGAAGAATTCCTTGGATTGCAGGGGGAGGGCGAAGCGGTGCTGGGCGTACACGAAGCCATACCACGTCGTCAGCAAGGTGAAAATGATGAGCAATGGCCTGGAGCAGAGGGCCTGGAACAGGTTTCCCTTGTAGGCTTCCTCAGTGCTTCCGGAACCGATTGTCGCATCGATCTGCTGCTGGGTGGGCTTAGTCTCCGGCACTCGCAAGGCCACAATATAGGTTGCTGCGAAAATTGCGATCGCATTACCCCAAAAAAGCCAGGAAGTGGAATGCTCGAAAAGGAAGCCCGCGATGAGCGAGCCCACGGCAAAACCCAGGTTGTGTCCGAGATAATTCAGTGAAAACGCGGTCCGGCGGTTCTCCGGCGTGGTGAGGTCTGTCATCATGGCCGATCTGGCGGGGTCTGTTATCCCGTCAAAGAATACCGAGGCGAGTATGAGTGCGGGCACATAGTCCGAGAAGGCTTGGAATCCGCAGGGGATATAGAGGGCCGCCGAGATTATCTGCGCGACCACCATTATCCTCTTCCTGCCCAGCCAGTCGGCGAGCTTGCCGCCTATGAATCCGGCAGGGATGTAGACCATGGAAATGACGAACAGAAAGGTACCGGCCTGACCCTGGTTCATGCCCAGCCTTCCGGTGAGGTAGAGGGTCAGGAAGGGGAATACGAATATTCCCACCGAGTTGACCACTGTGACGATGAAGAGCGTGTACAGGGGTTTAGGCAGCCCGCGGTACACTCCGAATAATCCTTCCGCCCTGCGGCGGATCGAGGGGCCTAACTTTTTTCCCCTCGTGTCGGCATTGATGCCCATACTACTACGCTCCCGCACAACGTGCGGCACTGTTCCGTGAGACGTTTCAAGCCATCACGGTACGTTAATTGCGTTCTTGACGCAATACTACTTACCAGGCGAGAGCTTGAGGAGGAATAGAAAGGGGGTGGGCTTTCTTTCGCTTAAGCCTCAAGCAGCTTCGCGTACGAAATTGACTGACCGGTTGATTGTTACACTCACTGCTTCGGCTCCTTTATCTGAGGTTGCCTGTATCCTGGCGAAAATCCGTGATATAGTCAAGCGTAGAAATTTGAGGGGAGATAATTCGCATGGACAGGCTGTTTTATCCTGAAAATGAAGGCAAACTAGACATCATCGAAACAGGTCTCGTATCACGAATGATCAAGGCCTATGGCGAAAAAACAATGATGGTCGAAGTCTATTTTGAAACCGGCGCCAAGGGAGCAAGCCATCAGCACCCCCATGAGCAATTGTCCTATTGTCTCGAGGGCGAATTCGAATTCCATATTGAGGATGAACACAGGAAAATTTCAATAGGCGACAGCGTGCTCATCCCCGGAGGCAAAACCCATGGCGTGCTTTGCATGGTCAAGGGCAGACTTCTGGATGTGTTCTCGCCGCCCCGGGAAGATTTTTTGCATAAGGGCGGTAAGTAGGGAAACCGACAATTTGACGAGCCAGGCGCCTGGGCGCTGAAAGGAGCCTTCATGTATGGCAGTATGGGTTCGATCCTCTTTGTCGATCTGGAGCGCGGTGTTTTTAAGGCGATTAATCCGCCCGAAGAACTCTACAGGGACTATGCTGGTGGCATAGGGCTGGCGGTGAGAATCCTCATGGATGAAATCCCCGCCGGAGCCGATCCCCTGGGGCCAGAGAATATCCTCGCCTTTGTATCGGGAGCCCTCACCGGCACTGGATCTCTCATGACTGGCCGCTGGATGGCAGCCTGCAAGTCGCCTCTCACCGGAGGCTGGGGCGATGCCAATTGCGGCGGAACCCTTTCGCCCGCCATTAAGCGCTGCGGCTACGATGGAATTTTCTTCAGAGGCATAGCCAGCGAACCTGTGATTTTTTTCTGCGACGATAAAGGACCGCACCTGGAGCCCGCCAAGGAGCTCTGGGGTCTAGATGCCATAGAAACTGAAGAGATTCTCATGGCGCGACAAGGCGGAAAAACAAAACCGGCCATCGCGACCATAGGATATGCGGCGGAGAAGCTCTCGCTCATTTCCGGCATTTCCAACGATGGCGGACGTTATGCGGCACGCTCTGGCGTTGGTGCTGTCATGGGCTCCAAGAAGCTGAAAGCCCTGGTGCTTTCAGGGAGCAAAAAAATATCCTGCGCCGATTCCGCAAGGGTTTCAGCCCTCTCCAAGGAATTCAGCGCCAAGGTGAACAAGGCTTCTCTTCCGGGCTTTTTAAAGGGTAAGCACCTGGCCTTCGCCGGCGCCATGATAGGCCTGCCCCTGGTGGTCAGGATAAGCGGCCTCATGGGCACAGCCTTTTTCAAGCGCTGGGGCACAATCTACAACAATACCGGCGGTGTGGTGAACGGCGATACTCCAATAGGCAACTGGGCTCTCGGACCCTCGTCCTTTCCCAAGGAGCGCAGGGAAAAACTCAATCCCGACGGGGTCATCGCCAGAGAAACCAAAAAATACCGCTGCTATTCCTGTGTAATCGGCTGCGGCGGCATCTGCGACATGAGTGGACTCAGCCCAAAAGGCGGACACAGCCATAAGCCTGAGTATGAAACCCATGCCGCCTTCGGCCCCCTCCTTTTAAATGATGATCATGGATCCATCTTCCGCTGTAACGATCTATGCAATCGCAGCGGCCTGGACACGATCTCCGCGGGCTCCACCATCGCCTTCGCCATGGAATGCAAGGCCCGGGGCGTTCTCTCCAGCGAAGCCTTAGGCGGCCTGGCTCTGGACTGGGGCAATAGCGCAGCGATTGAAGAATTCCTCGGTCTCATGGCTAGAAGAGAGGGCGTAGGCGCCATATTTACCGATGGAACAAAGGAAGCGGCCCGCAGACTGGGCATCCCCGAGGCAGCCTTTGCTATTCACGCTGGAGGTCAGGAGCCAGGGATGCACGATCCACGATTGGATCCGCATCTGGGTGTGGCCTTCGCCGCCGATCCCACGCCGGGCAGGCATACGATTTCGGCAGGGCTCTACTACAACCTCATGTGTCTCTGGAAAAAAGTCTCCTGGGCTCCCAAGGCCCCTCAGGCCTATTTTCGCTCCATAGAAGCCAAGGCGAGCGAGGAGGAAGCCCTCAAGTCGGTGGCTGGCAGTCTCTACAAGCAAGTGGCCGATATGGCGGGGGGCTGCCTTTTCGGTATGCTGACCGGCATCCAAGCCTGGAATCTTTTCGACTACTTCAATGCCGCCACAGGCAGAAATCTGAGCCCCGACGACTACATGGAAATGGGAAGACGTACTCAGACCCTGCGTCAGCTCTTCAACATCAAGCACGGCTTGGATCCTCGACAGGCCATGCTCCCCGACAGGCTTTCAGGCCGCCCCCCGCTGGATAACGGACCCCTCAAGGGGAAGAGTTATCCGCTTCTGGAAAAGGTGGCTCTGCACTGGAAGGCCATGGGATGGAATAGCGAAACAGGCTGTCCTGAAACCTCTACCATAGAAAAACTGGGTATGGGCGATATCGTTGCGCGACACTTCCCGAAGGGTCTGGAATCCTCATGAAACCCGTGCTCGCAGCGAGAAGCCTTCGTAAATCCTCATTGTACCACCGGATATTCCTCTATATGCTTCTGGTAGCACTAGGATTCGCCGCACTGGAACTCTTCATCCTTGCTTACAGGCCTCCTCGGGGTGCTCTCCTGCCCGAGCGCCAGGTAACGGTGCTCAGAGATGGGGCACTGCTGGGCACGATGTCCTTGCCTCTTCTCATTTCATCGGGCAGCGACCCCGATTTTGTCATGGGCGAATACAGTTTCATCCTCAAGCTGCCCCTGACCGAAATTACTGCCGGTAAGGGGAGGAAAAACCTTGTCTTCCCTCAGGTTTCCGGCAGCTCCCTGGAAGTCTTCTTCGATGGGGAAAAACTAGGCACCCGAGGCGATCCGGTGGCGGGGCAGTCCAGCATATGGAATTCCGTACACCAATTCTCCGTATCCGGAGGCCTGGATCCCGGCGAGCACTATATAGAAGCGCGGATCCAGGGAACCTATGAAGCGGGCATCGTCACCATGCCCTATCTGGTAGACGCCGATACCCAAGCGCTCAGGCTCTTTCTCCTCGCCTTCCTCACCAACTATTCGATCTGGCTGTCCATAGGCTGTATTCTCATAGTGTCGCTCATCGTCCTCAGTATGGGAATTTTTTCTGAAAAAAGCGGCTCTGCCAATCTTTTGCTAGGCCTGGCCGGAATCGCCGTGAGCATTTTTCTCACCGATTTCGTCTACATTGAGCGATTACCGTTCAGCCTCGTAGCATTCAAGAAATTGGTAGTGTCACTGCGGCACCTGAGCGTTGCCTTTTTTACCATTGCGTACTTAAGGCTCCTGGGCAAGCGTCTCAGCGTGGCGGCTAAAATTTTCACCGCCGTCCAATTGACCTGCTTTGTAATAGTAGTTGTCTATCCGGGTAATATCGTCGATATCAAAAGACTCTACAGCCTAACCTTCCTCGCCTTTTTACCCTCTCTTCTCTATCTCCTTTATAAAGTCATACGCCATTCCGCCGAAACAGGCACTCTCTCTACCCTGCTTTTCGGCATCGTGGTGGTATTCCTCAGCGCGGGCAGGGACATAGTCGTCATGGTGCTGCTACGCCCCGACGGGCTCATACTTATTTCGCACTATGGCTTTATCGTGCTAGCCCTCGCATCCGGCGTTTTTGTGGTAAAGGATTCGCTGGGGCAGTATAAAGCCCTGGCTTTGGAACGCAGCCGATCGGCGGCTTTCAGGGAAGAATCCCTTAGGGACGAGCTCACGGGCTGCCACAACAGGAAGCTTTTATCCCTGGTGGCCGAAACCCTCATAAAACCCTACTCCCTCATCATGTTCGACATCGACGACTTTAAGCGTATAAACGATACCTGGGGCCATGAGGCCGGAGATAGGGTCCTCATCGACCTTGTGCGCCTGGCGGGCAGGAATATCCGATCCTATGATTATGTTGTGCGCACCGGAGGCGATGAGTTTCTCATAATCCTGCGCTCCTGCCCAATCAAGGTAGCCTGCTTTCTGGCGGAGCGGCTTGTCAACGAGGCTGCCACCCTGAGAATCCTGCCCTCTGAAGCTCGAGCTCCGCAGATAGTAAACCCTGAGCTTGGGGCCAGCGAAGGCCAAAAAATATCCTTTTCCATTTCCGTAGGCTTAGCCAGCTGTGCAGGCGAAGGTCCGCCAACCCAGGATGATTTTTCTGCTACCTTAAGAAAGGCCGACGCCGAAATGTACAGGGCAAAAAATTCGGGGAAAAACCGCTGGAGCGCCGCCGAAAGCGAAGGAATTGCCAAGCTTGTTCAAAACGAAAGAGGACGCTAGAATTCCTTTATGAAAGGTATAATTGTCGCAGCCGGTTATGGCACCCGCTTTCTTCCCGTCACCAAAACCGTCCCCAAGGAACTCCTCCCCTTGGGAGTCAAACCCAGCATTGCCTACATTGTAGACGAGTTTGTCCAATCGGGCATACGGGACATAATTATAATATCCTCTCGGAGAAAAAAGGCATTGGAGGATTATTTCGACAGGGATGTGGAGTTGGAAAGCCTCTTCGCAAGGGAAGGAAAGACCGACAAGCTTGCCCTCATCAGCCCTCCATCTGCCCGTATCACCTATGTGCGACAGACCGAAATGCGGGGCACAGGCCATGCCCTCCTGCAGGTCAAATCGCTGATAGGCAACGAAGCCTGTGTTGTCGCCTATCCCGATGATCTCGTTATAGGGGAAAGACCCCTGGCTGCCCAGCTCATGGAACTTTACGAAAAAACCGGCACCTGTGTGCTCGCCACCATTTTGGAGCCCGGCGATGTGTCCCGCTACGGAGTGGTCGATCCGGAATCCGACGGCATAGGAGTGAGAGGTTTCGTAGAAAAGCCGCCCAAAGGCAGGGAGCCCAGCCACGAAGTGTCTATAGGCCGCTATCTCTATACTCCCGAATTCTTCCAGTGGCTGGAAGAAGGCTGGAAAAACCACTCCGGCGGCGAATATTACCATAGCTATGCCCTGGATAGAATGATAGAGCGGGGCAAGGTGTCATTCACAAGAGTGGACGGCCGACGCCTGGATACCGGAGACCCCGCTGGCTATCTGGAAGCGATATTATGGAATGCTTCCCAAGACCCGGCACTCAAAGGCGCGTTGAACGCCTTTATCGATTCCTACAAGAAGTAGACCTCGGCCAAAAGTTAGCTATTCGATAGTGATGGACTTGGATACGTTCTTAGGCACATCGGGATGAACCCCGTGCTCGGCCAACCCTAAAGCATTCAGCCACTCCATTTTCAGCACCGATATCCGATAGGCGAGATACTGCAGAAGAATGGCCGCGCCGAATACGAAAAGGCAGGGGTCTCCCGTGGCGGATACTTCGATATAACTGGACCAGTACTGCTTGAATCCCGCCGGCCTGCCCGCCGCGGCTATAGCAAGATCCTGCCGGCGCTCGGCGAAAAGCACGACGTCGGCACCCCGGATTTTATGGAGTTGTATCTGGCTTATCGTCACCCTAACATCACGCTCGTCGGGAGCGCAGAGGAAGATCAGGGGATAGCCTGAGGTTAAGCCTTCAATCAAGGCAGGATTGTTCTTGAGGAGGTCTCGAGCCTTAGCTCCCTCCACTGCGGGATGCTGTTTCGCCAGGTTCCTGTAGGCATCCAGAAACGGCTCCAGATCCGAAAGAGAAAGAATACTATTCTTTCCCAGTATAGAATTGGGTCCGTGTTTGAACTCCGCGGCCTCGCCGCCCTCCGTGTGGTTGAGCGCCACTTCCCTGATTTTTAAGGCGCCCTCCTTGGCAAGCCCCAGAAGATTGGTCCCCAGCAGCTGAATAGAAGGTCTGGTGAAGAGCCGGGCAGCGGCTTTTTCCACATCCTTGGCCGAAAGCTTAAGACTATCGGTCATGATCTTCCCCGCGGCCTTTAGTTTTTCCGCCAGATCCACGTCGGCCGCGGACAAGCCTGCGGCCAGAAGATAGAGAACGGCTACCTGGCTTATGAAGGATTTTGTGGCGACTACTGCAATCTCGGGACCGCAGAGAAGGGGCAAGTAGAAATCGCACAACTCCTTGGGAATACGAGCATTTTCATTATTTACAATGCCGGCCCTCTTTATCTTGGGATACCGTTCCTTTGTTTCCACGAATACGTCCACAAGGTCCTTGGTTTCTCCCGATTGGCTTATGCCGACCAAAAGATCGGCTTCGCCCAGGCTCTCCATGTACATGGAGCGGAAAATGCCCGGATTGCAGGGATAGACGGGAATGTGAGCCATGGAATTGAAAAAGTAAGATGATGTGAGGGCCGCATGGTAAGAACTGCCAGAGGCTATGAGATATACCCTGCCTCCTGCCCTGTCCGCTTCCAGAATGGCCGATCGGAACTGGGCGCAGTAATGCAGAATTGCGCGGCGCTTTATCCAGATGAATATGTGATCAAGAACGAAAAGATCGTAATTTAATTTCTTGCTAAAATCAGCTAACGTTGAAAGCAGTTCTGATTCATCTGATAAAAAATTTGTTTCTTTTGTAACAACATAGCCAGAATTCTCGATGTGCGATTTTATCGACTTCCATGAATCTGATATAAAAAATGAATTCAGTTCTTTCAGCATTTCTTCAAGCGAATGCTTTTCCGCTATCGTTGAAAAGAAGTTGGCCGAACCCATGCATAAATCTTTTTTTTCTTCCAGTATGGAAGAGAGTTTTTCGTCATCCTTGGATAAATAATAATAACGTGAAAGCCTTTCCATTACCGCAGGCCCAGCCATAATCTCCTGCTCCATGAAATGGGCATAGTTAGGATCCAGTTGGGTTTCCTGAATGGAGAGCTTGGATCTACGCAAAGACGGCTTGGAGAAGGAGAGGGCTTTTCTCACGGTGAATACGAGGTACCCCGAATGTGTTATCCAGATGCCTTCGCCGTCGGAAAGAGGGATGAGAGCCCGGGTTTTGGAAAGCACACAGGTGAGATCGGATGAGACAATGATAAATCTGCCCGCTTCGTCACAACCCGAGCCTGCGTACAGGGATGAGCCAGCGTTTATAACGAATATGCCGGGCAGGGAAGGATCGGCCACCGTAGCCGAATAGTCTCCCCCTGCCAAGACATCGGCCTTCCTGAGCGCATCTATCATGCGTAGGACCCCGTCAGGCAGTCCGTCTCCCAAACCCGAAGCCGCATATGCCTGGCGCATGGAGGCCAGGTCTGCGCTGCCCAGGCTTTGATTGGCCGCGTAATGCTCTTCTATGAGGTGAATGAGTACTTCGCCGTCGCTGTCCGATGCCAGCGCATGGCCCCGGGATAGGAGCCATGCTCTCAAGGAATCGGGATTGGCGATGGAGCCGTTATGGGCTCCCACGAGTTTTCGACGGCAATATACATAGTGAGGCTGGCTGCTGAAATCCGTGACAGCACCCTGGGTAGCCCAGCGAACCTGGCCAATAAAGCGCTGCCCTGATTCTGCGGCTATTTGCAAGGCAGGGCAAACCTTGGAAGGAGCTCCCACAGCCTTGCGCAAAATCACCTTGCCCGAGGAATCTATAAAGGCTGCGCCGGTAGAATCATATCCCCGATACTCCAGCCGCATGAGAAGGGATTCGCCAAGCCGGCCTAAGGCAGGGTTATCCGACTCGTAGACTAGTGACACTATTCCGCACATGGCCCTCTCCCACTATAGAAGTATAGCATGGCTTACCAATTCGGTCATTTTTTTGTTATAGTTTAGCCATGTTAGTCAAGCCACATGAAACTCTCCATATCGTCAGAGGCTACGAGTGTGGGTATGGCGGAGCCCTGCGTCCCTTCTCATTGGCCAATTTCTTTCAGGAAGCCGCAGGCGCCCATGCGGCGCAGTTGGGCCTGGGCATGGAGGCCATGTTAGCCTTGGCTCGTACATGGATGCTCTCTAGAATAGACATAGAGATAGACCGCCTGCCTAAAACATGCGACCAGGTGCTGATCCGCACCTGGCCCCATGGCACGGAACGTATCTTCGCCCAGCGTTGCATGGAATTGCTGGATTCGTCGGGCAATCTCCTGGCCGGAGCGCTGTACGATTACTTTATTTACGATATTGAAAAGGAAAGGCCCCTGCGTCCCGAGCGGATTCTGGATCCTGATCTCAAGGGTGATAGGCCACTGCCTTACGCCGACCTGGCCCCAGGGCTACAAGAACAGGGGCTTTTTCCCACCGAGCTGCCAGGTGATCCTCAGGACTCGGGCTGGCACCAGACCTTTGCCCTCGATGTGGCGCCTCGGCATATCGACAACAACGGACATGTCAACAATGCCTACTTCATAAGCTGGCTCTGCGACGCGATCCCTCCCGAGGAAAGGGTCGGCCGGTTGCTGCGAAGAATAAAAGTCGATTTTGTGTCCGAGGCCAAAAGAGGTGAGACCCTCAGGGCTTGCTGGCGCCGTAACGAGGATGGAGCCTTCCTCTCCCTCGTCGTGAGAGGTACCCAGGTTGTTGCCCGGGGACTTTGCCGTTGGGAGCTGGCCTGACCAAAAGCCTAAACTGCCGATGCCAAAAGCCTGACCCGCCTGCGCCAAAAGCCTAAACTGCGGAGCTTGAGTTCGCTTCGCCGGCCTCCATCTTTCCAAGCCCCCTCGCGTTGACCGCTCTGCGGGCCTGTGCCATTATTGGGAACCATGATACCCGACAAAGTAAAACGCATCCTCGATGCCCAGGGCTTGAAGGCTCTTGAATTCGAAGAGGGTTCCACCCCCACCGCCGAGACTGCTGCGGCCAAAATCGGCGTCGAAGTTGGCCAGATTGCCAAAAGCCTTCTTTTCAAGGGAAGCAGTGGTTTGGTGGTCATGGTTGTCTGCGCGGGGGACAAGAAAATCTCCTCCGGAAAGATCAAGCGGCTCTGCGGCGAAAAGATGTCCATGACAAATGCCGAAGAAACCTTCGCCCTCACGGGCTTCAGACCAGGGGGAGTCTGCCCCTTTGGCGTGGAGAATATCCCCATCTATGTGGACGACAGCCTCTCTGTCTGGGACATGGTGTATCCGGCGGCGGGCACCAATGCCAGCGGCGTGCCTATGAAGTACGCAACGCTTCTAACCCTCGCGGGAGGAAAGCGATGCGATCTCACGAGCTCCGGGGAACAGTCTTGATATCGAGCATCCTCAAGAGGAATCCTGCGACATCATCGGTGCCTGGTTCCAGGGCCAGATGGCGAAGGTTTTCCTTGTAGGCTTCCAGTTCTCCGCCGCTGGCCAGTTTTTTTACCAAGTTGACAAAGGACACGGCTGTGCTTCTGTACCAACCCACCTTGGATTTTAGGGCGAACTGGATAATGTAACGATCGTTGTAGGTAGCCCAATCGGTAAAAATAAAGGGCTTCCCCAGGAAGAAGGCTTCCATGGCAGTGGATGCCCCGGCCTTGCCGATTATCGCATCGGAGGCGCACATGAGTTCGTTCATGTTGGTCACATAGCCAAGAGAGACGAGCTTTGTCCGGGATTGGACGATCTTCTTGAGCGTGTCGAAACGCTTTTGGGTTCCCTTGCTCTTGCCCGCTACGACAATGAGATTGATAGGCAGCTGGCTCAAATAGAGAAGCTCGGCGAAAAAGTAGGTTCGGCCTATGCCCTGACCTCCGGCGGTCACCAGAAAACTGGGCCGTCGAGGATCCAAATCCAGGCTCTCAATGAGCCTCGTGCAGGGATCCTGGATATTGAAGAAGCTTTTTTTTATCGGAAAACCCATCTGATGAATGATCTGGGGTTTGACGCCGTGGGAAAGCAGGCGGTCTTTAGATTCCTGGGAGGCCACTAGAAGTGCATCGGCCCCCTCATTGGCCCACCACGCATAGCCATCGAAGGGATCCACGACATAGGCCACTACCTTGAATGGATGATTGAGCAGTTCCTTGGCTTTCACAGCGGTATAAAGAGCTAAGGCGTGGGTGGCGAACACCATATCGGGCTTATAGCTATCTATATAATCGATGCCTTTAAGTACGAAATCCTTGAATAGTATGTCGATGTAGGTGGTGTTTTTCCCGCTCAGCTCCACTAGAAGATAGCCGATTCGAGCGGTTACCGGGAATGCCAGCGCTAAATCCCAAGAACCCTTAATGGCTAAGTCGTCTCTGTACGCGCCGCTCTCCTTGGCAAAATCGACGATATCTATCTGGATTGGCTCTTCCGACAGTTCGGACAATGATTCCTTAACGGCTATGGCCGGAGACTTATGGCCAAAGCCTGTTTCAAGCATGGTTATCAGTATCTTTTTCATGCTGAAAACCCTCAGGCGATCCTCATCGCCCGAGGGTTCTGCTCCTTCCAACTAAACGTTAAAGAGCTTTTTTAGCCGCGGCGAGAGCCCCTTCGTAGTCGGGTTCCTGGGCTATCTCCGGAACTTGCTGGGTATAGACAACCTTGTTGTCCTTGTTCAGCACTACCACTGCCCTGGATAGAAGGCCGGCCAGCGGGCCGCTGGTCATCTCTACGGCGTACTTTTTGCCAAAATCATGGTTTCTGAGTTCCGAGAGAGGAACGACAGCCTTGATTCCCTCGGCTTCGCAGAAACGCTTCTGGGCGAAGGGTAAATCGCGGCTTATAGTCAGTACGACTACATCGCCCAGCTTTTCCGCAGCCTTGTTGAAGGCCCGGGCGCTGGCTGCGCATACGCCCGTATCCAGGCTGGGTACGATATTGAGAATCTTTACCTTGCCGGCGAACTTGGCGAGGCCTACATCGGAGAGATCACCCTGGGTGAGGGAGAAGTCGGGTGCTACAGACCCCACGGCGGGTAGGTTTCCAGCGGTTGTAACGGGGTTGCCCTTGAAAGTTATGGTTGCCATGTAAAATCCTCCATTATGATAATTGAGGCCATTTATAAGACTGAAGTCGCATGAAATGGCCTTGGATGTCTGCTATCTAAAGTAGTCAAAATGGAGTTTTTCGGCAAATGCGCCTTTAGAAGCTTCGCTTTGCCCTTTCTCTTAAAAAGGCTTCAGCGGTTCTTCCAAGCCCCTCTTCATAGAAGATAGTCGGTTTAAATCCCAATAACTTTTCGGCCTTTGCATTGGAAAAATGATAGTTCTGCGAGGCCTGTTCCACGCGATAGGTTGTAAGGGGTGGGGCTTTTGTACTGCCGATCAACCGAGACCCGAATTCGAGGATTCTAGAGGAGAGCATGGCCAGCGGGGCGGGAAGCCCGACAGGTTTCTTGCCTGATCCCACGGCTTCGAACATCACTCTGCAGTAGTCTTTCCAGCTCACCTTCATGCCATCGGTAAGCAGAATGATTTCACCGGCGGCCTTTGAACAGTCCAGCGCGGCAAGAGTTCCCGCGCACAGATCATCTATGTAGAGAGGGCAGGTGAGGGCATCGCCAGATCCGACATAGCCAAAAACGCCCTTCATGATCGCCTCGTACATGGCATAGGTACTGGTTCTGTCTCCCGGACCATAGACATTGCAGGGACGCAGCGCGGTCACCTTGAATCCCGGTTCATCTTTTCCCAGGACATACTCCTCAGTCATCTTTTTTGTGATTTGGTAGGGATACTTTAATGGATAGTAGGGGCCTTCTTCATTTGTATCCACATGGGGGCCAAAACCATGAACAACCGCCGAGCTTATGTAGAGAAAATTCTCAACTCCTGTCTCGCGGGAAGCTTGTATAAGATTTACGGTGGCTTCGTAATTAGCCTTCATAAAGAGATCGAGGGGGCCCCAGTCTATAGCCAGGGCTGCAGTGTGGATCACCGCATCGATACCCTTCAGCGATTCCCTTACGCGTTCCTCATCCCCTAAGTCTCCCCTGAATAATTCCACTCCCCCCCGATGCCGTTCGGAAAGTTCCACCAATTCATCAGGGGGAGTTTTGCGCCTGAAAAAAGCCCGAACGGATTCTCCTCGTGTTGCCAGGGCACGAACAAGGTGAGTTCCCAGAAAGCCCGAGGCTCCCGTGACGAGTATCTTTTTGTACGAACTCATCCCAACCGGCCTGTCATTCGGAGCACTATAAAAAGATCGGTGCCGATGCCCATGGCTGCGTGGAGGATCAAGCCCGGGAAAATGGACTTGGTTTTCCAGGCCATAAGACCAAAGAGTATTCCGCCCGCCACGGCGCCAAAAAGCTCGGAAAGCGGATGTCCAAAATGCAGCATGGTGGAGGGGATAGTCTGGAAGAGAACGATAGCCGCCATTACAGCACCGACATTTTTATTCGCTGTATGGTCTGAAGATGGCCTGAGCGCCTCTTGTGCGCTCAGTGCCAGTGGAAGGAGGAGGAAGCCCCGGAAAAAAAACTCCCAGGGCAGATAATACAGGAGGCAGTAAGCCAGAATATGAACCCAAAAGGGGCCTGAGCCTGATTCCTGTACTCGCTGAATGAGATCGCGGGAGTAGGGATAGAAGGCAGCCAGGTCGGGCGAGAGTGTTCCCAATGCTCCTACTGCCATGGCGAGGGGTACCAGAAGCCAGAACCAGATCCTTCTGAACAAAGGGATATTTAAAATCAGACCGAGGCTCCGAGGCGATTCCTTGAATAAAAGAGCAACAATCCCGGGAAATAATCCGAGGAGGAGAAAAGACAGGATGAATCGTGCCCAATACAAGGGAAGGTCTCCTGGCAGAGAGCCGATCAGGGGTAGCTTTGTGGCCATCTCGGCAGTTAATAGGGGAGGGGTGAAAGCGGAGAAGAGCAGGCAGCTCAGGGAGGCTGTGATAATATATGAGGCCGACTTTAGCCAGGATGTATCTGTATGCTTCACTGTGAAATCTCCGGGCAATTGTTCTATTGCCACTGCTGTTATAGTATCCCTCCCGAGAGGATATTAGAAGCGGGAGAGAAGCATGCGCATCGCCGTAACCGGCGGAACCGGATTCATAGGAAGCCACATACTCGAATCGCTCCACCAGCATGGTCATGAAGTGCATTGCCTCATTCGCCCGAGCAGTGATACCCGCTGGCTCGAGGGAAAGCCGATACGCCTGTTTACAGGCAGCCTTGAAAAAAGCGAGAGCCTTAGGCCTTTTCTCGAAGGCTGCAGCGTCATTGTGCACAATGCTGGAATTACCCGGGCAAGAAGCGAAGCCGAATTTATGGCCGTCAACAGGGATGGGACAGCAGCCCTTGTGGATGCCGCTCTTTCCCTGTCCCGCGGGCCTCGCCAGATAATTGCCATGAGCTCGCAGGCCGTGATGGGTCCTTGCACGCCAGGCACCTGCTCCCATGAGGAAGATCCCCTTAAGCCTCTGACACCCTACGGCCGCAGCAAGGCGGCTATGGAAGAATCGCTGATGCGCTATGACGCGAGTGGAACTATGCGTTGCACGCTTCTGCGAGCACCTGGAGTCTACGGTCCGAGGGATACGGACTTTCTTCAGTACTTCAAGCTTATAAAGCGCGGATTCCGTTTCATCGTAGGAAAGCACAATACAATGTCCCTGGTGTATGTAAAGACGCTGGCGGAAACCATTTCTGCCTGTGTCCTCAATCCCCAGGCCTACGGACAGGCCTTTTTTGTTACAGATGGCCAGCCCTGCGACTGGGATACCTTTGCCGGTATGATTGAATCAGCCTTGAATAAGAAGACATTGAGAATTCAGATTCCCGGAGCGCTGATTACTCTTCTCGCGCTCTCTTCAGAGCTTCTGAAGCCCTTCATGAGTAAGCCGCCCCTTCTGGATAAAAACAAGCTCCTGGAAATTCGTCAGAGTTGCTGGGTTCTCTCCAACTCCAAAGTCCGGCGCCTTCTAGGCGTCGAACCAGTCTTGGAAACCGCCGAAGCTATCGCTGCGACAGCGCGCTGGTATGAGGCTCAGGGCTGGCTTTAAGCAGTGTCTTCATTATCTTCCAGAAAAGCCGATTGAGCAAATTTCAAAAGTCTTTTAACTTTTGAAATTTGCTTTGTAGTTTCGTCTATTTTCATGCTTTAAGCATAAAAATAGACGAAACTACACATCTTAAAGGTAGCTTTTTCAAAACTTATCTGAGTTTTGAAAAAGCCTCGATTTATAATACGAGCAGGCATCGTGTATTGAGTTCTCGAGGGGACGATACGACACGCCCAGCTCCTCGATACTCTTTCTGTTGGAGTAGTAGGCAGTCCATCCCGACAGTTGGCCGTACGCCTTTGTAATGAGGGGTCTTTTTTTAGTCAGCAGTGATAAAAGTTCTACCGTCCATCCCGCCGCGACCAAGGTAAAACTGGGAACGACAAAGGGGAAATACCGCTTCCCCGCATAGCGGGCCATGA
>CAZHFN010000014.1:0-2416 GCA_964531105.1 uncultured Treponema sp. | reverse complement strand
GTAAAACTGGGAACGACAAAGGGGAAATACCGCTTCCCCGCATAGCGGGCCATGAGGGCAAGAATAGTTGTATAGGGAATATTGGCTCCGACGGCGAGGTACTTCTCTCCCTGCCTCCCCCGTGCAGCGGCAGCGAGCACAACCTCTACTAAATCCCGCACATCAACAACCGCCAGGCCCCCCCCGAAACTGCCTGCAAAAAAAGGAAGCCTGAAAATTGTATTATAGAGGCGATTATGGGCTGATCCAGGCGATGGGTCTCCAGGTCCGACAATGGATGCCGGATTTATGATCACTGCATCCAAGCCCTTCCTGCGCACCGCTTCTTCGACGATGGTCTGACCATCCCGCTTCGTCGTCATGTACCCGAAGCTTTCAGGCCAGTTGAATGGAGTAGCCTCGTCGGCAAACTGCCCGTCTCTATAGAACCCGATGGCACCCACAGAGGAAATATGAACCAGGCGCTTGATTCCGAACTCCAGACAGGCATCTACTAAAGCCCGTACGCCCTCTACGTTCACCGCTTTGAGGGTTTCGTAATCTAAAATCCAGTATGAGATGTATCCGGCAAGATGAAATACCAGATCCTTGCCCCGTATGGCATTGCGGATACTGGTCGGGTTTCGCAAGTCTCCACGTTCTATTTGAACCCTTCCCTCGAAGCACTCAGGTACAGCTTCTCCGGGGAGGAGCAATGCGGTTATGGTATCCTCTGGCTGCCGCTTCAGTAGGGTGTTTACGAGAGCCCGGCCCACAAAGCCCGAAGCCCCTGTAACGAGAATATTCACGCTGGCCTCCAGAGTCGTGTATGCTGAACATGACCGAAACCTTGTTTGAGCACAGTAGGTCGAAATTGAAAGGCTGGTTGTGTTTGAATAAGTTCTGAGTGTTTTGGCATTTTAAGCGATTATATACAAGGAGAGGCTTGGATGAATAGAATCGGAATTACCGGAGCCTTCGGCTTTTTGGGAGCCAATTTTGTCGAAGCCATCCTCTCCGAACGCAACGCCGAAGCCAGTGATTCGACGAAGCCCGAAATTGTAGCCTTCGCGTCCAAGACGAAATACAACCCCCTTTTTCACCCAGATGCAGTTATCACCCAAAGCCTGGATATCATGGATGCCAGAGATCTTGTCGAAAAATTCCGGGGATTGGATGTGCTGGCTCATTTTGCAGGCAGGGTAGACTTCAGGCGCGCAAACAAGCGGGAAGTGTGGGATACCGATGTTTTAGGTACTAAGCGTGTTTTCAAGGCAGCCATGGCCGCCAAGGTAAAAAAGATTCTCTATGTCTCCTCGATCTGTGCGCTGGGACCGGGTAATCTGCACCAGAAAACAATGCCGGGACAAACCGCGCCACGCTCCCTCGCTGACGAGAATTCGACACCCTATGGCAATCCCGGGTGGCCAATATCCTTTTCTTCGCCTGCCGAGGCGCTGGAAGCCATAGCCGCATCGGAACGCGGAGAGTACGGCTTTCTGGAGGCCATGAAGGTAGCCTACTTCGATGCGAAACTGGCGGGCTGGGAATTAGCCAAGCATTTCAACCGAGAAAAGAGTCTACCTATAGTGACTATTTTCCCGGGCACGGCTGTCGGCCCCGGTGATCTTCACAACTCGATTTCCAAGCTTGTAAACAATGTCTGGGAGGGCAGGTTGCGCCTAGCCCCACGGGGAGTGACGGCGTTTATGGACTCCCGGGATCTAGGCAATGGAGCCCTCCTGGCACTTCGGGAAGGCCGAATAGGTGAGGCCTATGTACTGGCCGGCAGGGATGAGCATTCCATGAGCTACGGTGAATTCATGAAGTTAATATGCGGTGTGGCAAAGCAAAAAGATGGAAGAAAGGCTTCGGAGGTTTTTACACTGCCCTTAGGTCTTTCGCTGGCCGCTGCATCCATAGCAGAAAGCTTGACTCCCATGAGTAGCTTAAACCGAGCTCTTGTACTCTCTGGCAGTGTCTCCAACGCGTGTACGTCCGCAAAAGCGATGCGCGATTTAGGATATGCCCCGCGCGCCAGCCTTGAGGACGGTATAGCTGACTGCAGAAATTTCAAGTACTGACGATTTTGTCAACGAAGTCGGCTATATCGAATGCTCCGTTGGGGAGCAGCATTGAGTCATAGCGTTGCGCGATATGAGAAATCGAAGTATCTTTCAGAAAATTGCTAAGCGCTGTCTGGAATAGCACAATCGAATTATCTGTATCCTTTGCTATGCCTCGAGCGACTGCCAAGTTGGCGTGTTCCTGTTCGCAGGGAGTGGCTGCCATGCTGAAAATTATTGGCTTTCTTGAATGCATGCATTCCATCATCGTAGCCGGTCCGGGTTTTATAAAGCACACATCGGCAACACTGATCAGCTCATTCATTTTATCCGTATACCCCATAGCTATAAGGTTGATGCGCTGAAAATGC
>CAZHFN010000013.1:55181-58587 GCA_964531105.1 uncultured Treponema sp. | reverse complement strand
TCCCTGCTTCAATCCCAACAAGGTTCGAGGAACTCTATAAAATTTGCCTCAGTGTATAGATTTTCGCCGGCCTGCCAGGGTATCATGGCCAAAATCTTCCTGTATCGAATGGAGAAACTCATGACTCCGACCATCAAGGAACTCCTGGCATCCCAACCCGAAGAAAAAGAAGTCTGCATAAAAGGCTGGGTACGCACAAAGCGGCAAACCAAGTCGGCAACCTTTGTGGAAGTCAACGATGGTTCCTGCATGGCCAACATTCAGTGTGTCTTTCCCGTCATGGAAAACCTGGAAGCAACAAATAAGGCGGAGATTGAAAGAACATCCACGGGCTCCAGCGTGCGCATCCAGGGCAGGCTCATCCCCTCCCCCGGCGCGGGACAGAAGTTGGAGGTAGCGGCCTCCTCCATCAGGGTGATAGGCGAGGCTCCGGCAGAAACCTATCCCCTGCAGAAGAAAGCCCATTCCCTGGAATTTTTAAGGGAAATAGCTCACCTTCGGCCCCGCACCAATACCTTCGGAGCCGTGGCGAGAGTGAGGAACAGGATGGCCTTCGCTGTCCACCAGTTTTTCCAGGAGCGCAGCTTTTACTACGTCCACACACCCCTTATAACCGCATCGGATGCCGAGGGAGCCGGAGCCATGTTCCAGGTAACCACCCTGGATCTGGGGCGGATCGCAGCCCAAGGCAAACTGGATTACGATGCCGACTTTTTCGGCAAGCCCGCCTTCCTCACCGTTTCGGGACAATTGAATGTGGAAACCTATTGTCAGGCTATGGGCAGGGTGTACACCTTCGGTCCCACTTTCAGGGCCGAAAACTCCAACACCACCCGCCACCTCTCGGAATTTTGGATGATAGAACCAGAAGTAGCCTTCGCCGAGTTGGAAGACAATATTGAGCTGGCCAAGGATTTTATACTCTACCTCCTGCGTACGGCTTTGAAGGATTGCGCCGATGATTTGGCATTTTTCGATGACCGTATCCAGAAGGGCCTTATCGAAGGCCTGGAAAAGGTAGTGCAGGGTTCATTTTTCCGCATGAGCTATACCGAGGCCATCAAGGAGCTGGAGAAGCACAAGGGAGTCTTCGAGTTCGACCCCTATTGGGGCTGCGATCTCCAGAGCGAGCACGAAAAATTTCTCACGGAAAAAGTTGTAGGCGGACCGCTGGTGGTTACCGACTATCCCAAGGACATCAAGGCATTCTACATGAAGCAGAACGAGGATGGAAAAACCGTGGCAGCCATGGATGTGCTCGTGCCCCGCTTCGGTGAGATAATAGGCGGCTCGGAGCGTGAATGGCGCCTGGAAAAGCTGGAGAATAGAATCAAGGAAGGCGCTCTGGATCTCGATACCTATAAGTGGTACCTGGACCTGCGAAGATTTGGCTCTACCCCTCATTCGGGGTTTGGGCTGGGCTTCGAAAGGCTTTTGCTCTACGTGACTGGCATGACCAACATTAGGGATGTCATACCCTTCCCCAGAGCCCCCAGGCAGGCGGATTTCTAAAATTTAGAAAGGGCGGTAACAGCATCCCATGAGTCGCAGCAGGCCTCGAACCCTCGCCGTTTCAAGAGCGGCCTTTATCTCTTTGCTTCTCCTTTTGTTCTCCTTTCGTGGACTTTTTGCCCAGAGCGCGATCGCCCCGGCGCCCCAGGTAAACGCCAGGTCCGCGGCTCTTATCGATGCATCCACGGGAACCCTTCTCTACGCCAAGAATCCAGACCTCTTGCTGCCTCCTGCCAGCCTCACCAAGCTACTCACCCTTCATATCGCCTACGAAGAAGTAGAGGCCGGCAGGCTGTCGATGGACGAAATTTTAGAAATTGATAAAAGGGACTGCTCTCCCTATATTCCCTACGGCTCCTCTATCATGTATCTCCATCCGGGCATGAAGGTCTCGGTGAGGGATCTCATGCTGGGCGCAGCCGTGGTATCGGGCAATGACGCAGCCTATGCCCTGGCCAGGAGAATTTCAGGATCCAATGAGGCCTTCGCTCAGCGCATGAACGAGGAGATCAAAGCCATGGGCTTCGACTCCCTAAGCTTTGTCGAACCTTCTGGACTTTCGGAATTCAGCCTTATCACCGCCAGGCAGTTCGCCCAGTTCTGCAAGCTCTACATGGAACTGCATCCCCAGGCCTTGGAAGAACTCCACGCAGTCCGCTACATCGAATTTCCCAGGGCCGAACACAGCGCTCCCGGCTATGTCCCCGAGGGACGAATAGTCCAGTACAACAGAAACTCCCTCATAACCAGCTACCCCGGCGCCGATGGACTCAAGACAGGCTACATTATTGAAGTGGGATTCAATATGGCGGCCACCGCTAAGAGAGAGGAGTCGCGCTTTATCGTCGTCACGCTGGGCGGCACCGGCTCTTCCTATGCTGGCGGGGGCCGCCAACGCACCCAGGACATCTCCAGGCTCCTGGATTGGGCCTTTGCCAATTTTTCCACCCAAAGCCTCGACCCCGGTGCCCTGCCCCAGACCAGGGTTTGGTTTGGCGCAGAGCGAAGGGTTAGCCTGGTGCCGGCGACTAAAAATGCCGTAACCGTCCCCAAAGGCAGGGAGGGCGAGCTTGCCATACGGGTGGAAGCCGAGGCCTACGTAGATGGCCCCATAGCCAAAGGCCGAAAACTGGGACGTCTAGTCTACTCCCTGGGGGAGAGGGATATAGGTTCCATTGATCTGGTGGCTGAAAAGGACATAGCCAGGGCTGGTCTCATCAGAAGGCTTTGGGACGGTCTTATGCGCTTCTTCACTAGGCTTTTCGATTAGTGCATGAGCCAATTCCAAAAGTCTGTTTACTTTTGAAATTGGCTTTGCTTTAGGCCCTGGGCAATTCCAGGCTCTCGCCCCTGTAGGTGGCGAAACCCTCGGCGGCCAGCATCTCCGCGCAGCGAGTTATTTCATCCATCCTAAAAGGCAATTCCTGCCCTAGTTCGCTTACCGTAACCTTGCCTTTTTCCAGAAGCTTTTTAAGCACCGCGCCTCGCAGACTCCTGAACGATCCCGAAAACGGTGACTGTTTTCGGTAATTGCCAGCCCTGACCGAGTGATTGCCCTCCACTCGCTTGATCTCGGCACCGTAATCCATGAGGGCGTTGTACCACCGGCGAGGGTTGGATGAATCAAGAGCCAGGGCTGCGGTTTCTTCTAATTCCCTTTCACCCACACCATCCGCATCCGAATAAAAGTGCTTTAATAGCACGGTCCGGATGTTAGTCTCTAGAAATACCGTGGGTTTGTTGAATGCGAAGGCGAGCACGGCCCTGGCTGTATACTTGCCTACTCCCGGCAGGGATCGGAGAGACTCCTCATCCTGAGGCACTACTGAATCAAAACGATCCACAATCATACGGGCGGATGCATGGAGAGCCAAAGCCCTCCTATTGTAGCCCA
>CAZHFN010000013.1:19518-55081 GCA_964531105.1 uncultured Treponema sp. | reverse complement strand
GAGAGCATGGAGGTGCTGGCTATGGCCGAAGCGCAGCCATAGGTTTTCCAGCGCACATCCTGAATCACATCGTCTTTAATTTTTAAAAGGAACATCATCTGGTCGCCACACTTGATGTTGCCTACTACTCCTTCTGCATCGGCGCTGAAGGTTTCATCGGGATCGAAGACATTGCGGGGATTTACGAAATGCTCCTTCACCACATCGGAATAGAGCCACTGGAAGGCATTCATGGGATTCTCCTTATGCTTGGTTATGGGTGTAGCCCGAGGCGGGAACTGTGGACATGCGTCTCAGCCGCTGGATTATGGGTGGCAATTTTTCGATTACGTAGTCCACTTCCTCTTCTGTGGAATCCCTACCCAGGGAAAAGCGTATGGAACCATGAGCCATTTCTGGTCCCAGGCCTGTGGCCATGAGTACGTGGGAAGGGTCGAGGCTGCCCGACGCGCAGGCCGAGCCGGTGGACACCTGGACGCCTTCCAGGTCGAGGGAGAGGAGGATGGCCTCGCCTTCGGCTCCGGGAAAGGAGATGTTGAGGGTATTAGGCAGGACTTCCTGAGGATGGCCGTTTACCCTCACATGGGGAATCCTGGCTACTAGGCCTTCCATAAGCCTCGCGCGAAGGGCTGAAAGTCTTTTTGCGAAATTGTCGAGATCATCCAAGGCTAGCTGGGCGGCTTTTCCAAAACCCAGTATGCCCAGGTTATTGTAGGTTCCCGCCCTGACCCCGTTTTCCTGATGCCCGCCCCTGATAAGCGGGACAATGGGAGCCCCTGGACGGACAAAAAGGGCGCCGATTCCCTTGGGTCCATAGATCTTGTGGCAGGAAAGCGTGAGATAATCCAGGCCTAAGTCTTCCACCGAAAGGGGAATCTTGCCCACGGCCTGGGTGGCATCGCTGTGCACCAGGGCGCCTGCAGACTTGGCCAAGGTACTGATTGCCTTGATATCCTGGATTGTCCCTATTTCATTGTTGGCAGCCATAACTGATACCAGGAGCACATCGGGACCGAGTTCCCTCTTAAATGCCTCCATGTCCAAGCGCCCGGAGGAGTCCACCGGAAGGTAGACGACGGGAAAGCCCTCTTCGGCCAAGTAGGCGGCGGCATTCATGACACAGGGATGCTCTATGGAACTGGTGAGTATTTTCCTTCGTGAGGGATTCTTCCTCCCTTCCTGGTACATGGTCATGAAGACCGTGTTATTGGATTCAGAGCCGCCGGAGGTAAAATAGAGGCTCGAGGGATCCCTGGCTCCTATAAGCCGGGCTACCGCCTTGCGGGCTTCTTCTATTTCAGCCTTGGCTCTGCGGCCCGCCTCGTGCATGCTGGACGCATTGGCATAGATATCCAGAGCCCTCACCATGAAATCCTTGACCTCGGGCCTCAATGGTGTGGTGGCATTGTAATCCATATATATGAAGGGCTTCGACATTATCATTCTCCTTTGCTTCCCAAGGCTTTGCTGGTTCTGCATAGTGTCACGAAGGGCTCCTCGGCCAGATCGCCTAAATTTACCGAAGAGAGGTAGCTCTCCACAGAATCCTTTAATCCCAGCCAGAATTTTCGAGGCATACAGAAGGCACCCATGCTGCAGACATTTGAGTTGTCTACGCATTCCACCGGGCGCAGCTCGCCCTCCATGGCGGAAACGACTTCCTTCATTCCAATTTCCGAAGCGTTCCGGGCCAGCCTGTAGCCCCCGCCCCTGCCCCTGTCGGACACTACCAGGCCTGCAAGCTTGAGCTGATTGAGGATTCCCTCGAGATACTTGGGAGAAATTTGCTGAACGCTGGCTATCCGGGCGGCATTGTCACCACCCGACTGGGCTAGGTGAACGAGAGCCCGTATCGCGTACTGGGTCTTGGCAGGGACCTGGAACATGGGCTTTCTCCTTAATTCCTATGGGAATAGTAGGAATATGCCACGAGCCAGCTTTTTGGTCAAGGTGTAGCAATGCGCCGTTGAGGTCTTGATAGTCGAATCCCTCCCTTATATTCTCAAGGCCGGGACTGGGTAGCTTCGATACCTGATCCTTAAAGGGATGTCATGAAGTTTCCTAAAACCATTGAAGAATTGCGGGGAATCAGGGTAACCATTATGGGCCTAGGGCTCCACGGCGGCGGACTGGCTAGCGCCAGGTTTTTTGCCCAGGCAGGCGCCAAGGTAACGGTAACCGACCTGCGGGACGAAAAAATTCTCGAACCCTCTATTCAGGCGCTGGCCGGGCACAAGATACGCTATGTCCTGGGCAGGCATGAGATAGAGGATTTTTCCAATGCAGATCTGGTGATCAAAAACCCGGCGGTCAGAGCTACTTCTCCCTATGTAGCCGCGGCGAAGCACGTGGAAAGCGATATTTCGGTTTTCCTGCGCTATTCCAAATCCCCCCTGGTAGCGGTAACCGGTTCCAAGGGCAAATCATCCACCTCCAGCGCCCTGCACCACGGCTTTAGCTCGTCAGGCATGAACTCCCTACTCGGAGGCAACATCACCGTATCGCCCTTGAGCTTCCTCTCCGAAACAGCTCCAGAGAGGCCCGTGGTTTTGGAGCTTTCATCCTGGCAGTTGGCCGACATGAAGGGGCTGGGAGTGCTCAAGCCCAAGGTGGCACTTATCACGGCCATCATGCCCGACCACATGAATTACTACTCCTCCATGGATTCCTACGTGGCCGATAAGCGTCTTATCTATGCCGATCAGGACGGGATGGACGCGACACTCTGCGACGCCGATTCCCCCTGGGGCAGGAGCTTCGCCGAGGAAACCAAGGCCAATGTGCTCTTTTATTCCGACAAGAGTCCCCAAGCCAGGGGGGCCTGGCTGGCCGAGTCCCAAGGATGCTCGGACAGGATTGGCCTCTGCCGACTGGATTCGTCGAAGGGAACTGAACCCGAGCTCATACTGCCCCGAGAACTGCTAGTCCCCGGACCCCATATGAGAAAAAACCTGCTTTCCGCTGCCCTCGCCCTCCGCTACATGGGAATACCGGCCGAAAGCATTGCCCAGGCTATGGCTACATTTCCCGGCATAGAGCACAGGCTGGAGTTTTTTGCCCAATCCGGGGGAATCAAATGGTATAACGATTCGGCATCCACAATTCCCCAGGCAGTCCAAGCGGCATTGGAGAGTTTCAGCACCCCTGTGGTGCTCATCACAGGCGGCACCGACAAGAACATAGACTTCAGCTCCGTGAGCAAAGCCTATTCTAAAGCCAAGGCTATCGTGCTTTTAGAGGGTTCGGGTACCGAAAAACTAATGCCCCGACTGCTTGATCAGGGTTTAGCCTGGAAGGGTCCCTATGGCAGCCTCGAGACGGCGATAGAAGCAGCTGCCGGGCTGGCCAGGGCTGGGGATGCCGTGCTTCTTTCCCCGGGCTGCGCATCCTTCGGCATGTTTCTCCACGAATTCGACAGGGGTAAGAAATTCAAGGAAGCGGTGCGTTCGCTTCTGTCTATCTGATAAGCTAACAGACCCGTCTTGAATATCAGGTCTGCGACCGATCTTAAATGAAGGCTATGGCACCGTAGCCTACAAAGGAATCGTCATCCCTCACCTCAAGGCTGGTGGAATACCCTATTAGCTTGGCAGACTCAGCCCCCGACTCCAGGGCAAAACCCAGGGCGGCCACCGCGGCGCCGGGTGAGCAGGCCGAACCCTTGGCCATAGCCCTCGAAAGTACCATTTCACAGTTCATGTCGAGTAGAGCGTCTAAAAAAAGCTTGTCGTTTGTCCCGCTCACCCAGCGCCTCGCCTTTTCGCCAAGGCCTGCGGGCATGAATCCATAGGCCGGGCCGTAGTGCGTGAGGTCTGTGGAACCGATACAGGCAACTTTTTTCCCGATTGCCAGGGCTGCCCTGGCTACGCAGGCTCCTAATTCCTTGGACTCCAGCCTCGGAGGTATTCGCAGCCAGAGGATACTTGCTCCTCTGCAGAGTGCGGCAATCATGGGCAAAAGGACCTCCACGCTGTTGTCCACATATCGGTCGGGCTCGGGCTTATTTATTCCCGAATCTCTCAGCTGTACAGCGAGGGCCGCCAACAGATCCTGATCGGCCTGTAGTATGCCGGAAGCAGTTTCAAAGGACTCTTCTTCTGCATAGAGCACAGGGCTCTTCTGGGAAAGGTGTCCCCCAAAAACTACGATGGTTTCGGCCTGCTTGAGGGTCTTGATGGCCATGGCCGCGAGTTTACCCGAAAAAAGCCAGCCCGCATGGGGACAGACTACCGAATGGGCGTTCAAAAATTCGACTCCCCTGGTCCATTCCTCAGTAAGGTCGCTGATCTCAGGTGCGCTGTGGGGATACCATCCATGGCCCAGGGCTGGGCTTCGAGACTTGCCTGCTCTCTCCATGAGCGATACCTCCTCGTACTTACTAGTATAATCCATTAAGCGGGAAGGAAAAGGCTTATGTGAAAAAATTGGGCGCAAGACCGGGCTCCGATATTCCGATACTCTATACGATCAGGAAGGGTATATGAGAAAAACACTGCGTTGGCTCCTCGTCATTCTGTCGTTTTCCATCGCGATTCTGGCGATGGGAAGCATCCTCTTCTCAGTGGGAGCCCTGCGAAGCTCCGGCGAGAGGGCGAGCGGGGCCGAATACTCCATACTCCGGAATGCCCTTCTGGGCATCGAGTCCAAGGATGATATGGATGATCTTTTCCTCCGCCAAAGGCTCCTGGCGCTCTATAGGGGCAGCGAAAGGCTTCTAGCGGCTCAGGTACTGGACTCATCTGGAGCTGTTGTCTGGAAAATACCAGGCGATTCCAGCTATTTCGCCCTTCCCGGTAGCAGCACATCCAGGGCTGGTTTTTCAGCCCCCGACTGGAGTACGGTAATCTTTACCACGCCGCTTAATAATGGCATGAAGCTGGCTAGCCTCTTCGTAACCCTAAGAAGGGCTGACTTGGTCCAAGCCCTGAAGACTCCCCTCATAATCCTAGGTATCTGGTTCGTTATTGTTCTTCTAGCCTTCGTTTTCCTGCGAAAGTCCGATCCGGAAATAACCCAGGAACCCCCGAAAGAAGATAAAACCGAGCAATCCCCAGAAATCCAAACGGCTACGGCATCAGAACTTTCTGCCCTCCCTCCTGCTGCATTGGAGCAAGCTCAAGTCGAAGCCGGAGCTTACGAAACGGCAGCTACTCCGCCTGAAGCTCAATTGGACATCGAAGAAGTGGATGGGGAAGAGGAAGAGACTAAAACCGCGTACATGGATGAAGAACTGGTCGATGAGGAAGCTCTGCCACAAGCGCAAAATCCCAGCTCTTTACCTGATTCAGTCCCAGAACCCACCTTGGAAGAGCTGGAATCCCTCATGGAAGAGGAAGAGTTGGATGAGGAAGAAGAGGAAGCTCCTCCAAGCTCTCCCCCAAGAAGAAATTTTGAGGAAAGCCTCGCCAAGTTGGAAAAGGAAGTAGCCCAGTGGTCCACCAAGCATCCGGACGCCGGCATCCCTATTTCGCAAGATTCCAGCCCTGAAAAAACACTTGAAGAACCGGAAGAGGACCTGGAGGTTTTTGAGGAATTGGATGAGCTCTCCGTCGAAGAAGAATCTCCAGCCGCTCAGGAAGACGGGGAAACCACAGAGAAGCTAGCTCCGCGAATATCGGTGCAGGGTTCGGCCAATCTGGCTGCCCTTCCCCTTCCCCTCTCACTTGTCGATTCTTCTTTGGAAGCAAAAATCCGAGAGGAATTGGACAGGGGCAACAAAGCTGAGCTATCCCTCATGCTTATTCACTGCGGAGTTAGTTCGGCCACCGATCCAGCAGCCCTGGCCCTTGCCGTGACTGTGCGGGATTATATCGGTTCCAAAGATTTGATTTTCGAACTCTACAAGGGCGCCTTCGCCGTCGTCCTACCTTCGGTGGATCTGGGCGGCAGCCTCAAGATGTCCGAAGACCTGGCCGATGTGCTCGCGGCTACCCTGGGGCTTTATAAGGACATAGAGGGCGATGCACCGGTCTATATAGGCATTTCCGCCCGGGCTGAGCGAAAGGTGGATGCTTTCAAGCTCTACCGCGAAGCCTCCACTGCCCTGCATAAGGCCTACGAAGGCTCTCAGTCGCGGATACTGGCATTTAGGCCAAAGTTGGAGTAGGGAAAACTGATATTAACCGAGGCTTTAGCAAAAGTCAGACGAGTTTTGCTAAAGCTACCTTTAAAATACGTACGTTTCGTCCATTTTTATGCTTTTAGCATAAAAATGGACGAAACTACAAAGCCAATTTCAAAAGTTAACAGACTTTTGAAATTGGCTCGCCCTTAAGCGGTTAATCTCCATTCAATCTACGTACTCTATGGGGAATTGCATTCTGTCCCTAGTGAGCACAGTCTCCGGAAATACATCCTGGGCTTCTTTCAACAAGACCTTGAGTTCCTTGTCGGCATAGCGCGGACTGTAGTGAATAAGCCCTAGTTGCCTCACCCCTCCCGCGGCCTTGGCTAGCATTGCGGCTTGCCGCGCTGTCATATGTCGCTTTTCCACGGCTGATGCCAGGAGAGCATCCTCAAACATGCCCTCGCAGATAAAAAGATCCGAATCTTTTACTTCCTTCGCAATATCCGGCATGTAGAGGGAATCGGTGAGGTAGCTGAATTTTCTCCCCAGCCTGGGCGGGCCGAGCACATCTTCCGGTCTTATCATTCTTCCGTCATCCAAGCGCAGTTCCTGACCGCCCTGAAGCTCGGACCATAGAGGTCCCCTGGGCACGCCAAGCGCCATCGCCTTTTCAGGGTGAAAGGCTCCCGGCCGAGGCTCTTCTTCGAGGGTATAGCCATAGCAGGGTTTGGTATGGCGCAGGAAAAATGATCGAATAAAGAACCCATCAGCTTTCCAAAGTATGCCTGGCTCGGAGAATTCCTTGACGATGATCTCGTAATTTATGTACATATCCAGGGATCGCCTGGTCTGCTCTATGAATTCGCTGATTCTGGGGGGGCCAAAGATGTAGAGGGGTTCCTCCCTGTCCACCTGGCTGGATAGCATGAGTATGCCGGGCAAGCCGGTGACATGGTCGGCGTGCATATGGGATATGAAGATGGCCGTTATTTTCTTCCAGCGGAGATTGAGCCTCCGGATGGATATCTGGGTAGCCTCCCCGGCGTCGAAGAGAAAGAGCTCACCCTCCCTCCGAAGAAGCACGCTGGTGAGATGACGATAGGGCAAGGGCATCATGCCACCGCAGCCAAGTACGAAAGCTTCCAAATTCATGCTGGTCGACTATAGCTGAAAGGGCTCTTGATGTGCAACTATAGCCTCATGAGCGAATTCTCCGAGTTGGGACTGGATCCCGCCATTGCCAGCGCCTTCAACGGCCTGGGCTTTTCCGCACCTACACGCATTCAGCAGCTGGCCATTCCCAAGGCATTGAAGCGAAGAGACCTTTTTCTCCAATCCGAGACCGGCACAGGAAAAACCCTCGCCTACTTGGCGCCTTCTATATCAGCCATTCATAAAATAAACGCAGGGAAAGGTCCACTTCTTCTGATCCTCTGCCCCACCCAGGAATTGGCCGTGCAGGTGGCCAAACAGGCCGAACGCCTCCTGGAAGCTGCCGAAATAAAAATTGGCGTTCTCTGTCTTTTAGGAGGAAGTCCTCTATCCAGGCAGGAGGCGGCTCTCAAGAAAAAACCCCATATTGTGGTGGGAACTCCCGGTCGCACGGCCGATCTTGCCCGGTCGAGAATGCTCAAGCTGGATAAGCTTTCTTACCTGGTGATGGACGAAGGCGACCGGTTATTTTCATCGGAATACAAGGAGCAAGTGCTCTGGATCCTCGGCCAGACTTCCGTCGAAGCCTGCAGAATCCTTGCGTCAGCCACTATTTCCACCGCGACCAAGCGCATCGCCATTTCTCTCATGAAGGACCCCATATCTTTGGATCTCATGGACGAGGGAGTGCTGTCCAAGGATATTGAACACTGGGTTTTCTACGTCGAACACCGCAAGCGCCTGGATTTCCTGCGAAAGCTGGAAACTGCGCTCAAGCCGGCCAAGTGCCTGGTCTTCGCCGGCTCCGGCGAAAGGGTTAGACGGGCAGAAGAGCGGCTTCAGGCCTTGGGATTACCCGCGGCATCCATTCTCGCCCGGGAGGAAAAGGAAAGGCGAAGGGTATCCATAGACCGCTTCCAGAAAGGGGAAATCCGTTATCTGGTTACCACCGATCTGGGTGCCCGAGGCTTGGACATTCCCGGGATCAGCCATGTCATAAGCCTGGATTTCCCTGAAGAACCCTCCTGGTATGTGCACAGAGCCGGACGCACCGCCCGGGCAGGCAAGCCGGGGGTATCCATCCTCCTGGCCGATGCCTGGGAATTGCGCAGGGCATCCAGGCTGGCGGTAGAACGGCACTTTGTGTTCAGAACCAAGCTCCTGGAGGAAGGCCAACTCTTCGAACCCCCTGTTGAAGAATTTTTTGCCATGGTGGACGAGGGAGAGGCTGAAAAAGAAGCCTACAGGAGTTCCAGAAGAGCCCAAAACAGCACAGGCGGAAGGTCGACAACTCCAAGCCAGTCTTCCGGCCCGCAGCGCAGAACCTAGATGCCTAAGGCGAGAACTTTGGGGAGTATTTCAATCCGGGCTGTACCTGGCCATGGAAGATTCAGTCTCGAACACATCCACCGCCGAAACAGGAAGCTCCGGCGCGTCGGACTTAATTGATTCGAATATATAGCGGGCTATGCGCTCGGCCGAGGGATCCTGCTGAAAAAACGGTATTTCGTTCAAATCGCTATGATCCAGGCATAAAATAACCTTGGCTAAGGCAGCTTTCAACAAGCCAAAATCCACCAGCATGCCGCCTTCCCCCAGAGAACTGCCCTTGGCCCAGAGCCTGACCTTGTAGTTATGGCCATGGAGGCGCTCGCACTTTCCATTATAGTGGACAAGCCTGTGGGCGGCCGCGAATCCGCTTTCTACACGTACTTCATACATGGAATTAAAACTAAACAATACCCCGCCTTTTATCAAGGCTATCGAGCCGGATTTAAAAGTCCACCGACTTTTAAATCCGGCTCGATAGTTGCCTTCGCCAGTTTTCGCCAGTACCTTTTATTTCACTCATAAACCCAGGAGGCTGCAGGATGAGAAATCGCTGGTTATTAATCGTATCCATTTTCATCCTCTCCACTTCAGCTGTCTATGGACAGCTTAGTTTTGAGCTTGGAGCCACGGTTCCCCTGGGTGTCGGGGCAATAACCAATTCCATTGATTCATCCGAAGATTTTACCGCTGTCATACCTCTCGCGGGCTTTCTCCCTTTGCCTACTGCCTCGGTGCTCTACCAAACCAAGGTAGGTCAGTTTTACCTGGGAGGAGGAATACGAGCATATAGCCTCATCCTAGCCACCCTGGCCTATCCTTACCTGCAAGCTGGACTCTCCCTGGGCAATTTATCCATCGACCTGGGTTTGGGAGGCCTTCTTCTTGGATATGTTCTGGTGGGAGGAAAAAGCGGCTTGAGCCCGGTAAACCTGATGCTTCCCGAGATCTCAGGCTGGTATAGCCTGGGACATAGAAGGCTCCTCAGGGTTGGGGCCGGAATCCTAGGCATCATACCTGCCGACCTGGACATCCAAGGCCTGCCGATAGTGGCCTACGGTGGATTTAAGATAGTGCTTTAGGCATCAATCCTCATTGAAGCTCACCTCTGTACATGGTATCCTGCCTTGTTATGCAGATGGATCTTTCCAGCCTCCTGAACTCTATCGACAGCTCAGAACTCCTGACTTCCCCGGAGGGGGGCCTTTCTCCTATAAAAATTACAGGCATCGAGTACGATTCCCGTAAGATTCTTCCGGGCAATCTCTTTGTCGCCCTACCGGGCATTCACAGCGACGGCCATGATTTTATCGACGCTGCCATAACCAAGGGTGCCAAGGCGGTGCTCTACCAAAGCTCCATTGCCCGAAAGGTTCCCGGCATAGCCTATGTGCAGGTGAGGGACTCCAGGCTTGCCATGAGCCACCTGGCTGCCGCATTTTACCTCAAGCCCTCTTCCTCCCTGATCACCGTGGGAGTCACCGGCACCGAAGGCAAAAGCACCACCGTGTATTTGAGCTACCAACTCCTCGCAATGGCTGGAATAAAAACAGGCTTCTTTTCCACCGTCATGTCCGACACTGGGGATGGTGAAAAGCCCAATCCCGAGCATCAGACGACACCCGAGGCCACCGCCGTACAGAGAATGCTCGCCCAGATGCGCGATTCCGGACTGAGCTGCGCGGTGGTGGAAGCCTCGAGTCATGGCCTGAGTACGCGGACATCCAGGCTGGCGGACGTGGATTTCGATGTGGGAGTGATGACTAATGTGACCAGCGAGCATCTGGAGTTCCATGGAACCTGGGAATGCTATCGTTCGGATAAGGCCAACCTTTTCAGGAATCTGGACTCTCACGAACACAGGAAGTCAGTAAATAATTACCAAAGTACAAATTATTCGGGAATACCTAGTTTCGGCGTCGTCAACGCCGATGATCCTAGCGCTGTGTATTTCACTGGCTGCAGCTCCAAACCTACACTGTCTTTTTCAGTCAATGGCAGTCCGGCCAGCTTCATGGCCAGGGATATCCGCAGCGACGAAGGCGGCACATCCTTCCTCATACAAGGCCCTGAGGGCTTCCCTTTACCATCATCCAAAGGTCTGCCGCTAGTTGTGGATGCTAGGATCGAGATACCCGGCCAGTTTAATGTGGGCAACAGCCTGGCGGCGCTCATTGTAGCCTCGGGCATCTCGGGCAAGCCCTGGCAGGATCTCGTGCCTCTCCTTTCCCGGCTCAGGCCGGTACGGGGAAGGATGACAGCTGTCAACAAAGGCCAACCCTTCGAGGTAATCATCGATTACGCCCATACACCATCTTCTTTCCAAGCCATACTGCCCCCCTTGCGCCAGCGCGTCCAAGGGCGAATTTTCTGCCTCTTCGGCTCGGGCGGTGAAAGGGACAGGGAAAAAAGACCTCGGCAGGCAGAGGTAGCCTCCTCGTATTGTGACATCCTGCTTCTCTGTGACGAGGATCCCCGGGGCGAGGATCCCATGGCTCTTCTGGAGGAAATAGCCGCAGGCTGTCCTAGACTGGAGCGGGGCAAAGAGCTTTTTTTAATCCCCGACAGGCCTCAGGCAATTCGCCAGGCTTTTGCCATGGCCGGCCCCGGCGACGCAGTTCTGCTCTTGGGTAAGGGGCATGAGAATTCCATTATCTACGCCAGCCATACGATGCCCTATGATGAGGAAACCGAGGCTGAAAAAGCCCTAAAAGAGCTCGGCTATGAAGGCTGAGCAAAATCCAGCCCTGCGCAAGGAAATAGAATGAAAAAGCTAGCACTGCTCTATGGAGGAAAATCGGGGGAGCACGAGGTGTCCCTCATATCGGCGGCCAGCATAGTGAAGAACCTGGATCCCTCCCGCTATGAGCTTATTTTAATAGGCATTTCCAAGTCCGGTGAATGGTTTCTACAGGAGAAGCCTCAGGCATTGGGAGAAAACCTTACCGGCTCCGTACCGGGCAGCTCCGGCCAGGCCGGCTCAGATCAAGCCGCCTCTTCATCCGGCATGGAAGGTCTTCCTCCTATTCAGGGTGGCAAGCGAGTCTCCGCAGTGCCCGGAAACGGCTTGGCAGTGGAAGTGAAGCAAAAGGTCTGGGAAAAATTGGAATGCGATATCGTCTTTCCCGTCCTCCATGGCACCTTCGGCGAGGACGGCACCGTACAAGGTCTGCTGGAGTGCGCAGGTCTGCCCTACGTAGGCTCAGGCGTCCTGGGTTCGGCTGTGGGCATGGACAAGCAGATCGCCAAGGAACTCTGGCTCAGGGACGGCATCCCTGTGGTGGAATACCTGAGCGTGCGGGCTTCGGACATAAAAAATCCAAATTTCATGGAATCCTTCGTGCGAAAAATCGAAGCCCGTTTCGGCTGGCCCTGCTTTGTAAAGCCAGCCTGCTCCGGTTCATCTGTAGGTACCGCCAAGGCTCAGGACAGAGAATCCCTGGTTCAGGCCTTGGAAGAAGCCTTCCACTACGATGAAAAACTTCTGGTGGAGGAATTCATACCAGCCAGAGAAATTGAGTGCGCTGTTTTGGGTAACGAAGAACCCAAAGCCTTTACCCCCGGCGAAGTGATTCCGGCTCACGAGTACTATGATTACGATGCAAAGTACAAGGATCCGGCGGGTGCCGAACTGCGTGTGCCCGCTTCCTTGAACCAGACGCAGGAAGACACGGTAAAGTCCATGGCTGTTAAGGCTTATAAATCCTGCGGATTCTCGGGAATGGCAAGAATGGATTTCTTCATCGACAAGCGGACAGGGGCTGTGCTACTCAACGAAGCGAATACGATTCCGGGGTTCACCGCCATCTCCATGTATCCCCGGATGTGCCAAGCCGGCGGCCTGTCATATCCCGAGCTCATTGAAGAGCTAATCCGCCTGGGATTCGAGCGTTTCCAGGGCAGAAACAGCCTGCGCTACAGTTACGACGTTTAGCCTCTTTTGACATGCCAGAGTTACAGCCGCAGCGCCTAGCCAACCACACCTAGTCAACCCTGCGTAGCCGACTATGATAAAAGCCGAGCGGCTGGCAAAGGCAGTACCGCGCTGCCCTATTTTTGCATCATTATTCACAATAACTCTATAATTATAGATGTTGTTGTGATTTAGCTTTTTTTATGCTGGCCAGAATGTCCGAACTGGTGTAGACTGGAAGCCTCACACAGCTACCGATAAACCATGTAAATGTGGCTGTCGAGGAGGTTCCATGAATTCCCAGGATTACATCAGACTGGATCGGAGTTTCGGCGCCCATAATTACCACCCACTTCCCGTTGTTATCGCGACAGCCAAGGCCAGCAAGGTGCAGGACCCCGAAGGCAGGGAATACTTTGATTTCCTCTCCGCCTATTCGGCGGTCAACCAGGGACACCTCCACCCCCATATTATCAAGGCAGTAGAAGATCAACTTCATAGAGTTACCCTCACGTCCAGGGCATTCCACAACGATAAAATGGGTTTATTCCTTCAGGCTCTCTGTGAATTCACGGGATTCGAAGCAGCACTGCCCATGAACACAGGTGCCGAGGCTGTGGAAACCGCCATCAAGGCAGCCCGGCGCTGGGGTGCAGAAATCAGGAAAGTACCCAATGGCAGGCAAAAAATAATCTGCGCGGAGAATAATTTTCACGGCCGCACCCTGGCGGCCATATCCATGTCTTCGGATCCTGAATCCTATACCAATTACGGACCCTATGCCCCAGGATTTGTAAAAGTTCCCTTCGGCGATACAGAAGCTGTAAGGGCCGCGTTGGACAAGGACACGGTGGCGGTCTTCGTGGAACCCATTCAGGGAGAGGCCGGGGTTGTTGTCCCGCCTGAGGGCTATCTAGCCCAACTCAGGGCCTTATGCGATGAATTCGGAATCCTCCTCGTCTTCGACGAAATTCAGACAGGCTTTTGCAGAACCGGAAAACGCTTCGCCTGGCAGTATGAGGATGCCCGGCCAGACATCATGTGCCTGGGCAAGGCTTTAGGCGGAGGCATACTGCCCATCTCGGCCATCGTGGCTGATAAAGCGGTGATGAATGTATTCACTCCAGGTACACACGGCTCCACCTTCGGGGGTAACCCCTTGGCCTCAGCCGTCGGTATAGCCTCCATGGAAGTACTGGTTAATGAAAAGCTGGACGAAAGAGCATACAGGTTGGGAGAGAGGTTTAGAGCCCGTATACAGGCTATGAACTGCTCGAGCATGAGGCTGGTAAGGGGCAAGGGATTATTGAATGCCGTCGTATTCGAAGAGGGTTTTCATGCCTGGGATGTCTGTGTAGCCTTGAAAGACCAAGGCCTTCTGGCCAAGCAGACCCACGGCAACATAATTCGCTTCGCCCCCCCTCTCGTCATAAGCGATGAAGAACTGGAAGAGGCCGTAGGGATAATTGAAGCTGTACTAGGCCGTTTCTAGTCCGATAAAACCGGCACGCTGATAGAAAATACAGCACCCCTGCCTTCATTGGAGCCTTCATAGACCAGGAAAGCTCCCAAGGATTCAGTTATGCGTTTGGAAAGGGCCAGGCCAATACCACTCCCCTTCTCCTTGGTGGTGAAAAAGGGGTCAAAAAGACGCTTTGCGTTTTCCGGAGAGATGCCCCGACCATTATCGGCGACGGCTATTACCCAAAATCCTTCGCGTCGGAAAAGTCGAAGGCTGATTGCCCTCTCCTCCTCGGCCAAGCTCTCCACCGCATCCATCGCATTGCGTACCAGATTATCCAGGGCAGTGAGCAGCTTTTCCTTGTCGGTCCTGACCAGGACTGTATCCATCGGGAAAGATGTTTTAATGTAAGCTTCTGAATTTCCAGCGTTATTGTAGCGATCGCAGAAAGATTCCAGAAAGGGCTTGAGGTCGAGTTTCTTCAGCTTGGCCTGGCCAGGCTGAAGAAACTCGCGAATCCTGTCGGCCAGGGCTGAAAGACGCTGAATCTCCCCTTCGATGAGTTCAGAGGAGCGGATTATCCTGCCTGAACTTTCTCTTCCCCTTGTCTCTGCATCCCCTTCCACAGCAGCGCTCCCAACCTTGTTTATCTGACCGGATGCTGCCTTCCTGATGGCCGAGGTTTGAATTCTCATAATTCCCAATGGGTTTTTTATTTCGTGCACGAGGGTTCTTGCCGCTTCTCCCAACTGAACCAGCTCCCTCGTCTGGGCTTCCCGAGTCCGGAGGCTTTCGTTATGACGGAACATGACAATAAGAATGATGAAAAGCACAATAAGGATGAGACTTATTACCCCTGCAGCGACGGTATAGCCCAGGCGCGTGCCGAAGCCAGTGGTAGAATACTCCATCCATACCAGGTAATTTCCGCTCATGGCCGCTGGAAATGGCTGACCAAGGCTGTCGATGCCGGGGCTTGGGATGCTCTGTGCTCCCGACCACCCCCTCTGCATCCTTGCCCCTGGAGCCATCATACCAGAGCCTCTACCCGCATTTTGGAACCCCGAATACCGAAGGAGGATCAGGGACTTCTCACCTTGGTTGAAACGCACCGCTATCCCACCGGGTAATGCGGTTCCGCTATCATCCAGCCTGTTGCGCCAACGCTCCCGGCTCACATCTATTTGTTCTGGGGCTGTGCCATAGCGTTTGAAGGCAGTCCCGTCATATTCATAAAAACCAAAACCCAATATTTTTTCATCGTTCTGAGTAGTAAAGGACTGATCCCTTCTGTATTCGTCCACCACGGCGCTGGAAGCCCTGAATGCTTCATATTCGAGAAGGAGATTCCGCCGAGCACTCTCCCGTAATACCATTGTCCAGAGTAGTCCGAGGGCGCTGCAGAGCACTACGGTTGCTAACATGAGCAACACAAGAGTAGTCCTGCTTCGAAGCTTTTTATTTGCCATCCATCAAATAATACCATTCTAAATACCTCTCGGCCATATAGGATACCCTATGCCGAAGCGGCTACCATAAGAATGACCTCAAGCTTGTGCCTCAACCACCGTGCATGGTACAAACAAACCAGTCCAACCATGAAGAAAGCTTTAAAAATTCTCCTATCGGGAGCCTTCATTCTCGCTTTCGCACTCTTTGTTTTTTTTCTAGCCAAACAGAATAGGGCTAGCCTCGAAGCTACCCTACCCATCGCCGCAAGAACCGTTGCAGTGAATGCTTTTTCTGAGCTGGAATCAGTCGAAAGTGAAGAGATTGAACTTGCCGCACCAAGGGCAAGGATCAATCTTCTCTGGGATGAAGTTCTTCTGGATGCCTTAGACATGAACCTGGACGAAGATCTGGAGCTGGAGCAGGTGCTTACCGTAAGGGAACATGCTTCACAAGAAGGCAGGATCTCGGTGGTGATCGCCGACTTTTCGGCATCCACAGGTAGCTATTTCCGGCTTTGGAAGGGAGAAAGCCTGGCTACCAAACCCAACGCATTCATAGTCCAGCCCAGGGACATGCTAGGCGAAGGCAGCATCGACCTGCTTTGTTTTGGCCTTGATGAGAAAAATTTTCAGACTCTCACTATATTCAAGCGCTTTCCCCTGCAAGCAGGGGCTTTCTACCGCAGCATATTCGAAGGATCGGGCCTATCGCTCAGAGTGGAGGAAGACGGCCCTACCCCTCTCTTAGTGCGCCTTTTCAAATCGGCGGAGAGTGAGGATTCCCCCCTGGACCAAAAAATGACAAGCTTTGGTTGGAATCCGCTTTCCAAGAACTACGAAAGACTCTCAGAGCTGCTGATTCCTGGCGAGAGCGTAGAGAAAAGTTTTGTCGATTCCCTTCTCACCGGCGATCCAAACCGCTTCGAATCCTACTTGAGTGGGCTCTGGAAAAAAGCAAGTACTTCGGAAGAAGAGCCCACCTTGGTGTATTTTGATCCGGAATCCCGCACGGTCAGCATTCACAGCAAAACTGAAAAGCAAATATGGGATTGGGGCAGATCTAATCCTTCCTCAGCCGGTATTTACTCTTCCATCGTGAATAGTGGTGTTCCGGACATGATCCGGCTTATGGGTGTCGATCTGCTCGGTAAGGACAAGGTGAGAATCCAGGCTACCTCCAGCCAGATAGTCAAGTTTGTCATCAGGGAAGACTGGAACGGAAGCTACACAAGAGTGAGCGGCAGGCAGACTGCAGCAGAAAGAATGCTTCGAAGTCTGGCTGGCGAGGCAATAATCAAACTACCCCTGGAAAACTCCCAGGATGTCATGAGTCTTGGCGCAGACGATCTAGAAGGCTACTTTGAAGCCCCAGGGAGCTTCCAATTGAAGCTGAACAAGGGAAGGCTGAATTATCGGGAAGGCGAGCTCAACTACGAAGGTAGATATGGTTTTTTTGCATCGGGTGGAGATGTGGTGCTAGACCTTGATCTTGTGGATAGCCGGAGCCTACCTGCGGGCAGACGAAGCTTTCTTGTCTATCTCAAGCCTGGACAGGATGAAGATTGGAAGCTCATTCTTCGCCCGGCGCAGATGCTGGCAGGGAGAATAGAACCCCTCTATACCCCCGATTTGGTATTCTCCAAGTCCTCGTTTAATCAGGGAAGCAGGTAGGATTCATAGCCTGAGTCCTTCAGCCTAGCCTGGGTCTTGGACCAATCGCCTTGGGCATCTACAATCACCGCCCAACGTGTTTGACCATCCTGGGCCTTCTGCTCTTCCATGGACACGGAGAAGCCCTTGTTCTTGAGGGTGGAGCTTAAGGCGCTTGCATTCTCCCGCCTAGAAAACCAGCCAACCTGGAGTCTGACTTCTTTATCAGTAGTTCCTGAATCCTTTCCACCGCCAGGGCTTCTCTCATCCACAGCCTCGGGGTCTGAAGACGGTTCCCCGGCCAGGGCGGACTGACGAGCCTCAGGATAGGGGAAGAGACCTGTGAGCACCCAAGCTGAGGGTGTCAAGGACAGGCCTCTTTGCACAATGGTATGCTCGGCGGATCCGGGATATTCAAGTTCCAGCCTCCGGGCAATAGACGAAGTTTCGAAACCAGTTGTGGAAACGCTGAAGCCGGAAAAATCGCTGGAGGATGCGAGTATCCACAGGAGGAAAAGAGCTTCCCTCATGGCAGGATCGGATTGGATCATAGAACCGGTGCCGCCTGAAACGAAGTCCCGCAATAGAATAAAGGCCATCTCTTTCTTATTGTCCAAAAGATAAAGCCATGCGAGGGCAATCCTGTTTTTTTTCTCCAGTTCAGAACTCGGAGCTTGAGCTTGAAGTTTATCCAGAACCTTTCTGGCTTCCTGAAAATTTCCAGCGGCGAGATAGGAGCGTACCGCATCATGCCCCAGTTTGGGCTCGGCTTCTACGCCCTGGAGGAATAGGAAACCCGCATCCTCGTATCGGCCCGCCAACAAAGCCATGGATCCGGCAAGAGAGGCCAAAGACCCACGGCTTGGAGCCTTTATCTTGGGCAAGAATTCCTTGAACAGCGTGACTGCATCATGGACCGGTAATGCGAGAGCCTGAGCTTCCAGTTGTGCTGGAAGCGCATCGGATGCGGCGAGCTTGGAAAGAGCTGTTCTAGCCGAAGCCAGGCTAGGCTTGTTTGCAGAGCCGGAGCCCTTTGCAGCACTGGATTGGGCGTAGACTGAGTAGGACAGGGAGAATAGGATAAGGAGGGCAAGAAAAAGAGTTTTAATCTGCCCGGATCTACGCATCCGCTTCGACCGCCCTGAATGTGTTGCCCGACCTGGAAAGAAGTCTTACCTTCAAAAAGCGTCCAATCATGGATGAATCTCCAGCCAGAACAACCATTTCATCCCTGGCGGTGCGCCCCAAGACTTCCCTGGACGAGCGCTTGGAAAGCGACTCCACGAGAATCTCATCTTCAGCGCCCAATCTTTCATTCATCAGCGATTCGGTGATCTCTTTCTGCAGGGCAATTACCCTGGCGAGCCTGGCCTTTTTAACTTTTTCAGGGACCTTGTCGGTGTATGATGCAGCGGGAGTGCCCTCTCTGGGATTGAAGTGATACATAAAGGAATAGGCGAAGCGCACTTTGCGCATTATATCCAGGGTATCCTCCAGATCCTCCTCGGTCTCCCCGGGAAATCCCACGAGAATATCGGTGGAAAGCGATAATCCGGGTATCGCTGCTTTCAGGCTTTCCACCAGGCCAAGGAAGTAGTCTCTAGTATATTTTCGGTTCATCCGAGCGAGCACTCGATCCGAACCTGACTGGAGGCAGAGATGAATATGCTTGCAGTACAGTGGTTCGGATGCCAGAACCCTGATCAACTCAGCCGAAAGATCCTTGGGATGGCTGGTCAGAAACCGGATCCAGCCAATTCCCTTGCCTTCGCTCCTCTCACCCTTCTCCTTCAGCTTTGTAGCCAATAAAGTCAGGAGGCCAGGAAAATCCAGGCTGAGTGTATCGGTTTTCCAGCAATAGGAATTTACGTTTTGCCCCAGGAGGGTTACTTCTCTTACTCCCGCAGCCTCCAGGCTTGTGAGCTCGGCCAGGATTGCTTCGGGATCCCTGGAGATTTCCCTGCCCCGGACATAGGGCACTATGCAGTAACTGCAGAAATTGTTGCAACCGTGCATTATAGGTACAAAAGCTCTAAAGGCTCCCGGTTCGTGATGGCTGGATGAGAACACATAGGCTGGTGACTCCTCGCGCAGGTCGAAGTCGCTCCCCTTCTCCACCTGATCTAGAATCAGCCCCAGCGCCTGTTTCTGGAAGGTTCCAAGCACATAATCCACTGCCGGAGCTCTTTTCTTGATTTCATCGTGATATTGTTCAGCCATGCAGCCTATGACGGCTAGGGCGAAGGGACGCTTCTTCTTCTCCGCGGCGTAAAAAGCAATTCTGCCCCAGGCACGGTTTTCAGCCGTAGCCCGTACCGTACAGGTATTGATAATCATCAGGTCTGAGTCGCTGATCGAGCCGGGTAGCCATCCGCGTTCTTTGAAAAGGACTTCCAGGGCCGAGGACTCGGCTTTATTCATCTGGCAGCCGTAGGTTTCGAGTAGGTATTTCATGCTAAAAAGGCTTTCAAGTTCCTAATTTTTCTTCCGGATCCCGGAGAGAAAAGATCCAATGTTGACAATGCCGAATATGAGAAGCCCCAGGCCTCCGGCACCCAGAAGACCCCTTGCCAGGCCTGGGAGAAACATGGTTGCCAAGCCGGCAATGCCTGCGGCGGACAGGATAGTGCCCGAAGTCTTGTCGGTTTTAGTCTTACCGAAGAGTCCCACTGCACCCAAGGCTATAAGACCCGCCGAAAGAACCCAGCCCAGGACTGGCACGCCTAAAAGGGCATTAATACCCAAAAGGCCTATTCCGGCGCCGGCCGACATGATGCCCTTGGTGCCTTTGTCGCCCAAATCCTTTTTTTCAACCGGGTATTGCTCGGCCATACCAGCTCCTTACTGCTTTTCCACGAAGGCGTACGCCGAATGATTGTGGATGCTTTCGAAATTTTCGGCTTCGACGGAAAACTTGGAGAACTTTCCAAGGGCGTCTACTCGTAAATATACTTCCCTGACTAAGTCCTCGACAAATCGCGGTCTTTCATAAGACTTCTCGGTAATGTACTTTTCGTCATCCCTTTTCAACAGGGTAAAGAGATCGCTGGATGCCGACTCCTCTACAATACCCACCATGTCCTCTATCCAAAAAAACGGCCCCAAGGCGACCTTCAAGGTGACCAGGCCCCGCTGGTTGTGGGCGCCCCTTTCGGAAATGGCCTTGGAGCAGGGACAGACGGTTTGCACGGGCACCGTCACCCCCACGATAAAAGATTGCCCCTCTTCAGAAACCCTTCCCTCATAAGAACAATCGTAGCTCATGATGGATTTCTGTCCCGATACAGGTGCGGTTTTCTGCATGAAATAGGGGAAGTGAAGATCCGAGTAGGCGGTTTTAGCTTCCAACTCCTTTCTGATCGTATCGAGCATCTTCAGAAAGTTAGGCATGGACAGATCGAAGCGGAACTCTTCGAATACCTCGATGAAGCGGCTCATGTGGGTGCCCTTGAAGTGATGGGGCAGATCGGCGAAGAGGTTGACCACCGCCGTAGTTTGCTGAATCTGGGCAGCCTTGTCCTTGAGGGCTATGGGGTAGCGAACTCCCTTAACCCCTACCTTCTGGATCGGAATCCTGCGTTCATCCCTCATGGACTGTACATCGAGCATTGACGTGCCTTCTTGGGTATATTATTTAGCCTGCCTGGAGGCGGCTTCCACAGTATTGGCTAAAAGCATGGTGATAGTCATGGGGCCTACGCCACCGGGTACGGGGGTAATCCAGCCCGCAACCTGGGAGGCCGATTCGAAGTCCACATCGCCCTTGAGGCGGAACCCCTTAGCGGCGCTGGCATCTTCCACACGATTGACTCCCACATCGATGACACAGGCCCCCGGCTTTATCATGTCCCCGGTAACCAAACCTGCCCGTCCGGCGCAAGCAATGAGTATGTCGGCCCTGCGGCAATAGGTGGCCAGGTCTTTAGTGCCGGTATGGCAGAGGCTTACTGTGGCATTGATGGACTTGCGAATTAAAAGGTTCATGAGAGGCTTGCCTACTATGTTGGATCTGCCCACGATAACCGCATGCTCACCCTTGGTGGCTACTCCGCTGCGCTGGATCATCTCTATGACGCCATTGGGGGTGCAGGGCAGATAACAGGGTTCTTCCAAGAGCATTCTGCCTACATTTATCGGCGTAAAACCGTCCACATCCTTCTCAGGCGAGATGGCGGCGATCACAGCCTTCTCATCAATGTGGGCAGGCAAAGGAAGCTGGACCAGTATCCCATGAATTCGGGGATCCTCATTATAAGCCTTCACCAGGGCGAGGAGTTCTTCCTGGCTGGTGGAGGCGGGAAGATGCCGTCCAAAACTGGCCATACCCGCTTCCGCCAAGGCTTTTTCCTTGCCGGTAACGTAGGATACCGATGCCGGGTCTTCGCCCACTAATATGACGCCCAAACCAGGCACTATGCCCTTGGCGGCAAGCTCGGCTACCTTGCCCTTGATCTCCGCCCTTATTTCCCTGGCGATTTCCTTTCCGTCGATTATTTTGGCAGACATGGCTTTCTCCTTATATCTATGTATCGAAATGATTGAAGTAGGATATGAATTTTTCGGCCGCCTTTCTAGCGTCTTCAGGCCGAATGATTAAGCTCAATGCGAAAAACACCTCAGTCTCCATATCGAAGAAAAAGCCTGGATGAACATAAAGCCCCTTCTGACTCAGCAGGCCCTGGGCCAGCTCCTCCTCCCCGGCAAAACGGGGACACTGGACAAGAGCAGTCCAGCCGCCCTCACAGGCTAGGATTCTGTGTGGGGAGGCTTCACCTTCCAGCACATCCCTGTAAATTGCCAGCACTTCGGAGCTCCGTGCGCGCACCGAGGTTTGAAGCGCTTTCTGATGCTTGAGCAATGCTCTAGCAGCATTCATCACAGGGGTGCCCGCGGAAAGAAAACTGTCTGCTATCAGTTCCAGACCTTCCATGGCCCTCAAGGCATCCTTGCCCGGACCGGAAACGTAAATCCAGCCCAACTTCATCTGAGGCAGGCAAAGGCGTTTGGAAAAACCGTCCAGGGTAAAGGTGAGGCAGTCTTCCAGCCCTAAAAAGGAGGTTTTGCCCGGTCTTGGATCCAGGCTGAAATCAAAAAACACTTCGTCGGCGATGATAGGCACAGAATGCTTGGCGCAGAGTTCGATTATGCGTCTAGCTTCCTCTTCATGGATATAGGAGCCGGTGGGATTGTTGGGGTTGATGAGAACCAAGGCCTTGGGCTTGGATCCAACGGGGGCGTCTAGAGCCCTGGCTATGGAATCTGTGTCGATTTGCCAGCCTTTGGGGTGGCAATATTCCAGTCTATACGCTATGGTTTTTACCGATTCCAGTGCGGCCAGTTGATCGAAAAGGGGATAGCCTGGGCGGGGAATGAGGATGGAATCCCCTGGATTGCACAGGAGCTTAAAAAGATAGGAATAGGCTTCAGAGGTGGAGGCGCAGAGAATAAAGCGATCGGTCTTCAGGGTAATGGCAGGAGCCCTTCCCTCGCTTATGTTTTCGGCTACCGCGGCTCTCGCGCAGGCTAATCCTCTGGAATCCGGGTAGTAGTGGGTATTGTCCTGGCCGGCCAAGGCAGAGGCGAGAATTTCCGGCTCCAGACCCAGTCCTACCTTGGTGGGATTGGATTGGGAGAGATCAAAGGGCACCAAGCCTGAGGCGGTAAGGGCAACCCTTTCGAGGTCCAGGGCGTTCCTCGGAGCTTCGAAGTCGATGCGGGCGGAGAAATTCATTTCGGCGTAGTATAATAGTCAGATGCCGGCCTAACAAGACCCGGGGGATAGGCGTTTTCGGAGCTGCATGAATTGACACAATTTATCATATATTATATTTTTCATATATTAAGGAGCGAGCAGTAATGAAGCTTGTAATAATTGGCGGCGTAGCCGCAGGCGCCACAGCAGCGGCCAGGGCTAGAAGATTGGATGAAACCGCGGAAATCACCATCATCGAGAAAGGTCCCTACGTATCTTTCGCTAATTGCGGGCTTCCCTACAGGCTCTCGGGTGACATACTTAAACGAAGCTCCCTCATACTTCAAACCCCTGAAGGTTTTTTCTCCCGCTACAGAGTGAATGTCCAGCTGAAAACCGAGGCTGTGGGCATAGACAGAAAAGCAAAGCTGGTGAAGCTCAGATCACCCGAAGGCGAAAGCAGCCTACCTTACGATAAGCTCATACTAGCCCAGGGCGGCACACCATTCGTGCCCCCGGTGGAGGGCGCGGATTCTCCCAACGTCTTCCGCCTCTGGACTATACCTGATATGGATGCCATCAACGCATATATCAAAGACCAGAACGCAGGCTCTGCCGTGGTGGTGGGAGGAGGCTTTATAGGCCTGGAAACGGCCGAAGCCTTTATAAAACGCGGCCTTAGCACCTCCATCGTAGAACTCACCGATCAACTCATGCCCCCGGCCGATCCCGAATTCGGCACCCTTATCGCCCAGGCCTTCCAGGCCGCCGGTGCATCGGTTCATACCCAGCGCTCCCTTAAGAAGATAGACTACCAGGCTAGGGAAGTAGAACTCAGCGACGGCACGAGGCTCAAGGCTGATATCGTGCTCATGTCGGCCGGAGTACGACCCAACTTGGATCTGGCCAAATCAGCGGGGCTGGAAATTGGGAAATCCGGAGGACTCCTTGTGGATGAAAGCCTCCTCACCAGCGATCCAGATATCTATGCGGCGGGCGACATGGTGGAGTTGCTACGAAGAGTTGACGGTGCCAGGGTACGAATTCCCCTGGCCGGTCCCGCCAACAGGCAGGGCCGCATTGCCGCCACCAATGCCCTAGGCGGATCCATGCGCTATGTGGGAGCCCTGGGTACCTCGGTATTCAAGGCGGTGGATTCTACCTTTGCCCAGACGGGTCTTTCAGAAAAGGCAGCCCTCGCCGCGGGCATAAAAGCAAAGGCTGTCCATGTCCACAAGGGTCATCATGCCTCCTACTACCCCGGAGCCAAGGAGCTCAGCATAAAGCTCGTCTATGATGAAGAAGGCAGGCTTTTAGGAGCTCAGGCCTTTGGCGAGGATGGCGTGGAAAAACGGGTAGATGTCCTGGCCGTGGCCATAGCAGCTAATATGCGTCTCGCCGATCTGGCAGAGCTGGACCTGGCCTATGCCCCACCCTATTCCAGCGCCAACGACCCTCTGCAGATGGCTGCCTTCGCCGCTCAAAACGATCTCTCAGGCTATTCCAGATTCATCAGTCCCCAAAAGGCTGCCGAACTGGCAGCTAAACCCGAGCCTGACAAGCTCTTTCTGGATGTGCGCACCTTCGGAGAATACTGCAAGGGACACGTTGCTAATTCTCTCAATATTCCCCTGGACGAGCTGCGCGACAGGGTAGAAGAACTGCCTTCCAGCAAAGAGCTTCTTATAGTTTCGGTGAACGGCTTCGAAGGCCACATCGCTTCCAGAATACTAAGGCAGAAGGGATTTAGGAACCTGGCCTACGTATCAGGGGGCATCAAGAGCATGAGGCTTGCAGGCGGGTTCAGCGAGGTGGGGGGAGAATAGGAAGATTCGGAGCCTCAGGCACAGAATATTCATGGAATTCTAACCAAGGAGCTCCAAAGGAGTCTCTTAGGGTTTTTAATTTTTCAAATAGGAGAGAATATGGGACTTTTCAACAGCGTGGAGAAAAAGATCCAAGAGGGTGCGGTAATCGTGGACGTACGCACCCCCGATGAATATGAAGATGGGCATTATCCCAATGCCGTCAATATTCCCGTAGGCGAACTGCTCAAGCGCGCAGCGGAGATAGGCCCCAAGGACAAGGCCGTACTGCTCTACTGCGAAAGCGGATCCAGGAGCGCCATGGGAGCCAGGCTATTAAAAACCATGGGCTTCAGCGATGTCACCAATGCCGGAGGCATCTCCGACATGCCGGCACTTTAAGCTATTTTCCAACCTTAATCTGCTGCCAGGCCGCGTTATACTTTTCCAGATCGGCCCCCACATCCTTTTTCAGCTCACAGGGGGCCAATGATTCTGCACTATAGTACTCCGCTCCCTTCTTGAGCGCCCTGGCAGGGACATTGGCCGTGGCAGGGAAGCCGAAGGCATCGCAGAACTCCGCATAGATTTCCGGCCTATGGATAAAATCGATAAAGCTCAGGGCTAATTTGCTATTCTTGGAATCCTTGAGGATAACCATGGAATCTATGTAACTTGGCCCTCCCTCTTTGGGGATAAAGAAGTCCACCTCGCCCCAGCGGCTGGGATCCATCTCGGCGTATATAGATTCAGCATAGCCCTGGGCTACCCACACCTCTCCTGCAGCGAAATTCTTGGCGAAAGCCTCGGCATCAAACTTGAGAAGATTGGGCTTCCATTCCTTGTCCACTAATTCCTTGGCTTTTTCTATTTCCTCAACATTCGTTGAATTGACCGAATAACCTAGGTACTTGAGGGCATCCCCCAAAACCTCCCTCATGTCATCCAGCATTATCATCTTGCCGGCCAAATCCTTCCTGCCGAAGATGGACCAGGATTTCTCGTATTCCGCCACCTTAGTCTTGTTCACAGCTACGCCAGCGGCTCCCATATAGTAGGGAACCGAGTACTCGTTGCCCGGGTCGAAGTCGCTTCTGGTAAGAACCTCCGGGTCGATATTTCCGAAGTTTTTAAGCGCAGATTTGTCAATCTTCGCCAGCATGCCTTCCTTAATCATGATGGAGACGTAGTCTCCCGAAGGAAAGCAGATGTCATAGTCGGCTCCTCCAGCCTTGAGCTTGGCAAACATCTCCTCGTTGGAAGCGAAGGAATCGTAAATCACATCCACACCGAATTCTTTTTCGAATTTCTCGATTACCGAATCGGGAGTGTAATACGTCCAGTTAAATATGTATAATTTTTTAGACGCCTTGCTGTCTTTTGAACAGCCGACGGCGAAAGCCGCCACAAGGACGAGCAATAATGCCAGGGCTATACGGCGCCCTGCGCTGAGGATGTGGTTCATAGACCCCTCCCCTATAGTAGAATAACCGGCCTATGGCCAGCGGCAGACCTGAAAGGATCTGCTCCAATCACTTAGCCTTAAAACCCGCCTGCGCGATTCTATCGGGCTGCAAAGACCTTTAAGAAATTCCTCAGAGGATACACGAGGAGCACGGTACCGGCAATCATCACCGCCGATAGAGCATTCACCACCGGAGAGACCCCAAAACGGATCATCGAATAGATGTAAAGGGGAAGCGTCGTCGCCCCGGGTCCTGACACGAAGAAGGTGATTACAAAGTCTTCCAGGGACAGGGTTACCGCGGTGAGAAAGGCCGAGGCAATACCAGGCAAGGCCATGGGGATTATGACCCTGAAGAGGGTCTGGATCTCATTAGCGCCCAAATCCTTGGCTGCTTCCACCACGCTGGGATCCGACTCCTCAAGACGGGCAGACACAAGGAGGTAGACAAAGGGAATATTGAAAGTTGTATGGGCAATCCATACGGTAAGCATACCCAATCGCAGTCCTACGCCTGCGAAGAAAACCAGCAAGGACACGCCTACAACTATTTCAGGCAGTATCATGGGTATGAAACTCATGGTGGAGACATAGGATTTGAGCTTGAAAGAGTAACGGGCCGTACCTACGGCAGCCAAGGTACCCAGGGCGGTAGCCATGAGGGCACTGGTAAAGGCTATTACCACGGAGTTCTGGAAAGCCTTCCAAAGATCGGGCGATTCCAGAAAAAGCCGCTGGTACCAGATAAAGGAAAAACCGGTCCAGTCACCCGAGCGGGATGCATTGAAAGAGTATATGAGTAGGACAAACAGAGGCGCAAAGAGAAAGAGGATGACTAACCAGAAGATGATGTTGGATCCCTTGGCTTTTTTAGGCATGAGTCCGGCCGCTGCTCTGGCGCCCATGCGCACAACCCTTCTGGCGTGAAAAAGAGCCGCTACCCTATATGGCTTAAAGCCGTGAATCTTGGATGCCATCAGTCTGCCCCCTTGGCATGGGGCTTTTTCTTGCCCGGACCCGGGGTTCTATGCAGGAATCCAATGCCTTTGCCATTAGGCTGGCTTAAGGGATCCACATCCTTAACCACGAGCTGCTCCTTGGGTTTCTTGAAAGCGAAGAGGAATACCGCAATCGCGGTGAGAAGGGTCATGGACATTGAAATGGCCGATGCCAAAGGCCAGTTGCGTGTCTTGGTAAGCTGGTCTGCGATTACGTTGCCCAGCATGTAGGAGTCCTTGCCGCCTATCAGCAGAGGCACGGCGTAGGCGCCGAATATCGGTATGAAGGTAAAAAGGACGGCGGTTATCACCCCCCCCTTTATATTGGGTAGCATCACCTTGGTATAGGATTGCATCCTGGTGGAGCCCAAGTCTCTGGCGGCCTCCAGAAGGGTAAAGTCAAACTTGTCTATGGTCGAAAAGAGGGGAAGAATGGCGTAGGGTAGATACATGTACACAAGAACAAAAACTACAGAACCCTGATTGTAGAGAAACTGAAAGCCCTCGGTCCTGAATCCCAAAAAGCGCAGGGCTTGGTTTACAAAGCCCTCGTTGCCCAGGATGGAAATCCATGCATAAATTCGCACAAGAAAATTGGTCCAGAAGGGCACAATCACCAGAAAAAGCCGCAGAGCCTGGTTTTTAGATCGGGCTATGCTGTAACCGCAGGGAAGAGCCAGAAGGAGAATTAGAAGCGTTGCGGCTAGGGAAACCCAGAGAGTCTTGAGGGTTACTCGCAGCAATGTAGGGTTGGCAACATCCACCCAGGCCTGGAGGCTGAAAACAGGCTCCACCCCTCCATAAAGACCCTTCTGCAGAAAGGAGTATACGACAATAATGAGCAAAGGCGCGGCGAAGAACACGGTAAGCCAGGCCGCCTGGGGTGAAACATAGGCAGGGCCTAGGTTGCGTTTCATCCCGGACTCTTTTCCACGATTACCAGATCGCGGGCGCTAAATGAGAGATATACCTCATCCTTCCACTCGATATCGGGAATGCCCTCAGACCAGTTGGCATGCTGCCTGAAGGCGGTAAGGCGGCCCCCTCCCTCTACACGGACGATATATTTGGTCTGGAAACCCGAGTATACGGGTTCTTCCACAACCCCCCGCACAGCATTGAGCTCATTCCCCTCGGGCTTGTCGTTGGAAATTCTGATTTTCTCCGGTCTGATAGTGACTACAATAGTGTCGCCCACGGCGACAGGGGTTTCATCATCCACCAAAAGACTGCCGAAACCCTCCACGTCCAGGACATTGAGATTGGCCTGGCGCGATAGAACCTTACCCCTGAAGATGTTGGTCTCGCCTATGAACCTGGCCACGAACTCCGATGCGGGATTTTCGTAAATCTGCTGCGGAGACCCCACCTGGAGCACGACTCCGGCATTCATGACCGCTATTCTGTCGGAAACCGAAAGAGCCTCCTGCTGGTCGTGGGTTACATAGATAAAAGTAATGCCCACCTTGTCGTGGATAGAATCCAGCTCCATGAGCATATGCTGCCTGAGCTTGGCATCCAACGCAGAAAGGGGTTCGTCCAGAAGGAGGACCGAGGGCTCGTTTATAAGGGCTCTGGCGATGGCCACCCTCTGCTTCTGCCCGCCCGAAAGCTGGCTGGGTTTTTTTTCTGCATGCCCATCCAGTTGGACAAGGGAAAGGTGATTCATAACCAGTTCCTTGATTAGCCGGGCTGGGGTTTTTTTTATACGTAGGGGAAAGGCCACGTTTTCGAATACCGTAAGGTGGGGGAAGAGAGCATAACTCTGGAACACCGTGTTGCAGTGCCGCTTATCCGGACTCAAGCCCGACACGTCACTGCCATCAATTAGAATTGTTCCCGAGTCGGGATCCTCAAAGCCGGCTATTGCACGCAGCAATGTGGTTTTGCCGCAGCCCGAGGGGCCAAGCAGGGAATAAAATTCGCCTTTTTTAATTTCCAGGCTGACATCTTTCAGCGCGGTAAAGCTGCCGAAAGACTTGGATACGTTCGAAACGGTAACATCGGATCCTTTCACCGCCTTAACGTCTCCTTTTCGTATTTGATTATTCAAAGCAAGGTATAGTGTCAGAGCCCCTCAAGGTCAATATGGAAAGTATGGCAATCCATAAAAAAACCCTTCAAATTACAAGGATGCATTTATGTGGGCGCTATAGTCCAAACTCATAGATTCGGTCCTGGAATACAGCTCCTGAACTCTGGCACGCATAGCTGCTGAGAAGTCATCTTCATCCCTGCCCTTAAGATTGATGCGCACATTGAGAAGGGCTCCCTCCAGGCCGGCTCTGGCTGCTAAAAAGCCCACGGCCGCATCGCTGGCAGTACCGGGGTACCCTCTCTTTAAAACCTTGAGGCAGAGTTCCATGGCTTGCAAACATATCGACGCAGTGGCCAGAGGAACCTTGGTCGCCTCCATCGTCGCCTCCAGTATGGCCTTGGTTCTTGCGATACGCTCTTCTTCGGTACCCTTAGGCTGCTTATAGACTTTCATGATGGCATTGAAGGCCGCAGTATCCTCATCAGCTTTGCCAAGCAGACTGCGCTTGAGTTCCTGGGATGCCTCCGCATAATCCCCCAGCTCTCCTGCCCTATCAGAAAAGGCCTTCTTTCCCAGGCTGATATTGGCAGCCATGGCTCCCAGGGCCGCTCCCAGGGCACCCAGGCAAGCCGACACCGTACCTCCTCCCGGGGCAGGGCTCGGAGACGAGACCTCGTCGATAAAGTCGGTCAGAGGAAGATCCACCAGAGCATTACCCTCGGAACAAGCCCATTCGATCACCTTGGCCTTCACGTCGAAGGATCCGCGACAGTCCAGCCCCAGGTTGGATACAGCTATAGTAACAAGATCCTTGTCGGGCAGGCCGGGACTGGCTTGCTTTTTTCTTTGAAAATAACGACCCGCTTCGACGAGGGCGGCAAGGGGCACAAGACCCACCAGCTCTGAACCCCGCAGGGAAAGCCCCCTGCGGGCGGCTTCTTCGGCAGCCACTTCGTACACCATCCAAAGAGGACTTGTCCTGTAATCCAAAATGTTCATGGATACCTGGGCGCAGTGCAGATCCTCCACATGCCATCCGATAGCTCGCACAGCCTTGAGTCGGCCGGGAATCCTCAGGGGATGCCCCTTTTCATCCAGAACTGGGCTTCCATCGGCTGCCTTAGCCATGTGGCCGCTCTCCCTCAAGTCTAGGGCTATTTCCTTGGCCGCCTTCACATCCTCGGTGTTCAAATTGACATTATACGCCAGGAGAATATCCCTGGCCCCCGTGACAGTGGCCCCCCAGGCAGGATCGAATCGGGCAGGACCGAAATCGGGCAGCCACTGGGGATCCTTAAGCTTTGCAGCAAGCCCCTCGTACTCCCCTGCCCTGATATCGGCCAGGCTGCGACGTTCAGGCTTTGTCGCCGCTTTCTCATAAAGGTAGACCGGTATGTCCAGCTCTGCCGCCAGCGATTTACCGAACTCCCGTGCAAGGATTACGCACTCATCCATGCTTATGCCCGACACCGGCACAAAGGGACAGACATCTAAAGCTCCCATCCTGGGGTGGGAGCCTGTATGATTTCTCATGTTTATCAGCTTTTGTGCAGTGCGCGCGGCCCTGAGCGCTGCTTCTACAACAGGGGCGGGTCTTCCTGCAAAAGTATAGACAGTTCTATTCGTATCGGCCCCTGGATCCACGTCCAGAAGCTTCACGCCTTTTATCCCGGCGATAGATCCGGCTATGGCATCTATAATCCGGGCATCCCTGCCCTCTGAAAAGTTGGGTACGCATTCGACGATGGCATTGTCCAGCATTCCAGCGCTCCTTGCTATCAGACTGTAGTAACAACCTAGTATAAACCCTTGCGGTTGGGATTATTCTGACCGGGCTTTTGCTTGGATTCAAGGGTATCCGGATCGTTGATGCTTGTAAAAAGTTCCCAGTCTGGGCTGAAGCGCCTGGCGACATTCTCAGGTATACGTCGATGCGGGAGATCCTCCAGAAGCCCGAAAAATGAGAGCTTTTTCCCTTCCCCGGCCTTTTTTTCCATTTTCTTTTCCAGCTCGGGCAGAAGATCCCTGGAATAGAGCCCATGGAAAGGCTCCACATAGCCTGATTTTTCAGCAAGGATCGCCAAGGGAGGCTCAAGCCCGCCCTGAATAGTTTCTCCTGCTTGTTCTTTCAGATAGGAAAACCATCCCTGATGGAAGTATGGCATGTCGCAAGCCAGAAGATAGAGCCAGGATGCAGAGGTTTTTGAGAGGGCAGCATGGAGGCCCGAGAGGGGTCCAAACCCCGGCATGATGTCCTGGGTAAATTCCAGATCAAGACCTTCATAGATGTGGCGTTGAGGTCCTATTATCATCACCGGCAAACCGGTACCCAGAACATTGAGCGCGGCCCTCCTGCCGAGGGCTATCCCATGGAAAGGCAGAGTCTGCTTGTCTCGCCCCCCAAAACGGCTGCTCAAGCCGCCTGAGAGTATAGCCACACCATACTGCGTATCCAAACCCTTACTCTCCCTTCCACCTACTCTATACTTGCCTCTGCTTACTTTTAGCGGATAAAGTGACCTATATGCTCACCGAGGCCTTAGACGATGCCGACTGGACAAGTCCCCCTGACGCAATGGAGTTCCAAATCCGTTATGGCGATTTAGTGGAGACTATAGCAGAGAACGTACAAGCCCTGAAGATATCCGGGGAAAAAGGAGCAGAGGCAAGAACAGAAAAAGCTGTCCTTCTTTACATAATGGCACCGGGCATCGTCAATGTGATGCTCAATTACAAAATCTGCGTCGAGCACAACCTACCCCTCCATCCCAGCGTCTACTATGAACTCAAGGAAGCCAGAAAGTACAGAATCGATCACGGACTACCGGTGGTTGAAAAGGCCAACAGGCTCTATAGGGAATCCATCGAACTCGCTAGAAAGGCTTTGCGTCTCGACGACTCCTTCAAAGGCCATAGCGCCGATTTTCTCTCCCGGCTTCCCGAGGAACTGAAAAGCTTTGTCTATACGGGTGTGAGAGATCTCTACACATGGCGGGGCTCCCAGCCAGCATTGCTCAAGCGCCTGACCAGCTCCCTGGAGAGCGATTTCGAGCCTGATATCATAGTGGCAGCAGCTCATGGAGCCATTATGCCCGCCCTTCTCCTGGCCGAATTACTGGCCAAACCTCTTTATTTTATCCGCTTCTCCATGTTCAAACGCCAGGATGAAGAACCCATTGTAAGTTTTTCCGACAAGGCATGGCTATCGGCGTACGCGGCCGGTAAAGCCCTTCTCTATGATGAGGATGTGGCGGGTGGGAGAACCTTGCGCCTCTTTTCCCAGAGCATGCAAGCCCTCTTTTCCCAGACAAGGACAGCATGCTCCATTCGCCATGCCGGTTCGGCCATCCGTCCCGACTACTCGGCCAGAACCTGGTGGGAGTAAAGATTTCTCGTCGCTTGACTTTTATCGATATTCCTATATAGTGGTTTCACTAAGGGAGAGGATATGGCTAATAGACAAAAGATTTCCTACGGTCCCTCAATACGAAGACTTCCCTCATATCTCCATATAATCCGCCAAGCCCAACAGAACGGAGATGCATTCATTTCCGGCACTATCATCGCGGCGGAACAGAATCTGGAACCCATTCAGGTTCGCAAAGACCTGGCTATAACAGGCATTATCGGTAAACCCAAGAAGGGTTATCCGGTAAATGAGTTAATCGATGCCATAGAAAGCTACCTAGGATGGAACCTCAAGCACTGCGCCGTCGTGGTGGGCGCCGGTAACCTTGGATCGGCACTCACAGGCTATCAGGAATTCAAGAACCATGGCCTGGATATTGTGGCTGCCTTTGATACTGACCCTTCCAAGGTGGGTGGCAGCGTCCATGGCGTGCCCATTTACCCCTTTGAAAAAATCGAAGAGGTTGTGCCCAGGATAAAAGCCGAATTGGCCATTCTAACCGTACCTTCCCCTTTCGCGATCAGCACCTGCGAAAGCATTGTAAAGGCGGGCATCAAGTCAATCTGGAATTTTACGAATATCAAGCTTAAGGTTCCCGACGACGTACAGGTATGGCGGGAGGATCTCTCCTCGGGCTATGCCATGCTCACGGTCATGATGAAGCTGGCCTCCAAGGCCTGAAAAGTCATGAACACGCCGAAACTACTGTTTACCCGGTAGTTTCGGTGTACACGGTTTTACTTTCATTGTCTCCAGAAAATCACATAATCATTCTTCACTGAGGTAGTTCTCCACCCGCAGGCGTTCTTCTTCGCCGATGCGCCCCAAGCGATAGAGGGTTGCGACAATTTCCTCCACCTGGAGGAATGCATGCAGGCGAATGCCGCTCTTCTCCATGTCGACTCGCCCGTTTCTGCCCCGCTCCACCAGGACTACGAGATCCTCCACCACCAGGCCTTCGCCCCGCAGAATATCCACCGCTTCCTTCTTGCTCAAACCCGTGGTAATAAGATCGTCTAGAAGAAGAACCCTCTCGCCTTTTACATACTCCCCCTCCACCCTATTGCCCGTGCCATGATCCTTCACAGGCATTCTAGGCCATATCATGGGCTGCTTCAGCGCCAGGGCTGCGGAGGTAGCCAAGGGAAGGGCTGCGGCGGGGATGCCCGCAATTCTATGAAATTGGCAGATTTTTGCCAACGAAGCGTAAGCCTGTCCCGCCAGCGCCAGAGCCCCAGGATTCGAAATAAGCCTGCGCAGATCGATATAAAAGGGGCTTTTTACGCCGCTTTTCAGAGTAAAGTCCCCAAGCCGGAAACAGGAAGTATCTATCAAGGCTGCGACAAGGGCATCCTTGAGTTTTCCATCATCTGCGCCCGGAACTTCCCACCCCGAGACTCGAGGAGAAGCCTTCCTTGCCTCAGCACTCGCCCGGTTAATCTCATCTTTTAGAGCCTCTGCAGCCAATCCAGGGTCTTTAGCTCCTGAGATAGACCTGGCAGCCACAACCAGAACGCCCTTTCCATCTGCCCTGGCTCCTGCCAGGAGCGCATCCCGGGCATTGCCTCCCTGAGCTCCGATACCGGGGCTTAAAAACCATGCCTGGGGAGCCACAGACCTAACTTCCCCCAAGGCCTTGATATCGTTGCCTGCCACCACAATACCCAGATTTTCCGACCAGGAAACGATGCTCCTGGCCACCTTTATGTAGAGGGGTTCATCAGGACTTGGCAGGTCCTGAAACTCGGCGGAACCGGGGTTGCTTGTCCTGCAGAGGAGGAAGAGACCCTTGTCCTTCCATTCCATGAAAGGCTCGATGCTCTCCTTGCCCAGGTAGGGATTGATGGTGACCGCGTCGGCGCCCAGGCTGCCGAAAACAGCCTGCGCATAAGCCCTGGCAGTGGATCCTATATCGCCTCGCTTGGCATCTATGAGTAAAAGCGAGTCTTCCGGCACGGCGGCGATCGTAGCGCGTAGAAGTTCCATCCCCCTTTCGCCTAGGGCTTCATAAAACGCTATGTTGGGCTTGTAACAAACAGTGTGAGGAGCTGTAGCTTCAATAATTTTAATATTGGATTCTCTGGCTTCCTGGATACATACATCTAGACCCCTAGCCTCGATGGCACTTTTTTCGAAATAGGGATCCAGCCCGACGCAAAGACAGCTGTTCTTCTGTTTGGAAAGTTCATCCAGCCTTTTAAAAAAATTCATGATACTCCGCTCCTCGCTCCGCAGTCTGGCCTTCAACCCCATTGTTCGGGCTCAGATGAAGAATACATGGACGTGGAGGGAATCCGCAAGACCGTTGCATAAAAGCGAAGAATCTTGCACGCAGGCTGGACAGATAGTATATACTAGAGTAAGGAATTTGCAGGGTACTGTTCTAAAAGCCCTTCAAGGAGGCCCGTCAACGATGAAGCGCATATTGTTCGTTCTCGCCATTGCAATCCTGGTCCTGCCGGCTGCTGCCCAGGAATCGGCGTCCGGCAGCCCCTCTGGTTTTTCTGCAGCCCTCAACCTCGGATCGGACCTCCTGCCTTCAGCAAGCGATCCTTCCAAGCTCCAGAGCTGGTCCAAGCTGGGATTCCAGCCCGACCTGTCCTTGGGCAAATTCGGCATCGGCTTAGACCTCACCTTCCGATTCCAGCTCTATCCCGATCCCGCCACTCCCCTGCAGATCTACGAACCCGACTGGATACCCCAGGCAGGCCAGAATATTTTCGACGTCTATCTGCCCAAGATAATGTATGTCCGCTATGGGCTGCGCAACGTTGACCCCCTCTATGTCAAGCTTGGCTCCATCAACGATTTCAGTCTTGGCAACGGGCTAATAGTCTCGAATTATGCCAACACCAAGTTCTTGCCCGATCTCAGGATTTTCGGTCTTCAATTCGGCGTGGACGGCAGCATCTTCAAGTTCCCCTACCTGGGCATCGAAGCCCTTACGGGCAACCTGGCCAAGCTGGATGTCATCGGTGGCAGAATCTATGCCCGGCCCCTGGGTTTTATGGCTTCCTCCCTCCTAGGCAAGCTGCAGCTGGGCTTTACCGCAGTCATGGACAGGGATCCCCTGGTTTACACAGCCGCCGCCGATCTTTCGATCTATCCCAGTTCAAAGCTGATCCACGTTCT
>CAZHFN010000013.1:0-19418 GCA_964531105.1 uncultured Treponema sp. | reverse complement strand
ACACAGCCGCCGCCGATCTTTCGATCTATCCCAGTTCAAAGCTGATCCACGTTCTAGGCGCCGACGTAACACTGCCAATTTTAAGCGGTCAGGCTTTAAGCCTCACGGCATTCGTCGAAGGAGCCCGGCAGATGAGTGGAGCCCTGGGAGCCATTACCGGCGTGGGCGGAAGCCTCTTGGGATTCATCGATTACGGAGCCCAGATCCGCGCTCTCCAGGGTGGATTTATTCCCTCGTATTTCGACAGCAACTACGATTTCTACAGGGATGAACGTTTTTCCTTTGTAAAAACCCTGGCTGCTCCGGGAAACTTCCAGTTAGGCTGGCTGGCCAGCCTGGGGTTCAGACTCTTCGATGGAGGCCTCAACTTCTCCGCCCTCGTGGACGGTCCATTCGCGCCCATTCCTCTTGCCGCCAGCGATGACAGCGGCCTCTATCCCCATCTCAAGGGCGAGTTTAGCTTGGCCGAAGGCATTCTCCCTGGCGTATTCCTGACAGCGGGCTACGAAAAGTACTTCCTGGGACGAAAAGCCAGTTTCTTTAAGGATCTGGTAGATCCCGAGGACGCGGTCATTGGCATGTCCATAAACTACAAGACCGGAGCTACGGTCCTGACCCTGTCCTACATCTATTCCTGGGATCCCACAACCCAGGATTTCGACGTCAGTTCCAGCCTGAGCGCTTCGGTGCGCTTCTAGGCGAAGGGGGCATTAATGAAGCGTACAATTAGCCTTGTAGCCCTGATACTTCTTATCACCCAGGCTGCGTCTGCCCAAGGCGGCGGATTCGGATCCTCGGTGATGGATTGGATGCGCGACAATGTGGGCATGGAAATTGGCTCGGTCACCATAGACGGGAACAGCTATTCCAAAGTCGTGGCAGCCCCGGAAGTGAAAATCGGCAGACTCGAGCTGGGGCTTTATCTCCCTGTCATTTACACCAGGGATCTCTTCGACCCCTCCAGCTGGTACAGACCCAAAGGCAACAACGAGTGGGATTTCGGAGGAGCCTACTGGGGAACCGACACGGTAAAAGGCATCCTCGATGTAGCTGCCGACATTATTCTCAAAATCAAGTATTTGGAATACGGCGAGCCTTTGGAGGACAAGTTCTTTGTCAAACTGGGCAACCTCCACGGCCTGACCATCGGCCATGGCTTGATAATGCGGGATTACCGGAACGATGGCGATTTCCCCAGCATCAGGCGAGTGGGCGTCAATACAGGGTATGATTTCGGCACCTTCGGTTTCGAAGCTCTGGTGAATGATTTGCCCCTTCCCCAGATATATGGAACCAGGCTCTACTTCCGCCCCTTAAAAGGTTCCAAGCTTGCGGTGGGCGCCTCGGGAGTATTCGACACCGATGCAGGCGCCGAGCTCAAGGGCACAGCCTATGACGGAGCCGCGGGCAACTTCAGTTTCCTGGGCGCTGGCCTGGATCTGGACTATCCCATCATCAAGTCCTCCGCGGCTTTGGGCCTGCGGGCTTTCGCCGATGTCGCGGCCACCCTTCCCTATCTCAAATCCCCGGTGGTCAATCCTGCAACGGGAATTACTATAGACAAAGGCCTTAAAACCGAAATGCTTTGGGATTCAGGCCCCCATAACTGGGGCGCCGCCACGGGTTTCCTGGGCAATATTCTCTTTATCGACTGGCGCCTGGAGTACCGCTATTTTACCGGCCTGTTCAGACCGTCCTTCTTCGATTCTACCTACGAGCGCACCAGGGCCAGCCTGGTCATGGACTACCTGCCCTATCTGGACGGCACAGTCCAGGTTTCCGATGCGCCCAGCGTCATGGGTATTTATGGTGAAGCGGGATTCTCGCTCTTCAAGGATAAACTCAGCCTCGTGGCCGGCTACATGTGGCCCTGGACCCCCGAAGACGGCTTTGTGATAAGCGCCCATGCGGACGACGAACTACGCGCCGGCCTGGCGATCAAGCGGGGACTTGTTCCTGTAGTCGACCTGGCCGGGTCGATCTATTACGAAAAGCGGGGCCTCGTCAACGCTATCGTGAACGACAGCTTTGAGTTCTTCGATGAAAAAACCGCCTTCGCCGGAGAGATAGAAATTCCGATTCCCAAGACGCCCAATCTGGCCGTAGGCCTGGTGTTCAAGATGGTGGCCGCAAGGGACAGCTCCGGCAATACCGTCTATGTGGGCAATGATCCGGCCAAGGGCGTGAAGATGAGCCCCACTATCACCCTAGAGACGAGGTTCAGATTCTGAGATCCAGCAAAGGCTTTGCCTGACCTATGGCCCATATACGAATTCTCGGCTCCGAAACCTACAGACTGATAGCCGCCGGCGAGGTGATAGACCGGCCAGCTTCAGCCCTGCGCGAACTGCTGGATAATGCCATAGACGCCGGTGCCACAGAAATCCGGGTGGAAATAGCCAAGGGCGGCATCGAACTCCTCAGCGTCAGCGATAACGGACAGGGAATGTCCAAGGAGGATCTCGCCCTTTCTACCCAGGAACACGCCACAAGCAAGATAGAAAAGGCCGATGATCTGCTCCGGATAAGGACTCTAGGCTTCAGGGGCGAGGCTCTCGCATCCATAGCGGCTGTGGCGAGAATCGAAATCCTGAGCAAGGATGAAACCTCGGATACGGGTTGGAAGCTGAGCCAGGAGCCGGGAAGCGAGGCCAGGCTGGAGCCAGCCCCAGCCCGGAGGGGAACCAGCGTCAGCATCAGGGGAATCTTTGAACGTTTCCCTGCGCGCAGGCAGTTCCTGAAGCGCCCATCCTCGGAAGCAGCCCAGTGTCGCCTTGTATTCCTGGAAAAAGCGGCTGCCCACCCTGGGATAGCCTTTGTCTGGTCCTCAGGCGCCGAATCCGAATTTCTAGCCCCATCGGACAGGATACGAAGACTCGCACTCCTCTATCCCGATATCCCAGCCCCAGTCCTCTCCCTCTTCGAAGCTGAAATCGCTGGCTGTCCCACCTCCATCGTCTACGCCGATCCTTCCTTCTATCGCAGGGACAGAAAGTACCTCCAAGTTTACGTCAACCGGCGGAGAGTTCCCGAATGGGGCCTTTCAGGCGCATTGGAATACGCATTTAATGAGTATATGCCCGGCGGCACCAAACCCTGCGCCTTCCTCTTTGTCGACATAGACCCATCTCAGGCGGATTTCAACATCCACCCCGCCAAGCGAGAGGTCAGGCTGAAGAACGCCGAAATCCTCAAATCGGGCATACACTCAGCCCTCCGAGCCCAGCTCAGGTCTAGCCTGGGCGAAAGCCCCAAACCTATGGACTGGAGCAGCAGGGGGCCTAGCCATTACACAAGCCTTCCTGGTGCCGACTCCTGGCCCAAGCTGGACGGCAAGGCCTTGGACAGAGCCTTCTGGGACAGAATGGAGGGCGAGAAGGACATCAAAGAAAGCTGGGCTCGCGAATCGGAAGAATTGCCAGGCAAACCCTTCCGCTATCTAGGCCGAGCCTTCGGTCCCTTCATTGTCTTTGAATCGGAAGAGGAACTCTTCATCCTGGATCAGCATGCTGCCCAAGAGAGGATTCTCTTTGAAAAACTGAAATCCAGGAGCGATAAAAGCCAGAGCCTTTTAGTACCCTTTGTCATGGATATTCAAGGCGAAGTTAAGGAAGCAGAAATTGCCGCCTCTATAAAGGTTCTCCAGGAAATTGGATATAGGCTGGAAAAAAAGAACGAGCAGCTGATTATAACTGCAGTTCCCTCTCTCCTCGGCGACAGGGGTCTATCCATTTTAGTCGAAAGCCTGGATGAAGACGCTCCTCCCAAGGCCAATGCCGAGGAGAAAGCCGACGCCATCCTCGCATCCATCGCCTGCAAGGCGGCTATAAAGGATGGAGAACTCCTGGAGGACAAGGCAGCCCAAAGCCTGATCGCCCAATCCCTGGCATTGGAGTTGCCCCGTTGCCCTCATGGGCGTCCGATATGGATCAGGCTGGACAGAAAGAGTCTGGAGAAGATGGTAGGCCGCTAAGCAATAATCTTCAACATAACGGCATTTTTATTTGTAACTTCCCGGTTTGTGCATTATTATTACTAGTGCAGGACGACAGCAGTTTGCTCTTCATGCACCTCCTTTTGCGTTGACCGCCGGGTATTCCTCCTTACCCGGCGGTCTTTTTTTTAACACAAGCTCAGCTCCCGGGCTTACGTGAGGCGATATTCATGCATCGCAAGATTGACACGATGGCAAACTACCATATATTGTATGCCGTCTTTGTAAGGAGAATGCCATGGCACAGGTATCTAAAAACGCGCGAACCTCCAGCAGCACTCAGCGCTTCTACTGCCCCTGCGGCGGCGAAGTTAAAATGAAGACTGTATTCGAGAACGGCAAGGTGAAGAATACGGCCGAATGCGAAAAGTGCAAGCGGATCGAGCGCAAACCCAGCGATTTTAACTGAAAAACGCACTTCAGACCCCTTGAATTCAGGGGGTCTGACCCCTTCTCTGTTCTTCCAGTGAAATTTCAATCAACTCCCTGGATTTAGTCAAAGCCTCCAAGGCCTCTTTTTTATTGTTAGGCGCCGGCAGTATGGCTAGATACGTAGCCGAGAATGGACAGCCTTTGAAATTGAAAAGAAAATCCCTTATATTCGCAATCCGCCATCCCCCTTCCATGGACGCAACCAGTATGGGGAGGGATTCTGTTTCCAGGATTTTCCGGTAGCCTGCCGAGTGGAAGGTACCCAGGATGCCCGTTCTGGATCTCGTACCCTCGGGAAAGATTACAGGGATAGTCCCTTCTCTCCGGCAACGCCTGGCCATGCGCCGTATCCTTCGCATGGCATCCAGGGCATCGCCCTTACGCCTGACAAGGCTATGTCCCGAGACTCTTAGAATAAGAGAAATAAGGGGAATCCCGTATCCCAGCTCCCGCTTGGCCACAAACCTTGCCCTGGCGCCCCGGGGAAGCGTCTTCATTATCACGACTATATCCAGAAGGCTCTGATGATTGGAAACAACGATGAAACGCTCAGGCAGGGGACTTTTCAGCTTGTTGGTGACATTTACGATAAATCCGCCGTAGTGCTTGAGCGTGGAAAATATTACTCGTATTGCCTCATCCTCGTAATAGTGGGCTACCTTCATGGCATGGCGCCAGGGCAGGATGGCTATGGCCACCAGGAGGGCGATTTCCCAAAAGGCAAAGGCTGTTAAAAGGATCAGAACAATCGCAATAGTCACTGCAGTACTCTCTTGGTGAGCTCTAATTCGTTATCCTATTTAATCAGATACCGCTGTTGGCGTCAATTACAGTCTTGACATTCACCGTCCCTCTCTGTTAGCTTTCCACGTCGAATATCAGAAGTTCCGGTTCGTCATGAATCGACTATTATTCCGGGAGGATTCCCTTTGAGCACAAAGAATTTGTCTGCAGAGAAGAGGATGCGTCAGGACGAAAAGCGCCGCATCAGAAACAAGGGTGTAAAGACCGCAATCAGATCTGCGGCTAAGAAAGTAGTGGTGGCCTCTGAGAAAAAGGATGTCCCGGCTGCTAAAGAAGCGCTTCTCGACATGATCAAGCGCATAGACACGGCCGCCCGCAAGGGAATTGTCAAGAAGAACACTGCAGCCCGTAAGAAGTCCAGGATGCAGAAACTCGTCAATAGGCTTGGAGCCTGAAAAACCGCGCGTTTGCCGGGGTTATCCAACCCAAGCGGCTTTCGCTATTTTTGAATATCTGATTACATGAGGAGACGCTATATGGCAGAAAAGCTTACCAAGGCCGAGTTGATAGACGCGCTGTATGGAAACCTCTCTCCCGCGAGCAAGACCACCAGAAAAGAGATACACGAGCTTATCGACGGACTCTTCGGAGAGATTAAAACGGCGATACTGAACGGCAAGACCGTGGAGCTCCGTGGTTTCGGAACTTTTGAAGTCAAGCTCAGAAAGGGTAGGACGAGGGCAAGGAATCCCAAGACCGGCGAAATCGTTTCGGTCCAGGATCACGGTGTCGCAGGCTTCCGCCCCGGTAGGGAACTCAAAAAGTCCGCCTGGGAAATGGATCCCTCCACTATCACAAAAACCTTCAAGAAATCCTGATTTTCCGCTAGTCTGAACAAAGAACCGATGCCGGCAGACCGCCGCAGGCATCGGTTTTTTATTGTAGAGAAACAATCGAGCACATTGACAGCCCTTAGAAACTCGTGCAAACATTTCTTCCATGCCCCGTAAAACACGGATAAAACCCCTTCTTCACTCCACCGAACTAGGGGATCACCTTTCTATGACGGGTGAATTGGATACCCAGGGAAGTCTTCTCATAAAGGGAAGGTTTTCAGGCACTATCCGCAGTGCCTCCCATGTCTCGTTGGAAAGACAGGCTAAAGTGGAGTCCTGCTCTTTATCGGCCGCATCGGTCTGTGTCGAAGGGCGATTTTCCGGTTCCATGACAATTCTCGGTTTCGCGGAATTCAGGGATAAATCCAGCGTAAGCGCCTCGGTGGAGTGCGGCCGCCTGCGAATTTCCCCCCTGGCCCGCTTTGAAGGCGCCGTAGCGATGCCCGATCTTCTGCTGCATGATCTGCGGCTTGAAAAGCCAGTGTTAACTACGCAAAGCGGCAATTGACAGATCGCTCAGGCGGCACTATAGTTATGTACGACTTGAAGGTCGGCAATCCGTAATAATGAGATCGTGCGGGCGTCATGAAAGAGAACCGGTCTTTCCGACGTCGGAATCCGCCGTACGAATGAATCAACAGACAATACCTGAAACGATATATAGAAGGGCTGATTTACATAAAGCCCGGATTCCGTACAAAGACGGAGTGTTGGATGGCATTAATCCGAAAATCTACGCGCCTTAATCCCAGCAAGAAGGATACTATGGAAGAAGCAGCCGCTGAAGCCTCAACCAATGGCCAGGGGACTCCCCTCCTCGAGGGTCTAGAAGGATCCGCCCCCAGGGCGGCGGAACGGCCTTCGATTTCCCAAGGGGATCAACCTAAGAACGGGGATTCCCTCAGGGAAAATAACGGGGCTTCCGGCCACGGCATGCGGCCGGTAAAACGCATCAAGCTCAAGAAGCGAATGGGCAGGGCTTCCGCCCCAGCCCAGGATGAAGATGAGCCTCAAATCAAGGCTCAGGAGATAGAGCCTCCTTCCACCCTCCAGTTCAATGATCAGGAACAGGAGCAGACGAGCCTTCCTGTCAGAGGGGCTGTCGATGTCCTCGCCGCCGCAGCCCTGGAGCGGGAGGTACGGAACGGCCTAGTGCGCCGCCAGGAGTCTTACGACAAGGCTAGTTCCGAGCGGAACCACGAGAACGTCAAGCAGGAATCGGGCGATTCCCGGGCGAGGCTCCTCATCAACGACCTGTCCAAGATGGGCATCAAGGAACTCAGGGAACTGGGCGAAAAGTACGGGATCAACCACGAAGAGCTGATAGCCCTGCGCAAGCAGGAACTCATCTTCTATACATTGAAATCCCATACCGAAAAGGGCGGTATCATCTACGCCTATGGGTCTCTGGAAATTCTGCCGGATGGCTACGGATTTCTGCGATCCCCCCAGAATTCCTATCTCTCGGGCACCGACGATATCTATATCTCCCCCTCCCAGATACGGCTTTTCAACCTCAAGACCGGCGACACTGTCTACGGCCAGATCCGGAGCCCCAAAGAAGGCGAGCGATTCTTCGCCATGCTGCGCATCGAGCTGGTCAACTACGACGAGCCTGCAGTGGCCCAGAACCGCATACCCTTCGAGAACCTCACGCCCCTCTACCCCAACAAGAAGCTGGATCTCGAAACCAGCACCGAGGAACTCTCCACCAGGATCATCAATCTCTTCTGTCCCATCGGCAAGGGACAAAGAGCTCTCATCGTATCGCCCCCCAAGACGGGCAAAACGATACTCCTGCAGAAAATTGCCAACGCCATAACCACGAATCATCCCGAGGTCTACCTCATCGTCCTTCTCATAGACGAGCGGCCCGAGGAAGTCACGGACATGGAGCGTTCGGTCCAGGCGGAGGTCATATCCTCCACCTTCGACGAGCAGGCCACCAGGCACGTGCAGGTGGCTGAGATGGTGCTGGAAAAGGCCAAGCGATTGGTCGAGCACGGCCGGGACGTGGTTATCCTTTTGGACTCGATAACCAGACTGGCTAGGGCCTACAACCAGACCGTGCCTACCTCGGGCAAGATCCTCTCCGGCGGTGTGGACTCCAATGCTCTCCACAAGCCCAAGCGCTTCTTTGGCGCGGCGCGCAACATCGAGCAGGGTGGCAGCCTCACCATCATCGCCACCGCCCTCATCGACACCGGTTCCAGAATGGATGAAGTCATATTCGAAGAATTCAAGGGCACGGGCAATATGGAGATCAACCTGGACAGGCGCCTCTCGGACAAACGTCTTTTCCCTGCCATCAACATCAAGAAATCGGGCACCAGAAAGGAAGAAATCCTCCTCACCGACGAGGAACTCCAGAAAATCTGGGTCTTGCGCAGGGTTATCAACCCCATGGACGATTCGGACATCATCGAGCTTTTAATAGACAGGATGGGCAAGACCAAGAACAACGAAGCCTTCCTCAAGTCCATGAGCGGTCCGGCCTATTCGGGATCCGACTGACCGAGCTTGGGCCGACCTTGCAGGATCACGATCCGCCGTGCCAGGCTTTCTTTATTGCCCGGACGGATAGACGCGGTCGAAGAATTGTTGTATATTCACCCGGCGAGGCTTTTGCAAAAGTCAGACGAGTTTTGCAAAAGCTACCTTGAAGTTACGTACGTTTCGTCCATTTTCATGCTTTTAGCATAAAAATGAACGAAACTACAAAGCCACTTTTAAAAGTTAATAGACTTTTGAAAGTGGCTCAGCTTATGAAGAAACCGTCATTTGGCCGGTTTTCAGGCATTGTTTTCAGCACGACGCAGTGGAGGAAGATTATGAAACAGGGAATTCATCCCAGATACGAGCACTCGACCATCACCTGCGCCTGCGGCAATGTTATCGAGACCCGTTCGACGGTAAAGAACTTACAGGTTGAAATCTGTTCGGCCTGCCACCCCTTCTTTACCGGCAAGCAGAAGCTCGTAGACACCGCGGGACGCATTGAGCGCTTTAACCGCAAGTATGGCATCAAGTCAACGGAAGCTAAATAATTCCGATACTTGGCGCAAAAAAGGGGGCTGTCCAATACGTTGGACGGCCCCCTTTTTATTCCTTCTCTAGCTAGTATCTCTGATGCTCAAAGCCTTCAGAAGGCCTGGTAAATTCAAACCTCAGATTCAGCCTTAAGTCAGTTAAAACAGATTTCCCTGGGCAGTGAACAAGAGATCCTCGGCAGCTCTCAGCAGCCTCATATGCGGATGCCTCTCAACCTCTCCCAAAAGACTTTCAGAAACTAAGATTTCTCCTAAACTCAGCGTGTTTCGGATCCTGACCATCCTAACCTTGCCCATATCCACCAGACCGGCTACCTTTACACAAGCTTGCATCACCAATGTATCATTGGCCAATGTCATGGGTATTTTAACTCCACCGGTAAGGGTTGCGGTGAGGGTATTGGGATAGGTCTGCTCAAAATCAAATTTATCCCTGGCCCTCTGCGGTATGAAATCAGCCATACCCAGTCCGTTACCATTGCCCTTGGACTTTTCGCTTATATCGAGAATGCCTACCCTATTTATCTTTGGTCCCCCGGAAATACAGGGCGAGTGGTAACGTCCGACAATATTGGTATCGAAGCCTGATCCCGAAATGTCCTTCCCTATCTCGTCGATTATCAGTACATCGAGGGTATCAAAATAAATGCGGGAACAGAGCTTCCTTGCATCCTCCAACAATCCGGGTTCTCTTTCGCTGATTTCATCGCCTCTCATGCAGCTGATTTGGGCAGTCTCATGATAGGCATTTTCAATTATTCCGACACCGCAGAGAATATTGGCCTTCGAAATAGTCGTACGTCCAATGTCGGGAATATGGGCGGCCATTGTTTCAAACCCCAGGCGATGACAGAAATCAGCCCCAACCTGCTTGCCCAGACCGATGGTGATCATCTTCATAAGTCCGCTTTCATAGGGGCCGCGGAAACAGACATGGGGCTTTATTCTATTGACGACTACAATACCATCGGCCTTTGCTGCGTTGGCGTCCAGGTACACGGGAAGCCCCAGAGGGGATACTCCCAACTGCACAGCTTCCATGGTCGCCCTGATTTCAGCGCCCACTTTTTCTTGACTGATTCCCAAGCCTTCCAGCATGGCCTTCTGCCCTTCGGCTGTCGCAGCGGCGTGACTTCCCATGGCCGGCACGATAAAAGGCTTAGCCTTCCGAGCTTTCAGTTCATCGACGATAGTCCGCACGATTACCGGAAGATTGCTTATGCCTCTGGAACCTACGGCAATGGCGATTTCCGAGCCTGGCTTTACAGCCTCGAAATATTCACCGGTCTTGATTTTTGCTCGTAGCACGACTTCAATTTCCTCAAGACGCGGACGAGGGAATTCCTGGGCGACGAGAGCCATTTTAGGCAGTGGAATTCCCTCCAGGAGCCGGTTGATGACATCCACGGATCAGGCCTTTCCTTCCAGGTTGAAATACGAAACCGCATTGTTATAGCAAATGTCCTGTACGATAGATCCTATGTGCTTATAGTCCCTGGGCAGTTCGCCTTCTTCGATCCATTTGCCTAAGAGGTTGCACATGATCCTCCGGAAATACTCATGCCGAATGAAGGAGAATACGCTTCTGGAATCGGTGAGCATGCCGATAAACAGCGAGAGCATGCCCATGTTGGCCAAAGAGATCATGTGGCGCTCCATGCCATCTTTCTGATCGTTGAACCACCAAGCGGCTCCAAACTGCATTTTCCCGCGTATGGGCTGATCCTGGAAGTTGCCTGCCATCGTGGCAAGGATATCGTTATGATTCTGGTTCAGGGAGAATAGCACCGTTTTGGGAAGTTCATCGGATCTGTCCAGAATATCCAAAAACCTCGCCAGGGGAACGGAAATCGTCTGGTCGCCTATAGAATTGAATCCCGATTCAGGTCCGTGGATCTTGAATTTCCTGCTGTTATTGTTCCGCTGGGCGCACATGTGGAGCTGCATCACCCAACCTCTGCGTTTGTTCATTCTGCCCACTTCGGCGAGCACCGCTGTCTTGAAGCGGAGGATGTCCAAATCGCTCAGCTTTTCTCCGCCAAGAAGCGTGGAGAAAATCTTTTCCAAATCATCCTTGGAGCATTCTTCTGCAAAGGGGAAAACCAAGGCATGGTCGGTAGCCCTGGCTCCCTGTTCGTGGAAAAAGGCATGCCGCAGATCCAGCGCATGGATAAAGCTTTCGAAGGAATTTATCGCGACTCCCGATGCTTTTTCCAGCTTCTGCCGGTAAGCATTCCAGTCGGCGGGAATCGCTACGTCCATGGCCTTGTCGGGCCTGAATGTGGGAACAACCTTGAAGGATCTGCCGCTGGCTCGAATTGTCCTATGGTACTCCAGGGAATCTATCGGATCATCGGTTGTGCACATGACCTTTACATTCATCCGCTCGATTATCGAGCATACGGAAAATTCATCCTTCTTGAGCAACGCCTGGGTTTCGTCCCATATCCCTTTGGCTGTATCAGGAGCAAAGAGCCTGTCCTCGATGCCGAAAGGATTCTGCAATTCCATGTGCGTCCAATGGTACATGCAATTGCCGATGGTATACGGCACGGTTTTTGCCCAGGCCTGGTATTTTTCATAATCGCTGGCATTGCCGGTGATAAACTTTTCATCAATTCCCAAGGCACGCATCAGACGGAATTTATAATGATCCCCGTCGAACCAGATTTTTGTGAGATTCTCGAACTTCATGTTATCGGCGATCTGCCTGGGGACGAGGTGGTTGTGATAGTCAAATATGGGCATACCCTTTGCGTAATCATGGTACAGTACCCTTCCCGCCTCATTATTGATCAGAAAGTTTTCTGTGAGGAAACTCTTCATCTCATATGCTCCTTCATGGGTGGTTCCGGTCGATCAGATCACCGGCACTGTTAAACTCCATCGCTGCGGGAGCTTGGAGTATTTCCATATCCTTTCTCATTCGCACAAGGTCAAGCATATTCTCCGAAACGAGGATCTCTTCCATGCAAAGAGTATTTCTGATTCGCACGAGCCTCGCTTCCTCATAGGTTTTTGTATTGCATGTTTTTATGCAGGCCTGAATGGCCTGCTTTTCATTTTTCAGGGTCATGGGAATTTTAATGCCTTCGGTGAAGGTGGATGTCAGGGTATTGGGGTATGTTTGCTCAGGATCGAATTTATCCGCAGCCCGTTTGGTTGTAAAATCCACCATTCCCAGTCCGCCTCCATAGCCATTGGATTTTTCTGTAATATCCAGAATGGCCACCTTGCCTATCTTCGGTCCACCCTTTATGTACGGCGAGCTGTATCTGCCAACGATGGTGGTATCGAAACCGGCGCCGCTTATCTCCTTTCCTATTTCATCGATAATGAGAACATCGAAAGAATCCAGTATAAAGCGGGCAGCGAGTTGCCTCGAATATTTCAGAAGCTCCGGTTCTCTGGATTTTATATGTTCCGGTTTTAGCACCTCCACGGCGGCTGTCTCGTGAAATGCGTTTTCTACCACAGCAACCGCGGCACATAGTTTTATTTTCCTGATCGCCTCGAAGCCAATGTCTTCGATATATTCGCCCATTCGCTCTGCGCCTAGATTGTGCACTAATTCAGCTTGGCGCTGCTTGCCCAAACCGATAGCGGCCATCTTCACTAGACCGCTTTCGTAGGTTGCCCTAAAGGCAGGATGGGCTTTAACCCTGTTCAGAATTATTATGCTATCTGCACCGAGAGCCTCTTCATCGATATACACTGGAAGGCCGAACTTCGGACTTTTGGAAATTTCCCTTACCTTCATGGAAGAGCGGATAGCTGCGCCAGCACTAGCCTCTGTTACGCCCAGATGAGCCAGCAAGTCCTTTTGGCCTTCGGCGGTTGCGCCACCATGGCTGCCCATCGCCGGAACTATGAATGGTTTAAGATTATGATATTTCAAAATATCGCATGTTGCGCGCACTAATTCCGGCAGCCCTGCGATGCCTCTCGATCCGACAGTAAGTGCAACCGTTGAACCGGGGGCTAAGGTTTGGAGTATTCCTTCTTTTTCGAACCCCGCGCGTACCGCTTCGTGAATGTTCCCTATTTTCGGACGAGGAAAACGTTGTGCGACTTTTACCATTCTGGGTAGAGGAATATTTTCCAGCAGATCGTCCACCGCGCTCATAAATCCAGCACCTCCCCAAGAGCAGAATCCCGTCGGATTTTACCGATTAAGCCCTTCCTGGATGAGCTTTTTTCCGTGCAGAATAAAAAGCCCACACGACAGAGAGCAGGGAAATTATAAGGAATGTGGCCGATATGGGACGAGTGATGAGTACTCCCCAGTCGTTGCGCGACACCACTAGGGCACGATTGAGGTTTTCCTCAGCCATTGGGCCTAATATAACACCCAAGACCATGGGTGCCCCGGGATAGCCCCGTTTGCGCATGAAGTAGCCTATGATTCCGAATGCAAAGGCCACCATGACATCGTAGAGACTGTTGCCAAGGGTGTATGCGCCAACCACGCAGAATACAGCCACGATGGGCATCATAAGCATGGGAGGAATATCCAGAATCTTAGGAGAAATCTTAGCCGCCGCAAGACCCAAACCCAGCATCATGAACTGGATTACGAACATGCCGGAGAGAAGGGAGTAGACTACTTCCGGCCTCTCGACGAAGAGAAGCGGTCCTGGGCGTACTCCTATAAGGAGCAATCCCCCCAGCATAATTGCGGTAGTAACATCGCCGGGAATGCCTAATGTCAGCATAGGAATAAGGGCTCCGCCGGTAGTGCCATTGTTGGCTGCTTCAGGCGCCGCAATACCTTCTATAAGCCCCGTGCCAAACTGGTCCTTTTTCTTGGAAAGATTTCTGACGATATCGTAAGCGAGAAAGCATGCTATTGCACCGCCAGTGCCGGGGATAATCCCAATTACCGTACCAACGATGGCGCCTACCAACATGGCTGGAAATATCCTTCTGAGTTCTTTGGAATTAAGCATAAAGTTGCTCAAATCCTGCTTCACAATTTCAACTTCTGCCCCTTTCTTGCGCTCCGCGTCTTCGAAGAATTGGGAAAGGGCAAATACTCCTATGAGTACCGGGAGCATAGAAAAGCCGCCCATGATGTAGGGATTGCCGAAGGTAAAGCGTTCAATACCCACTATGGTGTCTATTCCCACGGTGGATATCAATAAACCGAAAAATCCAGAAATAAGGCCTTTAACAATATTTTTTGTTGAAGAACCCGCCATGATTGTCAATCCAAAAATGGATAGAGAAAAATATTCGGCTGCCTGGAATTTCAAGGCAACCTTGGCCAGTTGGGGCGCGATGAGTGCTAAACAGAGGGTGGAAAAAAGACCACCAAAAAAGGAACCGATCAAGGCTGTGGAAAGCGCCTTGCCGGCCTGCCCTTTTTTTGTCAATGGATACCCGTCTAAAACGGTAGCCGAAGCGGCGGGAGCTCCTGGAGTATTTATAAGCACCGCCGAAATGGATCCACCGTACATGCCACCGCAATAAAGACCGGCCATCACCAATAGTGATACTTCCGGGGGCAGCTTATACACCATCGGTAGCAGCAGGATAATGCCCATGGACGAAGTAAGCCCGGGAATTGCTCCTATGATTATGCCACCGATTATCGCCAGCGTGACAAAAAGAAATGTCATCGGATCAAAAATGCTTAAAAAACCCTGCAGAAAAAGACCCATTGGATTCCTCCTGAATTTTTGTACGGCGTTACGCGGTCAGAAAAGGATAAATCTGGGAAGCAGAACCTGAAACCCGTAATAGAACACTACATAAATAACTGCTGTAGTGATCAGGCTTATAGCCGCTGCTTTCAAATACCGCCTGTAGCCGAAAAACCAAATCGCAAAAAACAGGAAAAACGGGGTCAGGAGGAGGAACCCGAGATAGAACATGCCCCGAATATATGCAAATACTACAATAGCCATGAGAAAGGGGCGTATAACCATTTGAAGTGAAATAGGTTTGCCGCCAGGATCCTTGGCTGCATTGCCAGCCTTAGCTTTCCATGGAATGTTTTGCAGGGATAGGACCAGGCCTAGTATAAAGAGTACTCCGGCCACTACCATGGGGTATTCTCCCGGACCTATGCCTATCTTGGCATCGGGCATTTTTCCGGCTATAAAAAAAACGGCCACCGAAAGCGCCATTATGCCTATGCCAGTACCTAAATCTACCTTCGACACGATTGAGCCTCCAGCATGATGAGAATACCTCAGGTATAACACAAGGCTGCCGACAGGTGAAAATCAGCCGGCAGCCTTGTGCTAGTAACTATTTATACTTGTCTCCCAGTTTCTTTTCTTTGATGATCCGCTGATATTCGATATCGGCTTTCTTTGCGAGCTCTCCAAAATCCTTGGAATTGAGATAGGAAATATTGGTATTCATCTCCTTCATGCGCTTCTGAAAATCGGGGTCTTCAATGCATTTCTTGAAGATATCGTGAAGAGCGGCGACAATTTCCGGAGGGGTATTGGGAGGAGCCATAATTCCGCGCCAGTGGCCGAGAATTATATCGAATCCCTGCTCCTTGGCAGTCTGGACATTGGGAAGCTGGCCGGGGCGAGCCGGGCCGAAGACGCCGAGCATTCGGAGAGAACCGTCCAGAACGTTGGTAATGCCTTCGGACGCGATGGACATGGATGCATCCACCTGGCCGTTGAGCACTCCGATAACCGCGGGGCCGCCGCCGGTGAAGGGAACGTGCGTCACGCTGATTCCGGTGTAATCTTCAAAGAACAGGGCGGAGAAGTGTGCACCGCCGCCGGTGCCCGCGTTGCCCAGGTTGATCTTGCCAGGATTGGCCTTGGCATAGGCGACAAAGTCTTTGAGATCTTTAAAGGGAGAATCGGCTTTTACCAGCACATGGGAGTAGTCCTCCACCAGTTTCATGACCGGAGTGAATTCCGTGGCGGTAAATGGAACGGAATTCATATGGGTCTTGATGGTATGGGCTGTATTCCAGTGCAGGATTGTGTAGCCGTCGGGCCGAGCATTGTTCTTGAACTCCATGATTCCGGGAACGCCTGCCGCTGCGCCTACGTTCTTCACGACCAAGGGCTGTCCATTGGCATACTTCGGGAAAATACTGGCCAGAGAGCGGAATATCAGATCGGCTCCACCTCCGGCTGCCCAGGCTACTACGGCCTCGACAGGGCGATTGGGAAAGTTTTTAACATTCGCCTGCGCCCCCAGAGATCCGATGAGCATCACTGCAACAAGGACCGCGACCATAAGTCTTTTCATGTACATGCCTCCAACATATTCTTATACCCCTCTAAAGAAGGGTACTTGGCGATACAACAAAACAATGCTTCCACGAAGAATTGTTATCCTAAGTTGTGAAATGCTACCTGTCAATCAAAACTTTTACGTATTGCTCTGGAATGTCACCTTAAACTCCGGAAGCGCGTTGAGCATGGTTGCCATGGCCCTTCCTGCCCTGCCTCGGTGGGAGACTGAGTTTTTTTCCTCGGGACTCAATTCAGCCACTGTCTTACCGAGCTCGGGCAGAAATACCAGGGGATCGTAGCCGAAGCCTCCCTTCCCTGCCGGTGCTAGGGTCAGGATACCGGGGCAGGTTTCCTGGACGGCGAGATATCTGTCCTCTCCGTAGAGGAATACGAGGCAGCAGTAAAAGGCGCAGCGGCGCTCATTTTTATCCTTCATAACCTGTAGTAGGAGCTGGTTTCTGTCTCCGTCACTGAGTTTTTTTGAACCATCCAATGAGCCATAGCGCGAAGAATGGATACCCGGAGCGCCATCCAGCGCCAGGACCGAAAGCCCAGAATCATCGGCGAGAGTGGGAATGCCTGCTTTTTCGTAAAGTGCTTTTGCTTTTATAAGCGAGTTCGCAAAATAGTCCGATCCATTTTCATCGATTTCCATGGCAGCAATGCCTGCCTCGGCGGGAGAAAGAAGCCTGTGGCCAGGCAGGAGAGGACGCAGTTCATCTATTTTATGCGCGTTGAAGGTAGCTACAAGAATATCCATAAAGGGAGAATACAATCCAAAATACCAAATCTCAAGACTGGACGCTGGTTTTACATCCCCTGCCCGCTTTTAAATAAAATATCCCCGAATCGATGGAACCCTTGGGAAGGCCGAGGATGCCTGCGATCGCCTTGTGGGTAACCAGAAGCCTCAAGCGCGCTCTTCGCTCAAGCAGCTTATAATAGCGTGCCTGCTGTTCTCTGATTCTCCGTGAAAAGAGCTCTCTGGATCCAGGGCTGGCATCATTCTTCAATTCCGCTTCAATGCAAAGAATCCTTGCCCATGCTTCATTGATGCGCCTATTCAGTTTTTCCAAAGAAAGCCTCTGTGGTTCTAACGTGGCTCTGGCCTTGTGAAGGACGGTTTCCAACCACAGCGGGGGCAATCCAAGCCTTCGCGCCACCTTCCTGGCCAGCTCGTCATTTATCTCCCAGGCGCATTTGATGGTGAGAAAAAGTAGCCGTTTGTATTGGGCTCCCATAGTTGGAATGAAGCAAGCCGGGCTGATATCGCCTATAAATCTTCTGGTATCCATATCTAGTGGAAGCTCCACCTCACCCTCAGCTAAGACTTCTGTCATGAAGTCCGGCGTTTCGGCCACGGAATTGCAAGCTACGATGTTGTCCATCGCCTCTCGCTTGCGATTGACTCTTTGCACGGATTTAGCGATGAATCTCAGGCTCTTGTCGATATATGCTTCCCTTTTTCCGCCAATTTCCATGCTCTTGCGGAGTATGGATAAGAGCCTGCCGCCGTAACGTAGAACGGCTTCAGCCGCCTCATCCACCGAGGAGAACCCATATTTTCCAGGATTGCCGAAGACTTTGTCCACAACTTCCCGGGCCATGGGAGATTGGAACAATTCCGCCACCTGACCTTCCCTATCTGGCAGTTTTGGATGGGAAGGCAGCAAGGGTTCTGACAGGATCGTATCATCGTCTCTCATTTTTCATCCTCCCCTGATCCTGCAATGGCAAGCCTTATGCCAAAGGAGGGCAGAAAACGGAGGAGAATGTTGAGCAGAAGACTATATCTATTATCGATATAAGTTTGCAGAAGATTACGAGTCTGGGAATTTGGAACAGCCAAGCACCTTTCGAGGTTTAACTTTTTTCTCAGTTACCTTTAGTTAGCTTTCGCTCTCCCAAAGCAGGGAATTTACTCTTCTCCAAAAGGCAGGGCATCCATGTCCATTTGTTGGAATATTTCCGCAAAACTGTTGAGGAGAAGCTCCCTCACACTATCCACCGTGCCCTGGATAGAGAGGCCGGAAGCCAGGCGATGCCCTCCTCCGCCAAACTTAGATGCGATGGCTGAAACATCGATCCTCTCCCTGGACCTGAAGCCCACGGTACACTGTTTTTCCGCTTCCTGCTTGATCACAAAACAGACCTCGCAGCCGGCGACACTCATCATCAATTGATAGAGAAGGTCTGAGTCCCTGGAGGCCATTCCATAGCGCTGCTGATCATCCAGTGAAAGATGGGATACTAAAAGGCGGCCATCGAAATGGGGTTCTATCCGTAAAAGGATTTCACCTAAAAGCTTGCGAGAGAAGAGGGTTTTACCCCCATTTATAGCCATGTAGATTTTCTTGGGGGATGCCCCGGCTTTTACGAGCTTGGCCGCTATCTCGAAGGTGGGAGCGCCTCCTTCGTCCAGATGCCTGAAAAAACCCGTATCCGTGCACAGGCCAAAGAAGAGCAAATCCGCCTCTTCCCTGCTGGGTTTGTGTCCCATCGCCTCCATGAGGAGGTAGATCATAGCTGTCACCGCAGGAGCGCTGGGATCGAGATAATCGGCTTCTCCCGGAATTTCGCCGGAGGCATGGTGATCGATAAAGGCAATGGGTACCCGGGGCATAGTCTCGCCCACCGAGCCAATCCTGGACATGGAGGAACAGTCCAGCACCAATGCGGCTGCGCGCTCGTAATCCCTTTCTGGAGGGGCCTCGGCGCGGAATTTCTGTTCATACTCCAGAATTTCTGATCTGGTAAAAGGGCCAGAGGAGAGGAGATGTACTCTTTTACCCAGGGCTTTGAGTAGGGAAGCCAGGGCAAGTTGGGAGCCGATACAGTCTCCATCGGGTTCCCTATGCCCCAGGACATAGAAGCAATCATGGTTTTCAATGAACCAAATGAGTCCCTTAGGGACTTTTCGCATTAAAGGTATCCTTTCCGCGGCACGAAGCGTTGCATAGTTTTAGCGCAGGCTTTGTGTCGGCACAATAGGCTATCCTATAGCATCGCCGAGAACATGGTCAAGTTTAGGAGTTCCTCGAACCTTGTTGGGATTGAAGCAGGGAGGGGAGGCGACAACGTAGGG
>CAZHFN010000012.1:0-59657 GCA_964531105.1 uncultured Treponema sp. | reverse complement strand
CCGAACTCAAGGCCAAGGGCGTGCGCCTCATCGACGAAAAACCCCGTTACGGCGCTGGCGGAGCCAGGATCGCTTTCCTCCACCCCAAGGCCACTGGCGGCGTCTTGGTGGAAATAAGCGAGCGAAAATAAGAAATAGATTTTAATCTATCGATATCTCATCGAATTATATCGATACCAGACATGTATCATTATGTTACACATGTGAAGTAAAATGTTGCTATTGTTGCATTATTTTTCAGTTATTTTAATTGAAGCGTAAGTGCTGATGCATTTCGTTATTGCAAATACTATAGATTATATCTTGAAGTGATTACTCTTTTATTGACTTAGACCTATTTGATCAAATCTGGCATGAAATCTGCAGTATTATATTTAATCGCTCTCACTATCTCCAAGGAGCTCACTGATGAAGAAGGCTATACGTTATCATTCTGAAGATAATTCCCTCGTCGCTCTTGATATAATTGAAAAAGGTGACATGCTGGAAATAGATGGTGTAGCGGCAGGTTTTTCTGCTCTTGATTCACTACCCATGGGACATAAAATTGCTGCTTGTGATATCAGGGAAGGAGAACTAATTCGTAAGTATGGTCATGCCATCGGAATTGCGAAGTCTGACATAAAAAGAGGCCAACATATCCATATTCATAATGTTGGCGATCTCATTTCGGACTGGAGAAAATACCACCAGATACAATACGATCCCACAAAGCTTACAGAAATTTCTGAAGAATTTGTCATTAAGAATCCCCCGAGACTTTCTGGGTTTAAGCGAAAAAACGGGATGGTTGGATTTAGAAACTATGTACTTGTAATATCTACTGCTGTTTGTGCCAACCAGCCAGTAGAAGAACTAGGGGTTAAATATCGTGATATTGTCACGATATCCAATCCTTCAGGGTGTGTAATACTACCCAATGAAGTTCAAAGACTTAAGGATATTATCCTTGGCATTGCAAGAAACCCGAATGTGGGAGCTGTAATCTTCAACGGTCTCGGTTGTGAAAGTATAGAGGCAGAATGGTTCTATAACCAGGTAAAGGATGAGAAAAGGGCCGCTTTTATTCGTGCCCAGAGCCTCGGTTCCTGTGATTCAGCATTTACTGAGTTAGAGAAGGTCGCACTAGAAATGAAAGCTGAATTGGATAAGGAGCCGAGAGTTGAAGTTTCGGTTTCTGATATTCGTTTGGGAACCAAGTGCGGAGCATCGGACTGGACGACTGCCGCTGTCTCAAATCCAGCTATTGGATTCGCTTCTGATTTAGTAGTAAAGAATGGAGGAATATCTCTCCTTGGTGAGACTGTAGGATGGTTTGGAGGTGAAGAAACCCTAGTCAGACAGTCTAGAAGCAAAGAGATAGCAGACAAAATTATCGAACTCATGGGAAAAATCTACGACAGGGCATTAGCGGTAGGACGTCGTATAGAGGAAGGTAATCCTGCTCCTGGCAATATCGCTGGCGGTATTACTACACTTAATGAAAAAGCCCTGGGAAATGTAAAAAAAGGTGGTACTGCTCCAATCGAAGGAGTATTAGATGTCGGTGAATATCCAAGGGGTAAGGGACTCTATGTTTTAGATAATCCTGGGCTAGATCCCATCTCCCTGCTCGGTCTGACTTGTTCTTCGGCAAATATTCTTCTCTATAGTACCGGCAGAGGAACACCAGTGGGCAATCCCATCGCACCAGCAATCAAGTTGACAGGTTCGCCCGATGCAGTTGCACTCTTCCATGCCCATATGGACGTTGAACTCACAGATGTGCTCTCCGGAGAAATTAGTCTAGCCCAAGCTGGATGGAGGCTTTTCAATGAGATCATTGATGTTGCCAATGGTAAGCAAACAATAGCTGAGAAGGGGCGCCACAGGGAGTACTCCTTTCCGCTTCTTATGGGGCCGTTATGATTTTGGCGGAAAAATATAAAACTATGTTTATAAAATAATTAGGATATGAGGAGGGACTTATGAAAATGTATATTGGCGGTCAAGAGCGTGTAGCATCTGATGGAAAAGTCATTGAGGTAGTCAATCCAGCTACAGGAGAGATAATTGAGACAGCACCTGAGGCTAGCCAAGCAGATGTCGATGAAGCTCTGTCAAACGGCATAGAAGGACAAAAAGAATGGTCAAAATTTCCGATCCATAAAAGGGCGGAAATTTTGACTAAATTCGTATCTTTATCAATGGCTGAAGAAAACCGCAAACCAATGAGCCTTATGCTATGTAAGGAAATGGGCAAACCCCTCAAGGAAGCCTATGGAGACTTTAACATTCTCAAGGCTCATTTCGATGGATTTATCACAGCTGCAAGGAATAATCTAACCGGGGTAGTGTTACCATTCAATGCAGAACCAGGAAAAGAAAAGGATTTTGATTTTACAATACGGGAACCAATTGGAACGATACTCTGTATTCTTGCGTTTAACGCTCCGCTTACCCTCTTTGCAAAGAAAGTCGCCCCAGCTTTGCTTACTGGAAACTCGGTAATAGTTAAACCGGCGAGCGATGATCCTCTTACAGTTCTAATGTTAAGCAAGCTGATGCTGGAAGCTGGCGTCCCTGGTAATGCATATCAAGTCGTAACTGGTGGCGGCAATACGGTTGGTAATTGGTTAACACAAGACCCCCGTATTGCGGGCGTTACCTTTACTGGAAGTACCGCAGTCGGGGTAAAAATTGCAGAGAATGTCGCAAGAAATTGTAAATATCAGAGTTTAGAGTTAGGCGGTAATGCTCCACTTATTATATGCGAGGATGCCGATATTGATCTTGCTGTTCAGGAAGCCATGTCTGGTAGAGCAACGTATCTTTCGGGTCAAATATGCAGCGTTGCTAAACGTTTTATTGTACAACGTTCCAAAAAAGATGAATTTATCAAAAAACTAGTATTGGGAGTTTCTAAAATCAAGGTGGGAGATCCGATGAATCCCGAGACTCAAATGGGAACACTGATAAGCGAAAAGGCCGCTAAGGAAGTAGAACACCAAGTGAACATGACTATTGATCAAGGTGCGAAACTTGTGTTTGGAGGAAAGCGGAAAGGGGCTTATTATGGTCCAACAGTTCTGGATAATGTGGTCAAAGGCATGGATATTGCCCATGACATGGAAGTATTCGGCCCTGTTTTCCCAATTATGGTATTCGACACTATCGATGAAGCGATTGAAATGGCAAATGACACAAAGTATGGCCTAGGTTCAGGCATCATGACCAAGGATATGAAGATCGCTATGAGAGCAGCGATTGAACTGAAAGCCGGAAATGTAGTTGTTAACGGACAGACTTTTTATAGAAACCTTTTAACTCCTTTCGGTGGATGTAAAATGAGCGGAATCGGCAGAGAAGGACAAACTGCAACGCTTTTAGCCATGACCCAGATAAAGAATATCGTGTTCAAGGGCATCCTTCCCTAAGAATCGCTGTTTTAGTGAAAAGTTCATCGTTTTAAGAGGATAGGATGATTAGTCTTCATCTCTATCCTCTTTTTTATCAGATCCAAGTTTCTTCTATTACCTTGACAATTTTCATTGGTTAAGGACTTTTTACTTTACAAGATAGAGTATCGCTACAATACTGATAAAACTATGGGTGACATCGGTATCATTGTTAATAGTGAAAACATCCGCGATATAGCTATAAAGGCGTCCTACACTAGTAGCAAACGTATTGAGGTTGTATCTGCTCATTCCTTTGACGAAAGTGTTCAAAGGGCGAAGGATATGGAGAGTGCAGGATTTCGAGTCCTTATTTCCAGAGGCGGGCATAGCGCACGTATTAGAGAAGCGGGTCTGCAGATACCAATAATAGACATCCCCTTCATGGGCAACGATATAGCGGCCCTATTGATTAAGGCTAAGAGTTCTCATGGTGAATTCGGCGTCGTTGGGCACGAGCTTCTAATCAATACTGCAAAGGAATTGGAGGGAGCTATTGGATCTGGAATCCATTATTTCCCGGTTTACAAGTGGAAAGACTATGAGGAGACCATCGAGAAAGCCCGCTCTATTGGTCTCAGAGCTATTGTTGGTGGTTATGATGCCACTGGATTTGCGAAGGCAGTTGGATTGGATTGTTTTTGCATCGAGACAAGAGAATTTGAAATACGGACAGCAATTCAGGAAGCAGAAAAGATTCTAGCCATAATCGATAAGGAGAAACGCTGGAACGAACTTTTTCTTACTATACTGGATTCAATTGGAGAGGGAATTATTTCTGTCGCTGCTGATGGCACTGTTACTCACCTGAATCGTATTGCCAGAAAGCTTTTAGGCATAGATGGTAAATTACTACTGTCCCAGCCGGTTGGAATATCCTGGCTCAGGGAAAAGATTGAGAACACACTAAAATTTGGTGCGAGTAGCTGTAATGATTTACATGAAATAGACAATAAATATACAAGCAGTATTCTTCCCATTAAAGTGGGAAATAAAACTGAGGGCGCCGTTGTTGTATTGCAAGAAGTGGAGTATGTACAGCAGGTTGAGCAGCAAATACGACGAAAACTCGCTCAGAAAGGTCTTGTTGCCAGAAATACTTTCGACCAAATACTGGGGCAAAGCAATTTACTTCAAGCAAGTATACAGATGGCAAAACAATATAGCCCAGTGGATTCTACCGTTTTGATTTACGGTGAAAGTGGCACAGGAAAAGAGATGTTCGCCCAGAGTATCCATAACTACAGCCTTAGAAGAGATATGGCCTTTGTGGCGATAAATTGTGCAACTATACCATCCAATCTACTCGAATCGGAGTTATTCGGTTACGTTGATGGAGCTTTTACCGGGGCAAAAAAGGGAGGTAAAATCGGCCTATTCGAGTTGGCGCACAACGGGACTATTTTTTTGGATGAGATATCTGAGATAGCTCTGGATCTTCAACCTAGACTTCTTCGTGTCCTTGAAGAACGGCAAATTTGGCGGGTCGGCGATGATAAAGTGATACCTGTTAACATTAGGATTATCGCGGCAACCAATAAAAACCTAGGGAAATTAGTTAAAGAGGGTCTTTTTAGGGAAGATCTATATTATAGACTCGATGTGCTGTCATTGAAATTACCGCCTCTCAGGGAACGTAGGGAAGATATTGAAACAATGATAAGCTTCTTTGCAAACTGCTTTTCCCACGCACACAATAAAGGCGGTATGAATATTTCACCAATGGGTATGAAGGCTCTCGTTGAATACGCATGGCCAGGTAATGTGAGAGAATTAAAAAATGTTATCGAGAGATTGGTCATAGTTGCTCAGGGAAATTCTATTGGTATTGAAGAAATTTCTCGAGTTCTAGGGGGAATTTCTTCAGGCTTCAAATCGGAAGAGAAGGGAGAAAACTTAGTCCAACAAACTCCAGCATCTGTGCATTTAGAAAATGGCAACTTGCTTTCATCTAGAGAGAATGAACTTATAAGCCAAGTACTGGACGAAACTAGAGGTAACAAAACCGAGGCCGCAAAAAAACTAGGCATAAGCAGGGCTACACTTCACCGGAAATTACGGGAAATGAATAAAGACTCATGTAAATGAAAATCGTATTGGAATCTACTCTTGGTCAAAGGGCTTGGGATTTTCTCGTGATGGAAGGAAAAGGCTGTATAATTGCCGTATTCAGCAAATCTTTCTACTGCAGGATAAATGATAAAGATCTATTGTTATTTCATCAAAATAATTATGGGATTGTACCGTTCGGCCTTGGTTTTAAAGATATGGAATCATTAATGGCAACATTGGAGCCATATCCTGGAATGACTTTTTCATTTTGTAATTTTGATTTATTTTTTCCGGAGATCAGTGTCGCTATCATACCAACCAGAGTATTTTTTAACACTGAAAATAATCAGAAACCAGTGCTTTCGGGAAATGAATTCACTAATAATATCAAGATTGCTGAACAGCTTTTATGGGATCGTAAAAGTAATATTGTAGAAAATATATTTAGACTCCTTAATAAAACCGGGAAATGTGTTGTAATAAATAAATCTCTTGGCTCTGAAATTTCTCAACTATGGGAAATAGATGTCTTGAGCAAACTTAAGAGAAGTATAATAAGAGATAGTACCGCATCAATACGAATAGCCTTGGAGAAAATCATGGGGATGGGTTCTGGCCTAACGCCAACCATGGACGATGTGCTTATTGGAATAGCCTATGTAGCATCAATAATTGAAAGAATTGGAATTAAGATTATGCCATCTAATAAGTGTTTTTCAAATGCCATCATAGAGAATGCAGAAAGACTGACAACAGAAATCAGCAGTGCTTACTTGAAATCTGCAGCTTTTGGCGAAGTTTATTCTTTATTGGAAAAGGTCGCTTTGTCATTGCTGTTTAGTAAGGGTGGTGATGGACTTCGAGAAAATATCGATGAATTGCTTAGCGTTGGGAGTGATTCGGGGGGCAATATGCTTGTCGGCATGCTTCTAGGACTTTATTTATACAAAGACTGTATCAAAATGATTATAAAAGTATCAAATTAATACTATAGTAATAAAATGATACAACGTGTTTTCATTTTATAGTATTTCCAAATTTATCTCTTATAATTCTCAATGATTACCATAACCAAATTATGGTAATTAAATCGCGCCTCAACTCAACTCATGGTTTAAACCTTAAGATAAGTCAGGGTTGAATAAATATAAATTCGATTTGGCATATTAACTGCATTAGTACTTGTATGTAAGGAGGGTGTTCTGTGGAAAAAAAGATGACGATACGAGAGCTGGAAGATGCGGCCAGTGTCATGAGAGAGAATATTGTTAAGCTCTCGAGGCAGACACTTATTCACCTGGGCGGCGATCTTTCTATGGCAGAAATGCTAACCGCCTTATATCTCTACAAGATTAGAAAAGATCTCAGTAATCCTCGCTGGCCTGGGCGTGACAGATTTGTGCTTAGTAAAGGCCATGGAGCGGGTTGCCTTTATATTGCGATGGCCATGGCAGGCTATGGCAGCATTGATGAAATCTTTAAGACTTATGGGCAACTAGGCAGCCGCTACGGTATGCATCCATGTAAAAATCAAAATCCGGGAATGGAGGTTTCTTCTGGGTCTTTAGGGCATGGTACTACACTATGTTCAGGGCTTGCACTAGCGGCAAAGCTCAGAGGTGATCGACATTATGTATTTACCTTGATGGGCGATGGAGAACTGAACGAGGGATCAGTGTGGGAAGGCGCAATGGCTGCGGCAAACTACAAGCTTGGAAATCTAGTTGTTCTGGTAGATCGCAACCGTTTTAGCCTAAATTGCTGCACAGAAGACGAAGTACAAGGAATGAAGCTGGAACCGCTTGCAGATAAATGGAGAGCTTTTGGGTGGAATGTAATAGAAATAGATGGGCATAATATGAACCAAATTGTAAAAACACTGGACGCACTGCCAGATCCGAGTTCTGACGTTCCTACTGTAATAATTGGAAATACAATAAAAGGAAAAGGTGTTTCCTTTCTGGAAAATCAAGCTAATTGGCATCATGGCGTTTTAAATGATGAACAACTGGAAATTGCGTTAAATGATATTATTTCGGCTCGTAAGGCGAAAGGGGGGCAAGAGCGATGATCGAGACCTATGCGTTCAAGGAAGTGTTGAAATCAGCAAGGCCCATGCTAGATGAAGCAATGCAAAAATATGCGGCAGTGAATGGTGAGTTCTGCCTTGTTTCGCCTGACGTTTCAAGGGCAGGCATGCCGGAATTTATTCAGAAGTTTCCCAAGCAGCACTTCAATGTTGGCATAGCTGAACAGTGTGCAGTAGACCTTGCGGCTGGGTTGGCTTTGGAAGGACGCTTGCCATTCATCTATGGAATGTCGGTTTTTCTTAGCATGAGGGCTTGTGAAAATATTCGTACGAATATTTGCTACCAGAATGCCAACGTAAAAATAATCGGCAACAATACAGGCCTCGCAGGCGGGGGCGGTAGTACGCATTATGCAATGGAAGATCTAGCAATTCTCAGATCTTTCCCTAATCTCACTTTGATTGTTCCGGGAGATCCGGATCAGGCGCTAAAGGCCTTTTACGCGGCTCTTGATATAAAAGGACCTGTATATATCCGGCTTGCAAACGGAAGAAACGAATCTGCAGTATACAAGGGTAATTATGATTTTCATGTTGGCAAAGGAATCGAAATCAGAGATGGTGGCGATGTTTCAGTCATTGCATGCGGCATAATGGTTTCGTATGCGGTGGAAGCTGCCAGGATTCTTTATGAACGTGATGGCATAAATATCAACGTGATCGATATGCATACGCTTAAACCTCTCGACAAAGATTTAATAATTAAAATTGCTAGAAACACTGGAAAAATAATTACGCTAGAAGATCACACAATCAACGGAGGATTAGGGGGAGCTGTTGCTGAAACATTGGCTGAATCCGGAATTTCTTGCAAGCTTAAGCGACTTGGAATCCCGGATTGCTTCCCAGGTTTTGGATCTTTCGAGGCTTTGCAAGGCCTACTCGGATATAGCATCGATTCGGTAATAGCCCAGGTAAAGGAAATGCTGTAAAGCAAGGGAAAAAGGAAGCATCCAAGTGATCAGGATAATTATCAAAAAAAACGATTATATGGATTCTGTTTTTCTCATGAATGCGACTAAACGCATTATGATGATAGATGGAGTAATCGATGCTGTTGTAGTCATGGGCACAGATATGAATAAAACCGTTCTTGCCGAATTCGGTGGCCTATCTGCTGAGGCTCTGGTGGCATCGCCTAACGATCTTATTGTCGCTCTTGACATTTCTGATGAAAAACTCGTGGATGCTGCGATTAAAAGTACTCTCGAATTTCTTGAGAGAAAGCAAACGTATACGAGCAACAACTCAACGGCGGCAAAGGCTTATTCCTCTATAAGACAAGCCATTTCAGCAGAACCGGAGGCTAATCTTGCCTTGATTTCTGTGCCTGGTGATTTTGCTGCACAGGAAGCAAAAATTGCGCTTGATTTAGGCATGCATGTATTCATATTCAGCGACAATGTCCCGCTTTCTGAAGAAATTGCCCTCAAGAAAATGGCAGAACAAAAGGGCCTATTTGTCATGGGTCCTGGCTGTGGGACGAGCGTTATAAATAATATTTCCTTGGGCGTAATGAGCAAGGTGCGCAAAGGGCGTATAGGAATAGTAGGTGCCAGCGGCTCAGGAATACATGAAATTGCAATTCAAGTACATAAAGCTGGATTGGGCATCTCGCAGGCGATAGGGACAGGAGGAAAAGATATCTCCAAAGAAGTTGGCGGTTCAACGATGATTCGCGGTCTGCGATTCCTCGAAGAGGACAGGGATACTGATGTTATCGTTATGGTATCCAAACCGCCGCATCCCGATACGATGACCAAGATTCTTGTTGAGATAAAAAAGTGCCGTAAGCCTATCGTTGTATTTTTGCTTGGCGGGCAGCGAGACCAGATACTTTCTGCTGGCGCATACTGTGCCGATACCCTTGAACACGCTGCTCAATTGGCTGTTAAGCTGTCTAGGAAAGAAAAAGTAATTAGTTATGATTATCTCTCTGAATGTAAGACCGCCTTGGCTCGGATTGCCCTAGAAGAAAGACAAAAACTTAAAGCCGGACAAAAGTACTTGCGAGCCGTATTCTGTGGAGGGACTCATAGCGAGGAAGCCGTTCTGATGCTTCAAGATATGATTCCAACGCTTCATTCCAATCTATCTTTCGGAAAGGTCAAGCAGCTTGAGAATCGGCATCGAAGCGTGGGGAATTCCCTGATAGATATGGGGGATGAAGAATTCACCAAAGGAAAGCCGCACCCGGTTATGGATCCTTCAATCATAAATGATAGATTGCTTCAAGAAGGGAGCGATTCTGAGGTTGCGGTAATTTTATTTGATCTTCTATTCGGGCATGGAGTACACAGAGATCCAGTTGGAGCTATCGAAGACAGCCTTAAAAAGATTCGGAGCCGATGTCTAGAGGAAGGACGGTATATAAGCTTGGTCGCATCTCTGTGTGGAACCGATCTCGATATACAAGGTGTGGCTGAACAGGCTGAACGCCTTAGAAATCTTGGTGTCCTCCTGCAGAGCGGAAACGCCAAAGCGGCAATGCTGGCCGGTTTAATACTTGGTTGAGGATAAAGAAGAATGGAACCTAAGAACCTGTTCAATACCACATTAGTAGTTATTAATGTCGGGCTCGAGTCTTTCGGTAAAGGCGTGGAAGAGCAGAAAGTAAAAATCGCTCAGGTTTCATGGAGACCCATTTTAAATAAAGAAGTACGGGAACTCTTGGATAAGGTGCTGTGATCAAATGAACGAAATAAAGTTAAAGATCGAAACAGCTAATAAAAAGGCATTTGATAGATTGCTTGTTGCCGATCCTCGTTGGACGGGTATTAGAAAAGCACTTAACAGCATTCCTGGCATGAAGCCCAATATGATTCTCCATGCCGGACCTCCTATCGAGTTTAAAAATATGGTACCAGTGCAACAAAAGGGAATTATCGGAGGCGTGCTTCATTCAGGTCTTGCAAAAAGCCCGGAAAAAGCAAAAAACATGATTCTTGCTGGGGAAATCGAGTTATGCTCTGCTAATGATTTGTTCTGTGTAGGTGCAGGCGCGGGTATTGTCACGCCTAATATGGTAGTAAATATTTGTACCGATGTTACAACCGGACTCGAAGGCTATTGCATTCCTTTTGAAGGTCGTAACGGTCTTGGTGCATGGGGTAATTATGATGCAGAGATTGAAAAAAATCTTTCTGAAATAGAAGATTTTTTTGCTCCTATTGTCGATGATGTTTTACACCGTAATGGAGGAATAGAGCTTAAAAGTCTCATCGCAAAAGGCATGCAGATGGGAGACGAATGTCATACACGACAGATTGCATGTAGCCTGGGACTTGTTGGGGTAATAATACCTATGCTTTTTAATGCAGGGCTCGATTCTTCTACATTAAAAAGAATAACTGAAATGTTCCTAGGCACTGAGCGATGGTTTCATCCTCTTGGAATGGCCGGATCCATGGCTTCAATAAGAGGAATTAAGGGGTTGGAATATTCAACCATCGTAACATCAATTGTACAAAATGGAGTGCAGACTGGTTTGAAAGTCGCGGCTACCGGCGAAAAGTGGTTCTTGGCTGATGCTCCAAGAATGACGGGAGAATTTCTCTCATCCAAATGGGGACCTGCTGATGCGGTTCCTTACATGGGAGATAGTACGGTAACTGAGGTAATGGGTATGGGGGCTTTTGCGGCAGCTGCAGCGCCCAACGTTCTTCGACTTAGAGGCGGCGGATACAAAGAGGCTATAGCCCAATCCTTGGAGCTTAGGGAGATATGCGTGGGAATAAACCACAATTATCCGATTCCCCTGCTTGATTTTTCTGGTCCAGGTTTAGGAATCGATATTCGAAAAGTACTCGATACCGGAATTACGCCTATTTGCCACGGAGGAATAATATCGAAGGAGGGTGGGCAGATCGGCGCAGGTGCAGCAAGATTCCCACTGCAGGTATATGTGAATGCTCTTTATGGATTTGCTGAAAAGTATGGAGTTGCTTGAAGGATGTAGCTTATTTGGGGGTTTATAAAATGAACGAAAAAAATATATTTTCCTGCGACGTTCTCGTGCTCGGCAGCGGTTTTGCAGGTCTCCGTGCCGCCAGTGCAGCGGCCCGAATGGGAGCTAGTGTTGTTGTCGTTGAAAAAGGCCCAAGAGCAACGCCTGACATCCTAGGTTTCAATGTTGCAGTTGAGAAAGATGACAGCCTTGAAATATATGAAACTGACCTTCAGAAAAGCTCGCAATCGATCAGCAATCGGAATTTGGAAAAAGTTCTCGTAAAAAATGCTAAAAATGAACTATGTTTTTTGGAAGAAGTCGGTTTGATTTTTGATAAAAAACCCAATGGTGAATACGATGTTCTGCACACCTTAGGCAGTACATATCCACGTCTTGTGCATTATAAGGCGATGACCGGTATCGAGGGCTCCAGGCTCATGGCGAGAGATTGTAAAAAGCATGGAGTAAAATTTCAACAGTTTATTTTTATTCATAAATTACTTCATAAGAATGGTAAAATCGATGGAGCTGTCGGGATTGATATTCGTTCAGGCGAATTTATTACTTATTTTGCTAAAGCGATTGTCTTAGCTACAGGGGGCTGTGGAGCCATCTATGATTTGACTACCTATCCAAAAGGAATAACTGGTGATGGTTTCGTTTTGGCTTACAAAGCTGGAGCTGAAATAATCGATATGGAGTTCATGCAGTTTGAGCCTTGCGTTTTTGTATATCCTGACGCGCTTAAGGGAAAGGTTATTCCAACAACACTCTTGCGGGCTGGAGCTCAACTTAAAAACAGCAGTGATGAGGATATCCTATCAAAACATGGGTTAAATCGGGAGGCAGTGCAAAAATACGACCTTGCCCGGGCTATGTTGACAGAAATAAGATCGGGCAAAGCAGGCCCACATGGGGGGGTGTTCTACGATGTATCCATGCTTCCCAGGAAAAGGGTGGTTGAAGATCACGCAATTTTTTATAAACCGGCTCTTGCCGCAGGTATAGATCTCATGAAAGATCCCGCTGAGGTAATGCCTGCGGCACATACAGCCTTGGGAGGAGTGAGAATAAATGCTCAGTGTGAGACTACTCTTTCTGGCTTATATGCAGCAGGTGAAGTGGCTGGAGGTTTTTATGGCGCGAATCGCATGGGAGGAAGTGCAGGAATCGAAACTCTTGTTTTTGGGAATATAGCTGGTATAAATGCAGCAAAATATGCGCTTAGCCTTGAAGGTTATGATTTTTCAGAAATTCCTGAATTGGCAAAAATTGAGTTAGCAAGACTCGAGAATCTTATACATCGAGAAGTTCCAGTATCAAGCTCAAATACAAGACTATCCAGCATTCAAGAAGAAACAAGAAAAATAATGGTTGCCAAAGTTAATCTTATTAAAAACGGGCATGAGTTGGAGGAAGCCAGTAATCGAATTCAAGAACTTCAGAAAGAACTTCAAACAGAAAAGGCCGTCGATGCCAAGGATCTAATACTTCTTCTGGAATGTAGAAATATGCTCGATGTTGCTATGATGATTATTGAAAGCTCTCGCATGCGTAAAGAAAGCCGAGGAGCATTCTACAGGGATGATTTTACAGAAAAAAATGATATGAATTGGAAAGGAAATATTGTTGTACGACATACATCCAATGGGATGGAATTCCAGTTCCAGCCGATAAGTGGAAATTCCGACAAATCGCCTCAAAATCCTGAGCCAAGGAGAATATACTGATGATGGTACTCGTTTGTAATGTAGGAAGTACCTCTTTGAAGTTTAAACTTTTCGAAATGCCATCTGAAATTATCGTTGCAGAAGCTAAGGTCGAGAGGGTGGGAGCTGAAGGCAATGCTTTTTATGAATATAGAAATAATAGAAATAATTTGATTAAGAAAACAGAAGAAATACAGGTTCCAAATTATGCTGATGGTATTCAATTATTTCTAGATAGTCTTCTTGATCAAGAACTAGGTGTTCTAAAGAAGGTTGAGGAAATAAAGGCAATTGGATTTAAGACTGTGCTTGCTAAAGGATATAATGGTGTTCATGAACTAACTGAGCCAGTGCTCCAAGCCATGCAGGAATATCTTTTTGTAGCCCCGGCCCACAACGGGCCATATATCGAAGCGATCCGCATGTTCAAGGGACTTTTGCCCAAAACTCTTTTAGTTGGCGTATTTGAAACAGCCTTTCATACAACCATCCCTATCGAAAGAAGGCTGTATTCCATACCCTATGAATGGTTTGAAAAGTATGGAATTCAGAAAATGGGCTACCATGGAGCTTCCCATGGGTTTATTGCAAAAGCGATAGAAAAAAAGGAAGGATCCACAGGCAGATTGATATCCTGTCATCTTGGTGGCTCTTGTTCTATTTGTGCTATTTTGGATGGGAAGAGCGTTGATAACAGTTTTGGCTTTTCTCTACAAACCGGGATTCCTCATGCGAATCGTTCTGGAGACCTTGATTCTTATGTTATTCCATTTCTGATGAACCAAGGTTTAAGTCTTGGTGAAATTATGAGTGGACTTGGTAAAAGTGGAGGAATGCTGGGGCTATCTGGGGTAGGCAGAGATCTGAGGGAAATTATCTTGGCTGCTGAGCATGGAAATAAAAGAGCAGCTCTTGCGATAGAAGTATTTGTATGCAGCATTGTTCGCTATATCGGTGCTTATTATGCCGAATTAGGCGGGTTGGACCATCTGGTTTTCACCGGAGGAATAGGAGAAAACTCCTCATTGGTGAGGGCTAAGATTTGTGATGCAATTGGACATTTAGGTGTTCAGCTTGATACGGCTATAAATGCATCCGTTAAAGGCGAAGCTCTTCTGTCGCTTTCAGAGTCAAGGGTTAAGGTTCACGTGATTCCGACGAACGAAGAAATAGATATAGCGAGAAAAAGCTTCGGGCTTGCCTTGAAGGCATTGCCGAGTTCTGCCGTTTAAAGGAGGAGTAGCAATGCTGAGAATATACAACAGGGTATTCAAATTAGTTGAGATGATTTTAGTTGTACTTCTTTCATGGAGTGTTGCTGTAACAGTTGCCCAGATATTTTGGCGCTATGTTCTCCGTGCTCCTCTTGGTTGGACAGAACAAGCTGCAAGAGCTGGCTTTATTTGGATGGTTATGCTCGGCATACCTGTCATGTTCAACAGGGATATCTGGATGTCGTTCGATATTATTCAAGAGAAGTTGCCCGAGAAAACACGCCTTTTAGTACGTGGCTTCCTTATGGCATTCGGCATAGCCTTCAGTGTTTTCTATTTTTTTGCCAGTCTCAAGCTCTGTGTCCTAACCGGAAATAGGCAGGTTCCCGGTTTTCCGCTTCCCATGAACGCGCTCTATGTTGCACAGCCGGTGGGAGCAATACTGCTCTTCGTTGTGTTCGTGCGAAAATTTTTAGGATCTTTCATCAGTTCTAATAAGACAATTCAAAGAGATGCAACCGGAACTGATGGGAGCATTAAAAAAAGGCAAGGAGCTTAAGTCTATGATACTTGCAATAATAATTATCTTTTTCAGTCTCCTGCTCCTTGGCGCGCCAATAATAATCGCGATGGGCGGCACCAGCATGATTTGGCTCCTTGTGAATGCTTCAATTCCAAATCTCGTCATTGCCCAGAAGATGTTTACCGCCACTGACAGTTTTGCCCTCATGGCAGTACCCTTTTTCATGCTCGCTGGACAGATTATGGAAAGAACAGGCATTACCGAAGATATAGTCAAATTTTCCAAGGCGCTTGTCGGTCATATCAGGGGTGGTCTTGCCCAGACATCAATAGCTTCTGGAATAATTTTAGCGGGCATCTCGGGTTCTTCCAACGCAGATGCGTCAGCCCTCGGTTCCATGCTGCTTCGAGGACTTAAAAAGGGCGGATATGAGGAAGGTTGGGCGGCAGCGATAGTGGCAGCGGCGGCAAGCCTGGGACCAATAATTCCTCCAAGTATTATCATGATTCTTTACGGTAATGCGGCAGGGATAAATATCGGCAAGCTTTTTGTAGGAGGAATAGTCCCCGGCTTGCTACTTGGACTGGGGTACATGATTGTCGCCTACTTTTATGCAAAAAAAAGAGGAATTCCCAAAGAAAAATTCGAAGGTTTCAAAGTACTATTTGCAAGTTTTAGCAAAGCGATATGGGCGCTTTTTATGCCCCTCATTATTGTAGGAGGCATACTTCTCGGTGTTTTTACCGCTACCGAGGCAGGTGTTGCGGCCATTGTTTATGGTCTTATTTACGGCCTTGTCAGAAGAAAGATGAATTTTAAGCAAATCATCGCAGCAGTTCGGGATGCTTGTATTTCATCAGCGGGTCCCATAGGAATAATAGCAATATCAAGCATATTTAGTTACATCTTGGCTCGCGAGGGCCTGACTACCATGATAGCTACATTCTGTGCGACCTATATCAATTCTCAAGTAGGTTTCATGCTCTTCGTTGCTGCTGTGTGTATACTGGCCGGATGCTTTATTGATGGTGTAGCGACAATGCTTCTTCTTACTCCAATATTTCTTCCAATAGCCCAACGAATGGGAATCAACGTGCAGCAGTTTTCCATAGTATTCATGGTTGCTACTATGTCAGGAGGGCTGACTCCCCCTGTTGGCAGCGTGCTTTTTGTAATGGCTGCCATCGATAATACTCCCTTATCTAAAATGGTTAAGCCAATTCTTCCCTTCGTGGCAATAATTGTGGTCGTTATTATTGCTATGGTATTCATCCCCGCGCTTACTACATGGATACCAAGACTCGTCGGATATGGAATGTAGGTCTTTATGTCGGAGAAATCCGGCTTAGGTTTTTTTAGGAGGTAGATATGAGAAAGACAGCGAGAGTGTTTTTTGTGGCCCTTTTCATGCTTGCGATTCTTGCAAGTACATTCGGGGAGCCTGGGAGCTACGACCTTAAAGGTCGAAAGCCCATCACAATCGTCTTTGCTACACCAAATGGTCCTAACAACATAGAAAGTGTCTATGCACAAAAATGGATCGAGCTTGTGGGAAAGTGGAGCAATGGACTGATTCGTTTCGATTATACCAATGGAGGAGCCCTGGGATCTTACGCGGAACTTCTTGAGGGTGTAGAGTACGGCGTCTATCATATGACAATCACCGATGTCAGCTATATCCAAAGCTATGTGCCAGAATCGGTGATTCTTAGTTTGCCGGCCCTCTTTGATGACTACAACCATGCAGAAAAAGTCTTTTCCGGTGAAGTTGGAAAGTGGTATGCAGATCTTGTAGCAAAAAAGACAAACATACAGTTACTCAACTACTTCTTCTGCGGATTCCGTTATGTGAGTTCCAAGAAACCTATTAAGACCTTGGCGGATTGTAAGGGGGTGCTAATCCGCTCACCTCAAATCAAGGTCTACACCGATCTGCTGGGACTTATGGGTTTCAGCTATGTCACCATGGCGTGGTCTGAGGCATACACAGCCATGTCCACTGGTGTAATAGAAGCTGTCGAGGTACCTCTCCAGAATATATATGAGGCAGGCTTCTACGATCTAGGAAAAAATGTGACCGGGACAAGGCACCTTCTTTCCGTTAACAATGTCGTTGCGAATAAAAACTTCTGGGCTGGTGTCCCTGCAGTCTATAGGCAGATTATGACCGATGCCATTGCGCAGATTACCGCTGAAGAACATGAAGCTGTTGCTGCAAAGGAAGCCGATTATCTGAACAAACTTAAGGAGAAGGGCGTTACTTATCACGAGTTCCCTGCAGAGTCCCGTAAGGAAATGACCCAGAGATTCACTACTTACTGGAATGCTCAGGTTGCGGGCTTAGGTTCGGTCGGAACTACGTACCTCAATAAGATCATAGCGCTTAAGTAGTAGTATTTCACAATCAGGATTCAGGTCGACGGCTCCTGGCTGTCGGCCTGAAAGGAGATATCGCAAGATGAAGATTGAAGCCTCTCGTTCCGCTTTTTCGTCGTGCAATGACAGATTTTTAAAAAATTACAAACAAGATATTCCTTTCGAGGAACAATGCAAGATTCTGCAATCTTTAGGAATTGTTGAGGGACTTCCTGTAACGTTCACGAGAGAAGCCGATCCAATAAAGCTTAAAAAATTTCTTGCAGACCATGGATTGAGGGCTGGTACAATAGTTCCAAATACTTATTCGGATAATCGCTATAAAGGTGGGACCTTATCAAACAGAGATGCTGGAGTAAGGTCGGAGTTTACGCGATTTTGTGCTGAGGCCCTTGATTTTTGCGAAGCTATTGGAGGCGTGGACGTAATGCTCTGGCTGGCCCATGATGGATACGACTATCCTTTCGAGGATGAGTATTCAACTCGTTGGGGCTGGCTTTCGGAGAACCTGCATTATATTGCTTCGCATCGAAGCGACGTAAAGGTTACTATTGAGTACAAGCCAGCCGACCCTCGAATCTACCAATATATTTCAACCGCTGCAAAAGCAGTAGTGCTTTGCGAAGAGGTGGGGCTTGATAATCTTGGTGTAATCTTGGATTACGGACATGCTTTGGTGGCTGGCGAAACTCCTGCAGAAAGTGTAACCCTGCTGTCCAGGCATAAACGCCTTTTTCATATTCACCTGAGTGATAACTATTCAAAGACCGATGATGACTTGGTCTTAGGGGCGGTTAGCCTTTGGCAAACCTTGGATTTTTTCTACCAGCTTCAAGAAGTAGGTTATGACGGGTGGTATGTAATGGACATTTGGCCTCCACGTATGGATGGAATAGCAGCGACTAAATCTTTTGTCCGAAGAGCTAAAGGTTTATGGGAAATAGCACGTACGATTCCACGAGAAGAGCTTAAACAGCTTCAAAAATCAGGGGATGTGCCGGGCATTATGGATTTGCTCGACAGTCATGTACTTAAGATTTGATAAATAGTTAAATTGGGGGGAGAATATGGAACGTTTTGTTTGGAAAGGTCGGGTTATGGCCGGAAAAATTGATGAATATATAAAAAAACATGATGAAATATGGCCGGAAATGCTGGATCTAATGCATAAGGCAGGTATGCGCAATTACTCTATTTGGAATTGCGGTAATGACCTGATTGGGTATTATGAATTTGACGGTATGGATAAAAAACAAAAAACCTATGCTCAGAGCAAAGAACTCCTGGACAGGTGGAATTCTCACATGGGCGGAATCATGGAATTTGAAAAAGATGAATCAGGAAATGTGCGTGTTTATAGACAAATATTCTTGATGAAATGAGGGGTAAAACATGAGTGAAGAGCAAAATACTAAAGATATTAAATCTCTTTTTCCCCGACTTGCCCAGGTTGGCCTGGTTGTTCGCAATCTCGAAGCTTCAATAAAAAAATATGAAATCCTTCTTGGAATAAAACCTACTAGGGTAATTGAACGCTCTCCTACAGGAGAGGGGAAAAAATTCTATTACGGCAAAGAGTCTGACTTTTTTCAGAAAGTTGCCCTTTACCAGTTAGGTGATGTTGAGTTTGAACTCCTAGAGCCATTTGGAGGAGATTCTGTTCTCAAAGATTTCCTTAACTCTCACGGAGAAGGAATTCATCATATCGCATTCGATACAGGAGATTTCGCGGGAGTTCGTGAGCACTTTAATTTAAATAGTATTGAACTTGCCCAGACTGGACCTACCTCACGACACCCTATGCTTCGGTGGGCATTCTTCGATACTGTCAAGGAATTGGGTACTACTATCGAAGTTTTCAATGCTATTGAAGTGGCGAAGCTAGAAGCTGAAAAATCCAACTAAAAGATTTATTAGCCCTTTACTGTAATTAAGTCAGTCTCATAATGGTGCAGGAGAATTTTGGTGGAGATCTTTGTTGCAATAAAGCAGGTGCCGGACACTGACAAGGTCAAAATGGACCCCGAGACAGGCACGATGGTGAGAGAAGGCGTTGAGGCAATAATCAACCCATTGGACCTTTATGCTATTGAATTGGCTATACAACTGAAAGAAAAACATGGGGGCACTGTAACGGTCTTTACGATGGGACCGCCTTCAGCAGAAAAAGCTTTGCGTGAAGCTATGGCTATGGGTTGCGACAGAGGCGTTTTGATAACGGATCGAGCTTTTTCGGGTTCCGATACTTGGGCCACATCCTATACATTGTCAGCAGCAGTAAAAAAAATTGGACCTTTCGATATTATCCTCGCAGGTGAGCGCGCCACCGACGGTGATACTGGCCAAGTTGGCCCATGCCTCGCGGCTTGGCTAAATATTCCAATTATAAGTTATGTGGGAATGATGGAATTGGAGGCTGAAGAGAATAATCTATTGCAGGAAAGAAAAATCAAGGTTCGGCGCTTAGTTGAGGGAGGTTATCAAGTCTTGGAGGTGGAATTGCCCTGCCTTCTCACTGTTCTAAAGGAGGTTGCTACTCCCCGACTTCCTACGCTTCGGGGTAAAAAGTTTGCCAGGACAACACCTCTTACTATTTATGGAGCCAATGACCTTGATTTAGACCAAAACTTCCTTGGCCTGAGGGGTTCTCCCACAAAAGTTACCAAAATATTTTACCCAAAAATGACGAGAAGCGGCACCGTAGTGAGGGCAAGGGATGAAAATGAAATTGATACGGCTATTGACGCGCTGCTCTCGTTTCTGGATTCAAAAAACTTGATCAGGGGCTAAGCTATGAATGAGGTGTGGACTATCGCAGAGGTTTCAGAAGGACGACTTAAAGAGGTTTCATTTGAATTACTAGCCAGAGGCAGGGTCATAGCGGATACATTGAAAGTCGATCTTGTTTCTGTGCTCATTGGAGATGATAAAGGCTGCCTTGAGGGTATGGAATTGGAGCTTATCGAACGGGGAGCTGATATCGTTCTCTCGATTATGGATTCTCGCATCTCCAATTTTGTTTGTGAAACATACTCAGAAATTATTGTGAAAATGGCGAGGGAGCGAAGCCCTCAAGTCATATTGGCGGCAGCAACCAGCTCCGGCAGAACATTGATGCCGCATATCGCGGTTTCTCTTCATGCTGGGCTAACTGCCGATTGTACAGAATTGGATATTGAGCCAGGAACAGGGTTACTGCTTCAAACCAGGCCTGCTATTGGTGGAAATATCATGGCAACCATAAAAACCCCAGATCATCGACCTCAGATGGCAACGGTGAGGCCTAAATCCTCTAAACCATTGGAGAGGGATTCTCTCAGGAAGGGACGAGTTGAGAGATTTCCTCTGGACCCAGGTTCAATTGAAAAAAGAGTGAAAGTACTGAGCTTTGAAAGTGATACTGAAGGTTATGCAAATCTTGAGGAGGCCATGATAGTTGTGGCTGGAGGGCGAGGGCTGAAAAAGAAAGAGAATTTTGGACTTGTGAAAGAGCTGGCAGACGCAATGGATGGCGCTATTGGTGCATCCAGAGAAGCAGTGGATAGGGGTTGGATTAAATATCCTCATCAAGTTGGACTTTCGGGTAAAACGATATCACCCAAATTGTATATCTGTGTCGGAGTATCGGGCTCGATTCAGCACCTTGCCGGTATTAAGACTGCAGAGACTATTGTAGCGATCAATTCAGATCCCGAAGCGGGAATTCACAAGGTTGCGGATTTCTCCATCATTGGTGATCTCTTTGAAATTTTACCGCATCTTGCAGCACGATTGAATTCCAGGAAAAGAGACGAAAGAACAGAAAGGTGCGGCTAATGAAATACGAGGCTGTAACTGTAAAAATCATTCAAGAGCTGCAATTACTTCTTGGGGCTAATAATGTAATAACAGATATCGAAAAGATGGAAACTTATTCTCACGATGAAACCTCAGCTGAGGAGTATGGGCACATGCCAGAGGTTGTAGTCACTCCATGTAAAACATCCCAAGTATCTGAGGTAGTAAAGCTGGCTAATATCCGGCATATACCTTTGACTCCCCGGGGTGCAGGCTCCGGCCTGTCGGGTGGGGCTATACCAGCCTTTGGCGGTATCGTGCTTTCTTTAGAAAAAATGAACAAGGTACTCGAGATAGATTTTGACAATATGACGATGACCGTCGAGACAGGCATAGTTACTAATGAAATCAACAATTTGGTTAAAGATAGGGGTTTATTTTACGCAGGCTATCCTATGAGTCTGGAGACTTGTTTTCTTGGAGGAAATATCGCAGAAAATGCTGGAGGGGGAAAAGCAGTTAAATACGGGGTCACCTCTCGCTATGTTCTGGGGATAGAACTAGTGACTCCAATGGGTGAAGTCGTTTGGCTAGGAGGGAAGCTTGCAAAAGATGTGACAGGTTATGATCTTACTCATCTTATCGTAGGCTCTGAAGGTACTTTAGGAATTGTAACAACGGCAATAATACGATTGATTGGACTTCCAAAGGCAAAATCAGACCTTCTGGCTCTTTTTAATACGCCCGCAGAGGCGATTGCGTGTGTCCCGGCGATTATGGCCAGGGGTATGGTTCCAGTCAGTATTGAATTTATGGATAAATTATCTGTTCAGACATCCTGCCGCTATTTGAATGAAAGCCTGCCGTATGAAAATTGCGGGGCAATGCTGCTTATCGAAATGGATGGAGCGGAGTCCCAGCAAGTAGACCTGGAAGCCGAGAAAGTTGGGAATCTCTGCGTTGAGAACGGTGCTCTGGAAGTCTATATGGCAGATAATCGCACAACCCAAGAAAGAGTCTGGAGTGTTAGACGTAACATTGCTGAGGCTTTTAAGGTGTACTGTCCGGTACAAAGTCTAGAAGATATCGTTGTACCTCCTGCAGCCATTCCTTCGATTATCCCAGAGTTAGAAAGAATTTCCGCTGAATTCAATATTTCTATACCTTGCTATGGTCATGCTGGAGACGGCAATCTTCATGCTACCTTGGTCAAAAATCCTGAAATGTCACTGGATGCATGGAAGACGACAGAGCCAATGGCACTTGAGAAGTTATATAACCTTGTGACTAAGCTTGGGGGTAAGATATCCGGTGAGCATGGCATTGGGCTTAAGCGGAAAAAATATATGGCAGAATTTATGAGTCCCATTGAACTCAATCTTATGAAAGCGATTAAGAAAGCATGGGATCCAAATGGTATAATGAATCCAGGAAAGGTATTTGATCTGGATTGAAACATCGTTAAGGAAATGTGGTAAAATAGTTGAATGAAGATTAAAATTCCATTTGAATCTGGAGATATCGAAGCCCAACTCCCCGAGGGTTTTGATGTATTGAGCCTGCCTAAAGTAGTAGCATTACAGAATCCATCAGCAGTAATTGCAGCCTCTTTTGCCAAACCCATAAGCTGCCGACCATTGTTGGAAATAGCTAAGGAAAAGAAAAAATCCGATCCGAAGGCTACTGCATGCCTTGTGGTGTCAGACAAGACCCGACCGGTACCTTATAAAGGCCCGGAAGGTATACTAATACCTCTGGTTACTCTTCTTTTTACCGCCGGTTATTCTGCCGGAGAAATATTTGTCCTTGTGGCAAATGGGATGCATGAACCCATGACTGAACATGAGCTCAAGTCGATGTTAGGCTCCGACTTTTTCGAACTAGGTATAAAAATAGAAAATCATGATGCCTCAGATAAATTGATGCTTGAGAGCGCAGGGGTGACTGCCCGGGGAACTCATGCACTCATAGACAAGCGGTATCTGGGTGCAAGCTTGAAAATTCTTACAGGATTGGTAGAAAGCCACTTTATGGCAGGAGTGTCTGGGGGAAGAAAATCAATCTGCCCTGGACTCCTCGGAGAAGCGGGTACTTTGATATTTCATGGACCAGAATTTATGGCCCACCCAAACTCGCAAGATCTTGTACTGGATGGAAATCCTGTTCACGAAGAGGCCATTGCGGTAGCTAGGCTTGCTGGTACAGATTTCATTGTAAATGTAACTGTCAATTCAAATTTCGCGCCGACGGGTATTTACTGCGGAGATTTAGAAGCCGCTCATTTGGTTGCAGCCGAACGACTAAAAGAAGAAGTGGGTATTCATATAGAGCATCCTTATGATCTGGTAATCACCCATGGTGGTTATGTCGCAAGGAATCACTATCAAGCAGCCAAGGCGGCAGTTGCTGCGCTGGGAGCTCTGAAAGATTCAAATAGCGGGCTTATTATAATCGCTGATAATAGGGACATTGAGCCTATAGGATCGGAAGGGTATCGTGCGACTCTTGCATTACTCAGAAAAATTGGCCCCGAAGCATTTGAACGAGTGCTGAGATCACCTGATTGGCCATTCATCATTGATCAATGGGAAGCACAGCAGTGGTCGAAAGTCCTTAAAAAGATTTCTGCTGACAATCTTGTGTACTTCGCTCCACAACTTTCTTCAGGCGATCGCCGTATACTCCCTGGATTTGATGGCAGAAAGCTTATCGGAAAAGATCCTCGAGCAGAAGGAAGCGAAGTGCCAGAATTCTTACAAGCTGCAATTGATAGATATTTGCATCTCAGAGGATATACGAGATCAGACTTAGCTTCAGGCAAATGCCGGGCAGCGTTCTTGGCGGATGGACCTTATGGCATTCCGATGCGATAGGTGTAGCCATTCTTAAAAAGTACCTATATAATGCCTTAACTGATAATAATTGAATCTACAGTTCTCATTCACGTGATTTCTCATCGCTGTAGATAAAAGAGGATGGTCGGCGCGTATGGATCAAAAGCTAAGGGAGCTAGAAGAGCGGCGAGCCAAGGTGCTTGCGGGCGGCGGCCCCAAGCGTGTGGCGGCCCAGCATGCGAAAGGCAAAAAAACGGCCAGGGAAAGGATCGAAGCCCTCCTCGACAAGGGTAGTTTTGTCGAGTTGGATGCCTTTGTGGAGCATCGCTCCACAGATTTGGGCATGGCTGAGGTGGAGGCACCGGGCGAGGGTGTAGTCATCGGTTACGGCACCATAGACGGCAGAACCGTCTATGTGTTTGCCCAGGACTTCACCGTCATAGGCGGATCCTTAGGCGAGATGCACGCGGCCAAGATCTGTAAAGCCATGGATATGGCGGTTAAGGTTGGCTGCCCCTGCATCGGTATCAACGATTCAGGCGGCGCGCGAATTCAGGAAGGCGTGGATGCCCTCTCAGGCTATGGCGATATCTTCTATCGCAACACCCTCTCTTCCGGCGTTGTTCCCCAAATATCGGTTATCATGGGCCCCTGCGCTGGCGGCGCAGTCTATTCACCCGCCCTTACCGACTTTGTCTTCATGACTGAAGGCACTGCCAATATGTTCATCACCGGCCCCCAGGTTATCAAGGCCGTGACCGGCGAGGATGTGAGCGCCGAGGACTTAGGCGGAGCCAGGGTTCACACCGAAGTATCAGGCGTGGCTCACTTGAAGTTTAAGGACGAGGATTCCACCCTCGCGGCAGTAAGGAAACTTCTTTCCTACCTGCCCCAGAACAATATCGAAGACGCTCCCCTAGTCAATTCGGGCGATGAACCTTTTAGGGCCGACTCAGAGCTTGCGGGAATTATCCCCGATTCTTCCAACAAGCCCTATGATGTCCGCAGGGTTATCGAACGCGTGGTCGATTCTGGCGACTTCTTCGAAACCCAGCCTGACTATGCAAGGAATATCGTCACCTGTTTCGCAAGGCTGGCAGGCAGAACCGTGGGCATAATCGCCAACCAGCCGGCTGTTCTGGCCGGCGTGCTGGATATCAATGCCTCGGACAAGGCCTCCCGCTTTATTCGTTTCTGCGATTCCTTCAATATTCCTTTGCTTACATTTTCCGACACCGCAGGCTATCTGCCCGGCGTAGGGCAGGAACACGGTGGCGTTATTCGCCACGGAGCTAAGCTCCTCTACGCTTACTCGGAAGCCACGGTGCCCAAGATGACCGTGATTCTGCGAAAAGCCTACGGCGGTGCCTACATAGCCATGTGCTCCCGCCACTTGGGTGCTGACCAGGTCTTTGCCTGGCCCAGCGCCGAAATTGCGGTCATGGGTCCCGATGGCGCGGCCAACATCATCTTCAAGAAAGAAATCGAAGAGGCCGCTGACCCGGTCGCTGCCAGGAAGGAAAAGATCGAAGAGTATAAGAAGAACTTCGCCAATCCCTACAAGGCGGCGCTTCGGGGCTATGTGGATGATGTCATCGATCCCTCCCAGACCAGGGCCAGGCTCTGCGCGGCGCTTTCGATGCTCCTAGGTAAGCGACAGACTTTACCGGCGCGCAAGCACGGCAATATCCCTTCCTGAGCACTGGAGCGATAGACTATGAATAAATGGTTAATCATGTTCGCCGGGATTGGAACAGTCTTTGTCGCGTTGATCGCGATAATTGGAATAATCCAGGTTTTCCACCTCATATTCGGAATACGTCCCGAATCCAAGAAAAACTCCTCGGCATCATCCAAGGATAACCAAGGAGTAAAACCGAAGAGCCCTGCCGTACAGGCAACCCCTAAGGCGCCTGTGCCGCAGCCAGGATCGGCTCAGGCCAGATCCGGAAACGAGTTGGTTGCGGTTATCACCGCAGCCATTTCCGCTGCCAGTGGCCTGTCCTCTTCGGCCTTTAGAATAGCATCCATCCAGCCGGAAGGGGCTGGAGAGCCGGGTTTCAACACCCCCGTGTGGGGCAGAATCGAGCGATTCAACAGACAATAAGCGAGCCTGAAGGAGAATTTATATGAAGCAGTATAGAGTAACAGTCAACGGTCAGTCATACGATGTGGCGGTGGAAGAACTCGGAGCCGGAGCAGCCCCGGCGCGTGCCGCCGCCCCAGCCCCGCTCGCGGCGCCAGCTCCTGCCAGCGCTCCCGTGGTAGCCCCTGCGGCCGCACCTGCGCCAGTCGCCGCCTCTGCTGGATCTCTCACCGTTAAATCCCCCATGCCCGGTACCGTCATGTCATTCAAGGTAGCAGCAGGACAGTCGGTCAACCGCGGCGATGTCCTCCTCATTCTCGAAGCTATGAAGATGGAGAACGAGATTGTGGCGCCCCAGGCGGGAAAAGTAGCAGCATTGAGGGTTCCGGTTAGCGCATCGGTCAACACCGGCGATCCCCTGGTCGACCTCGAATAAGGGGGGATATTAACCCCATGAAAGAATTCATCGCGGAATTCCTGCAATCCACAGGATTCCTCAATATGACTATAGGCCAGCTTATAATGCTGGTTATTAGCTGTGTCCTCCTCTATCTAGGCATCTACAAGAAATACGAGCCCCTCCTCCTGGTGCCCATAGCATTCGGCATGCTTTTGGCGAATATTCCTATCTCGGGCATTACCGATGGACCGATAGGCGATCAGCCAGGCGGCTTGATCTACTACCTCTATCAGGGTGTAAAGCTCGGGATTTATCCGCCCCTCATCTTCTTGGGCATAGGTGCCATGACGGATTTCGCTCCCCTCATTGCCAACCCCGCCAGTCTACTTCTAGGAGCTGCTGCACAGATTGGCATTTTTGTCCCCTTTATCCTCGCCACATTTTTGGGATTCGACCTTAAAGCCGCGGCGAGTATTGGCATCATTGGAGGAGCAGACGGTCCTACAGCCATCTTCCTCACCTCCCGGCTCAAGCCCGAACTACTAGGACCCATAGCCATAGCAGCCTATTCCTACATGGCCCTTGTACCCATAATCCAGCCTCCCATCATGCGTGCCCTTACCACTCCCAAGGAAAGGGCTGTTAAAATGGCTCAGCTCAGGGAAGTCACTAAGACCGAAAGAGTAGTATTCCCCATTGGCGTGACAATTTTTGTAGGACTCTTGCTTCCGGCGGCGGTCCCTCTGGTTGGCTCCCTCATGCTCGGGAATCTGTTCCGAGAATCAGGGGTTACCGAGAGGCTCTCCGATACTGCCCAGCATGCGCTGATCAATATTCTTACAATATTCTTGGGAGTATCAGTGGGATCTACCGCCAGCGCAGCGCGTTTTCTCAATCCCGAAACGTTAAAAATTATCGCTCTTGGATTATTCGCCTTTGCCACTGGCACCGCCTTCGGAGTACTTTTCGGCAAGATCATGTACGTGGTCACTGGCGGCAAGGTTAATCCTCTTATCGGTTCGGCTGGTGTATCAGCCGTTCCCATGGCGGCCAGGGTTTCCCAGGTTGTAGGGGCAGAAACCGACCCAACCAACTTCCTCCTCATGCATGCCATGGGTCCCAATGTTTCGGGCGTCATAGGTTCTGCTGTGGCGGCCGGTGTTTTGCTTTCTATATTAGGCTGAGCACAGCCGCTTTTTAAAAGGCTGTTAGACTTCTAAAAAGCCTCTACTATATTTTTCGTATTTCTTTTCCCGCGGAACCTTATGGGGTTTCGCGGGAATCTTCGTATTTCGAGGGTAATGCGGCTATCGCAGGAGATTCTCAATGAAAGTGCACAAATTTGGAGGATCGGTCCTCACCGGGATCGAATCCATACAACAAGTCGTGGGAATACTGAAAGGATGCAGCGAAGATCTCGTGGTTACGTCTGCCTTTTTTGGAGTAACCGACGAACTCCACAGGGCGGCTGCGTTGGCCGCCTCCCGGGGAGATTATACAACGCTCCTGACAGGCATTCTCGATCGCCATATTCTTGTAGCCGAGCATTTTCTGGCGGGTGATGAACTCGAAGCGGCAATCGCCTTACTAAATTCGCACATCGTACGCCTCAAGGATTTATTAGGCGGTGTTGCTGTGCTCCAGGATCTTTCCAGGCGTAGCCTTGATCAAATTGTAAGCTGTGGTGAACTGCTCGCCGCGCCCTTGCTGGCTAGGGTGCTAAAGGCGAGGAGTATAGAGGCCCATTACGTCGATGCGCGGACTATGGTTGTAACCGATGATACTTTCGGTGCAGCCCGCTGCGACGAACAGGCTACTCACGTCCGGGCCAGGGCGATTCTGGCCTCTGCAAAGGGCTTGGTTGTCACCGAAGGATTTATAGGATCGACCCAGGCTGGTATTACAACAACCCTTGGTAAGGGAGGTTCAGACCTCAGTGCAATTATTCTCGGAGCCTCCCTTGGCGTGGATGAGATATGCCTTTGGTCAGCACGGGATGGTCTTTTGACCGCCGATCCGGAATTTGTGCCCGATGCCTTTCCTATTCCGGAAATATCATATCAGGAAGCATTGGAGCTCACCCACTTCGGGGCCAAGCTAATAGAGCCAACAGCCCTGCTTCCGGCCATGAATTCCAGAATTCCAGTACGCATAGCCAATGCCCTCAAGCCCGAAGCGGCGGGTACCCGTATAGTCGCCGAGACAGCATCAAGTGACTATCCTGTACGAGGGTTGGCATCGATACCGGAGGTGTGCCTTTTAAGCCTCCACGGCCTAGGAATGCAGGGAGTAACGGGAACCGCCCAGCGAATGTTTGGCGCCCTGGCCAAAAACCGGATAAATGTAATTCTTATTACCCAAGCATCCAGCGAGCTATCCATCTGCTGTGCCATAAAACCCGACGACGCCCAGGCTGGATCCAAGGCTCTGAAGGATGAATTTGCTGCGGAAATCGCGGCAGGGCTCATAGCCCAGCCCTCCATTGAATCGAACCTCTCGGTAATAGCCGTGGTAGGCGAACAGATGAAGCGGAGAACCGGAATTGCCGGAAGGGTTTTCTCGGCTCTAGGGCGCAATGGAGTCAATGTCGTGGCCATCGCGCAGGGTTCTTCTGAATTAAATATTTCCATTGTCACCAGAAGCGCGGGCAGAAAGAAAGCGCTCAACGTTATTCACGACTCCTTCTTTCTCGCGGGCATCCGTACCGTTAACCTTTTTGTCACGGGAACGGGACTTATTGGCGGCACGCTGCTGGCACAAATAGAATCCCAACGAATGAAGTTGCTGAGAGAACACTCGGTTAGAATAAACCTGGTGGGTATTTCCAATTCTAGGTTTATGGCAATAAACCAACAGGGCATTCCTGTAGAAAAGTGGAGAGAAGTACTTTCCCAAGGCGAGAAGGCTAATCTGTCGAGTTTCGTATCCAGCATGAAATCGCTCAACTTGCCATCGGCATGTTTTTGCGATTGTACGGCCAGCGACCTGCCCTGCGAATTCTACGAAAGCATAATGAAAGCCTCAATATCGGTAGTAACGCCCAATAAGCGGGCCAATGCCGGTGACTTCAGTCGTTATAAAGCCATCAAGAAAATGGCCAGGGAGAAGGACGTTGTCTACGGGTATGAAACTACGGTAGGAGCCGGACTTCCAGTAATTGGTACGTTGCGCGATTTAGTTGCTTGCGGCGACAAAATATCGCGCATCGAGGCAGTACTTTCAGGCACTGTCAGCTTTATCTTTAACCGCTTGGGCGAAGGCGGTCGCTTTTCTTCACTAGTACTGGAAGCCAAGGAAAAAGGATATACGGAACCCGATCCCAGGGATGACCTGGGGGCTATCGATATAGCCAGGAAGACTCTGATTCTTATCAGGGAGGCTGGGTTGGATTTGGATATGAAGGATATCCGCATTCAGCCGATTTTACCTGATAAACTTGTAAAAGCCCCCAGTGTCCAAAAATTTCTGGACCTATTGCCCGAGGCAGATGAGCAGATCGGCGCTCTGACTGCTGAAGCAAAAAAGAAGGGTAGGGTGCTCCGCTATGTGGCTATTATTACTCCCCAGGGCGCTGAACTCTCTTTAAAGGACTATGGACCTGATAGTCCATTCTACAACTTATCGGGCACGGACAATCTGGTGATGTTCAGCACAGAACGGTATTCGGCCAACCCCTTGGTAATAAGAGGTCCAGGTGCTGGGGCTGCGGTTACCGCTGGCGGTGTTTTTGCAGATATCCTAAAAACGGCTCAATCGTATTTATAATTTCTTTTAGGAATGAAAAAGGGGCTGTCCAGGTTTTAATTCCGGTACAGCCCCTATTTAGCGCACAACGATACGTTATGCCATCGCGGCTCGCTTCTTATTGTACTTAATCTGCTGAGAGATAAATACTGCGACGCAAAGTCCAATACCAACAATATCGGTGATATAACCTGGGTCGATCAACATTACACCACCCACGAATGCCGCTATTCTTTCAATCCAATTCATGTTTGTCCTGAACCAGGCGCTTACGGCACCGGATACTGCAGTAATGCCTACGAGGCTCGTGACCATCATCCAGACGAGCCCTAGGGCTGTAACATTGAAAAGCAGCATCTGCGGGTTCATGACGAATATATAAGGCACGAGGAAAGCCGCAATGGCCAGCTTTGTGGCGTTGACTCCCGTTTTCATGGGATTGGCCTTGGCTATTCCCGCACCAGCGAATGCCGCCAACGCAACCGGCGGCGTAACGTCGGCAATTATTCCAAAATAGAAGGCGAACATATGGGCTGGCAGGACGATATTAGCCGGTGCCACGAGATTGGGATCCAAGCCGGCTTTCTGAGCCATGATCATGACAATGGCGGGAGCGGCTATGGTCGAGGTGATGACGTAATTGGCGGTGGTGGGAACTCCCATGCCTAATAGGATGGAGGTTATCATAGTGAAGAAAAGGGTTATAACCAAGTTGCCGTTGGCAATATCCACCAGCACCGAGCCAAGCTTTAATCCTAGACCTGTGAGCGTAACCACGCCGATTATTATGCCCGCGCATGCCGTGGCGGCGATGACGCCTAACGCGCCTCTCGCACCAGCCTCTAATCCCTTTATTATTTCTAAAGGTTTGATGCGCGTCGATTTGCGCATCATAGAGGAAAGGATCGAAAGTATTATTGCCCAGAGTGCGGCCTTCATGGGAGTAAAACCAGTGACCAGGAGGTAGACTATGGCTACCAAGGGAATAATCAGATGACCGCGATCGAGCATTATCCGCTTGAATTTGGGCAGGTCTTCTCTGGACAGTCCTTTAAGACCTAGTTTTTTGGCCTCATAGTGGACACCGGACCATACACCAAAATAATACAGAAGCGCGGGAAGTGCCGCTCCGGCAATAATGCGCGAGTATGGAAGGCCTGTGAACTCGGCCATAAGAAAGGCCGCCGCACCCATTATTGGCGGCATAAGCTGGCCGCCGGTGGATGCTGTGGCTTCCACCGCCCCTGCAAACTCGGGTTTGTAGCCGAGTTTCTTCATCATGGGAATCGTAAAGGATCCCGTTCCTACTACGTTGGCAACCGAAGAGCCCGACACAGTGCCCATAAGTGCGCTGGACAGCACTGCCACCTTGGCCGGACCTCCTGCCGCCCATCCTGCCACTGCGTTGGATAGGTCGATAAAGAGCTGTCCAAGGCCAGTACGTTCAAGATAGGCGCCGAAGAGTATGAAAAGAAAGATGAATGTACTGGATACCCCCAGTGGTATGCCGAAAATGCCCTCTGTGGTGTAGTAAAGGTGCTGTACCAGAGTATCTACGCGGGCACCGCGATGGGCCAACTTGCCAGGGATATAGGGGCCAATAAAGGCGTAGATTACAAACACCAGGGCGACAATTACCATGGGAATACCTACCACCCTGCGAGCCGCTTCCAGCACCAAGAGAATTCCTATGATACCTGCCACGAGGTCGAATGCAGTTGTCGAACCTGCTCTGCCGACGAGTGCCTGGTAATTTAAAACAATGTACATGGGAGCCAGGACGCCCAGGATGGACAGCAGGGCATCCAGTGGATGGAGCTTGGTTCGTGACCATTTTTTGCTGGTAGGGTAGAGGAGGAAGATGAGACATAGACCGAAGGACAGGTGTATAGACCTTTGTATCATCGCGTCCAATACGCCGAATATGGCTGTATAGAGCTGGAATACGGAAAAAGTTATAGCCAGCGCAGTCACAAATTTTGCAAAGAAGCCAATATAGACGCGGTAATCCGATTCTTTGTCGAATTTCTTCAGAATTGCCTGACTGTCCACAGGCTGATCATCGTTGATGATTTGATCGCTCATAGATGAGCCTTCCTCCTGGAAAAAAATAGTACCATTTTCCCTGCCTTCAGGGTGATCGAAGACTCTTCTGTTACCCACTGGGTGAATGGGTAAAAGCTTCCATCAATAGAAACACCATGGTTCGCAAGATGCGATACGCGTATATCTAGATGCGTAAACGAACGGTGCAGATCGACGACAAATCGATTATCTTCAATACGGAACGCTTCACCACCATCCGAAGGCATTCCCACGCCATAACTGTCGTAACGAACTCGTACAAGTTCCAGCTTTGAACCGGAAACGATGAACTCTTCATCGACTGGCGATTTATGGATCGAATGGATGTAATGGTGGATAAAGCCGCCGTGTTCCAGAGGAAGCTCGGCCAGCTTTATTCCTTTATGATCTAAAAGCGTTAGCGCAGGTACTGTTTTAAAGCTAAGCACTGCGGCTATCGCCAAAAAGAAGGTGGCGATGATGGCGGCAACAAGAGCCTTTCTATTGCCTGCTTTCATCCCACCTTCCCGACAAGCTCAAGGCTTGCATCGATGTTGTACTAGGACCACGAGGAACGGGCTTGCCTCAATTTCGGCAGACCCGTTCCTTTGCAGACCCGATTATTTATTTTCTTTATAGAACTTTTCTGCACCGGGATGCAGGGGGATAGACATGCCTTCTACTGCGGTGGCGAGCTTGATGTTCGCGCCCTGGGAATGGGCGGCAACGAGCCTGGGACCATTGGCAAACATGGTTTTGAGCATCTGGTATACGAGGTCCGCATCCAGCTTGGCGCTGACGGCGAGCATGGACTTCATGCAGAGAGAGGGAGTATCCACTGTAATGCCATTATAGGTATTGGCAGGAACGACCGTAGGAGCATAGAAGGACCACTTGGCCATGAGTTTGTCCTGGAGTGCCTTGTCTACCGGCACTAGAACGGTTTTCTTGGAGATGGCGAGGTCGGAGATGGCTGCGATGGGGAAACCACCAGTGGTGAAGGCGGCGTCGATATTGCCATCCTTCAGGTTGGAAGCGGATTCGGCGAAGGAGAGGTACTGAACCTTGATATCGGCATAGGTAAGACCAGCCGCTTCGAGATACTGCTTCGCATTGGCTTCTACGCCTGAACCGGCGGCGCCAACAGAAACTTTCTTGCCTTTCAGGTCGTACACACTCTTGATGCCGGAAGACTCGAGGGCGATGAGCTGGACAGTTTCGTTATAGAGACTGGCCATACCGCGAAGATCAGATACGGGCTTGCCGTTGAACTGATCCAGCACGGAGCCGTTGTAGGCGTAGAATGCGACATCGTTCTGGATAATGACTACATCTACCTTGCCGTCTTTAAGCAGGGTGACGTTGGCGGCAGAAGCGCCGGTGGACTGGGCCGTGGCATTCATCCGGGCGATATTCTTGTTCCATATCTCGGCCATGGCGCCGCCCAAGGGATAATAGGTGCCGGCTGTGCCGCCGGTGCCGATGGAGATGAATTTCTGCTGCGCACTGACAGCGCCTACCGCGATGAGCAGGCAGAAAAGAATGGCGAGTAACTTCTTCATTTAGACCTCCGAGAAACGATTTGAATCGGCGCTCCAAAGACCGCTGCCCTTGGAGCGATATGCCGACCCGAATCAGTATAAAACGATTTTAAGCATACTGCAATCGAAAATGAGTTGAAATAGTGTGACATGCTCGAGTATCGTAGGAGCGGTTTTTAAGGGTTTGGCGGCTCGCAAGTAATGCCAAAACCCTGTAGCGGGAAAGGGGGCGGCCTTTGATATCCTGTACTCCATGGAAAGACGGCTTTGAACTTTTCCACGAGGCGCGCTGCATCGTGCGTCATTCCTCCCGTCATCCAGGGTTTTTTCTATCTCCGATACCAGGCACCTCCAAGAACTCCCCAAGGGTTTCACTGTTGTCCCGATCATGGAAGGGACTGGGAGCTTGTTCGATCAAGAGTGAGGGTCCGGACAAGTACTTCCTTAGCTTTTCAGGCGGATTTGCCGTTGAAGTGATTGCCTCAAAAGAACTTGTCAAGCTCGAGTTTTCTGCTATCAAGGCTGAAAATTCCGCCCTCCGCATTTATTTTCCTTTGGCTCCTGGGGAGTTTCTCTTCGGCCTCGCACCCTACGAAGCACTAAGCCTTGCTGGCAAAAAGCTGAGCCTTCGCAAGCCAGGGGATGCTGCGCAGATAAAGCCGATTCCCACAGTGTTCTCGTCCCAAGCCTGGTGGCTCCATGTCCCTGGAGGCATTCCTTCTGGCTGGAGCTTCAGCTCCACCCGGATGGAGCTACGTTTTGAAGCAAGTGTGCGGGATATAGTCCTGGGTTTTGAAGAATCGCCTGGGGAAGCGATGGAGTCTCTCTGCGGAAACCTGGCAGCATGGAACAGATCTGAATCGGATGCAAAGTATAGCGGGATAGGATATTTGGCTACCCAAGGCCCGGTTATTCATCTGCAGGGTACTGTGGATGAGACCGGTCAAATTCTTTCAGTCCTTCAAAAGGCGGGAGTAGAGCCAGGTTTGATCCTGCGAGGGCAGGATTCCTCGCTCCCGGAAACGTTGATCTCCACCCTCGGGGTACAGCAGTGGTATGATTTTGTTAAAACCTCGGGCTATGTGCCTGTGGCTTCGGTACCTGCCGCTCTTTCTCTTTCCTTTTCCGGCGGGGCCAATCCCTTTATTCCATTTTTACAGCAGGAAGCTGGGAATGAACGCAATGCCGAGGCTTTGCAGTTTCTGGACTTGGCGGCTTTCGGTCCCCTTTGCAAGCTCTCTCTAGCCAATCCCAGTTCCTATTCCAGAGAATTCTGGTCCAGGCTCATCGCTTCGCTGAAAGTATTCGCCTTGCTGAAGCCCTATAGGGAGGCCTGTGCCCGTGAATGGGAGGTCAAAGCCATCCCTGCCTTGCGACATCCTTCACTGGAATTTCCCGCTTCCAAGGAGCTCTGGGCTAGAAAGGATCAGCTGCTCTTTGGGCGTGATCTTTTAGTGGCTCCACCGATGGGAAGACTGCCCAGAGCTGGCTTACGAAAAAGAAAAGTACTGCTTCCCGAGGCCGAATGGGTGCACTTATGGACTTCCCGTCATTATGGGGAAGGTGTTGTGGAACTGGAGGATCCTCCGGGCAAGCCAGTGGTTTTTTTCAGGAAAGAGAGTGATTTTGCAGGGCTCTTTGACGAAATTAGAAAGAAGGCAACAAGGTTTTAAAAGGACCGGTTTTACGTTAGGGATTCCAGAAGCACTACAGCTCGAGCCTCTATGGCTTCTCCAGCTCCTATTTCTCCGAATCCTTCCATGGTCTTGGCTTTAACCGAAACCCTCGATGCATCAATGCCCAATCCAGCAGAAATGCTTGACACAATCCGTTCTCGATAGGGTTTTATTGCCGGCCTTTCCAGAATGACCGTGGAATCAATATTAGCGATAGACCATCCCTGTGTTTTGATTTTATCGGCTATGATACGGGCTAGATGGCTGGAGTCGGCGTCTTTCCACTGGGAATCGGAGGGCGGAAAATGGGTGCCAATGTCACCTAAGCCGGCGGCTCCTAAAAGGGCATCGATAATGGCATGCCAGAGGACATCGCCGTCGGAATGTCCGGCTTCGCCCTTTGGGTGCTCAAGCTCGCAACCCGCCAGCAAGAGTCTTCTGCCTTCAACAAGGGGGTGGATGTCCCAGCCTTCGCCTATTCTAAACCGGCTTTCACCACAGTTGCCCATACCTAGGTCTTCCTTGTAGGTGATCTTTATATTTTTCCTCTCTCCGGAAACGTAGGAAACACTGCCTATATAGCGATCCCAGAGGGATGAATCGTCGGTGCAGGACCAAGCTTCGGCTGCGGCGCGGCGGTGGGCATCTAGGAGCGGCATGAGGGCGAAGCCCTGGGGAGTTTGGGCAGCTTTGATGGTGCTTCGATCGGGATGGCCTGTGACAAGACTCTCCGAACCTACAAGCTTGGGTGTATCGGCGAGGTCGCTCAAGGGCAGGCAGGCACCAGTTTCCCGGGTTTTTTCCAGCACCGCGCTGATTAGGTGGGGGCTAACCCAGGGGCGGGCGGCATCGTGTATGAGCACTGACAGGCCACCCATGGCAAGGGATGAAGAAAGCCCGGCTTGGGCAATAGTTTCCAGGCCTAAGGCCACCGATACCTGTCGTGTAGGCCCACCAGGGATGAAGCGCAGGCCACAGGGAAGTTTATTCAGACTGATCTTAATTTCTGGGGATAGCGCTTCTTCCATTTCCTCAAGAAAGCCCTCGGGGTAGGTTATTACAACGCCCTTAAGGCCGAGAATTGGGAGAAAAGGCTCCAGGGCGCGCTGTAAAATGGATTTACCCTCTACTCTGGCCAATTCTTTCTTGCCATGACCAAAGCGGCTGGAGAATCCTGCGGCTGTCAGTAAAAGGAAAACTCCGCCTGAAAGGGGAAGGGTGGGAGAGGCTATTGATGGTAGGGAATTCCGGCGGGCCGGTTCTGACACGTCAACGCTCCAGGCGTTCCAGAATTAGTTTGGAGATTTCGTCCTTGGGTTTGCCCAGGGAATAGGATATCTCGTCCTGGAGTAGGTTGATCGCCGAATCGTAGAGTTTACGCTCTAGAATCGGCAGTTCCTTGATCTTGGAACGGTGATAGAGCGAGCGAACCACCGAGGCGATGTCCATGATCGATCCCTTTTTAAGCAGATCGAGATTCATCTGGTAGCGAAGTTTCCAGTCCGTTGGGATGGGGGCATAATCCTCGGAGATGAAGGTAAGGGCTTTCTCGGCTTCTTCACTGGGTACTATAGGTCGCAGCCCAAGGCCTTCGGCCTTTTCTATTGGCACCATCACCGTCATGTCGGAAAACTCGAGATAGATGATGTAATAGAGGATTTTTGAATCCTTAAAGGATTTTTCCCGAATTTCCAGAATGCGGCCTACTCCCTGGCTGGGATAGACTACGCGTTGATCTATCGAGTAGGCGGGGACCTTTGTGTTCTCCATAATTGCGCATTATAGCCTAAAAAAGGCTCTTCGTCAAAGCTCAGGCGCTCTTGTTGGGGCTTTGTACGGGGTATATGGTTATGATCAATACTATGAGGAAAAAAAGCGGATCGGTGCCATGGTGGCGCGAGGCGGTTTTCTATCAGATCTATCCCTGGAGCTTCAAGGATTCCAATGGGGATGGAATCGGCGACCTGGAAGGGATCAGGAGCAAACTGGACTATCTTGAGTGGTTAGGGGTGGACGCCCTCTGGCTCTCGCCCTTTTTTACCAGCCCCATGAGAGATTTAGGCTATGATGTGGCGGACTATCGAGCCGTGGATCCCAGATTCGGAAGCATGGACGATTTTATTGCGCTGATTCACGAAGCCAAGGCAAAAGGCATAAGAGTCATCCTGGATTTGGTGGCGAATCACAGCTCCGACGAACACCCCTGGTTTTTGGATGCCAGGAGTTCCAGGCAATCCGCCCACCATGACTGGTACCTGTGGGTTCCCGACACGGGCAAGCCTCCCAATAACTGGAAGGCGCTCTTCGAACTGGGAAGCGCCTGGCATCCTAACGCGGCCACTGGCGAGCGCTATCTGGGCACCTTCACACGGCATCAGCCCGAGTTCAACTGGCGCAATCCCTCCCTGCGCAAGGAAATCTATGACACCATGATGTATTGGTACAGCCTGGGCGCCGATGGTTTTAGAATGGATGTGGCCACGGCGTATACCAAGGATCCAGAGCTACGTTCCAACCCTCTATCATTCGTGGCGGTACCTGACTTCTTCCAGCAGCATATCCACGACCGCAACCATCCCGACTTCCATGAAATATTCCGAGAAATGAGGAGTCTGGCCGATACTGGCATTTCCGAATCACCAGAAGCGAGCAAGCCAGGAGAACGTTGCCTGATTGCAGAGCCCCATGGACAGAGCGTGGAACTGGCCGCTTCCTGCTATGGGAAGGCAGACGATGAACTGCACATGGCTTTCAATTTCGATTTTCTTGCCCAGCCCTGGAATGCCCAGGCATTCCAGGCTTCGGTGGAGCGCTGGCTTTCCTGCCTTCCGGAATGGGCTTGTCCGGTCTTTACCCTGAGCAATCACGACAAGCCCCGTCACATCTGGAGATACCGCGCATCCGATAAAACAGTCACGCTTATGCGGGCTAAGGTAGCAGCAGCACTGCTCTTGTGCCTCAAGGGTACTCCCTTTCTCTACTACGGGGAGGAAATAGGCATGAGCTGCCACAGGCTTGCTAAAAAGGACTTGAGGGATCCCCTCGGGATTGCCACGTGGCCCTTGGGCATCTTAGGCAGGGATCCCGAGCGCAGGCCTATGCAGTGGGATTCCGGACATGACGGCGGCTTCGGCTCCGATATACCTTGGCTGCCTTTGGACCCCGAGTGGCAGGAGTGCAACGTGGCGGCGCAGCGCGGCCAGGCCGATTCACTCCTGGAATGGTATAGGTCTCTGCTCAAGCTGCGCCGCAATACAGCCGCGCTGCGCCGCGGAACGCAGCGCTTTATCGACTGCCCCTCGGGTATTTTGGCCTGGGAGCGAAGGCTTTCCGAGCAGTCGGATAAAGCGGATTCAGGCCAGGAAAGCGAAGGCAGCCAAAGAATCCTCGTGTATCTGAACTTTCTTTCCAAACCAATAAAAGCGGGCAATGAGCAGTCTTTACGAGTTCTTATTTCCAGCCGTCGCGAACCAGGATCCATCATCCCAGCCCAATCGCTTATCGTGGATTCGAATGAAGCCCTCATCGCCGAAACGATGAAGTAATTCAATTGTTTGACCTGTGTAGGAAAGTGCTTTGCTTTTTGCCTATTTCCTATTTTTTCGCTACTCTTTAAGATATGAAAAGGGTCGCTTTTTACGGGCAACCTAAGGAGAATATTCGGTGAAAATTCAAGAAAACCCCAAAAAACCTCTCTTCTACTACTACGGTATTGTCCTTTTGGTTGTTCTGGTACTCAATGCGTTTATTTTCCCCTCCATGATGGAAACCCGGATAGTGCAGACCGATTACAAGAGTTTTCTTTCCCAGGTCGAGTCAAAATCCGTGCGTTCGGTTCAGATAGATACAACGCAAATACGCTATACAGCACTGGATTCCTCTGGCAAAGAAGTCATTTATAATACTGGAAGGGTGGACGATCCTGGCTTGGTAGACAGGTTGTACGCTTCTGGAGTCGAATTCAGCCAAGTAATACCTAAGCAGAATTCGCCCTTAGTGTCTTTGCTCAACTGGCTATTGCCCTTGGCCTTGTTCATAGGGCTGGGGCAGCTCATGGCCAACAGGATGGGAGGCAAGTTGGGCGGCATGGGCAACGCCATGGCCTTCGGCTCCAGCAAGGCGAAAATCTACGTTGAAGCCCAGACAGGCAAATCTTTTGCCGATGTGGCGGGAGCCGATGAAGCCAAGGAAGCCTTGCAGGAAATTGTGGAGTTTTTGCATAACCCAGGTAAATACAAGGAGATTGGCGCCACTGTACCCAAAGGAGCCCTTCTGGTAGGGCCTCCAGGAACTGGAAAAACCCTCTTAGCCAAGGCTGTGGCGGGCGAATCCAAGGTTCCCTTTTTCTCCATATCGGGCTCGGAGTTTGTGGAAATGTTTGTAGGCATGGGGGCTGCACGAGTAAGGGATCTCTTCAAGCAGGCCAAGGAAAAAGCCCCATGCATTGTGTTCATCGATGAAATAGACACAATCGGCAAATCGCGTAACTCTGGCGTATATGGCGGCAACGACGAGCGGGAACAAACCCTGAATCAGCTGCTCTCCGAAATGGACGGCTTTGAAGCCGACAAGGGCGTGGTCATTCTAGCGGCTACCAATAGGCCCGAGACCCTGGACAAGGCTCTCCTTCGCCCAGGGCGCTTTGATAGGCGAATTCCTGTGGAGCTTCCTGACCTGGCAGGCCGAGAGGCAATACTCAAAGTTCATGCCAAAAAAGTTAAGGTGGCCGAGGGAGTCGATTTTAATGGAATAGCTCGGGCTACCTCTGGTGCTTCTGGCGCCGACCTGGCCAACATCATAAACGAAGCTGCCCTGCGCGCGGTTAAAATGGGGCGGAACGAAATAAATCAAAGCGATTTAGAAGAGTCGGTTGAAGTTGTAATTGCAGGCTATCAGCGTAAAAACGCTGTTATCTCTGCCAAGGACAAGCAGACAATTGCCTATCACGAGATAGGCCATGCCCTCGTGGCGGCCAAGCAGAAAGACTCTGCCCCCGTGCATAAGATCACCATAGTTCCTAGAACCTCAGGCGCCTTGGGCTACACCATGCAGGTAGACCAGGTGGAGCAGATTCTCCTCACCAAGGAACAGGCTCTGGATAAAATAGCCGTTCTTATGGGAGGCCGGGCTGCAGAACAATTAGTCTTCGGAACTGTCACCTCTGGAGCAGCCAACGACATAGAGCAGGCCACCAAAATGGCAAGGGCTATGGTTACCCGCTTTGGCATGAGCGATGTCTTTGGAATGATGGCGCTGGAAACCGTTAACAATCCATACCTGGGCAACGATTCCACTCTCACCGTATCACCGGCAACAGCAGCCAAGATCGACGATGAAGTGCTGGGCATTATTAAGCAGAGCTTTAACAGAGCCACAAAAATTCTCGAAGAAAATCGAGACAAGATGAACGAACTCACCCAGTGTCTCCTCAAAAAGGAAACCATGACTGGCGAGGAGTTCATGAAGGTTCTCAACTGTACCGAAGAATGCGAAAAGTGCTGATTATGTAACCTAGCTAGAAATCCAGAGAGATGGTGCCTTTCACATTTTCACATATTCTCACTTGACAGTATTCTCCTTAGGTATAGACTTGCCTTATAAGGGAAAAGTCATGAGGAGGATACGTATGAAGACTATCCTGCGAGCTTTCATCCTGCTTTCAATCCTTGCATTATCCAGCTGTGATCTTTTAACTGGCGGCGCCGCCGGCGATATCGCCGATATCCCGGAATCCGGAGCTACAGCCGCACCAGCCAGCGAGGATGAAGCTAAATCGCTTTATTTGGAAGTTTCGGATGCGTTGTATGAAAAAATCGATCCTTTAGAAGAAAATGCCAAGAGAATCGTGTCCAGGAGCGCCAAGGAGATAATCAACATAAACCATGACTTGGCTACTGTTTCGGGCAACGGCATGACTATGAAGGGCACCGTAAAGGGAACCATAAATGCCAATATGCCTACCGAAATGGCTGCCGGCAGCTTCTCCAATACTATCGACATTACGGTGGACATGGAAGGCACGATGGAAAACTTTACGGTCACTGATCCTACCGATGCCACTAAATCCTATACTGTATCTGGGACTGTAAAAAACACCATGCGGAATAAGATGAGCATGACTATGGATATCGCGGCGGAGTCTTTTGCTGTCACTCCATCTGGTACCTTGGAGCTGGAGATCAGCCTGGTAACTAATTTTGCAGTGAAGAGGTCTGATGGAACTGGTGCGCGGTTCAAGCTAGTCTTCGAGGATAAATCAGGTGTTATCAATTTGGGCGGCATGGGGCCGACTTCAGGTGGGCAGATGCCTAACGGGGCAGATGCCTATGAAAAAGAAGCGACCCTCTATACTTATGACGATGTTGGTAAACTAATAGCTGAGGTTAAAGTGCCGCTTAAAGATACACCTTGGATGATGAGCAGTCTTATGGGCGGTGGCGGAGCCCCTGCGGGCGGTGGTCCTGAGGGTGGGGGTACGCCTCCCGGCGGTGAGGGCCCAGGTGGTGGTCCTGGAACTACACCTTACCCAATTCCCGCAGTCGTAGCGGATGATTCGTCATTTGACTTAAGGGAGAAAGAGTTTTTCGATGCCATCAATACTGAAAGAACAAACAACTCTGCTTTAGCTCTGGCCAGGAATTTAGATCTCGATGCCCTTGCTCGGCGCTACGCTGACTATGGTAAATGTGATCCTATGATTGAAAACGTTATCACTAATATTAAAGCTATTAGTGGCTTCGAAAGTTGTAACGATGCTGCCGATTTCGTCTTTGGAGGCGATAGTGTCGTCCTAAATACTGCTATGAATACCTGGTTGAGCCAGAATGGTGGTGCTAGTGCAATGCGGAAAAGCACATTCACTAAAATTGGCATTGCACTATTAAAACCAAAAAGCCAACCACAGGGAGATATTCCTGCAGCAGAGTGTGTTGTGATTATTCTCACACCATAGTTTTGAGTTAAAGAATTTGCCTGCCGCGCTTATCTAGCCCCATCCCAGGCTTTGAAAGCCTGAGACGGGGCTTTTATTTTTCGCTGTATATGCCATGCTGTCATTCTGGACCAACTTATATGGAAAAAAGGGCTTTGAGTGAAGAAGTTAACTGAATTCTTTTCCAGGAGATCAACGGTAGTATTTCTCTCACTGGCTATCCAGCTCGCAGTTTTAGTTGCGGTGTTGCTTACTTTCTCTGGGTTCTTTTATTTGTTCAGCGCAGCCAGTCTTGGGCTCAGCGTTATTGTTGTAGTTTGGATATTAAACGACAGTAAGAATTCGACATTCAAAACCGCATGGATAATTCTTATACTGGTATTTCCGATTTTTGGGGGCATCTTCTATCTGCTTTTCGGCAGGACAAGGCTGGCGCTTAGAATGCAGAGGAGACTCTTGAAATCGGCATCGAGGGTGCCTGATCGGCGGATCGACGATTCTGTGTCTTTGAATGCGCTTGAGAAGGACAGCCCGGAAGCTGCTCTTCAAGCTCGATATATCGCCGCAAGTTCGGGAACCTTCATTTCACAGCGCAGCAAAGCCGAGTATTTTAATCAAGGTGAAGCCGCATATACCGCAATTTTAAGGGAACTGGAAAGCGCCGAACACTTCATATTCCTCGAGTTCTTCATAATAGCTGAAGGCAGAATGTGGTCGTCTGTTTTAAAGGTTTTGGAAAACAAGGCAAAAGCTGGTGTGGATGTCAGGGTTATGTATGACGACTTTGGTTCCATGGGACGGCTTCCTGCAGAATATCCTAGATTTCTGATGTCCAAAGGTATCAAGTGCGCGGTATTCAACCCCTTCAAGCCTATATTGTCCTCGATTCACAATCACCGCGACCACAGAAAAATCATAATAATCGATGGAAAAACCGCCTTTACGGGGGGCATTAACCTCGCGGACGAGTATATCAATGAGTTTGAACGATTTGGGCATTGGAAAGATAATGCATTGATGATCAAAGGAGAGGCGGTAGAAAACCTCAACCGAATGTTCTTGAAACTTTGGTTTTTTGCCGCTTTAGATCCAAGTCTTGCTCAGTCTTTCACCGAGCTTGCAGAACCTGCTGCCGAACAAGAGAACGGTTATATCTTGCCCTATGAGGACAACCCTCTGGATAGCGAGACGGTAGGAGTCAATGTCTACCTCAACATGATTACAAAAGCAAAACGCTATCTTTTTATTACGACGCCCTATTTGATTATAGACGAGAGTTTGTCAGGGGCCTTGAGTTTGGCCGCTAAAAGCGGGGTGGATGTTAGGATCATTACTCCGAGAATTCCTGATAAATGGTATGTCCATATGGTAAGCCGATCTAATTACAGGGTACTTCTTGGTGCTGGGGTAAGAGTATTCGAATATAAACCCGGGTTTATCCATTCCAAGACTTTTATAGCCGATGACGAATACAGCGTAGTCGGCACAATCAACCTGGATTTCAGGAGTTTCTATCTTCACTTCGAGTGCGGTGTATGGATGTATCGTTGCGATGCCATACGCTCCATGAAGGACGACTTCATGTCCACCTTGGCGCACTGCATTGAAATAAAAAAGCAGGATCTGGACGCTGAAGGAAGGGGAAAGAAAGCTCTTGCCTATGTACTGAAGCTCTTCTCTCCCCTTATGTAGAAATACCGCCCGGCTTGAACTGTTAGATCGCCCCCGGGATAGTTCTCTCCATCTGGCCTATCTCAAAGGCCTGCTCGGAGATGATCAGTCCTTGCTCCTCTATATAGGCTTTTACTATGTCGCCAATGGATACCACGCCTACAAGCTGGTCTTTTTCCTTAACCGGGAGGTGCCGGAACTTGCGGGCTGTCATGACCTTGAGGCAGTCTTCTATGGAGGTAGAGGGTTCCACAAACCAGGGATCGGGGGTCATTATCTCCCTCACCTTGGTTACATCGATATTACGTCCCTTGATGATGATTTTTCTTGCCAGATCGCGTTCGGAGAATATTCCCGCGAGCTTTCCGCTTTCGTTGAGCACGAGAATGGCTCCGATGTTTTTCTCGCTCATTTTCACCAAGGCTTCCACCACCAGGGCTTCGGCGCCTATGCTGACGATTTCGGCTCCCTTTTTACCCAGGATGTCTTTTACCTTCTTCATTGCAAATGCCTCCATTGCCAATGTTTGTCCTACAGTATGACGAATATTAATAATTTATAATATTATCGAGGTCAAGGCTATAGTCAAGTCGCGGAAAGCATTGAATGATGAGATTACAGGCTCGGAAATAGAAAAACCGCGGCCTTAAAAAGACCGCGGTTTTTAAAATAGCCCCTAGGGGAGTCGAACCCCTCTTTAAAGATTGAGAATCTTTTGTCCTAACCGATAGACGAAGGGGCCGCGCATAGCAAAGGACTTTCGTTGAAAGTCCTTTGCTATGCGTACGAGAATTTTTCGAATAGAAAAATTCTCGTGGATACGGAAGGTTTTGCTGGAAGCAAAAACTCGTCACTGTCTATGTAAAAGAACCCGAGGGTTTGGTAGTTCCCCAGGGAGGATTCGAACCCCCACAAGCAGATCCAGAGTCTGCCGTGCTACCATTACACAACCGGGGAATGTCACTAGAACGGCGCTTACATTAACGTTACCGAGAGGTTTTAGTCAATCCCTTTCACCTGGTGCTCAACGTAAGGCTCGGCCTTAGGCGTGGCCTTTAGCCTTGACGTAAGTCCAAGTATTAGGCGCCCGTTCTCCTAATGTCATAGAGTTCCAGCTGGGGTCTTTCTTCGCCATTCCAGCGATTGAGGCCGAGCTTGAACAGAATATCCACCCTGTCCTTGGATTTGAAAGAAAAGTCCCTTTCCAGTCGCTCGGCTCCATCCCAGAGGAGAGCTGGCCATTTGAAGGTTCCAAAGTCCAGGGTTAGCTTGAGGTGTGCTTTTGCTGAACGGCCCACAATCTGGGCGTCCACCATGGATACGGCCTTGGCTAGAAATACCAGCGGAGGATTGCCCTCGCCGAAGGGTTCGAAATCGGCGTAGAGTTTGTGCAGTTCTGGCCGCAGGAAGGCATGGGGCAACTCGGCGTCTATCTGCATTCGTTCTTCGGAATCGGCTAGATTGCAGCTTTGCAGTTCCCTTTGGGCTATGGTTACGAATTCGTCCCAATTCTTGCCGGGCATGGAAAAGCCTGCCGCAGAATCATGGCCGCCGTAATCCACGAACAGCTCGGCACAGGCTTCCAACAAGCCGGAAATCTTGTAGCCGTTGGCAGTACGGATAGAGCCAATGACGCTGCCGTCCTCTCTGAATGCAGCAATGATGGAGGGCACCTTGAATACTCCCACCATTCTCGAAGCCAGGAGTCCTGTGATACCGCTTTTAACCTGGGCCGATCCTACAAGGACGAATCGCCGCCCGTTTTTTTCGTAGCTTTCACCCGCCGTGGGGTATACGGCCTCCCAGGTGTCGGTGCCCATTTTTTTGCGTTCGTTATTGGCCTGGACTATAGCCTGGACCGCCGCGGTTCTATCAGGCGCTTCTTTAGCGAGGAATAGCTTGAGAGCAATCTCGGGTTTGCCTATTCTGCCCGCCGCGTTTAGCAGAGGGGTTACTTGCCAGGCTATTTCGGTGGCGCTCAATGCTCGGGTGAGACTCTGAAACTGAAGGAGTTCTCGCAGGCCATTGCGAGGCGCCGCAGCCATGGAAGCCAGGCCGCGGCGTACTATGATCCTGTTCTCGTCGGCCAGGGGCATTATATCGGCGATGGTGCCGAGAGCGGCCAATTGGAGGAGATTATCGGCTCCACCTAAGGGCGCGAAGGCCCTTTCCCAGGCTAGGGCTTCGAATAAGGCTTTAAGTGCATCGATGGGGCTTGCATCCGATTTTGTGGTTGAATATTTTCCAACCGAAAGAATAGTCTTGATTTCTTTTAAACTCTTTCCAGACAGGGATGGGAAAAGGATGCCTGCTTCCTCGCTCAGATCGAAGCTTTCTATTTCTACTCCCGATCCAAAAAGCCGGGCTACCCGTATGTTCAATTCCCGCTTTCCCCATACGAAGATGGATCGGTCGTTTAATAAACGGGCAAGTTTATCCAACACGACGCTGGATTTACCTTCTTCCACTACTTCAGAGAACCGGCCGGTTTCAACAAGGTTATGGAGGCGGAGGGCTTCTACTCTCCATCGAAGCTTTCCCTCTCCGGGTTCTTCTTCTATGGCTAAAAGGGCGATGGGCTGTTTATAGAGGCTTGTTTTACCAAAGGCACAGGCCGAGGCCAGCTTGAAGGCCACTCCGGCCCCCGCCAGATCCCTGAAGGGGTATCCGCAGCCTTCAATTTTTGGGTCGATGACAGCCAGCGCGGCCGGGGGCGCCTCGGCCTGGAGCTTGTGATGATCGGTGAGGATGCAATCGATGCCCAATTCGGAAGCGCGCTCTACCTCGGCATGGTTGGATATGCCGCAATCCACCGTGAGCACCAAGCCCCCTTCATTGGAAGCGAATTCCTCCAGCACGGGGATAGACAATCCGTAGGGCTCTTCCCCCTGAGGAACTCTGTACTGAGCATCGATGCCCAGGGCAGCCAGGGCTTCCACTAGAAGGGTGGTAGCGGTTACTCCATCGGTGTCACTGTCGCCGAAGACCAGAACTTTTTCACCCTCATCGGCAGCCAGGAATATCCTGTCCACCGCATCCTCCATGGTTGTAAACAGGAATGGGTTGCGTAGAAACCGGATATCATTCTCCAGGTAATACTGGACCTGCTCGGGTTTTGTTATTTTTCTTCTAGCCAATATGGCGGCCTTGAGGCTGTCTATGCCATAGCGCCGCGCCATGGCTTTTACTGCATTTTGATCGATATCGTCTTTTAGCCAGATCATGACGCGACTATCTCTTCGAGTACCAGAGGATATTTATCCGGGGCGCTGCCAGAAATCTTCAGGGCTTTCTGGGCCAAGGCCAGGGCTGGGGCGAGGCAGGATTCATCCTTGCCGAAGATGCGTGCGACTCTGTCACCGGCCTTCACGGAATCCCCTTTTTTCTTGTCGAATATAAAGCCTACATCTGGAAACACCTTATCGGCGGTAGTATTTCTGCCTACGCCTAGTGAAACGCCTGCAAGGCCTATGGCAAAAGCGTCTATGGATTCTATATAGCCTGCGGAGGGAGCTAGCAGGTCTGTGTTGTGAGGAGAACGGTAAGTGCCACGCAGGGAGGTCAGCCGAGAGACATTGCCTCCCTGCCGGGCGACATTGTCATAAAAAAGCTTGAGCGCCTTGCCTGAGCTAACTGCTGCCCTGCAGAGGGCTCGCCCTTCTTCGGGCTGTGATGCCTTGCCCCCAACTACGAGCATCCATGCCCCCAGCCTTTCCACCAGTTCCATCACATCCGCCGGCCCCCTGCCTTCCAGGCAATCCAGGGTTTCCTCTATTTCAAAGAAATTGCCTACGGTATTTCCTAGAGGTTCGGTCATGTCGGTGATGAGGGCTACAACGCGTTTTCCCATGGAAGTACCGGTATTGACGAGGCTTGTGGCCAGAGCCTTGGCCTTGTCCTGGGATTTCATGAAGGCTCCAGGGCCGCATTTGACATCGAACACCAGGGATTGGGCACCTTCGGCTACCTTTTTAGAGAGAATGGAGGCTGTAATGAGGGGAATGGATTCCACTGTGGCGGTGACATCCCTGAGGGCATATAGTTTTTTGTCTGCGGGCACAACCTTGGAGCTTTGGCCTGTCATGGCGAAGCCATCTGAGGAAAGACCTTTTCTAAATTCTTCCATGCTCAAGGCTGTTCTATAACCAGGTATGGATTCCAGCTTGTCCAGGGTGCCTCCAGTGTGGCCTAGGGCACGGCCGGACATCATAGGAACCTGCAGGCCGCAGGCAGCGACTATGGGCGCCAAGGGCAGTGAAATTTTGTCGCCTACGCCTCCTGTGGAGTGCTTGTCCACGAATGGGCCGGAGAGGCCTGAGAGATCCATGGTCTCGCCCGAATCTAGCATGGCCTGGGTAAGGGCGGCGGTTTCCCTGGCATCCATGCCTTGGAAAAATATGGCCATGAGGAGGGCCGAAGCCTGGTATTCGGGGATGGATTCATCCACATAGCCGCTGATGAAAAATTGGATTTCTTCGCCACAGAGGCTGAGGCCGGCTCGCTTTTTCATAATTATATCTACGGCTCTCATAGACTTACCTTCCTAAGGATGTACGCTTCGAAAAAAGCACTATACTTCATATTCATGCATAGGTTAATGCCCGGCTTCCAGGCTTAGTAGAACCCCTTCGGCCGCCTTCTGGGAGAGATAGTATACCAGTGCCTGTATGGATTCGAGCCTAGGGCTCTCCAGGCATAGGTCGCCGCAGTCTTCCATGGCGAAATCCCCAAAGGTCTTGAGAAGCCCCAGGTCCTCTGGCTGCAGGGTAATGCCATCTGTTTCGCAGGCAGGGCAGAGAAAACCATCGTGGCTGGGTGAGTAGTGAATGCTGGTGTTGGACCCAGCAGCACCGGGTTGGATGCGAATGGGTTTCCCACAGGATGCACAGCGGGTGAGTTCCGGCTGTAGACCCATTATGCCCAGGGATTTCCAGAGGAAGCCCAGCAGAATAGTCTCCACTTCCTTTTCGGAAGCCTTGTCCAGAGAACGGAAGGATGCAAGGCATAGTTCGAGAAGGCGCTGGTATTCTCCTCCGCAGCCTTGGGTCTTTATGGCGATCTCGGCAATTACCGAAGCCGACCTGAGCTTTTCATAACTCTCCCGTATGCCCTGGAATGATTCCACGATGGAAAGATCGTTGAGTTTTCTGTAGTTGCGTACCGGATCGAAGTATACAAAGGCTTTCACGGCAACGTAGGGTGAAGCTGAGGAGCGCAGCGAACTTTTAGCTCCTCCGAACATGAAAACATCCACCAATCCTTCTTCCGCAGTGAGGAGACTGAGAATTCTATGTCCTGCGGGGCTTTCCTTTGCGCGGAGAATAAGTGCATCGTAGCGTTCCATCCTGTCGGGCACGGTTCATATCCTCATATCAGTCGTCGCCCTCGACTACCCACCAGTGTATGCCTCCAGATTCTCCCCGTAAGCCTCGTTCCTTTTTTTCACGCTCCAGCCGGGCAAGCTCTTTTCGCTTATAGGACCTGGACCAGAACCAGGATGCGGCGAAACCTCCCAGGTGAGCCAAATAGGCCGTGCCTCCCGCGCTTAAGCCCGAAAGGCCTCCTAAAATCTGGAGCAGAAACCAAACCCCTATGACTACCCATGCCGAAAGGGCTGTGGGGATGAAATTGAACAAAAGCACGATAACCTTATTGCCGGGAAAGAGGACCAGGTAGGCCCCCAGCACTGCCGATATGGCCGCCGAGGCTCCCACCAAGGGTGTCTCAGCCGCAGCTCCGCCCAGGACGTTGGCCGCCGCTATGTGGGCTAAGACTCCAAGGCTGCCGGCTATCAGGTACAGAGCTAAGTAGCGCCGCCTGCCCACGCGGCATTCTACGTTGTCGCCAAATATGCCTAGAAACAGCATATTGCCGAAAAGATGTGCCAGTCCTGCATGGGCAAACTGGCTGGTGAGAATGCCCAGGATTCTTCTGCCCTCGGCAATTTCCGAGGGAATAGCCGCCAGGGCTAGAGTGGCCCTCTGGCTGATGCCGAAGCGCTGGATAAAGACGAATATGAAAATATTTATGAGAATTAAGGCCCACGTTATTACTGCCGGTTCTTTTTTGCAGCTGTTTTGATCACCTATCGGAAGCATTCCACCTTCTCCTTCTGGTTTAAATATAGTGTAAACACCGCCTGCTGGCTACCTTGGCCTTGGCAGAACGGGGCCGAGTTGAAGCAAGCTTCTGATTCATGGTACAAAGCTCCAATGACACGATCCCTAATATTCGATCTGGATAACACCCTCTATTCAGAGGCCACCGGGCTGGAGTTGAGAGTGCTGGAAAGGATCAATGAATACGTTTCTTCCTACATGGGCTGGCCCATGGAGGAAACCCATAGCAAAAGAAGGGAAAAGGCCCGGCGCTTCGGCACTACCCTGGAGTGGCTGGTATTTGAAGAGGGCCTCGTGGACGTGGATGATTATTTTTCCTACATCCATCCCGAAGGTGAGGAAGCCTGCTTTTCCCCGGATCCCGAACTTAAAGCCCTTTTGGATTCCCTGGACTACCCTAAGATTATTCTCACCAACGCTCCCATGGAACACGCGCTGCGGGTACTCAAGACCTTGGGCATAGGCTCCTGTTTTTCGCATATCTTTGACATTCGGTACAACGACCTCGTGGGTAAGCCCCATCCCAAGGCGTATCTAAGGGCTTTGGACACGGTGGGCTTCAGCCTGGATTCGACGGTGTTCATAGACGACAGCCCTAAGTATATCAGGGGCTACAAGGTTCTGGGCGGGCGGGCAATTCTCAAGGACGAAGGCGAGCGTTTTGCCGATCTGGGTTTCGAACGCATTCGGAGCTTGGGAGAATTGCCCGCCCTGCTTTAATCCTGTTTGGCCTCTATTACTCCTCTATAGCTGCCACTACGACTGGCTAACTGCTGCTATTCCTGCTTGGCCGCCGTGCCCAGGGAAAGGGCTATCAGCGTAGCCGCATAGGGAATAGCCAAAATAAATTCGCTGGGTATCCTGAACTGACCCTGGGCATAATTGGAAAAGCTCTCTGCCAGGGCGAAGATAAAGCATGCCAGGGCAGTGCGCGAGGGTTTTTTGTTTCCAAGATAAATGGCCACCAGGGCTATCCAACCCCTGCCTGAACTCATATTGGGCACATAGGCGCCTAGGGGCAGTGAAAGGCTGGCTCCCGCCAATCCACAGAGAGCTCCCGAGATCATCACTGCCACGAGCCTGTAGGTGTCCGGTGAGAATCCCGCCGATGACACCGCCTCGGCCCTTGTGCCTGTAGCGCGGATTCTCAAGCCCAGGACAGATCTGTACACCAGCAACGCGGCAAGAATAGCCACGATCCACGAGACGTACACGAGGCTATGGTGTGAAAATAATAGTTTTCCCAAAACGGGAATCCGGCCCAAGAGCGGGGCAAAGGGCTGGACTGGATTGGGTATGTCGAGGGCAATGACGCTCTTGGTGCCGAACCATCTGGCCGAGAGCACGGCGGTTATGCCCGATGCGAATATATTGGCGGCCAGGCCTGTGATAAATACATTGGCCTTGAGCTTGAGTGTAACCGAGCCATATGCCCAGGCAATTGCTGTGGAGGCCAGGGCTCCTGCCAGCATGCCAAGCGGAATACTGTTGAAGGCCGAGGCCGCAGCGAAACCGAAAAAAGCCCCGGCGAGCATGAGACCTTCCAGGGCTATGTTGAGCATGCCTGCCAGCTCGGTGAAGAGGCCGCCTGCGGCGGCCAGCAGAAGGGGTGTCATGGCTCCCAGCGCATTGGTGGTTATAGTAATGCCTGTGTCGAGCCAGCTCATTTTACGCTCCTTTTGGCCTTGTTCGGCCAATGGAGTTTTGAGCGCAGAATGTGGAGAAATTCAGGGCGGGGAAGGGCGGTGGCCGTAACGAAGAGGAAGATGACGGCCTGCACAATGCCAACCAGTTCGGAGCTCGCCTGGGATCCCAGCATCACGCTTTTAGAGCCCGCATCGAGATAGGCATAGAAGGCTGCCGCCGGAATGAGGGCAAGGGGCTTGTTCCGGGCTATCAGGGCTACGGCTATGGCGCTCCAGCCCACTCCTGCGGAAAAGCCTCGCAAGACCCTTCCATATGAACCGAATACCATAAGGGCGCCGGCGATTCCATGAAGGGCTCCCGAGATAAGCAAGGGAAGTAGCACATAAAAGCCTTCGTCTATGCCCGCATAGCGGGCGAAGTCCTTATTGGCACCGCAGAGCTTGAGTTCGAAGCCAAACCTGGTTTTATCCATTATGAGTTTGCCAGTAAAGGCAGCCAAGAGCGCCAGGAAGATTCCTGTGCTCAATGAAGATGGCGGCAGGATTTTTCTGAATGAGGCCAGAGCGGGTATCGCCTGGGTGGCTTGGAAGTTGCTGGAAGGATCCTGGAATGGGCCAGTGATGAGATAGTCCACTATAAGGATGACGATGGATGAGACAAGAAATGATGAAATGAGCTCGTCTACCGCGAGACGGCGTTTAAGGAGGCCCGAAAAAAGCCCTATCAGGGCTCCCGTCGCGGCCGCCGCGGCGAATGCAGAAAGCCAAATGACAAGTGGTGCATGATCCTTCAATGTAATGGCGGTCAACGCTGCCGCCAGGGATCCGGCATAGAGCTGTCCTTCTCCTCCAAGATTAAAGTTGTGCGATTTAAATGCAAAGGCAACTCCTAATCCTGCCACGATGAGCGGCACCATGAATGCGATCATGTTGCCAAGGAAGTAGCGATTGGTTAGAGGAGCGATATAGAATAGTTGGATGGACTCAAAAAATGATTCCGAGAAAATAAGAAGGAGGAAAAGGGAAGATATAAGGGCGGCGGCAATTGTTAGAAAAATTCCATTTCTGCGATCGCCCAACGCGATTTTGCTCATGTGCAGGTTCCTGCCGCTGGGGTCAACCCCATCATGAGAGCTCCCAGCTTTGATTTGGTTATTTCAGGTCCATTTTGTAAAAGCCCGGCCATGGATCCTTCGTGGAGCACAGCGATCCTTTCGGAAAGCAAGCAGATTTCATCAAGATCCGAAGACATTAAAAGTATGGCGCTGCCTGAGCGTTTCAATTCCAGAATCCTTCTATAGAGCCGTTTGAGGGAGCTGTTGTCCAATCCCCAGCCGGGTTCGCAGAGCAGGCAGAAGGGGGCAGGGGGATCGGATAGTTCCCTTGCCAGTATGAGCTTTTGAATGTTGCCCCCGGACAGCTCAAAGACCTTGCTCTCCGGCCTGGCCTTAACCCCCATGATCTGAATGGCTTTTTCCGCCTTCGCCCTGGCGGTTTTTGTGTCGATAATGCCGTGGGGAAAGAAATTGTCTCGGTCAAGAGCTACAATATTTTCTGCGACGGAGCGGTTGGCGCAGGAGCCCCGGCCTATTCTGTCCGAGGGGATATAGGCGATTCCATCTTCATGCCAGGGGGCTTTGCGAAGTCTGGGGTATGGTTTTCCGTTGTAGGCGATGCTTCCACTCTGGGGTTTCAGTCGGCCGGCCAGGAGATCTTCCAGCTCCGAAAGGCCGTTGTTGGCCAATCCGCAGACTCCCAGTACTTCTCCCTTATGTAGCGTGAAGTCGATATTCTGGAGTTTGTCGGACTTTCGCTTAGGCCGGTGAAGGCTCACTTCGTGTAATTCCAAAACGGGCTTTCCGGAAATCCTGGATGGGGAGGCTTTGTTTTCTACCCGCTGGGACATTTCTCCCATGATGAGGTCCGAGAGTTTCTGACCGCTGATTTCTTTGGCATCATACTCTCCGATAGTGCTGCCGTCCTTGAGAACGCTCAGTCTGTCGGCGCTGTCCTTGATGGCGGCTATTTTATGGGAAATGATGACTATTGTCCGACCTGAACTGCGAAGCTGGCGCAGGACTGCAAAGAGGGCTTGGGCTTCCTGGTCGGTGAGCACAGAGGTGGGTTCGTCCAATATGAGAAGGTCGCAATTCTTGTAGAGGAGCCTGAGTATTTCCACCTGCTGGCGCTCGCCCATGCTGAGGGCCTCGGCGGGTTTAGCCACATCCAGGCTGAAACCATAGCGGCATGCCGTGTCGGCGGCGATTCGCTGTATGGCCTTCCTGTCCAGAAAGCCCAGGGCGTTTCGGGGTTCGGATCCGAAGAGAATGTTCTCGGCGGCGCTCAAGGAGGGGATGGTCAGGAAGTGCTGATGGACCATCCCAATGCCGAGCCTCACGGAGTCGGCTGGACCCTTGAAACTGACTGCCTTGCCGTCCACCAGGATACTGCCCGAATCGGGCTGTTCCAGGCCAGCCAGGATTTTCATCAGCGTTGTCTTGCCAGCTCCGTTTTCGCCCACTACCGCATGGATAAGGCCGCTTTGGAGGGATAGTCTGGCCTTGACCAAGGCCCAGGTTTTGCTGGAAGGAAAATATTTGTCTATTTCCCTGAGCTCGAGGCTCTTCATGGCTGATCTAGAGGCTGGGCGTGGGAAAGCTAAGCGAGCCGGAGGCCAGCCTGGACACCAATTCCGTCATTTTCTTTCTAATGGACTCGGGAAGGCTGTTCACGTAGCTGGGATTCTTGTCCAGAAGTTCGATGTAGCCTTCCTTGATGCCCACTACCTCGGCTTTACCCCAGGGGGTTTTGCCTTGGGCGAATTCGGTAAGTTTAGCGAAGGCTAGATCCTTCTGATCGAGAGCGACACAGCCGAGTATGGTACCTGGGGCTCTGGAATACTCGTCGCTGTCGAAGAAAACGAGATAGCGGCCTGAATCCTTAGCTGCCTTGACTACGCCCTGGCTGGCCGATCCGCAGATGGGCAGGATCACATCCACGCCTGAATCCATCATGCTCTTGGCCAATTCGGCGGCCTTGGTGGCATCGTACCAGTTGCCCAGTACTCGTATGTCCAGGCTAAAGCCTGGATCTACTGCTTTCAGGCCCTGTTCAAAGCCCGGGGCTATGAGTTTGTCCATGACCGGATAGTGCTGGCCGATTATGAGCCCCGCTTTTTTATGCCTGTTGGCTCCAGGCAGTTCGCTGGAGGAGATAAGCCCTGCAAGATAGCCGGCGATGTAGCCCTGTTCCGTCTGGTTGTAGAGCACCGTATGAAGGTTGGGAAGACCTGACTTGAAACCATCCAGGGATATAAACTTTTGGGTTGGAAAAAGGGGTGCAATGGCTTGTATGAGGTCGGGCACAGAGGGGTTCGAGCTGAGTACAATATCGAAGCGTCCGGTGCTTACGAAACTCGTGAGCTTTTCCTGCCATTCGGCCTGGTTGAACCCGGCTTCGAAAAGTTTCAGGCTGGAGCCTGGATTTTCGGCGACAAAGCGTTCGGCTCCTGCGGCCAGGGATTCGTAGATGGGGCTGCCTTCGCGCTGGCCGGGTATGAATACCCCTATTTTTAGTGGTTTAGCTACGAGAGGAGAAAGAAGGCTGACCAGGAAGAGCAAAGAAAACAAACGGCGGATCATGGGTACCTCCGAAGGTACATAGAATATGCGATGATCTAAAACTTACGTAATATAAAATCTTACGTTAATTTCATAGTACCATATTTTCAAAATTATTCAAGTAGGGTATGATGAAATCCGGATGAAAATAAGAGACGACAGCCTCAAGATCGGTGAACTTGCCTCAATGTTCAGTCTCACTGCCAGAACTATACGCTACTACGAGGAACTGGGACTTCTCAAGTCCAATGACAGAACCGAGGGCATTCATCGCCGCTATCCTGGCATCAATATCGTCTACCTCAAGCGACTCCAGCAGCTCAAGGCCTATGGGCTCAGCCTGGGGGAAATAAAGGAATTTTTCGATCTGGCCGAGGCCGATCCCAGCGGGGAGGCCTGCCGGGCTCTCCTGATCCGGAAATACGAGGAGCGCATAGCCGCCGAGGAATCGAAGATACGGGAGGCGCGGCAAAGGCTTTCGGAACTCCAGGACAAGGTGGGCTTTTTGTCCCGAATGAGCAGCTTCTTTTCCTGTCCCGGCGAAGAATGCCGGGACTGCAGCGGAAAATCCAGCTGTGGAGAAGCGGAAGATGCTTCCGGAAGGGGTGGCGTTAGGCTTGGTGGCGCGGACACAGAGGAAGCTCAATGATACTCAGTATCGATTTCGGTACTACGAGCGCAAAGGCGGCTCTGTTCTCCCGGGATGGGGCCTGCATAGCCCTGGAGCGAAGGACAATCCCTGGAATAAAGAGCCAGAAGCCGCTGGAGCAGGAGATTGACCCCAGGGAATGGAAGCAGGCTTTTTATGATTTGCTGGGAGCCCTCGGTTCTGGCCGCAGTGGGGGCTTGGGGGATGTGGAGTGCGTGACTTTGAGCGGAAACGGTCCCACACTCTTTCCCGCGGGCGCCGATGGTCAGCCTTTGTATAACGCCCTTACCTGGATGGATAGAAGAGCCGGCGCAGAATCCAAGGAAATTGATGCCAAGCTGGGAAGAAAACTGGACCCAGCCTTCAATCTGCCCAAGGCTCTGTGGTTTAAAAGGCAAAAACCCGAGATATATAAGAAGGCCAGATTCTTTTCTTCCTGCCCTGAATATCTCTGTGCCCTTCTCACCGGTACCTGGGTGAGTTTTCTACCTGCTCCCGGCTACCAGGAAATAATCTGGGACGATGCGAGCTTGCAGGCCTTGGATCTGGATAAGGATAAGTTTCCACCCTTTGCCCTGCTCGGAGATATCGTCGATGGGTTGAGCGGGGAAGCATCCATAGAAACGGGGCTGCCCAAGGGAATTCCCGTTGTGGCAGGAGGGCCTGATTTTATTGTTTCACTGCTCGGTACGGCAACCACGGTGCCAAGAAGGGCCTGCGATAGGGCGGGAACCTCTGAGGGGATCAATCTTTGCTGGGAAGCCGGACTAGTCAGGGATCCGAGGCTTCTCTACATGCCTCATGTTGTTAGGCCTTATGAGAACATATCCGGAGTGATCTCCTCCTCCGGCCGGGCTCTCAGTTGGTACATGGAGAATATGGAAGCCAAGCCCCTAGACCAGGGGGAGTATTTCGATCTGGCAGCCCAGGCCCAGGCCGGCGCCAAGTCCTTGGTTTTTCTGCCGTATCTGGCCGGCGAAAGGGCTCCTCTCTGGAATCCCGAGGCGAGGGCTTGTTTTATTGGCCTTTCCTTGAGCCATGGGCGGGCCGAGATGGCCAGGGCTGTGGCCGAGTCCATTGGCTTTGCCATGAGGGATGTCATGGAGGTGATGCGTTCCACCGGCGCCGAGGTGGCGGAGCTCAGGGTTACGGGCCAGCCCTCGGGCAACGCATTTCTCAACAGGCTCAAAGCAGATATCTGCCAGGTTCCCATAAAGGTTCCCCGCTTCAAGGAGGCGGAACTCCTGGGGGATCTCTGCGTCGGGCTCACTGCCCTGGGGCAGTTTCCCAGCCTAGCGGCTGCAGCCGAGAGTCTTGTGGCACTGGGTGAAACATGGGAGCCCGATCCTGGTGTGAAATCTCTGTACGATGATTTATTCCATGTATACAGGGGCAGCTATAGGGCATTGATAGAGCTCTTCCCATTGCTATCTAAGCACACAAATTGAAATGGAGGTTTTTGGGTAGATGAATTTTAATGTAAACGAAATCACGACATCTCTGGTTCAGACGCTTAGCCATTACGGGCTGAGAATTCTCGCAGCCCTGGCGCTCTTTTTTGTGGGGCGAAAAATTCTCAAAACTGTCATAAAAGCCATCAAATCCTTTATGACAAAAAAGGGCGTAGACCCTACCTTGATAAGCTTTCTGGCCAGTCTTTCCTATTGGGGTCTTATGGCCTTCTTGCTCATCTCGGCTGTGGGCATTATGGGGATTCAGACTAGTTCCCTCGTGGCTGCCCTGGGTGCCGCGGGATTGGCGGTAGGTCTCGCGCTACAGGGCTCTCTCTCCAACTTCGCGGCCGGTATGCTGATAATCATATTCAGACCTTTCAAGGTGGGGGAGTTTATCGAGGCCGGAGGAATCACAGGTACTGTTAGAGAAATTACTATCCTTACCACAGTACTGAACACCGTGGATAATAAAAAAGTTATTATGCCCAACTCCAAGATCATGGATGGGACGATTGTAAACTTCTCGGCCAATCCTACAAGGCGGATAGATTTAGTATTCGGCGTTTCCTACGCCGATGATCTGGACAAGGTCATTCAAGTGTTGAAGGATCTAGTGAATGAAGACGAGCGGTGTCTAAAGGATCCAGAGCCTCTGGTGGCTGTTTTATCCCATGCGGAATCATCGATCAATATCACCGTAAGGGTTTGGGTGGAGTCATCCAATGTGCTTGCGGTGAATTTCGATATGCATAAGAAAGTCAAACAGCGCTTCGACGAGGAAGGCATCACAATTCCCTATCCCCAAAGGGATGTCCACATCATCAAGAATCCGGCATAGGATCGATTCAGGCTTGACCTAAGTGGCCTGGTGGATTTAAGGTTTCACCAGGGAAGCTTTTGCAAAAGTCAGACGAGTTTTGCAAAAGCTTCCTTTGAGATACGTACGTTTCGTCAATTTTCATGCTTTTAGCATAAAAATTGACGAAACTACAAAGCCAATTTCAAAAGTATACAGACTTTTGAAATTGGCTCGAGCACAAACATTTTGCATCGCCCCGTTGCGGCGAAAGATCAGGGAGGAAAATGATGCCCGAAACAAAGGTTCTGATAAATCTATCCAACCGCCATGTCCATGTGAGCCGCGAAGATCTGGAAATTCTATTCGGAAAGGGTCATCAGCTCACCAAGACAAAGGATCTCATCCAGCCCGGTCAGTTTGCCTGCGCTGAGACTGTTACCATAAAGGGTCCCAAGGGAGCTTTCGAGAATGTGCGGATTCTTGGACCGGAACGCAAGGAAACCCAGTGTGAAATCCTGGCCAGCGATCAGTTCAAGCTGGGAGTCCCTAATTGTCCCGTGAGAGAGTCGGGCCAGCTGGAAGGCAGTGCGGGTTTCGAGATTATCGGTCCCGCGGGCTCCATTAAGAAGGACAAGGGTCTTATCATCGCGGTTAGGCATATTCATTTCAGCCCGGCCGATGCGGAGCGCTATGGAGTGAGCGACAAGGAAGTCGTGAGCCTGAAGACCGGCGAAAAAAGGGGAGCCATTTTCCTCAATGTCGTGTGCAGAGTTCACCCGACCTATGCCCTGGAATGCCACCTGGATTTCGACGAAGGCAACGCGGTGGGCATCGGCAATGGCAGCCTGGGCGAGATCATAAAGTCCTAAGGCAACCATGAGCAGAATAATACTCAAGGCCAAGGACCTGGACGGCTACCTCACCGCATCGGATAACGACTATTTGGCCAGGATGGACAGCCTGTATCGCCAGGCCATGGTTTCCTTCAATATTTTAAGCACCAGCAGGTCTGACTTTGAGCGCCGGAGGGAGGAGGACTCTCTCATCGATCTGTACAACACCATGGGCAGCTTGATGCAGGAGCTCTGCGCTCAGGAACCCAGGATACAGGTTTACTCCTTCACCACTCCCCAGGAAAATCATGGAGAAGCTTCCCGCCTGATCGCCAAGCTGAGGGACCAGAGCACAGGCAGACAGGAGTTTGTCTACTACACCCAGCGGGCCTTCGAGCTGCTCTTCAATCTGACCTTTGCCGGCGTGGGAAGGCCCAAGAAGAATTATCTCATCGTTAAGACTC
>CAZHFN010000011.1:0-63926 GCA_964531105.1 uncultured Treponema sp. | reverse complement strand
TCGAGGTTTTCCCGCACCGTGAGGGTGGGGAATATCTTGCGGCCTTCGGGCACGTGGCTGATCCCTAAGGGGACCATCTTGTGGGCTTCCCTGTTGGTGATATCCACGCCGTCTAAAATTATGGTGCCGCCTGAGGTTTTCTCCAGGCCTGAGAGCGCGCGCAGGGTAGTGGTTTTGCCCGCGCCGTTGGCGCCAATGAGGGTTACAATTTTACCGTCGGGCACTTCGAAGGAAACATCCTTGATGGCCTCAATTTTTCCGTAGTTTACCTTTAGATTCTTTACTTCAAGCATCAGGCGCCCCGCTTTCCAAGGTAGGCTTCCAGAACCTTGGGCTCCTTGGCAACCTTTTCGGGTATGCCCTCGGCGATAGTCTCTCCAAAGTCGATTACCTTGATATATTCGCAAATACCCATCACTACCTGCATGTGATGCTCTATGAGAAATACGGTCACATTGAATTCCTTTCGTATGCGGGTGATGAGACCCATGAGTTCCTCTACTTCCTTGGGATTCATGCCCGCCGCGGGCTCGTCCAGAAGAAGGAGCTTGGGCTTGGTGGCCAGGGCTCGGGCTATTTCCAGGCGCCTGAGTTCGCCGTAGGGAAGGTTCTTGGCGCTTTCCTTGGCTCTGTTGGAGAGGTGCATGAGGTCCAGCAGGTCCAAGGATTCTTTCTTGATCGCTCTCTCCTCTTTCATGAAGGAGGGAAGGCGGAGCACCGAAGTGGCCAGGCCTGATTTGGAGCCAAAGTGCTTGGCGATCTTGATGTTGTCCAGGGCCGTGAGGCTGGAGAATATGCGCAGATTCTGAAAGGTTCGGGCTATGCCAGCCTGGACTATCTTGTAGGGCTTGGCTCCGGTGATGTCCTTGTCCCTGAAGGAGATTTTTCCTTCAGTGGGGCTGTAGATGCCGGTTATGAGATTGAAGGTGGTAGTTTTGCCCGAGCCGTTGGGACCTATGAGGCCATAGATGACTCCCTCGGGGATATCATAACTGAAGTTGGACACTGCCTTGAGGCCGCCGAAGTAGTGGGACATTCCCTTGATTGAAAGCAGCGCCGACATCACTCCACCTCCTTGAGCCTGATGAGTTTGGCTTCCTTGGTGCCCATGAGGCCCTCGGTTTTGAACAGCATGATGAAAATAAGGAGAAGGGAGTACACGACCATGCGCCACTCGCCACCGATGGGAAGGCCGGTGGCGTCGGCGATGGCGCGGATGCCAATGCGCAATCCCTCGGAGAGGAAGGTGAGGGCAAAGGCAGCAATGGCCGAGCCGGTGAGAGATCCAACGCCGCCTGCGTAGATCATGATGAGCACTTCCACCGACTTGATAAAGCCGAACTGGGTGGGGTGGGCCATCTGCAAAAGGTGAGCAAAGAGGCCGCCAGCTATGCCGGCGAAGAAGGCGCCGATGACGAAGGCTAAAACCTTATAGTGGGTGGTGTTTACGCCCACCAGTTCGGCGGCCAGCTCGTTTTCACGAATAGCCAGCATGGCTCTGCCATGGGAGGATTCCACGAGGTTGCGGATTACCACAATGGTGATGAGGGCCGCTACCGTTATGGTGGTGAAGTTGGAAAATTTGGGAATGCCCAAAAGCCCACGGGGGCCGCCTACGTAGTCGATATTGTTGAATATCGTGCGGATTATTTCGCCAAATCCCAGGGTGACTATGGCGAGGTAGTCGCCTTTTAGGCGCAGGGAGGGGAATCCGATGAGGAAGCCCACAACAGCGGCGGCGAGCCCGCCAGCCACTATGGCAAAGATGAAAATACCCATGCCCCCAGGCGTGCTGGGGTTGATCTTGAACACGAGTGTGGAGATGGTGCCCGAAACGTAGGCGCCAACGCCGGCGAAGCCCATGTGGCCCAGGGAGAACTGGCCGGTGATGCCGTTGATGAGGTTAAGGCTCACCGCGAGAATTACGTAGATGAGGGATTGGTTGATTATGTGGAGAATATAGCCGTTGAGAATTTCTCTGGTATAAAGAATCTGTATGGCCGCATAGAACAAAACCGCGGCTATCAGCAATTTTGGAAAGTTGAGTTTCTTCATCCCGCCCTCCTATATCTTGTCGGCGAATTTCTCGCCCAAGAGGCCGCGGGGCCTCACCAGAAGGACGACTATGAGGATCGCGAAGGCGATACCCTCGCCGATGAGGGAGTTGTAGGCCGAGGCGAAGGTTTCGGCCAAGCCCATGATATAGGCGCCTAATACAGCGCCGGGTATGTTGCCGATGCCCCCCAGGACTGCGGCGATAAAGGCTTTTAAGCCCGGCTGTATGCCCATGTAGGGCACAATGCGGGGGTATGTCATGCCCGCCAAAAGACCCGCGGCGCCGGCGAATGAGCCTCCTATAAGGAAGGTGAAGGCAATTACCTTTTCAATATCGATGCCCATGAGCCGTGCAGCATCCTTGTCTTGGGAGACTGCTCTCATGGCCTTGCCCAAGGTGGTCTTTTTAATGAGCAGCGTAAGCCCCACCATAAGCACTCCCGCTATGACTATATCGATGATTACATAATTGGATATAACAGCGTTGCCGAGGTTGATATTCACCCTGGGGAGGATGTCGGGGAATGAACGATAGGAAGGACCTACCGCTGGAAGGGCCGAAAGGAAGTACTCCAGAAACATGGATACGCCGATAGCCGTGATGAGAGATGAGAGCTTGGGCTTGTACCGCAGAGGTTTATAGGCCAGTCGGTTGGCCAGCATGGCTATGGCTCCTCCGGCTGCCATCGAGGCGATGAGCACAATAAAGGCCATTAGCCCAGTCTGGCCTACAAAGAGGGCGTTAAAGGCAAAGAATGCCGCATACGCCGCGTAGGCTCCCAACATGAAGAAATCGCCATGGGCGAAGTTGATAAGCCTCACGATGCCATACACCATCGTATATCCCAAGGCTATCAGCGCATAGATCGATCCTACTTGAAGTCCGTTTACGATTTGCTGGGCGTTGAAAATTGCTCCCATTTTGGGCTTTCCTTTCCGCAAATCTCCATGCCCCGAGGCTTGGAGTCCGCGATTGTTGTACTATGCCTTGTTGATCGGCCCTTTGTCGAGCAAGGCAAAGCCGCCTCGTCGAAAAAAATCTTGCCGAGGCGGCCGAAAAAGGAGAGGGAGGGCTGGTTGGCCCTCCCTGGCTCGTCAGTGATGATTACGGATTGACCGTGGTTCTGTAAACCTGCTTGCCGTCTTTCATTTCGATAATTACCGCTGACTTGATGGGGTTGCGGTTGGCATCGAAGGTTACTTGGCCGGATACAGTGTTCAGGTTTGTGGCTTTGAGCGCATCGCGGATGGCCGAGCCCTTGGTGGAGCCGGCGCGCTTGATAGCGTCGAACATGATGTTGGCAGCGTCATAGGCCAGGGTGGCCAGGGCGTCGGGTTCGGCGCCGAACTTGGCCTTGTACTTCTTTACAAAATCCTGAACTATAGGCCTGGGGTCGGCAGCGGCGTAGTGGTTGGTGAAGAAACCGTTTTCCACAGCCTTGCCACCGATCTTGACCAGGTCGGGGGAATCCCAGCCGTCGCCGCCCACCATGGGTCCGGTAAAGCCGAGATCGCGGGCCTGCTTGGCGATGAGGCCTACGTCGTTATAGTAGTCGGGCACATAGAGCACATCGGGCTTGCCAGCGATAATTTTGGTGAGCTGGGCTTTGAAGTCCGTGGCGCCGAAGGGGTGACCTTCGAAGGCTACCATCTGGCCGCCTAATTTAACGAACTGATTCCTGAAGTTTTCAGCCAAACCCTTGGTGTAGTCGTTGCCGATATCGAAGAGGGCTGCGGCTTTCTTGGCTTTCAGATCCCTGAAGGCGAAGTTGGCTCCCACGGTGCCCTGGAATGGATCGATAAAGCAGGCGCGATAGATGTAGTCGCCTACCTTAGTGACCATTTCGTTGGTGGAGGTGGGGCTGATCATGGGAATGCCCGCAGCCTGGGCGATGGGTGCGCCAGCCAGGGTTACCTTGGACATGACGGTGCCGATGATGGCTACGACATTGTCCTGCTGAATCAGCTTGGTGTAGACGGTGGCGCCCTCGGCGGGGTCTCCCTTGTCGTCTTCGAAGATGATCCTTACCTTTCTGTTGCCGAAAAGACCGCCCTTGGCATTCCACTCCTCGGCGGCAAGCATCATGCCGTTCTTGGTGGATACACCGAAGGTTGCCGCCTCGCCGGTTACGGGACCTACGCCACCAACCTTGATATCCTGGGCGGTGACAAGGGACGCCGCTACAAGGGCGAGCACTAACACGAGAGAAAGACGTTTCATGATTCCTCCTTGGAGCTGCGTACCGCAAAGCAGTAACCGCAGTCTCTGTACTGTTTGATAGAAGCCTACCTGAGACGGGAAGTCAAGATTCCCTCAAAAAAATTTGACAGAATTTAAGAGTCGTGTTACAATCAGCCCTTATTTTTTGAAACAGACGTTTTAAAAGTTGAAATAATTACATTATTTAACCTATACATAGCAATTCCTGAATACAGTTGGAGTTGGGTTTGTGCGACCCGAGGACTCGACGAAAACAGTCTTTAGAACATATCATGCTGGGCATGCAGACAAACCAATTCCAAAAAAGCACTCAGGCCAAGGGCACCCTGGCTGCCTTCGCAGCCTACGGCATGTGGGGTCTCTTTCCTCTGTACTGGAAACAGCTTCAGCATGTGGAATCCATGCAGATATTGGGGCATAGGATTATTTGGGCCGCGGTATTCTGCTTCATATTACTGGCTGCCGGCAAAAGGCTGCCTGAGATTCTCCTTCTTATCAAGGACAAGAAAAAGTTCGGTCTCGTGCTGCTGGCCGCCATAACGGTTACCGTCAACTGGGGTCTGTATATCTGGGCTGTCAATGTAGGCCGGGTTATCGAATCGGCCTTGGGTTACTATATAAATCCCCTGGTGTCCGTCGTGTTCGGTGCTCTCTTCTTTAAAGAGAAAGTGGACAAGTGGACCAAGCTGGCTGTTTCGATAGCTACCCTCAGCATCGTAGGCGCGGGGCTGGCCTATGGTTCGGTGCCCTGGATAAGCCTTTTTCTGGCCTTTACCTTCGCCACCTATGGAGCCTTCAAGAAGAAAGTGAAGCTCGATCCTCTCTTGAGCCTCGCGGTGGAAACCCTGGCGGCAGCCCCATTCGCCTTGGCGTTCTTGCTGTTTCGGAGCTCGGCCGGAGCCGGAGATTTCTTGAGCGGCGGCGCCATGACCACCGTCCTGCTCATGCTCGCCGGCGTTATAACGGCTATACCCCTCTTTTTCTTCGCCCAGGCAGCCAACAGTATAAGCCTGCAGAAGATGGGCTTTATTCAGTACGTATCGCCCTGCGGCCAGCTCTTCATAGGCGTGGTAGTCTACGGCGAAAAAACCTCCACCGCCCTGCTGGTGGCATTTATCGGGGTTATCGCGGCGGTAGTGATTTATTTGAGTACGAGGAAGAGGGTTTATTGAGTTCGTAACTAGTATTTCTCGAAAAAAGCACACACCTAATTATAAATAACTGAGTTGTCACTAGGATTAGTAAATATTAATATTAAAATAAGTTAATATTTTTTCACATATTGACTTTCTAACTATTAAATCTACAATTACTTAAATAAGAAAGGAATATTCTACAGGGATGGAGTTGCTATTAGACATTTATAGGAATTAAATAATGAAAAAGAATAGCATTAAATTTTTATTAATTATTTTCCTTCTAATGACTTTAAATTGCAGACCAAACGGGCAAGGTGTTTATTGTAGTATAATTTACCATGGAAACGGCAATACCGGCGGCTCGGAACCTATAGATCCTAATACATATCTCGCAGGGGCATCGGTTTTAGTCGCTACTAAGGGAGATCTTGTCAGGAGCGGTTATTTATTTACTGGCTGGAATAGCGAAGAGGACGGGACTGGTACCAATTTTGCAGAGGCCAGTACGTTTATGATGCCGGTATTAGATGCTTTGGACTTTACCTTTGACTTGTATGCTAACTGGCATAGTGCATCAACCACAACTACTACAAGTCCAGGCTCTTCCAATACTAATTACAAAATTACCTATGATGGCAATGGTAATACAAGTGGAACAGTGCCCACAGATTCCAATTCTTACAAAGTTGGCGATACAGTAATAGTTCTTGGGCAAGGCAGCCTAATAAGAACTGGTTATATTTTTTCGGAATGGAATTTAGACGCTGGCGGTACTAAGACTGGTTATAGTGCAGACGCGACATTCGCGATGCCAGAGAAAAACCTAATTCTCTACGCAAAATGGGTAAAAGAGGCGACAGCGTTCAAGGATGTTTCTGCAGGAAATGCCTATACATTGTTCATAAAAAGCGATAACACACTTTGGGTTGCCGGCGCGAATGAATCTGGACAAGGAGGGGATAATACAACAAATCCAATTTATACTCCTAAGAAGATATTTAGTGATGTAAAGAAAGTATATGCTGGTACTTATTTTACTATGATTATAAAGAATGACGATACACTCTGGGCTACAGGAAGAAACACATCAGGTCAACTGGGTGATGGAACGAGAACAAATCGATTAATGCCAGTAAAAATCATGGATGATGTAATTTCTGTATCCACTGGCGATGCACACTCTATGTTTATAAAGAAGGACGGTTCTCTCTGGGCAGTTGGAATTAATACGGAAGGAGAATTCGGCGATGGGACAAGCATGTCGAGCAACACTCCAATAAAGGTAATGGAAAATGTAAAAATGGTTTCAACAGGAAGCTTTCACACGATGATTGTAAAGAATGATTCGACATTATGGGGTACCGGATATAATGCACATGGCGAACTCGGGGATTCCACTTACACGAGCAAATTATCACCAGTAAAGATTATGACCGATGTAGCGCAAGTATCATCAGGTGCTTCTCACACACTGATATTAAAAAATAACGGGAGTGTCTACGCGACGGGGTCTAATTCTAACGGAGAGCTTGGAGATGGCACTAAAGTTAAAAAATGTATCCCAGTAAAAATTATGGAAAATACAAAAGCCGTATCAGCAGGGGCGGGTTTTTCAATTATTCTGAAAAATGACAAGACTCTTTGGGGAATGGGCTATAACAGCGGTGTATTAGGCGATGGAACATGGGAAGACAAAACTACACCAGTTAAAATGAGTAATATTGAAAATGTGGAAATCGTAGATGCAGGACAAGCTCATGTAATGATTATAAAAAATGATGGTTCTCTTTATGCAACAGGTAAAAATTCATATGGCTGTCTTGGAGACGGAGGAGACAAGAATTATAACATTCCTGAGCAGATTAGTTTTTAGTTTGCTATCGTTAGTCGCTGTATATCATTAAAAAAAGAGAGCCGCCTATAAAAGTATAGACGGCTCATGAAAAAACTCTCATTAGTCGATTGACTAGTACATAGTTAATCAAGAATTAAATTCTTGCCGCACCTCCATTTTCGATGTCGAACATGAAAGGCCAATCAGTAACATTTTTCCAATTGCCTAAAGAAACATCATCGCTGGTTGCTGTGGTATTCCATAGATCCTTCACTCCAGGACCAATGTATAGGTCGAAAGGATCATTCTGCCATGTATAGGCGGGAGGGAAAGCAATACGGATAACGTCGTTCTTTTGAGCGGCGCCCGGTACCGACTGCCTTACGGATATCGCTGAGATTGTTTCGAATTTATCAAGTGTTCTATTGTAGACTTTGATGTTAGCAGTAGTCGCTGTTGCAGGATCCACACCCTCAGTTCCAATTCCAGCTGTCAGAGTAACGTCGATGAAGACATTTTGATTGTTAGTATCTTTAGTGACTGCGAATCCATATACGGCGGCAAGGTTGAATGTTGCATCCGCTCCAAAGGACGTCGCTGGATAATCGAGTTCGTTGGTTCTTTGATTATCTAGAGTCAATCTTCTCGCATAACCATTTGTCGTAGATGATTCCACGATAGAGTATTCATTAACGAATATCCTATAGACATCGCCGTTCGCGATGGCTGCTGGAAGGCTTGCGGTAAAGACTCCGCCGGCATACGTATCGAGAGTTCTCGTAACCGTATCCCATGCTAGAGTGCTCCGGTTGAATTTTTGTATCGTCATCGCGGAACTTAAGGTTGCTAGCGGAATGTTGTACGCTGCCGGGAATGTGCCAGTAATCGCGGAGGAACCGACTGCGTCGCCGCCAATTACTGGAGCACCTAGAAGGGCCTGGGGATTCCAAGCCGCGCCGCCGGCCGCAATGCCAGCGCCCGCAACCGCTCGCTCTGTGACGTAGGCATCTTCATTGGCCTCGCCCACGTTATTGTCGCCATCAAGATTAAGTTTCACGGTACCGTTATTGGCTGTCAGCACTGTCGGATCAATAGTCATTTGGATTGGATTAGATACGTTGGCCGCCACGCTGAGATCGAATTTATACACGATGACCGTGTCATCGCCTTCATAGCGAACTGTCTGAGTAGTCGGAGCCAAAGCTGCCTGCTGGGTTCTGCCTCCATCTGAGGCCGCAGTGGCAGAGAGAACCCAGAATTTAATGGCGCTAAGTGTATCTTGGTCGAGCCGTTCGCCAAAGGTGACAGTCAGGTATTGATCGGCCGCCGCGGTGAGAGCGCCCGCAAAGACCGGGGGAGTTATGCTTTTAACTCCAAGTCGCACATCGTTGAGGCCTGTCCTGGCTTCGAGCACCGTCGCGTCGCTCAGATCGGTTCCGGTAAACACATTAGAGCAGGAGCCGACGATGGCCGCGAAGGCAAGAAGAGCGAAGAAGCGGATTAGTATTCGTTTCATTGTTCTCTCCTCCCCTTATTTCCGTACCACAAGCTGGAAGGTCAACGATGAGGCGTCGATCTTATTGCTCGTAGTGCCTGAGCCGAATAGAATGTCCAGGGTGGTTGTGCTTGTTAAAGTCCAGCAGAATCCTGCCGTGACACTCAAATCCACCTTGCTGAAATCGGCCAGGGAATATGAAGTCTCGTTCCTGGTTCCTCCGAGACTCGATAGATTAGCGTTGTGCGTCACCGCTCCAGCACCGTCGATGGTTGTATCATCCAGGTTATCCAAACCTGGCTGAGTTACCGTGCGCTTGGCTGTGACGAAAGATTCCACGGCTGCCTGAGCGCCAAGGTTAAAGATTAGTTTATCGGGCTTGATCACATACTGCAGGGCTCCTGTCAGGTAAGGATCGGCCGTGAAGATCGTGGCTGTCGTAGTTGGGCCTGTATGGGTTTTAGTTATTGTCTGAACTCCGTCGTTGGCAGGGTCAGCATCGGGATCGGTGTAGGTGATTACCTGCACTGCCTTGCCGGTTTCCTGGTATTTTTTGGTTGTCAAAGTCATGGAAGGCGCCAAGCCGGCGGCTAATGTAAGGCCCTCCGCTGGTTTTGTTTTATACACAATGGATGGATAAAGACCATGCTTGGTATAGGCGGCAGTAGTGGCTTGGTACGCTTTAGTATCGGTGACTTGGGTATCGCCGGGAACCGTAACATCGGTTTCGTATTTGGTTTCCAGCAAATTGTAGGCGAAACCCGACACGCGTTTCTCAGTCCCTGTGTCGTCTGTATATTTGTTCCCGTAGAGTCTCGTGTCCAGAGTGTAGGCAATTCCTAAGTCAACTTCGTCACCCATATCCACATCAAGGCCTGCAACTGCGCTTAGTCCTGTATAGGTGCCTCCATAGGTGAATACTGTATTCCTATATTCATCTACTTCGCTGATTCCTGCGTAGGTTGCATATCCAGAACCAATGGCTTTTTCATAATATGTGATTTGAGAGTCGATGGTGTCACCATAGAAATCGAGACCTACCTTAGCGTAGGGTCGCAGTACGACTTGACCTAGTGGTAGGCGAAGGCCAGCTCTTACAACAGGAGTTACATATGCATATCCATCATGGCCATCCTTGTAGTCTGTGGAGATTTCACTGATAACTGTTGAGCCGCTGGTAACTTGTTGGAGACTGTCGAAAGAACCGGCTGTCGGCGTAAGAGTCAATGAATTCCATGTGGCTGAGGCTGAATTAAAGGGATTTGTGGGTGGATTATATGTGCTATATACCTTTGAGCTGCCTTGATATACGGTACCGGCGACGCCAATACCGTTTGCGAGTCCGACCAGCACATCGAGCGTATTTTCTGAAGAATTTGTTTTACGTTTTCTATCCGAGCTTGTCCTGTCGATACCGAGAACCGCATTGTCGTTGCCAAGGATTTCCTGAGTCGAGACTCCTGCCTCGTCGTTATAGGGGACGGAAGTGTCATCGGTGTTTGTTGTAAGATTGCCTTGCGAATCGAAAATGGATCCACGCACATAGGCGCTGAAGTACAGGGGGCCTAGGCGTTGGGCGGCACGGAAGTTGAGGGTGTTGGATTCCCAGAGGCTTCCGACGTAGAGAGTTTTTCCCGCTTCGGCAAAATTGGTTACATCCGACGACCAGTCTATGTCGTTATTGAACAGAAACTGGGTCGCATTAGCGGTCGCGGATCGCGAGAAGACTGTCTGAGCGGCCAGCATGCCGGGCGACATAATCGCTACCAGCACTAGGCACAGCAGAAACACTCTTTTTTTGTGCATAGGTCCTCCTAGTGAAAATATTCCATCCGTGGACCGGTCGTGTGGGATACGCCGATGCAGGTTCGGACCGATTCGCGGCAATGGGTGCTTGTGGATGAATGGGATGAACACAGGAGAAAGGGGTATTCATACGCCTAAAATTAGTGAGAGAGAATGATGAACTAATTACTTTAGTCATATGCGTGTTTACTAGAAGTAAGGATAAGCCAGTTTATGGTACCTGTAAAGGAAAAAATTCACGCATTATGAGGGAAGACCAATACTCCGTTCTTGACTGTATGGCTGACGATATTGGTGCCGATGTGGTAGGCCAGGTGGGAGGCTTCGGGGGCGTCGAGAAGGACAAGGTCGCCGGCCTTGCCGACTTCCAGGGAGCCGATTCTGTCGGCCCGGCCCAGGGCGGCGGAGCCGTTGAGGGTGAGGGCGCAGAGGGTTTCGGCGAAGCTTAGGCCCATGTAGAGGACGGCGATGGAGAAGATGAGGGGTATGGACTGGCTGTAGCAGGAGCCGGGATTGAGGTCCGAGGCCAGGGCCACGGCCAGGCCGGAATCTATCATGCCCCGGGCATCGGCGTAGGGTTCCTTGAGGCTGAAGGCGGTGAGGGGGAGGCAGACGGCGATGACGTTGGCCGCAGCCATGGCTGCCAGGTCGGCCTTGGATGCTTTGAGGAGGTGTTCGGCGCTGGTGGCCCCCATGGCTGCGGCCAGGCCGGCACCGCCTAAGGGCTGGATTTCGTCGGCATGGATTTTGAGGCCCAGGCCGAAGGTCTGGGCTGCCTGGAGATAGCGCCGGGAGTCCTCGAGTTCGAACACGCCCTTTTCGCAGAAGATGTCGGCGAACTCGGCCAGCTTGAGCCTGGCCACCTCGGGCAGGACTTTTTCGATGACGTAGTCGATATAGTCTGAAGGGCGCCCCAAGTATTCTGGAGGTATGGAGTGGGCGCCCATGAAGGTGCGCACGATATCCACGCTCTGGAGCTCATCCAGGGCTGCCATGGCCTCCAACTGGCGCAGTTCGGTATCCCTGTCCAGACCGTAGCCGGATTTGCCCTCCACGGTAGTTATGCCCTGGGCCAGCATGGCCGAGAGTCTGTGCTGGCCCAGGGCAAGCAGTTCCTCGAAGCTGGCGGCCCGGGTGGCCTGGGTTGTGCGGCTAATACCGCCGCCCCTTTGGTGGATTTCCATGTAGGGAAGGCCTTCGGCTCGCCAGAAGAACTCGTCGGCCCTAAAGCCTGCGAAGAGAAAATGGGTGTGGCTGTCTACGAAGCCGGGCACGCAGGCCTGGCCCTTGGCATCCAGCACGGGCGATCCTGCGGCCTTGGCTTGTTTGAGGGCGGTTTCGTACTCGGCACCTTCCTGGTGTCCTACATAGGTGATCAGCCCATCCTGAATGGCAACGGAGGCATTGTTCAGGATATGGAGGCGGTTCATGGCGCGACCGGCCTGGGCATTTTTGCCCAGGCCGGTCGCGAGCTGGCCTATGTTGACTACGAGGAGGTCGCCTTTCATGCCCTGGTCCTTCGGATAAAGAGGGGATCCCTGCCAATAGAGCCAGAGAGCACTTTGGAGTAGTCGCCCTTGGAAAGGCGCTTAAGTCTTTCTTTGGTTCTTTCGAGCTCCACCATGGCTCTGGCTGCCGCGGGGCTGGCGTTGGCCGATTCCGAATCCAGGTAGCCGTGGAGCAGATCCACGGATTTTTGTAGGTAGGATATCTCCCTGTTCTGGTAAGCCAAGAGGCGGTCGGCGTACCAGTCGGAGGAGAGCACGTAATCTCTATCGAAGAGTTTCCTGACCTCCGGATCGTGGATGCTCTTACCTTCGTAGCTGCCTGTGGCCATGACCGATAAGATTGCTTTTAAAGGAGGTATGGCCGCGTCGATGGATCCATCGACGATGTACGCTTTCGCTGCTTTCTCCATGGCCTGGGCTATGTTCTCCATTCCATCCACGAAATCGGCCATGGACTGCTGCTCGGGCCTGAGCATTTCTTCGGTGAAGACTGCGGCGGGAGTGTCGAAGATGCGCCCTAGATATGTGGCGGCGAATAGTGGCGTTATGCGCCATCCGAGCCTGGATGCGGGGATAAACCGGCCTTCGTATTCGAAATCCTTTACCTGCTCCAGATAGCCTTCGGCCTTGAGGAATTCGGGGTCCCTTTCTTCGGGGGTGAGTCTGGACCAGAGTTCGGGCACCAATAGGGAAATGTCGTGTTCGACCTTGTATTTGGGGCCGATATAGCCTGCTGCGGTGGTGTAGCCCGCGTAGCCGGTGAGGATGAAGGAAAGCAGGGCATTGTTGAGGTCGGTGGTGGCTACCAGTGAATTGAAGGGTCCCTTAGTGAGGGCTCCCTCGCTGCCCGCTCCTGTGGTGGAGGGGCTTTTGCCCGTGAGTGAACAGACAAAGTCCATGAAGAGCTCTGGCAGTTCCTGATAGTGAATTGGTCCATAGACTGCCAATGGCCGTATGCCGGCTTTTTTGTCCGGAGGATTGTTTCTTCTTCCGGGCAGGACCGCGCCTACGGGGTGAAGCACCTTGTCTTCGGCCTTGGCTTGCCGGTACAGCCTGGGTCCGAGATCGGCCAGGTAGCGAGCCCTGGGATTTACGTAGTTGGGGTCGAGCTGAAGGTAACGTGGGTTTTTAGAGGGGACTCCGTTTACAAGCCGGGGCTTGTCGGGTGCCACGAAGTATTCGAAGGCTTCATCCTTCGCGGTGGCGGAAATAAAGGCTTTCATGTCCTCGGTGTATTCCGAGAACTGCACGGTCATCTCCACGAACTCTTCCGCATTCTTTTTGGTGAGGGGTTCGAAATTGCTGATGAAGTTATCGGGCCGGGCGAGGTCTTTTTCTGTGAGCTTGTCGTAGCCCCGCACAATGGCATCGTCGGGTCTTTGGAAAAAGCGGGCTTCCACGTTGGTGCAGAACTTGAGGCTGGGGTGCATGGAGGCCCAGGAGGGCAGATTCTTGAGACTGGATGAGGGTACGACTGTGGTGGCGGTGATGTCGTCTTCCCACTGCTGCTTTTCGGCGGGCATGAAATCCTGTCTGAGTTTGAAGCTGCGGCGCAGGCCTTCAGGGGTTTGGCCTACCCTGAGGTAGGAGCCCAGGACGGGACGGTTTTCGTATTTGAGGATATTGCCGGTGGTGCCGTTGACTACGTCTACCGAGAAGTGGCTTTGCCACTCATCGCCCCAGTCGGGGGTGTAGAATCGCTTGACCAGGAACACCAGGCTTTTTATGCGTTCCGGGAGGGTTGCAAGCCAATCGTTGTAGGAGTCGGTATAGAGGGGCGAGGGGGTGAGGAGTTTGATGACCGAGCCCAAGGATCGTTTGGGAGATAGTATGCTGCGGGCATCTTTGCCGTGGTTTTCCTTGTCGTCCTTGAAACGATTGCCGTATTCCCTTTCGATAATGGCTTTGACCGAGGCCATATCCTGGTGAAAATCCGCCACGGTGATGGGAAAGTAAGTGATGGCATCGGATATGGGTTTGGCGATTTCGGACTTGCCTCCCCCGGAGACTGTGCAGGGTTTGTGGCAGACTAGGCCTTCGGCGGTGCTGCCAATAAGTCGCCAGGCTCCCGATACGGGGTGTTTGTCCATGTGGACCCTGTAGCCCGTGGGGTGTACGTAGACTTCGTTGGGCAGGACTTTGATGCTCTGTTCTTTGCCTTCGTGAATCCAGTGGGCTTTCTGATCCTCCAGGGAGATGTAGGCGTTTTCGGGCAGATAGACGATGTCGGGGAATGTGGCGTCCACGGCGTAGCCTTCGGCTTGGGGGAGCACTCTGTCGCCCATGAGGCGTATGACTTCGGTGTAGCTATGGCCTTTGGCGTTGAGGTTGGTGTCGGGCACGAAGCGGGTGCCCAGGTTGTAGGAGGGGAATACCAGAGCGCCGCCGGCGTGCTCTTCTTCAGCCAGCCCCAGGAGGTTGGCAGAGTAGGATACCTGGGATTTGATCTCCTTTTTGGAATAGCCGAAATAGTTGTCCGCGATTACCGAGACTATTATGCCCCGCTCATCCCTGGCTGACACTTTGAAGGGTTTTCCTTCGTTGTATTTTTCCGAAGGTTCCTTCCAGCACATGCCTTCTCTGCGCTGGCGCTCGGTAGCCTGATCCCAGGGGGGCAGGCCCAGTTCTTTTTTAGTCATGCCCACCAGGTGGGTGGCCAGGATTATGCAGCCGGTGGTGCCCGTCCAGCGCAGGGGATCCAGGGCGGCATCGTTGTCGGGGATTAAGGGGTCGCCTGAGTTGCCGAAGATGCTCTCCACAAAGTCCAGGCTGGCGGCCAGGGAGCCGGGGGCAAAAAAGCGTATTTCCATGGAGCGTTCTTCGCAATAACCGGGTACCTCCGGACGCACCACAGGGCGTAGCAGAAGAGATACCATGGTTTTGGCTTTTTCGGTTTCGTGGGCCGTGAAGGGGAGTTCCAGGAGTTCCTGTGGGGGATTGAGGGCGGCGGCGAGTAGTTTGGCAAAGGCGATTCTAGGCACCGCTTTTTTATCCGGCGGGACGGGCAGACCGCCTTCGGCGATGTGAAAGACGCCTTCGGTGGTGCGCTTATCGCTGGCGGGGTTGTGCAGGACTCCGTTGCGGATTCTATAGGAGGTAAGGGTGGGGGATTTATGGCTGTGTCCTTCGGGGGGTAGGGAAAGTTCTCTGGCCATGCCATAGCGGTCCAGCACAAATGTATTGGAGGGTAAGCGGATGAGGGGGGCGTCGCTCAAATCGCCTAGATAGGAATTCAGAAAATCCTGGATGCGGCGATCGGCCGGGGAAAGGTGCCCTGCCAGGATTCTGTCTTTCTGCCTGAAGCTTTCGAGCATGTCCGAGGCCAGGTCGACAAAGCCAGTGCCTTCACGGGCGTAGAGGGGAAGTCCGAGGCTCGCCAGTTTGATATTGATATAGGCAATGAGCTTGCCTCGTTCTTTGCTGGAGGTGCGCTCCATTCCGAGTCCGATGTCTCTTTTTACAGCCATAGGGAATCCTCCGGTGTGTTGCTGATGTCGACGCTTTCGGCCACAAGGCCGTCGGCTACCAGGCGGTAGACCGCGTCCAGGTCGGGGTACATGACTCTGTCCGAGTCCAGGCGGTCTACCGCCGCGCGGACCATTCTGTAGGCCACGGCAGTACGGGGGGAAAGCGCGGGTTCGATGGAGGGAATGCCCATCTGTATGGCCCGCAGGTCGAGGGCTTGGCAGGCCGCGGCCAGTTCCATGGCCGCCACGCGCTGGGCGTTGTCTACTATTGCCTTGGCTTTTCGCGCCGCGATCGTGCCCATGGATACGTGGTCTTCCTGGTTGGCGCTGGAGGGTATGGAGTCCACGCTGGCCGGATGTGCCAGGCTTTTATTCTCCGATACCAGGGATGCCGCCGCGTATTGCACGATCATGAAGCCGGAGTTGATGCCTCCGGAGCTGGTGAGGAAGGCCGGCAGGCCTTCCGAGAGGGCAGGGTTAACCAGCCTTTCTATTCGGCGTTCGCTAATATCGGCTAGTTCCGCGCTGGCTATGCCGAGGAAGTCCATGGCGAGGGCCAGGGGTTGGCCGTGGAAGTTGCCGCCGGAGAGTATGTCTCCTGGATCGGCTTTGGCGCCGCTAGAGTACCCAGCAGACAACGTGTTATCCGAGCTTTTGGGGAAGATGAGGGGGTTGTCGGTAACGGCATTGAGTTCGCAGTCCACAATCCTTCCCACATAGTCGAGGGCATCCAGACTAGCGCCGTGTACCTGGGGGATGCAGCGCAGGGCATAGGCATCCTGTACCCGGAGTTCGCCCTGTCGGGTGGTGAGCGCCGAGGCATCCAAGAGGCGGCGCATGTGGGCGGCGCAGCGTATCTGCCCGTCTTGCCGGCGCAGGGCGTGTATTCGGGGATCGAAGGCGTCCACGATGCCCTTGAGGGCCTGGAGGCTTAGGGCTGAGGCGATGCTGAGGCTTTTATAGAGATCCCGGGCTCTTTTGTAGGCTAGGGCTCCAATGGCTGTCATTACCTGTGTGCCGTTGATGAGGGCCAGGCCTTCCTTGGCCTGGAGCACCACGGGCCGAAGGCCTGCAAGTGCTAGGGCTTTCAGCCCGGGCATGCGCTGGCCTTGATAAAACACCTCGCCGAGTCCGATAAGAGGAAGGGTCATGTGAGCCAGGGGCGCTAAATCGCCAGAGGCACCGAGGGAGCCTTTTTCGGGAATAACGGGTACAATGTCGGCGTTGAGCATATCCAGAAGGAGTTGGACAACTTCAGGTCTTATGCCTGAATTGCCTACGGCAAGGGCGTTGGCTCTCAATGCCATCACGGCCCGCACCTCTTCCCTGGGCAGGGGATCGCCCTGGCCGCAGGCATGGCTCATGATGAGGTTTCGCTGGAGGGTATCGTTGTCTTCCTTGGAAATGATCACGTCGCAGAACTTGCCAAAGCCTGTGGTTATGCCGTAGCGCACAAGTCTGTCTTCCACGCAGGATTCGACAACCGCTCTGGATGCAGCCATGCGGAGGATCGCATCCTCGTCCAGGCTTGCTTTACATTCGCCACGTGCAATGGACGCCAACCCTTCCAGACTTAGAGAACAGCCATCGAGCCTCAGTAGGTTCATGGGATTAGTATAATGGCTGGGCAAGGCTGTGGACAGAGCGTGCGCATGGGCAGAGATAATTTCTGGGGACAAACCCTGGACATGGTGGCCTGCGGGGGATATACAGTAGCGCCATGAGTACGAAAAAGCCTGGATGGGAGCTGGTGCTGGGCATTGGTGTGGCCTTTATCTGGGGGCTCACCTTTCTGTCCATCAAGGTTGCGGTTGTAGAACTCAAGCCAATGACGCTGGCTCTCTATCGCTTTGTGATTGCCAGTGCCCTGCTTCCCCTCATCGCGGTGGCGAGGAAGACGCCGCTTAAGATTTCGGCCAGGGATTTTCCCCTGTTGATCTTGAGCGGAATAATTGGCGTCACTTTTTATTTCTTTTTTGAAAATAACGGGATCATGAGGCTTTCTGCTTCCGAGTCTTCAATAATCGTAGGCACGATTCCCGTAATTACCCTTTTAGTGGACATGGCTTTCTATCGCATTAGGGCGAAGAATACTGTCATTATTGGAATTCTTCTGTCCTTTGGCGGGGTAGCCCTTATGGTGGCCCAATCTGAATCGGCGGGCACGTCTTCGGGGGGCTATCTTTACATGATAGGCGCAGTCCTGTCCTGGGTAGCCTATACGTTTTTAACCAAATCGCTGTCCATGAAGTATCCTCTCCTGGCCATAACCTTCTGGCAGATTTTCTTCGGCATGCTGGGCTGTATTCCCTTCGCTTTTTTCGAGGGACAGGGCTTGGTGCGCATGTCAGGGCCGGTGTTGTTTAATGTGCTTTTTTTGGGGATTCTGGCCTCAGGCTTAGGCTACTGGCTTTGGGTTATGGTATTGGACAAGCTCGGCGCAAGCCGCTCGAGCGTCTTTATAAACCTGATTCCTGTCGTGTCGGTGGCCGCGTCGTTTGTGGTATTAGGCGAGCGGCTTGCGCCTGCCCAACTCGCCGGAGGCGCCGCAGCGATACTGGGAGTTTATTTAGCCACCAAGACGGCATAGGCCTCATCGCCGCTCTGGGCCGCCAGGAGCTTGTTGCGCCGTGTTTCATCGCCCAGCACCGCTCCCAGGCTTGCCAAGGCCTGCATATGGGGTGAAGGATCGTCGGCCGGACTGGCGATCAGGGCGATAATGCGTCCAGGGCTGCCGTCTATCGTGCCAAAATCTATGCCTTGCTTATGTATGCCTATGGCTATAACGGGGCTCGAGACTCCATGGCTTCTGGCATGGGGCAGGGCTATGCCGTGTTCCATGCCTGTGCTCATGCGTGCTTCTCTTTCCAGCAGGTCTTGAAGCAGGACAGTTTTGTCGTGTACCTTGCCGACCCTACTCAGAAGCTCCACCAATTCCCCAATAACGGATTCCTTATCCTTTCCCGTTAATTCTATGCTTACACAGCGCGGATCCAAGGCTTTTCCAAATCCCAGGTCCCTACGGCCTTCCTCCACGTGGAGGCTTGTCTTGAATTTTTCCGGATCCTGACTTTCTTTGAGTTTGTCGAAATCCGCATCTAACTCTACTAATGTTTCATGGAGCGCCGCCTTGACGAAGGGGATATCCTCCAGGGCGCTTTCCAGCCTTAGGGTGCGGCCTTCGGCCTTGAGGGATATGGCTATATCGCCCTTTCTGATGTGGCTAATTTCGTCTCTGATGCTCATGAGTTGTACAAAAAAACCTTCCCGCTGCATTTCTCTTAAAAACGTGGATGAAACTAGTTCGAGAATTTCGCTGGAGGGGAACTCTATGCTGAAGCTTTCGGAATTGGAGCCCTTGACGGGTTTTCTTGTGCCCGCGTCCTTGTGGCCTATGGCTTTGTTGAACAGGGGAGGAGCTAATAGGGTGGTTATAAGGATCATGAGTACCGCGACACCAAAGACCGAGGGCTCCAAAATTCCGCTCGAAAGGCCTATGCCCGCCACAATGAGGGCTACTTCGCCTCTGGGTACCATGCCTATTCCGATGCGGACGGCTCCTCTGAGGTTGAAGCCCAGAAAGAGCGAGGGAAGGCCGCAGCCAACCACCTTGGCGATGAGCGCCAAAACGGTATATATGAGCCCGAAGCTCAGCACTCTGGGATCTAAAAGCTGGCGAAGGTCTACCAGCATGCCCATGATCGCGAAGAATATGGGCACGAAAAAGTCATACAGGGGTTTGGCCTTGTCCTGGATGAGATAGGCGATGTCGGTGTGGGAAAGGCTTATGCCTACGATGTAGGCGCCGATGATCATAGCCAGTCCCTGGGTTTCAAAGAAACCTGCGAGCAAGAGGGCCAGCCCCAGGGCGAGGGCTGTATAGTGGGCTTCTCCGCCCAGTTTTTTAAGGAAGGCAGACAAGCGTTTTCCGAAGATCAATCCCAGTGCCGTAAATCCGAGCCAAATGCCGAAGGCTTTAGCCGCGATGCCCAGCACCGCCCAACTGGACAGTCCCTGTCCCGAGCCCGTCATAGCAGCCACCACACCCATGACAATGGCGAGGAGCACGATGCCCAGCACATCATCGAAGACCGCTGCTGCCAGAATTGTGACACCCTCGGGGCTGTCCATCTTTTTTCTGTCCGATAGGATTCTCGCCGTAATGCCCACCGATGTGGCGGTGCTCATGATGCCCAGGAAGAGGGCAGGTGCTGAGAAAAAAGAACCTCCGGTGAGCAGGACGCCGACACCGGCTCCCAGCACGAAGGAGGCGAGGACGCCGCCTAAGCCCACGATGCTTCCCGCGAAGGAGTAGCGGAGCAGCATGTCGATATCGGTTTCCAGGCCTGAGCTGAAGAGAAGGAGTATGGAGGCGATGGTGGAGAAGGCGTAGAGTTCGGGACTTATGGCGAAGCCTTCGGCCAGAGGGAAGAGGCCGCCCGATAGACCGGGAAGCGCAATAGTACCCAGCGCGTAGGGGCCAAGTAGGATACCCGCTAAAAGTTCACCCACCACCGAGGGTAGCTTCAGGCGCTGGGCGAGGGCTCCGCCTGCCCTCACAGCGAATACGATGGCGGCCAGTTGGAGTACCAACAGGGTCATTCGTGACCCAAGGTCGGCTTCACCTGCCTGCGCCGAAGCCCAGACCAGGGGACTCGCAATAAAAAGAAATGTAAAGGCAATATATTTTCGAGAGAGCTTCATAGTCACCTCAGTGGATATCGCTGTAGTAAATGTAATGAAATGTCAGTGATTGCGCAATAATGCGAGACCATTCTTCGCTTCAGCGGAAAATCGTCTTCGGAAATGTGCTTGCGCGCCTGGTTGTGCCTCCTGTAGTCTGAGTAAGGATGATCGACATACTTTTCGAGGATGAGTCCCTTTTGGTGATCGACAAACCCGCAGGCCTTGCCTCCCAACCCGGGGAGGGGGTGGGCAGTTCCGTGGTGAGCGTGCTTCAGAAGCAGCTGGAACACCAGGTTTTTCCCATTCATCGTCTGGATAAGGACACGGCGGGCTGCATGATGCTTGCTAGCAGTTCGGCAGCAGCTTCCCAATGGTCAGCCAAGTTGGGCGAGGGTGGGGCGGGCAAGCTCTACTGGGCCGTGTGCATCGGTGCTCCGGAGCATGGCAAGGGGGTGTACCGCGATCCTCTCACCCTGAGGGACAAAACCCAGGATGCGGAGACGAGGTATAGCTTGATCTCCCGATTTGGGTCGCCTGGCTTCAGCCTTGTGGGGTTCAGCCTGGGCACGGGAAGAACCCATCAGATACGCAGGCACTGTGCACTCCACGGCCATCCTATAGTGGGCGACGACCGTTATGGGGATTTCGCCCTCAACAGGCGGCTTAAAAAAGAGGTCCAGGCAAAACGGCTTCTGCTCTGGGCTTGGGGATTGAGGCTTCCGGGCATCGGTCTTATTACGTCATCCATACCTGATCATTTCAGCGACTTTATCCGGCGTTGGAACGACGCTCCGCCCATTGGCGATATCCTTGCTTTACGAGAGGTACGGTAATGTCTCCAGCCACCCTTTATGTATTGGCCCACGGGGCTTCGTGGATTCTGTCCGACGGCAGGGTAATCAAGATTCCGGGCTTTCACAGTTCCTGGATATCCTCCCATCCTTCCATAGCCCCGGGAGCTACCAACACCGCCGAGTTCGTGGCCAAGACGGGCTGGATATCGGCGGTGCTTCACGAAGCAGGATATTTGGAGTTGATTGTACGAACCAGAGAAGACGAAAAGGTAAAAACCTGTCTCTGGAATCTCATGGCCGCCAATCTCCCCGTACTCCAGAAGGTGGTAATAATGGTTTTGGGCACTTCTGGCTGCATAATGATGGAAAAGGAGCAGTTTGAGAGTCGGGAAGCCTTTTTAAAGGCTTTGGCCTCGGCTCCCCTGGATCCCGACAAGCCCTAGATCTGGAGTTCTTTTATAATGCCTTCCAGGCTTCTGGCGTTTTTTACCGCCTTGGCCTTGGCGTGATTATTAAAAGCAACAAATACCTGTTTTGCCTTATTGGAAATGGCGATCAGCATTCTCGCCCTCTCCTTTAGTTCTTCCTGGGAATACTCATAATCGTAGCGGGATGTGGCATCGCCGTTCCACCATTGGGTGCTGTTTCTTCCATGGAGACGGTAGTAGGCCATATCCGTTGTAAGGATTTGTGATTCAGGCGGCAGTCCAGGCAGGTCGGGCCTGTCGATCATAGCCAGGCTCACATTCCTGCGGGAAAGTTCATCGAATACTCTTTGCTGGTACCAGAATTCATTGCGGAACTCCACTACCAGGGGGAAGCTTTCCATGGCCTGGAGGAGATCGGCCAGGTAAACTCGGTTTTCGGCGGTATAGGAGAAGCGATAGGGCAGTTGAATGAGAATGGCGGCTAATTGCCCCCTCTGGGCTAAGGCCTGGGCGGCGTCGGAAAATCGCTGAGCAGACTCGCCCCAATCTTCGCCTATTTCGTGGGTCAGGCTCTTGTGGGCTTTCAGACAGAAGAGAAAGTCTGGAGTAGTCTGCTCGGCCATGGCGATCAACTGTTCGGCCTTGGGCATTGTGTACCAGGAAAAATCCAGCTCCACAAAGGGAAAAACCAGGGAGTAATAGCGCAGATATTCCGACTGGCGAAGATCCTTCGGATAGAAGACTTCGCGCCACTCAGAGTAGGAGAAGCCGCATGTACCGATGCGGAAGCCCCCATGCTCCATTTGTCCTTCCTCCAGCTTCATTCTAGCACATAGGGTTTCTTTCTTGTATCTGTCCGGCGGTTGTAAAAATGAAGGAATCCGTATATGGTTTGTTCATGATAATGACGACAGTAATGCGGATTCTGGGAGCCCTTACATCGATGTATATGCTCCTCTGCTCGCTCCGTGTCTTCATGACATGGATACCAGGCCTTTACCTAGGCAAGGCGGGGAATGTCGTCAAGGCACTTGTGGATCCTTACTTGAGCTTTTTTGGTCGCATAAAACTTTTCAGAACCGAGCGTTTCGATTTCAGCCCCATCGCGGCCCTGGCTGTGCTCTCGGTGCTCAACAGGCTCTTCATGAATCTTGCCTATGCAGGTAGGATCTCGGCAGGGTTTTTACTCAGCCTCCTCTTAGGTACTGCGTGGTCGGCGCTTTCCTTCGTGCTCTCTTTTCTTCTGGCCTGCGCAGTCTTGAGGACCATGGCCTTTTTAGCCAGATGGAACAGTCTACACCCCATTTGGCTGGTTATCGATGCGGTGCTCAACCCCCTCTTATTCCGAATAAATTCAATAATTTACCGCGGCAGGGCAGTGAATTACCGGCAAGGACTGCTGACTGGGCTGGTGGCCCTTATTCTGTTGAGAATGGCCGGGGGAGCCCTGGTAAATCTTCTGCAGAGACTCCTCATGTCTTTGCCCTTTTGAGCCTTGGAGGCACACATGTTAAGTGCAGCGCAGCGTAGTTATCTCGCCGGTCTAGCATCTACAAAGACGGCCATACTCCAGTTGGGAAAGGCCGGGGCCAGCGATGCCTTCATCACGCAGTTGGATACTCTTTTGACTCGCCATGAGCTTGTAAAACTGAGATTTGTAGATTTCAAGGGTGAAAAAAGGGAACTCTCGGCCAGCCTGGCAGAATCCACCGGCAGTGATTTGGTCCGGGTGCTGGGGAATACCGCTATCTTCTATAAACGCCAGAGCGATCCTGAAAAGCGCCAAATCGTCCTTCCGGGTGACTGACTAAAAGCGGATAGGCTGCCGCTAAAAATCTCATTCCCTTATACAATAGCTGGGGATCCAGCAGCGCTTCGCTGAATACGACTTCCACCCGCTCATCGTTACCTGTCTTTAAGATAAGTTCCGCTATCGTTTTACCCTCTGGTTCATCAGGGTGGTAGAGTTCCTTGAGCCCACGAGCCCAGTCTTCCATGGTTTTGGCATCGGCGATTATGTCCTGCGCCGAGGATTCCAGGAGAGCCAGGCCATGGGCTTCATCTTCGCTGAAGGCCGAATAGAGGGGATAGAAGTCATCCATTATTCCCATGATCGTCGCCATGGCCAAGATTATTTCGTCGGAGACAAAGGCCGGTGGGTCGTCTTTGCGGAGGCCTGCCACAAGCACAGGCAGGGATGAGCGTGAATTGAATATCTGCAGGGCATGGGCGGCCGAAATCTTGACCCGGGGATTAGTGTTTCTGAGCAGCATGGATTCCACCATGGGAATGGAATCCACATCGCCTATCCTGGCCAGGGCTATAAGGCAATTGCCCTGAAGAATGTAATCTTCTATCTCCAGGGCTTTCCGCAGGGTAGGCACGGCTTCGGTTCTCTGCTGTTTGCCTAGTATTCGGGCCGCTACATAGGCGGTGGTGAAGGGGTGGCTTTCCACCTCCTGCATCAAGGGCCTTACGAGGCGGCTGGAGAGTTTGGGCATGAGTTCGATGGCCAGAAGGGCTTCCATCCGCACTTCGAAGCTGGGGGAGTGGAGATAGTCCAGAAGCTCTTCCTGGGAGAGCAGGGATGCCGATTGGCCTAGTTCCTGTATGAGCTTAATCTCCTGGTCGGGGGCCGAGCTCCGATCCAGTCGTGAAAGAAGATCGAATGCCCGCAGGTCTCGGGGCGAGAACATGACGCCCAGGGATTGGGATACGCTTCGCGAGCCTAAGCGCTTGAGCTTGCGCATGGAATAGATGCTGTAGCCTATGACGAGGCAGAGGATGGCGTACAAAACTCTGTAAGCTCCCGCTGTGTTGAGCCCGGCGCCAATGAGCAGATCGAGCAGTAGACCGCCTACTCCAGAACCGAGGGCGCCGCCGATGCCATAGGCGATATAGTAGGTTACCGAGAGGTCGAGATTTTTTTCCTTGGGAACCAGGGCGAAATAATAATTATGGGCAGCGTTCTCCCCCCCGGCCAGACCGAAGTTGGAAAGAAAATGAATGAGGGCGAGGGTGACTGCAGTACTGGCCATGGAGAGGGTGAGGACAGTGCCCGATGGCAAGAGGACTATAGGCAGAAAGCTCAAGATTCCTATGGCGCTGAATATGATCATGAGGGGTTTGGATCCAAGGCGGTCTACCAGAAGTTTGCTTAAAAACCCCATGGCTACGGAGCCTATGCTGGCGATGAGGGAGTAGATCATGACAGCATCATCGCCCTGGGAGAACACTTCCTTGGCATAGACCGGCAGGAAGGATCGTCCCATACCCGATACCAGGGCTAAGGCCATGAAAATAAAAATAAAGCGCCTGAAGGTTTCGTCTTTCGCGGCTTCTTTGGTGGCTGCAAGGAGGGAGCTCTTTTTTTCTGGACTAAAATCCGTAGGCTCGGGCATGCGCAGCAGAAAGAAGCTGCCTGCGTAACCCATGACCATGCCGATTCCTACCCCTATTGCGTAAGTGCCGGGACTCGCTTCTTCGCCCAGGAAGAGGGCTAGGAGCAATCCGCTCACCATGCTGGCTACCGAGCTGGCTATGGATGTGGAGACGACATACTCGCCTCTGTCGGAGCGCGGCTTATCTCCCCCTCCGGAGGATATGAAGGCGAGGACAGGATTGTTGCCGATCATGCCCACTCCCCTGGAGAGGGCGAATCCTGCAGTACCGGCCACCAGGAGGCCTATCGCTGCACCTTGATAACCTCTGTTAGCTAGGAGAGGAGCAAAAAGCATGGGCGCCAGGGCTGTATAGCGGCCTACCCAAGCCCAGCCGAAGGTCCATACAATGGGCTTTTTCTTTAAGACCCGCTTTCCCAAAGGCATGAAAAAATAGGTGGAATAGGCTATGGCATTGAGTATGCCCACCACGGCGTTGGAGGCGCCCATGCCCACTGCGAAGAGGGTGATGAAGGAACCCGACACGAACACAAAGGAAAAGGAATTGAGAAGGTTGAATATATTGAATTCCCGTCTCGCCGTTTTAAGCCTGGAGAGGGAGAGCGGAGCGGCCATGGGAGTGAGTATAATATAGAACTGCGCTTTGGGAAATTATCCAAGCCTTGGAATGCGGGTATTCCTAGGCGTCTTCTGACACAGGGGCAGCCCGCACCAATTTCTTTTCTTTCCACTTGCCCGTGCGGTAGTACCAGGTTGAAAAGATCATGCCAATCATCCAGCCCGCAGGAATAGACCACCAAATGCCATTGCTGCCCATGTGGAACACTCTGGTAAATAAGAGGGCCATGGGCACCCGTACCAGCCAAAGGGCCAGGACCGTGTTGATCATGGGGATGAATACGTCACCTGCTCCCCTCATGACACCGTTATTGATGAACATGATGCCGAACACCACATAGAAGAGGCCGACGATGATAAGATAGCTGCGGCCTATATCAATGACCATCGGATCCTGGCTGAATATGGCCATGAGGTCGCGTCCGAAAAGAACTACCAGCAGGGTTATGACGAGGGAAATGCCCGAATTTACCGCGATGGCCGAAAGATGGCCCTTGCGCACCCTCTCTGGTTTGCCCGCTCCAATGTTCTGGCCAGTGAAGGTGGTTATAGCCGCTCCAAGGTTCATGGCCGGCATGGCGGCTATGGAATCTATGCGGGATGCGGCCGTATAGGCAGCCATTGTCTGGGGGCCGAACTCGTTTACAATCCTGGATAGGGTCATCATGCCCAGGGAAACAAGGGTTTGCTGGAGCCCTGTGGGAAGCCCTATCCGGAGCATCTGAGTAAAGCTTGACTTGTCCCAGCGCAGTGCCTTCACATTGAGCTTCAGGTATGGGTTGCGCTTGTTGAGCACCAAGAGGGCACCCAGGAAGGACAAGCCCTGGGCTATTATAGTAGCCCAGGCGGCGCCGGCAACACCCCAGTGAAAGACGACGACGAATACTAAATCCAGCACCACGTTTATAAGAGTGGAGGCTATGAGTATGTAGAGGGGGGTCTTGGAATCGCCGAGGCCGCGCAGAAGCCCTGCAACGCCGTTGTAACCGAATATGGCCAGCATCCCGGCAAAGGTAATTCTCAAATACGCAGTCGCCTCGGGCAGAATTTCTGCCGGGACGGCCAGGATTATTAGAATGATCGGAGCGAGAAAAAGGCCAAGAACTGTCATTACCAGGCCGGCCGCAAAGAGGAAAATATAGCTGGTGGAGACTACCGCGCTCAGGCGCTTCCAGTCCTTGGCGCCGAAGAATTGGGAAACCAGGACGGTGGAGCCCATGGTAACACCCATGATTAGTGCGAGCATGAAGAATATTATGGGAAAGGATGTGCCCACTGCGGCCAGGGCCGATGTGCCTATGTAGCGCCCTACGACAAAACTGTCGACCATGTTGTAGAACTGCTGGAATATATTGCCGAAGAGCATGGGAAGAGCAAAACTTATGAGCTGTTTTGTCTCATCCCCTTTTGTTAGATCCTTCATCCGTAATTTTCTCCATCTGAGCCTGCTGCGTCTTTGTGCTAGTGCTGCTTGGCCTTTTCCCAGAGTGCGTCCATGCTGTCCATGTGCTCCGCCGACATGGGCAGTCCCTGGGCTTTCATGCCTTTTTCCACTGCCCTGAAGCGCTGTGAAAATTTTTCATTGGTTCGCTGCAATGCTATGCCTGGATCCACGCCTAGGCTGCGTGAGAGGTTTACCAAGGAAAAAAGCAGATCGCCCAGTTCGGACTCCAGTTCCTCCAGGCTGCCCTTGGCCATAGCCTCGCGGGCTTCGGCCAGCTCTTCCTCCACCTTGTCCCAGACCGGCTCGGGACTCTTCCAGTCAAAGCCTACCTTGGCAACCTTCTTCTGAAGCTTGTACGCCCTTTCCATGGGGGGCAGGTGGCGCGGCATATCGTCCAGCAGCGAGTCTTTCTTGCGCCTGCCTTCCTTCTGTTCCTTAATCTTGTTCCACTGCTCTACCACCGCGTCCGGCGTTTCGGCCACGGAATCGCCGAACACATGGGGGTGCCTGCGCAAGAGCTTTTCCGATACAGAATCCAGGGCATCGGCAACGGTAAAACTTTCGTCTTGTTCGCACATATACGCTGTCATTGCGGCCAGGAGAAACAAGTCCCCCGATTCTTCGCGAATATGCAGGGCATCCTTCTCGCCTATGGCCTCCACCAGTTCGTAGGCTTCTTCTACTATGTTACCGCGGATGGATTGGATGCTCTGTTCCCTGTCCCAGGGACAGCCATCGGGGGCTCTCAATCGGGCTACGACAGTATAGAGCCGTTCAAAGCTGTCTGCGGCTTTTCGGGCTCCTGGCAAAATAGTCTGGGCAGACTCCCCGGCAAGCTCGTCCAGGGAAAGCTGAATGGATTGCATGAATACCTCTTAGTAGCTTCCACGATAAAGAATATGCTTAAAACATACAATATCCGAGCTCAGTCCAGGAGAGAGAATCCGGCACACTTGGCCTTCAATTCGGACTTGTCGTGGACATGAAACTTTCTGTACACCCTGGCCAGCGTGTTGCGCACCGTCGATTCACTTACGCCGTGTTCCTGGGCTATTACCTTCATGGGTTTATCCGCTAAAAGTGACTTAAGATAGGCTGATTCCTTGCCGTTTATACCCATACTGGAGAGCTTGAGCAGGGGTTTGGGCTCCCTAAGATAGACTATCCAGCGTTCTCCATAGACGATAAGCAGAAAAAGGAGAAAGAGAAGGAGAAACAACAAATAGAATAATATTGTGGTCAAGTCCACTCCTGCGCGTAATCCAGTTATAGCCTGACAGAGAAAGAAATATAGGATAGAAACAGCAAATTTTGAGAGTTTCCAGCGATCAAAGAATCCCAGCCTAAAAAGCAGTATCTCTGCAGCGATAAAGACACCCAAGCCGAACGCAGGAACGTGAGCATAGATCATGGGCAGGGGAGTCAAGGCCAGGAGGAGTATGGGCTGAATCCAGTGGAATTTAGGCTTAAAGGCGCTGAATGTGAAAAGAGTGGAAAATATTGCGACGCTTATGAGCATGGGATGCACTTCCCATAAGGCGCGTATGTCCCTATGCCTGAATGGTTCGGCCCCCAGATAGAGCAGAAGATATGCACCGCAGTTTAGGGCAAAGAACAGGCCAGTCCTTTTGAAGAGGGAAGAAATCTGCCGTTCGGAACCCTCGCCGTTCATTGCAGGCCCCCATTGAGAAATGCTTTTCTTTCGCTCCTGTCACTTTGTCTCCTAGCACTTTTATTTACCTGCGTTATAACACGGCCTCTGTAGCCGGTGAAGAGGCGGATTGCGTCATTGTCAATTTTTTAGCCAGTAGATATTTAAAGGTGGAGTATTACTTTTTTTTCTTTCGGTCCAGAAATGACGATCCGAGAAATGCGGCGCCTGAACCTGCCATATCGTACAGCATGTCCACCCACTCGAAACGCCTTGAACTTGTCAGAAGCTGAAGGAGTTCCGAAGTCAATATGAAGAGAAGTATGAAGGCTAGGCTATAGAAAACCGAAGGGCGGCGTTGCTTGTCCCGGCGGTATTCCAGCACATAGGAAAGAGTGAATATGAAAAAGAGAGCCAGGTGAGCGAGTTTGTCTATTCCCACAAAGCTGGGCATGGATGAAAAGCTGGAGGAAGGCAGTAAGAGCGCGACAATGATGAGGCAGGCAGAAGCGATGGTGAATTTGTAAGCCGCTATCTTTTTCATATGAAAGCTAAAGTAGCCGAGCCGTGAATTAGGGTCAAGACCTGGGAGGCTTGCATAGAAAGTGGGTAGGGCAAGGGGAACTTCGCGGCAAAGAAAGGGGCGGCCCGGATGGGCCGCCCCTCGCCGCCATTCTTGCGCACAGGTCCTGCGCGCCGGCGACTATCGCGATAGGGCTTAGAAGCTTCTATCGGCTATGTAACGATATTCCTTGTACCTGCGCTCGATGAGCTTGCGCTGCTTTTCGAGGAGCATGGAAGCCCTTTCGGGATTGGCTTCACGGAGGGACTTGAAGCGCACCTCGGCATACATGTAGCCGTCGAGCTTGCTGTAATCCGGCTCCTTGGAATCCAGCTGGAATGGATTCTTGCCCTGGGCCTTGAGCCTGGGATCGTAGCGGTAGAGGGGCCATACGCCCGACTCCACGGCGGCCTTCTGCTGATTCATGCCCTTCATCATGTCTATGCCCTGGTTGATGCAGTGGGAGTAGGCGATGATGATGGAGGGGCCGTCGTAGCTCTCGGCTTCCCTGAAGGCCTTGATGGTCTGGCTCATGTTGGCGCCCATGGCTATTTGGGCAACGTAGACGTAGCCGTAGCTCATGGCGATCATCCCTAAGTCCTTCTTCATCGTCTCCTTGCCCGCGGTGGCGAACTTGGCGATGGCGCCCACGGGGGTGGCCTTGGATGCCTGGCCGCCGGTGTTGGAGTAGACCTCGGTATCCAGTACCAGGATGTTGACGTTCTTGCCCGAGGCGATTACGTGATCCAGGCCGCCGAAGCCGATGTCGTAGGCCCATCCGTCGCCGCCGATGATCCAGACGGATTTGTGCACCAGGCTTTCGGCCAGGTTCAAGAGTTCCTTTGCCCAGCTTTCCTTGGATCCGGAGATGGCCTTCTTGAGTTCCTCTACGGAAGCCCGCTGGGCTTCGATTTCCTCATCGTTGCTCATGGGGTTGGAGAGAATCTTGTCAGCCAGGGCCGCATCTACGCCCTTACCCTTGGCCTGGGCTACTAGTTCCTTGGCGTACTCGATTTTCTTGTCGGCAGTAAGCCTCATGCCCATGCCAAACTCGGCAGCGTCCTCGAAGAGGCTGTTGGACCAAGCCGGACCCTTTCCGTCGGGGCGCGTGGTGTAGGGCGTCGTGGGGAGGTTGCCGCCGTAGATAGAGGAGCAGCCCGTGGCGTTGGCGCAGAGAGCGCGGTCGCCGTAGAGCTGGGTCATCAGCTTGAGATAGGGAGTCTCGCCGCAGCCGGCGCAGGCGCCGGAGAACTCGAACAAGGGGAGCTTCATGCCGATACCCTTGGGCAGCGCCAGGTTGAGATACTTGGCGGGTGTGTCGGGGATGGAGAGGAAGAAGTCCCAGTTCTTGGCCTCGGCCTCGCGAAGCGGGGGCTGGGGCTCCAGATTGATGGCCTTGCGGCCGGGATTGGCCTTGTCGTTTACGGGGCAGATGTTGACGCAGGCGCCACAGCCGGTGCAGTCCTCGGGGGCTACCTGGAGGGTGGCCTTGAGGCCGGCCAGTTCCTTGCCCTTGCCGTCCACGCTCTTGAAGGTTGCGGGGGCTCCCTTGAGATAGGCAGGATCGTAAGCCTTGAGCCTGATGACCGCGTGGGGGCAGACCATGGTGCAGTTGCCGCACTGGATGCAGATGTCCTGGTTCCAGACGGGGATCTTCTCGGCGATGTTGCGCTTTTCGTACTTGGTGGTGCCGGTGGGGAAGGTGCCATCCTCGGGCAGCTTGGATACGGGAATCTTCTCTCCCCTGGCGGCGATAATCTCGCCGATGACTTCCCTGACGAATTTCGGGGCGGAAGCGGGCACTGGAGCCAGGATCTTGGTCTTGGAATTTACGGCACCGGGGGTGACCTTATGGGTGGCGGTGAGGGCGAGGTCGATGGCGGCCATGTTCTTGGCTACCACGTCGGCGCCCTTACGGATGTAGGTATGCTCTGTGTATTCCTTGATGAGGCGGATAGCCTCATCCTCGGGCAGGACGCCGGAGATCTTGAAGAAGGCCGTCTGCATGATGGTGTTGATCCTGGTGCCCATGCCCGCCTGTTCGGCCAGGGTCATGGCGTCGATCACGTAGAACTTGAGCTTCTTGTCCACGATGTGCTTCTGGACTTCCACGGGCAGCTCGTCCCAAACCTTGTCGGCGGGGAAAGGGGAGTTGAGGAGGAAGGTGCCGCCGGGCTTGGCGTTTACCAGCATGTCCAGCTTCTCCAGGAAGGAGAACTTGTGGCAGGCCAGGAAGTCGGCCTTGGAAATCAGGTATGGCTTCTTGATGAGCTTGGGGCCGAAGCGTAGATGGCTGATGGTATAGGTGCCGGCTTTCTTGGAGTCGTAGACAAAGTAGCCCTGGGCTGAGTTGGGAGTCTCGTCTCCAATGATCTTGATGGAGTTCTTGTTGGCGCCCACGGTGCCGTCTGAACCCAGTCCGTAGAAGAGGCACTCCACGACGCCATCGGCGTCCAGGAGGAAATCTTCATCGTAGGGGAGGCTGGTGTTGGCCACATCGTCGATGATGCCCACGGTGAAGTGGTTCTTGGGCTCTTTAGCCTTGAGGTTGTCCAGGACACCCTTGGCCATGGCGGGGGTAAACTCGTAGGAACCCAGGCCGTAGCGGCCGCCCACGACGGTGGGCCAGCCCTTGAAGTGGGATTTGCCAGCGCCCATGGCCTCGCCAATAGCGGTGCGCACATCCTCGTAGAGGGGCTCGCCGATGGCTCCCGGCTCCTTGGTCCTGTCCAGCACCGCGATGGATTTGACGGTCGCGGGAATGGCGGCAATAAAGTGCTCCACCGAGAAGGGCCTGTACAGCCTTACTTTAACTACGCCCACCTTTTCGCCCTTGGCGACCAGGCTGCGTACGGTTTCTTCGACAGTGTCTGCGCCCGAGCCCATGACGATGACGACGCGCTCGGCGTCGGGGGCTCCCACGTAATCGAAGAGCTTATAGGTTCTACCGGTGAGCTTGGCGAATTCCACCATAGTTTCTTCAACGGCCTTGGGGGTGGCTGTGTAGAACTTGCTGGTGGCTTCCCTGCCGGCGAAGTAGACGTCCGGGTTCTGGGAGGTGCCGCGGATAAAGGGCTTCTCGGGGGTTAAGCCCCGAGCGCGATGCTCGCGCACCAGATCCTCCGAAATCATCTTCTTCATGGTTGCGTAGGGGATTTCCTCTACCTTCTGCACCTCGTGGGAGGTACGGAAACCATCGAAGAAATGGAGGAAGGGTACCCTGGTCTTAAGGGTGGCCGCATGGGAGACTAAGGCCATGTCCATCACTTCCTGCACATTGTTGGAAGCCAGGAGAGCCCAGCCGGTCTGGCGGGCTGACATGACGTCCTGATGGTCGCCGAAAATGGAAAGAGCCTGGGCGGCCACGGCGCGGGCGGCGATGTGGAAAACGGTAGAAGTAGCCTCGCCGGCTATCTTGAACATGTTGGGAATCATGAGGAGCAAGCCCTGGGAGGCGGTAAAGGTGGTCGACAAAGCGCCTGCGGTAAGGGCTCCGTGGACAGCGCCGGCGGCTCCAGCCTCGGACTGCATCTCGACGACCTGAGGTAGGGTTCCCCAGAGATTCTTGCGGCCCATGGCCGAGAATTCATCGGCGAGCTCGCCCATTGGGGAGGATGGTGTGATGGGGTAGATCGCGATCACTTCGGAACAGGCATGGGCGACATAAGCCGCCGCGGCGTTACCGTCGATCATCACCATGTTCTTGGAATCTGCCATTGTGGTTCCTTCTTTAATTAAAGATGGGGATGCTGGGCTTTCCCGTACGGGACCCCATCTACCTCACCGATGCTGAAATGAAGAAGTAGTACTGTGGTGCTGCAAAGCGGGGACCCGACTGAAAAGCGAGTTCATCCTATATCGAATTTCCGATTATTTCAATAGACAAGGCTGCCCGGCTGGAGGGTTTGTGGCCAAAGCCCGCATCCAGCCTTTCATTATTCGGACCTCGGTGATTGACCTTTGAAACGACCGGGCTATAGTAGAGCCATGAAGCTTCTTATCCTCGCTGCAGGCCTGGGTTCTCGCTTTGGAGGGCTTAAGCAGCTGGCGGCTGTCGGTCCTTCGGGGGAAAGTCTTCCCGAATACAACATTTACGATGCCATGTGCGCCGGCTTTTCCGGAATTGTCCTCCTCATTCGCAGAGGCATGGAGGATGAGCTCTCGGCAGCCCTTCTCTCCCGCCTGCCTAAGGATATAGCCATAGAGCTGGCCTACCAGGATTCAGAAGCCTTCGTGCCCGAACACCTTAAGGCCTTCATGGCCAAGGCCGGGAGACGAAAACCCTGGGGTACCGCCCACGCCCTCCTCTGCGCCAGGGAAAGGCTCCAGGATGGACCCTTCGCCGTCATGAACGGCGATGATTTTTATGGCCGGAAAGGGCTTGCTGCAGTGCAGGCTCACCTGAGCTCCCGCTATTATGGCAGCTCAGGTGAAGCGATCGAATGCTGCCTGGCTGGCTACTCCCTCTGGGGGGTATTGCCCCCTTCAGGCCAGGTTTCCAGGGCGGCCTGCGCAGTGGATAGCCTGGGGTACTTGCGCGAAATCAAGGAACACAAGGCAGTGGAGCGAAGGGGGAATCTCTGCATCGCAACCGAACCCGGCGGTGAAGAACTTCTGCTCGATTCGGGCGTTCCCATCTCCATGAACCTCTGGGGCCTCGGTCCCGAGCTCTTCGACTGGCTTGAAGAGCATTTTAAGGAGTTCGTTTCAGATCCGGAGCACTGGGCTTCCGGGGAGTTCTACCTGCCCGAGGCCATGGGCAGAATTATGCGATCAGGCAGGGCCAAATACAGAGTGCTGCCTGTGCAAGAAGAGTATTTCGGGCTTACCAATCCCGATGACCTGGCCCAAGCCAGGGCTGCTGCCCGGGAACGGCACGGCAGGGGCGAGTATCCGACTCCACTCTGGAGTTCGGGGTCGGGGCGGGTGATCTAGCCCGGGAGGCAGAGAGATATGGTGGAAACAAGGAAAAAACAATGGTCAGGCTTGCCTGCGCTCTTCGACAGCGGAGCTACGGCATTCAGCAGGTTATTCGGCTATCTGGACTGGCCTTGGGAGGCTCTCTCATCCCTGGAAACCTATCTGGGCATGCTTCTGGCCGAGGATCCCCTGGCGGGGCAGGGTTCTCTGCCTGATTTTGAGGGGAGCCAGATAAAGGGCGACCTGAGGCTGGGCTCCAAGGTCCGGATCGAGGCGGGTGTGCGCATCGAGGGCACGGTGCACATAGGCGCAGGCTGTCTCATCGAATCGGGTGCCTATATCAGAGGACCTGTCTGGCTGGCCGAAGGCTGCGAGGTGCGCCAGGGTGCCTATATCAGGGGCAATGTCATTGCCGGAGCCGGAGCCGTGCTGGGCCATTGTTCGGAATTCAAGCAGGCCATTCTCCTGGAACAGGCCCAGGCCCCCCATTTCAATTATGTGGGCGATTCTATATTGGGAATAAAAGCCCATATCGGCGCGGGAGTAATCCTTTCCAACCTCAGGTTGGACAAGCGACCCGTACGGGCTGCCCTTCTGGCTGAGCACGAAAGCCGGACCGAGGGCTTGGCCATGCATCGTGGGAAACTCGCCGCGCAGGCTGGCGGCAGTAGCAGTTTTATAGATACAGGCCTCGGCAAATTTGGAGCCCTTGTGGGTGATGGCTGTGAAATCGGCTGCAATTGCGTACTCAACCCCGGCAGCATACTCGGAGCCAATTCCAGGGCGGCGCCCCTCTCCAGGATCCGGGGCACCTGGCCTGAAGGCTCGACTATCGAATCGTAGTATGGTAGGATTGTATGATCGTTGGGCGAATTTTTATGTTAAAGGCATGAAAATTGACGAAATGTACGTATCTAAAAGGCAGTTTTTATAAAACTCGTCTGACTTATATAAAAGCTACCTTTATTCTCCACATAAAAAATGTCATACTCAACACTATACCAAAGTCAGCGGATTTAAGCCGCGGAGAGGAAACGCATGCATAGCGAGCACACGATACTGTCGAAACGACAGTTGTCCGAGGAAGTGTACAGGATGGAGATACTCGCTCCCCTGGTAGCCAAAGAGCGCAAAGCCGGTCAGTTTGTCATTGTCCAGTACGATCAGAAATACTCCGAGAGAATCCCCCTGACCATAGCCGACGCCGACCCCGATAAGGGTACAGTATCCCTCATTTTTCAAGCCGTAGGAGCCAGTACCCATAAACTCTCTCTCAAAAATGTGGGTGACTCCATAGTGCTATTAGGCCCCCTGGGCAATCCCACCCATATCGACAAGTACGGCTGGGCGGTGTGTGTCGGCGGAGGTATCGGATCGGCTCCCCTGCATCCCATCGTGAAAGCCCTCAAGGAAGCGGGCAACAGGGTAACGGTAATCTCCGGAGCCCGCACCAAGGAACTGCTAATAATGCAGGAAGAGATGGAAGCCCTGGCGGACGAGCACATCGTGGTAACCGACGATGGATCGGCAGGCAGAAAGGCCCTGGTAACGGAGCCCCTCAAGGAGCTTTGCTCCCAGAATCCTAAACCCGACATCGTAGTGACCATTGGCCCGCCCATTATGATGAAATTCTGCTCCGCCACGACCCAGCCCTTCGGTGTAAAAACCCTGGCCTCCCTCAATACCATCATGATAGACGGCACCGGCATGTGCGGCGGCTGCAGGGTCAATGTGGGCGGCAAGACCAAATTCGTATGCGTGGACGGACCTGAGTTCGATGCCCACGAGGTGGACTGGAACCAGATGCTCACCCGGCTGGGGGCTTACAAGAATCTGGAAAAAGAAGCCCATGACCGTTGCCACATGGAGATGTCCATACAAGAACTTAAAGGCAAGCAGGCGGCAGAAGAAGCCAAGAACAATACCAGCAAGGCCGAGGGGAGTGCGAACTGATGAGCCATATGGATAGAGCCCGACACGAAGAACTGGCCAGGGCGGAGCTGACCAAACTACGATCTACAACCCTCACGCCCAATGCGAGAATGCAGATTCCCGTTCAGGACATGCCCAGCCAGGATCCTGGTATCCGCAGGGCGAATATGTCGGAAGTGGCCACCGGATATACGGCTGAACAGGCCATGATTGAATCAGCCCGCTGTCTCCAGTGCAAAAACGCCCCCTGCGTGGCAGGCTGCCCAGTGCGCATCGACATCCCCGGTTTCCTGGCCAAGGCCAGGGACGGCGATTTCGCCGGCGCAGTTTCGGTAATCAAGCGCACCAACCTCCTTCCCTCGATCTGCGGCAGGGTATGTCCCCAGGAAAAACAGTGCCAGCTGCCATGTACCTTAGGCAAGGCCTTAGGCGGTGTGGATAAGGCCGTGCAGATCGGCCGGGTCGAGCGCTATGTGGCGGATTATGAGCGCGAAGAAGGCCTTCTGGCACCTCCCCCCGTGGGGGGGAACACGAGCAAAAAGGTAGCCATAGTGGGCGCTGGTCCTGCGGGGCTCACCTGTGCCGTGGATGTTCGCCGCCAGGGCCACAAGGTTGTTATATTTGAAGCATTCCACAAGGCCGGCGGCGTTATGGTCTACGGCATTCCCGAGTTTAGGCTGCCCAAGGATCTGGTAGCCTCTGAGGCCGAGGTTCTGGAATCCATGGGGGTGGACTACGAAATGAGCTTCCTGGTGGGCCGCACGCGAAAACTGGGATCCCTCCTCAAGGAAGACGGATTTGATGCCGTGTTTATTGGCACCGGTGCCGGCTTGCCCAAATTCATGAACATACCAGGCGAAAACCTCGTGGGCGTCTTTTCGGCTAACGAATACCTCACCAGATCTAACCTGATGAAAGCCTACGAAGTGGGCAAGGCCGCGACCCCCCTCTATCCTTCCAAAAGGGTAGCGGTGTTGGGCGGCGGAAACGTAGCCATGGACTCGGCGCGCATGGCTCTGCGCTTGGGCGCCGAAGAAGTACGGGTGCTTTATCGCCGCACCAGGGAAGAAATGCCCGCCAGGGGCGAAGAAGTGGTTCACGCCATGGAAGAGGGCATAGCCTTTGACTTCTTAGCCAGTCCCACCCAGGTTTTGGGCGACCAGAACGGCAGGGTAGTAGGCCTGGAAGTGCTGTCCTACGAGTTGGGCGCGCCCGACGAGTCGGGTCGCCGCCGCCCTGTGCCCATAAAGGGCAGCGAGAAAATTGTTCCCTTCGACACGGTGATAGTAGCGGTGGGCAACGAATCCAATCCCCTTATCTCCCGCACTACCCCCGAGCTCAATGTGGACCGCTGGGGTCATATTCTTGTGGACGAAAAGCAAAAGACGAGCATAGAACGCGTCTATGCCGGAGGCGATATCGTCCTGGGCGCCGCCACGGTAATCCTTGCCATGGGCGAGGGCCGCCGTGCGGCCGCCGCTATAAACGAGGTGCTGCAGTAATCATGAAAAAGAAGGGGCGGCCGCTGGCAATCCCGCGGCCTGTGCTGCAGAGGGGATTTCTTCTCCTCTTCTGTCTGAGTCTGGCCTTCCACGCCTATGCCCAGAGCCCTTCGCAGGCAGCCAAGCCGCCCCCTTCTCCCGAGGCGATGCGATCATCATTCCAGTCAGCCCTCCAGCTCTTCCAGCGAGGCCGACAGCTGCAGATAGCCGGCAAGGAATCCGATGCCGCCAAGGCTTTCGCTTCCTCTCTTCAAGGAGCGTTGAAGCTTGTAGCCATAGAACCCCTCAATCAGGATTACATCAGCCTTCAGTGCTGGAACCTCTTCAGGCTGGGCAGACACAACGAAGTGCTCACCGTGGCCCAAAAGGCATTGAAGAGCGCCCAGGACCATCGTGTTATAGAGACACTGGCCGAGTCCCTCTATTTTCTGGACAGGAACGAAGAAGCCCTGGAATACTTCGCCCTCTACTTCAGCCTCGCGCCCGAGGATGACGAGCGCAGGTCCAGCGCCTATTACTACGTAGGGGAGTGCTATGTGCGGCTCAAAAAATATGAACACGCCGACATAGCCTTTTCCACGGCCACCACCATGGAAAAGAACATGTACTACTGGTGGTACAGGCTGGGGGCGGTTAAGGAAATTCTTTTACAGTACAGGCGGGCCTACGAAGCCTACGGCAGATCCCTTCAGCTGAGCCCTAAATTCCAATTCGCCCTGGATGGGCGAGCCAGGGTGAAGGCCAAGGCAGGGCTATGATGCGTACAACCAGCCCCCCATCCATCACGAAAGCCCTGGAACTCGTACAAAGCTTTGTCGAATCCAGGGCTTCGGAATATGATGCTATCGCCAAGGATATCTGGGAACATCCAGAGTTGTCCTATGAGGAAGCGCGATCATCGGCCTTGTACAGGGATCGCCTCGTTTCTCAAGGCTTCGATGTGCGCGAGCTGCCCGAGATGAAGCATTCCTTCATCGCCGAGAAGCAGGTGGGTCCTCATGTGCCGGAGATGGCGCCGGGGGCGGCCAAACAATCCGGGACTGGATCGGGCAAAACCCCCGGCGCCCTGCCCGGCGCTGCGCAAATACCCATCATCGGATTTATGGGTGAGTACGATGCCCTGCCTGGTATGTCCCAGGCTTGCGGCATTCAGCGCCAGCCGAGGCTTGTCGGAGCGCCTGGCCATGCCTGCGGCCATAATCTACTAGGCGCCGGAAGTCTCGTGGCGGCAGAAGCGCTGGCTTATCTGCTGGAAAACCAGGGTGTTGCCGCAACGGTACGTTACTACGGCTGTCCCGCAGAAGAAGCCCTAGGCAGAATTCCCATGGTAAAAGCCGGTCGCTTCAGCGATGCATCGGCAGTACTCACCTGGCATCCTGCTGATGTGAATACCCCTCATCGCTATGTCACCAGTGCCAACCTCGCCGCTGTCTTTTCTTTCAAGGGCAAAGCCAGCCACGCGGGCATGGCTCCCTATGCGGGGCGCTCGGCTTTGGATGCCGCACAACTCTTCAATCTCTCCATGGAGTTCATGCGTGAGCATCTCGAGCCTGGTGTGATGCTCCACTACGTGATAAGCGATGGCGGCCAGAGGCCTAACATCGTGCCTGAGAGCTCGGCGACCTTCCTCTATATCCGTGCCCCATCGGCCGCCACGGTGCGGTTGGTAATGCAGCGCCTGGTCAAGGCTGCCCGGGGTGCTTGCCTCATGACTGAAACCAGCTTCAAGGCCGAGATAAAGCACGGCAAGTGCGACTACAGGCCTAATGAAACCATACAGGACGCCCTGCTCGAGGCTATGAAAGCGCTTCCCCTGCCTCAACCCAGCGCCGAGGAGAAGGATTTCGCTAAAAAACTCCAAGCGACCGTGGACAAGAAGGACAGACCTGCCACCCTCCTGCCCATAGGCGCCCCCGCCAGTCTGTTGAAGGCGCCCATCCATGCCGAGGTGGGCGATTTCGGCGCCGGAAAGCGCATCGGCGGATCCCTGGACACCGGCGATGTTTCCTATGTGGTCCCCGTGGGCCAGATGAACGCCGCCACATGGCCCCTGGGCGTAGGCGCTCATACCTGGCAGTCCTGTGCTGCCTCGGGTTCGCCCTGGGCCTTCAAGGCCATGCGCTGGGCTGGCATGTCCATGGCCCTGGCGGCCTTCCGCCTCGCCGCCGAGCCTGAGCTCCTCGCGGCAGCCCAAGCCGAGTTCAAAGCCAATTCCCTGCCTTACCGCTCAACCATGGATGTATAAGATTTGTGAATAGCCTATCCGCGCGGCGAAGGCTTCTTCTCGGACAATTTCGATCGCCTGAAATAGAAAGCGAAACAAATAGAGAGAAGCAAGCCCGCGACGGCGCTCCAGAGCAGCCATAGAGGGTACGCTCCTATCATCACTCGGCCTTTCTCTAAAATACCCATGAGGATTGTGCTGGAGAGCAGGGCGATGAAGACCAATGCCCATCCTAGGGGCAGAGTATCGGCAAGCCTTCGGGGCTTGAATCCCTGGGCGGCCACCTTAGGAAGTAACGGGAGTTTGTTTCCGATAACCCAGGCGATGATCGCAATTCCCGCGACGACGAAAATCGCGGGGATACTTCCGGTTGAAACTACCTTAAAGCCTATGAGAATAACTGTCGCCTCCCCCGTGATCATAGAAACCAAGGCTCCACTGACCTGAGCCTTTTTTGAGTAGAAAACACCTACGAAGCTAGGAAACAGCGCCGCATAGCCTAAAAAGCTTGTCGCATTGAGAAAGGCAAGGATGTCGGCAGGCGGAAACATGGCCATGAAGGCTCCTGATGCGGCGATCAGGTAGATTAGGTGCGGAATGCGTGAAGGCGGCAGCCTGATCTCCTTGGCGACGATTGAAGCCAGAGACAGGAGTTGAGAATCCATTGTAGACACCAGGGCAGCCAGTGGTGCGAGAACGAAAATTCCCGACAATACCGGACTCGCTGCTTTCGCGGCTGCGAGCAGCCATATTTTGTCAGCTTCCGAACCTTCAAGGCCCGGGATAAGAACGGAACCTAAAACGCCTGCGCCGATGGTGAAGAAAAAAAGTACGGTTGTTACGAGCGGGTAGACCGTAACACTCCGCTGGAGGGCTGTCTTGCCCGACGCGGCAAGAAAGCGCTGACCTAGCTGCGGAAACATCGGATCCGCCATAAACCACAGAAGGTAATACCCTAAAAGCTCCAGGGAAGGCATGCTCCGGGTGGTGATAAGCTCCGCTGTGCCGCCCGGCCTGGCAAGGCCTGTCGCGCGATGCAGGGATAGCCAGACCGCCAAGGCGATGCCGAAAAGGATAATCCCGTTGAATGCGTCGGTTTTGGCGAGGGCTTTTAAGCCTCCCCGGGCTGTATACAGCGCGATGACCGCGGCGACGCCCAAGGCTCCCCACCGATATGGAATGCCCCAGGCTGTCTCCATTAAATAGCCCGCCGCGATCGGCTGGAGGGCCAGATAGGGAAGTGTGAAAATAATGAGGAAAAATGCGAAAACTCTTGCGGTGATTTTGGATCCAAAGCGATCCCGTATCGCGTCCACAGGGCTGATCCATCCCCGAACGGCTCCCTCTTCCCGTAAAGGAGCTCCCACAAGGTACATGCCTAAGGCCATAAAACCGGTTCCGAAGGCCATGGCGGGATATAAGGCGTAGCCTTGCCGATATCCTGCGCCCGCTAAGCCTAACACGGTAAAGGCAGAAAAATTGGTCGCCGCCAGAGTAAGGAAAAGAGGCAACCAGCTAAGAGTTCTTCCGCGGAGGAAAAATTCCTCATGATTCGAACCGTGCCGAAGGGCTCGGCGATATCCCAAAGCGAAGAGGAAAAGAGCATAGAGAATAATGGTGGCAATGCTGTAGAACGCGGCAGGCTTGGGCGTCATGATGCCTCCTGACACGCGGTCGGGATGGCCTTTCTAAAGGCCTGGCATAGCCCGCGGAAACGATGGGGATACTACAAGCGGACTCTAGCAGGCTTGCGGTATCGGGTCAAGCTCGTTATCGGCTTTGTAATAATACGGGAAGCTCTTCAGGACAGCTTTCCGATATATTCGGAACAGGCTAAGGATATCTGCCGCATCCGCTCAAAAACCTCGCCCTGATCAAAGCCAGTCATCTCGCGTTGTGCGACTACTTCATGGCCGTCAACGTACACTGAAACGACGTTGTGCGGCTTCATAGCGTAAACGATGGTCGAGTACCAGTCATAAACGGGCTGAATGTTGAAGTCATCTAGATCGACAAGAATGAAGTCAGCCTTTTTTCCTATCTCAAGCGAACCGATCTCGTCGCCTAACTTCAAGGCTTCTGCGCCGCCCAACGTCGCTGCGCGCACAGCTTCCTTGGCGGTAACGATATCACGGCGGCCTTCACGAACCTTCTGCATCTTGGGGAAGAGATTCAAGATGCCCTGCATGTCCATGCCGTTGCCCGACAGAGGTCCGTCGGTGGCAAGCCCCAGTGGGACGCCAGCAGCCTGAAGGCGCGATGCGGGGCAGATAAGGCGGCCTGATTTCGCGTTGGAGGCGGGGCAGTGGGCTACCCGTAAGCCTCGTTCTGCTGCCAGGTTTATGTCGGCTTCATCTAGATAGAGCATGTGGGCGGCTAACAGGCGGGGGGAGAGAAGGCCAGGAATGGAATCCAGATAGCGCAGCACCGAACCACCCAGTTTCGAGAATTTTTCGTGCTCGAAATCCATCTCAGCCACATGCATCATGATGTCGACGTCGAGACCTTCGGCTTCCCGGGCAATTTGCTCCAGGTGCTCGGCATCTACGGTGTAGGGAGCGTGAGGGGCGAAACAGGGAGCTATGCGGGGATGGCCCTGCCATTCGGCTATAAAACGGCGTGCGTAGTCTATTCCACCGTAGCCTTCGGGGGCGTCGGGCGCGGCATGGCCTAGGACTGTCTCGCCCAGAATGGCCCGCAGTCCTGCCTTGTCGGTCGCCCTGGCTACCTCGTCTTCAAAATAGTACATGTCGGCGAAGGTGGTTGTGCCCGAGCGGGCCATCTCCACTAGGCAGTAGAGGGCGGACCAGTAGGTGAGGTCCCTGGTTACCAGGTCTCGCTCCAAGGGGAAAATCACCTTAGTGAGACGGTTGGGTATGTCCTCGCAGGCGCCGCGGAAGGCTGCCATGGAGATGTGGGTGTGGGCGTTGACCAAGCCGGGCATAATGAAAGCCCGCGGCGCCTGCACGCGGCGCCCTGCTTGCCTGGCTTTACCTTCGGCGGCGGTTCCAACGGCGGAAATTCTGCCGTCCTTGACCGCGACGTAGCCGGGAGAGAAGATCCTCCACTCAGAATCTACGGTGACGACCGCCGCCGCTTCTACAATAAGATCGTCCATTACGCGGCTCCACCTGATCCAGCCGCGCCGTTGCCGTTAGCTCCGCCCACCGCAGCCGGCTTGAGGCTGCCCTTGGGAAGCTTGCCTTCCAGAAGCTGACGCTTGCGGATGGATTCGCGCCTGTCCCTGATGAGGGTGACAACGATAAAGCCCAGGATAGTGACCAAGTAGGGCAGGGCTTGGATGAGCTCGGGAGGCAAGCCGATGTTCTGCAGGTAGGTGGCCATGGCGTCGGTGAGGCCAAAAATGAGGGATGCGAAGATAGCGCCTATGGCTGTTCCGCCTGCCACTACCTGGGCGGCGTTGGCCACATAACCTCGGCCGGCCGCGATGCCTGAAGTGAAGTTGGATGTGTAGCCCATGCTTAAGAAACAACCCGCGATGCCGGCCAGGATTCCCGACACTATCAAAGTGAAGAACTTGACCTTGATGGGATCGATACCCGCCGCCTTGGCTGCTTCGATATTCTCGCCCGTCGCCCTGATCCGCCTTCCTATAGTGGCCTTATTCAACACAAAGTGAATGACGACAACGGCGATAGCCGCCAGCCAGACAATGAGATTCTGCCCGGATATGACCTTGCCGATCCAGGGGATATTCTCCACGAAGGGGATTTTTATGAAGGGTATGATCTTGGAGGGGAGGGAGGAGGAGATTCCCTTGTCCCCGGTGAGGGAATAGAGCACGAAGACCGTGCCGCCGGTGGAGAAAAGGTTGAGGGCCACACCGCAGAGCACCGCGTTGGCATCCAACTTGAGGGCGAAGAGCCCCAGTATGAGGGCGATGGTCACCGAAGCGAGAATGCCTCCCAGCATTCCCAGCCAGGGACTCCCCGTATAGGCGCTTACGATAACACCCGTGAGGGCAGCCCAGAGCATGGAGCCTTCCAGGGCCATGTTCTTAATGCCCGCCTGTTCGGTGATGACGGCCCCCAGGGTTACCAGGAGAATGGGCGCCGTAGAGCGAAGCACGATAAACCAGTAATTGGAGGAGGCGAATACGCCGGCGATAAATTCGATCATGCTCTGCCTCCCTTGTCCGTCGCGCCGCTCAACCCGCCGGCACCCCCTGCTAACGCGGCCTCGGCCGCCAGCGCGTTGCGCCGCAGGCGCCGAGCCTTGAAGTAATTGGCTATCTTGTCGGAGGCGAGAATGAGGATGATGATGCCCTGTAAAAGGGTGATGAACTCGAAGGCCACATCGCCCCGGCGGGACATGAAGTCGGCACCTACTCGCATATAGGCCAGGAAGAAGGCTGAGACGGGTACGAACTTGGGATTTTTCCGGGCCAGCATGGCTACGATTACTCCATCCCAGGCATAGGAGGGGTTCATCTGCCAGATAAAGGCGCGGTACAGGCCTGCCATTTCCACCGCGCCGCCTATGCCACCTATAAAGCCGGACACAAAGTGGGCGAAGATGGCCACCGAGGCCACGGGGATGCCGGCATAGGCGGCGAACTTGGGATTAGCCCCTGTGATGCGTATTTGATAGCCCCATTTGGTTCTAAAAAGGAATATAGACACCAGCACTACAAAAACCGCAGCGATTATAAAGCCTGCGTGGAGTTGGGTGTTCTCCACCAACTTGGGCAGGGCGAAGGTCTTCTGGAAGGGCATGGAAGCCAGAATCGTCTGGTTTCTGTCCCTCAAGAAGTAGAGGATGACAAAGCTGCCGAAAAAGTAGAACACGTAGTTGAACATCAGCGAGGAGACCAGTTCGTTGGCTCGCCACTTGATCTTGAGTATGGCCGGCAGGGTGCCTATAAGGCCTCCTGCAAGACCGGCGGCCAGCATGGCCACTACGGGATGCCAGCCTGCGGGAAGGGCGAGCCTTACCCCGATCGCCGTGGCCACGATGGCCCCGGTGTAGAAGCTGGAATCCACGATAAGGCTCATGTATTTGAGCTGGTAGATTATGCAGAGGGCCAGGCCGGTAAAGGTAATGGGCACCATTGCGACAAGCAGATAGTAGAAATTATAGGTCCTCAAGATTGGTCCGAGGAGAAAGTTCTTCGTGGAAGTAACAGGGTCTTTAGACACTATAAAGATGAGGCCGACTCCCATTAAAATCGCGAAGATAGCCGCCAGAAGGGTGATAACCGCCGGCTCGAGCTTGTCCCTGTCGGTAAAGAAGAGTTTTATCGAGGCGAAAGGTCCGGGGCGTTGGGTTTTTATATTATTCATGGAGCACCTTCTCGATTTCTTCAGGGGTCTGTTTCTTCAAGCCCAGCATGTAGAGCCCAAGCTCCTTGTCCGTTGTGGCCGATGCATCATCGAAGTAGGCCACTATCTTGCCGGAATTCATCACCACCAGGCTGTCGGACATGGACATGACTTCCTGCAGATCGGAAGATACCAGAAGAACGGCCTTGCCCTGGTCCCGCATTTCAATGATACGCCGGTGTATGAATTCGATGGCGCCCACATCCACGCCCCGGGTGGGCTGGGCGATGATGAGGATGTCGGCATCGGCGGTAAATTCCCGGCCTATGACAACCTTCTGCATATTGCCGCCTGAAAGGCTGGCCACCGGCTGTTTGGCCGACTTGCAGCGGATATCGAAGGTGCTGACAATTTCAGCTGCGGCCTGTGCCATGGCCGCTTGTTTTAAAAATCCCGCCTTGCCCTTGTACTCGGAGCGAAAATACCTGTCAGCCATGAGATTATCTTCAATACTGGCGGGCAGGGCCGTGCCTACGGTCATCCGGTCCTCGGCGATGTGGGCCACTCCAGCCCTGCGCAGGGCGCCAGGCTTCTGGTTGGTCAGGTTTTTACCCTTCACGGAAACCGAACCCGAGAGAGTGCGAGCCGATCCAGTGAGGATGCGCACCAGTTCGGACTGGCCGTTGCCGTCCACGCCCACGACGCCTAGGATTTCACTCTTACGCAGGGCTAAGGACACATGGTCTAGTGCAGGGATACCGAAGTCGTCGATGTAGGAGACGTCCTTGGCGACCAGTACCTTTTCTCCTGCCTTGGCCTTGCTCTTGTTGACCGAGAGCATGACCTCCCTGCCCACCATTTCGTTGGAAATTGTCTGGCGGTCCACGTCGGCGACATTGTGGGTCCCGATCAACTTGCCGTCCCTCATCACGCTCACTCTGTCGCAGAACTTGAAAATTTCGTTCAGCTTGTGACTGATGAAAATAATGGTGTGCCCATGGGAGCGGAGAACCTGAAGTTCCACGAAGAGTTCGTCAGTTTCCTGGGGGGTGAGGACTGCCGTGGGTTCGTCCAGGATGAGAATCTTGGCGCCTCTGTAGAGGGCCTTGAGGATTTCCAGTTTCTGGCGCATCGAAACGGAGACATCCACTACCCTGGCTCTGGCGAATACCTTGAGATTGTACTTTTCTCCCAGCTCTTCGGTGATGGCTACGGCTTTTTCCAGATCGAAGAACTTGCTTTTACCCTTGGAAGGTTCCTGGCCTAGAACCAGGTTTTCCGCCAGGCTCAAGGACGGCACGAGCATGAAATGCTGATGGACCATTCCAATCCCGGCGGCTATTGCATCCTGGGAGGATGAAAAGCTTATGCTCTTGCCCTCTAGGAAGATCGTTCCCGAACTGGGAGCTTCTTCGCCGTAGAGCAGTTTCATCAGGGTAGACTTGCCCGCTCCGTTCTCTCCCACGAGACCTAGGATTTCTCCCTTGGCCAGGGCAAAGTCCACCTGCTTGTTCGCAAGGGTTCCGTTGGGATAAACCTTGCTCAGGCGTTCTGTTCGAAGCAGATATTCCACTTCATCCTCCCGATATCATATAAAAATTGGCTCGGCCGAAGATATTTTGATATAGAAGGTGCCCAGAATTCCTTGGGAGGGACTCCGGGCACGTTTGCGCTACTTGATTACTTAGCTTTTTCAAAGAACCTCAGACGGGCTGCGAAAGCCGCAAGGCCTTGCGGTCCGCCTGAGCACGGTCACGCTTATTTCTTGGCGGCGTTTACCGAATCCCTGAGCTTGTTGATTTCGTCGGCGCTCATGGTGAAGGCCGAGGGGATCTTAACCGAACCGGCCTTGATTTCATTCTGCACCTTCTCCAACTCCTTCTGCAAGGAAGCGGGAACTGCGCTGTTGAACGGGGCATAGGCTATGGCGCCTTCGGCGGCACCCACATATACCTTCTGGCCGCCTAGTTTCTTGCCTTCCATAAAGGCGCTGACAGCCTGGAAGAGGGTGAGGTCTACGCGCTTCATGGTGGAAGTAAGGATGAGATTGGCCTTGGCAGGCTCCGAAGCGAAGAGAGCGGCCTGGTTGGTGTCCACACCGATGGCGTACTTGTTGGTCTCCACAGCGGCGTCGAAGAGTCCCAAGCCTGCGCGGCCGGCGGCATGGTAGACTACGTCGGCATTGTAGGTCTTGATCTGGATAAGGGCCTGGTCCTTGGCCTTGGCTGTGTCGGTGAAAGAATTTACGTAGTTGTAGATAACTTTTACCGCGGGATTAACCTTCTGGGCGCCGGCTATGTAGCCGACGAAGAAGTCGTTGATGCCGGTGATGTCACGGCCGCCTATGAAGCCGATTACATTGTCGCCGTTGAGGCGGGCATCGCCTGAGGATTTGGTGACCAGTCCGGCCAGGGCTCCTGCCAGATAGCCGGCTTCGGAGTTTTTATACTGGATAGAGTGTACGTTGCCGATATCGGCGGTAATCCAGCCGTCGTACATGACGTAGAGGGTCTTGGGATAGCGGCCGGCTACTTCCTGTACGGCGCTGTTGAAGTTGTTGGAACAGAGCACTACCGAGTAGCCTTCGGCGCCTGCGTCCTCCAAGGAGGGGGCGTACTTGGTGGTGTCCGATCCGAGTTCGGTGTATTTGACCGTTACCTTGTCGCCGAACTTTTGCTTGATCATGTCCAGTCCGGCCTTGGCCGAATCGTTGAATCCCTTGTCGCCCAGGGATCCTGAGATGAGAAGGAAGACGCTTGCCTTTGCGGGGGCCTGGGCTGCCAGGGGCAGAACCAGGGATACTGCGAGTGCGAGAAGCAAAATAGCTTTTTTCACGGAAAACTCCTTTTTATGCCGGCACAATTTTTCTCTGCGCGTCGGATAGTGATAGTATCTGATATCACTCTTTGGAATTCCAGTAAAGTAGACAGGAAGGAGAATAATTTCCATTGACCTTGGAAGAGTCATACCCTACACTGCGAAAAACGGGGGTGTCGTGGGAGTACGCAATCGAATTCTAGAGCTGTTTCTAGGCCTGAGCATTCTTATATTCCTCGTCTTCGGTATCGCTGCCGAGGGTCCTGAAGCGGCTTTCTCCGGCTTTGTACGCCTGCAAGTAAGCCCCGCTAGGCTGCTGAGCGACTACACCGCTCTCCAAGGCACAGGGGCTGCCCTTTTCAATGCCGCGGTTGTGGGCATTTTAGGCTGGCTTTTTGTGCTGGCCAACGGCATTGCCCTATCCGGTCCTACCGTGGCGGCCATTTTTACCATGATTGGCTTCGCCCTCTTTGGAAAAACGCCCCTAAACTGCATACCCATCATGGCAGGGGTTAGCCTTTCGGCCCTCATAGTAAGGAAAAGGCCCCGGGAGTACTTGCTCATTGCAATGTTTGGCACCGCCTTAGGGCCCTTGGTCAGCTTTGTGGCCTTTGAAATGGGCCTGAACCCCGGCCTCGCTTTGCCCGTATCCTTTGCGGTGGGTTTGGCCGCGGGAGTAATTCTACCTCCACTGGCCATAGCCATGCTTCATCTCCATCAGGGCTATAATCTTTACAACGTGGGGCTCACCGCGGGCTTTGTGGGCTTATTCGCGGCATCCCTGCCCAGCGCCGGCGGCAAGAACATTGAAGCCCTTTCGGCCTGGGGAACCATGGCCGATCCCTGGCTCTACCTTCTCATACCCCTTTTGAGCCTTATCGCCATAGTCCTGGCCTTTACCTGCTGTGGCAGGCAGTCCTGGAAGGAGTTTCTATCCATTCTCAAGCTTCCGGGCCGTCTTCCTTCGGATTTCTGCGAACTCGCAGGTCCAGGCGGCGCGCTCTTGAATATTGGAATTCTGGGGCTCGTCTATTCCGTCTATGTCGCCTTGGTGGGCGCTCCCTTTAACGGCCCTGTTCTGGGTGGCTTGATGACCCTCATGGGCTTCGGATTTTTTGGCAAGCACCCTAAAAACGTTGCCCCTATCTTTATAGGGCTTATGATCGCCGCCTTAGTTTTCGGGAAGGGATTGGCCGATTCCTGGGTAATCCTGGCCTTTCTATTCGGCACGGCTTTGGCGCCCATTGCGGGAGAATTCGGACCTGGAATTGGAATATTGGCAGGATTTCTGCACCTAGTGATTGTCGAACGCTCGGGACTCTGGCACGGGGGTATGAACCTTTACAACAACGGGTTTGCAGGCGGTCTTACCGCTACTCTCATAGTGTCGGTCATGGAGTGGTACAAGACGAATATAGAACGCTAGGCGAGCATTTTAAGGCGGCTTTTTCAATACAGCCTTGGTTTTTGAAAGAGCATTGGCAGAAAAGGAAAAGGAATGAAGCGCAGGGAATTTTTAGTGCATCTGATAAGTGAAATGTCCAGCTTTCTGCTCCAGGGACAACCTCGCAAAATGGTCATATCCCTGCACCAGGAAGCGGATGGCATACATCTTGCGGTGATAGACGACAAGGCCAGGAGCGATGTGGAGATAAAGGCTATAGAAAGCGCCCTCAACGCGGCTAGGCGACCTGAGCTGGCGGGTTATTACGGGCAGATGGCCGGCCACGACCTGTTGGGCAGCGCCAGGCTCAACCTCGTGGGCTGGCAGATAAAGCATGCCGATGTTATCAAAAGCCCCGGGGGTGGAGTAATGCTCAACCTCTGGATAGGGGGCGAGGGTTTCGATTATCCCAAATTCTCAATAGACCCCGACACTGGAAAACAACTCTAAGCTGTTGCCTAGCTCCGGTGAGGCGGCTATAGTCGAATCATGGGCCTAAGCATTCTCTGGTATGATCTGGAAACATTCGGTATCGATCCCCGGCATGACAGAATTGCCCAATTTGCCTGTCTGCGGACCGACGAGAATCTCGAGGAAGTGGACGAGCCCTTAAAGCTCTACTGCAAGCCTCCAGAGGATTATCTGCCGGCTCCAGCGGCCTGCATGGTTCATGGCATAAGTCCGCAGACAGCCTTCGAACTGGGTCTTAAGGAATATGATTTTGCGTTGAGGTTGCATGGGGAATTCTCCAAGCCAGGCACTACGGCGGCGGGCTTCAATTCCATCCATTTTGACGATGAATTTATCCGGCATCTTCTCTTCAGAAACCTGCTGGACCCCTATGCCAGGGAATATGCCGAGGGCAATTCTCGCTGGGACATTATCAATCTTCTGCGGGCCGCCCATGATCTTAAGCCGGAAGGGATTGTCTGGCCGCAGGATGAGGACGGGCGCCCACTATTCAAGCTGGAAGTGCTGGCCAAGACTAACGGCTTGGTCCATCGCAATGCCCACGATGCCCTTTCGGATATCAGGGCAACCATCGCTCTGGCCAAGCTCGTGCGAACCAGGCAACGCCGTCTCTACGACTGGTATTTTTCCCACCGCAGGCGAGAGAGCCTCAAGCCCCTAATAAACCTTTCCTCCCGCAGAATGCTTCTTCATACTTCAGCCGAATATACCAGCGTCCAGGGCTGCACCACCCTGATTGCTCCGGTGGCCATAGATCCGGCCAACAGGAATCAACTCATCGCCATAGATCTTCGCTTCGATCCGGCCGAACTGGCCAGTCTTTCGGCCGAGGAGATACGCACCCGGGTTTTTACACGGGCTGACGCAGGGGATAAACCCAGAATTCCTCTCTCCCGCATAAAGCTCAATCACTGTCCCTTTCTGGCGCCTGCTTCGACATTGAGCCAGGAGGCCGGGCAAAGACTGGGCTTGGATAAAAAGCTCTGTGCCGAGCGCTTGGCTTTTATTGCCGCGAGCCAGGGTTTAGCCGCCAAGCTTCTCTCGGTGTTCGATGAGCCCATGCCTCCACCAGCTACAGACGATCCCGAACTCAGCCTCTATTCCGGGGGCTTTACACCCCCGGCGGACAGGGCCAAGCTAAAGCGCTTTCATGCAGACTTGGCCGAGCGAAGGGATTCCCTTGAGGGCCTTAAAGAACTTAAGCGCAGCCTTTTTGCAGGCAATTTTTCAGACGAGAGGATTCTTCGGCTTTCCGGTAGGCTTTTTGCCCGTAATTTTCCGGAAACCTTAAGCGAGTCTGAGCGTTTGAAATGGAGGGACTTCTGCGCTGCCAGGATTCAACTTCCCTCCAGCGAGGGAGCTACCGAGCTGGCGGACTATAGGAGGCTGGAGGAAACAGTTCTGGCCGATGCAGATACACCGGCGCCGACGAGGGCTATGGCCCATGCGCTCCTGGAATGGGCTAAGGTCTTGACTAGCCAATGAATAAGACAGTGGCCTCCAGACTGTGTCATGCCGCAGCATGGTATCCCGGTTTACTCGGTTTGTTGAATAAGGGGTACTGCGGTATTGTTATAATGGGTGCGTGCGCCCAAGGCGGTACATGATGAAGAAAACAGTATCCAGCGCCGAGACACTCAGGCGCTCATTTGTAATTTTCCTCTTGATTTTTTCTTTTGTGGCAGGCATTGGGAGTCTTCATGCTTCTTCGGGAGGGGCTTCGATCCAGGCTTTGAGGGTTCAGGTGAGCAAGAGCCAGATCAGGGAATATCCTTCGGTACTGGCTCCTGTACTGGCTACCCTCGCGTATGGACAAGCCGTAGACGCCTTTGAAGCAGCCAAGGAAGGCTGGATACGGGTTCAGATACCTGGGTCCTCCAGGCTGGGCTATATGCTGGTCTCGGCACTGACAGAAAAAAACATGGATCTGAGCGGGGGAGGTCTGGCTGAAACAGGCGTGAGCGGTACTGAAATAGTCCTGGCCGGCAAGGGTTTTAATGAGTCGGCAGAAGAGGCCTATCGCCAAAACTCCAATCTGGATTATGCTTCCGTAGATGCAATGGAGGATTTCGATTACCCCCAAGAAACCCTGGCCGGATTTATGGAGGGCTTCTCGCCATGAAAGGACTCGGTGGATGAGGGTCTCCCGGAGGCGATCGGCTTTTTACGCCTCCCTGGTACTGCTTTCGACCCTCCTCCTGGGATCCTGCCTCAGCTTGGGGCAGAGCCTCGAGCTTTTGGCTTCCAACGCATTCAGCCAGGGTCTAATGGATAGGTATGAGCAGGCCATGCTCAAGGCCGCGGCCAAGGCTGCTGCCGATGCTGCCCAACCCCTGAGCCCGAGGGAAGAATACTACATTGGCAGGGCCGTAGCGGCCAGAATTTTTTCCCTCTACGGAGTTTACGAAAACCAAGTCCTAATCGAGTATCTCAATAAGCTGGGCCAAGGGCTGGCTCTATATTCCACTCGTCCGGAAATATATATAGGCTATCGTTTTGCGGTACTGGATAGTCCGCAGATAAATGCCTTCGCCTCGCCGGGGGGCCACATTCTGGTAACACGGGGGCTTTTATCCAAGGTGGAGAGCGAGGATGAACTGGCGGCAGTGTTGGCCCATGAGATTGCCCACGTATCCCTTGGGCATGGCTTGGCCTCCATTCAAGGTTCCAGGCTTACCCAGATTGCCGCCGAGTACGCCCTCAACGCGGGTATGGCTTCGGGAGGGGAGGGAGCTTCCTTTACCGAGGCTTTTGGAGAGGCTATTTCCGAGTTGGCCACGGTGCTGCTCATCTCGGGGTACTCCCAGAGTTTCGAACTCCAGGCCGACCAGGAAGCCAGGCGAATAATAACTCGGGCAGGCTACGATTCTGCAGCATTGGATAGGCTTATTTCCAAACTCCCCTCCCATAGCCAAGAATCCAGCGGATTTGCCCAAACCCATCCCGAGCCTTTGTTCCGTCTGGAAGCCTTGAGTGAAAAATTAGCTTCTCCGGGATATAGCAGGCCAAGGCCTCGCTATTGGCCTAAGCTCAGGATGGATGAGAATTCAAATTTGGATGAACCTACCATGCTGGAGCGGTACTACAGCCGCATGAGCCGTTTTGCTTCCATGAGGGAGCTCTTCTAGTGAAGGCGAGGAATGGGGAGTTGAAAGGCTATACCCAGGGTGGCCGTCTTTTACGCGCATGCCTGGCCTTGGTGATGGGTTTGGCGCTCTCTGCATTTCTTTTGTTGGTCGGGCTTTCGGCTGGCCTGGATAAAGCCCTCTATGATTTCCGGGCTTCCTTGAGCGCCGAGATCAGGAGCGGGAAGGCTTCCTCCTCCAGAGCGACAGTGGAGCTGATATTTATAGATCAATACAGCCTGGGCTGGGTGGAGGAAAACTTAGGTCTTGTCTGGCCTTGGCCTAGGGAATTGTACGGAATCTTAGCCGAGTACTGTTCAGGGGCCAAGGTGCAAGTTTTCGATGTGCTCTTTACTGAAGCCTCCCCTTACGGACCGGATGACGATCTGCGTTGTGCCTTGGCGATGGACAGGGCTGGCAACGTGGTACTGGCCAAGCCCAGGGAGGGCAGCAGTCTACTGCCTTCGGCGCCAGGAGCTGCCCCTGTCAGCGCCGCTGGGCTTTCTGGGGTTTCGTCGGCTCTTCCTGTGGAAAATGTGCGTTTTGGTTCCGTTACGGCCCTTCTGGATAGCGACGGGATTCTGCGGCGCTACGTAGCGGGCAATTCCTTGCAGCCCTCCCTGGGCTTGGCTGCCCTCGAACAGGGAAGGGATATGGAGAATACCACCCACCGCGCCGAGGCATGGCTCCGTTTTCTCGGCTCTTCACCCAGCATGCCCGCCCGAAATGCGGCGGAGATTCTCGCAAGCGCCATAAACCTGCGGGAGGGCAGGGAGCCTCAGATCTCTCCGGATTATTTCAAGAATAAGTACCTGGTCCTGGGGTTTTCCGCCCCCGGCCTCTTGGACCGACAGGCCGTGCCTACAGACAGGGCGATGCCGGGGGCGGAAATCCACGCCACCTTCCTCCACAACGCCCTCTCAGATCAGCTTTTGTATCCCCTGGCCCGGGGCTGGGAACTCGCGCTCGTGCTTCTTTTCTCCTTAACAGCAGCCTTGGCGGCCACGTTTCTTAAAAAGCCCCTGGCCCTAATGGCTGCCGCTCTATTAATCATAGTTATTCCTCTTCTGGCTGCCTCTGCCTTCTACGAGGCGGGCCTGGTGACCAGGGGAGGCCAGGAACTGGCCGCGGCTTCCTTGAGTTTTATCGCGGGGATCGTGCTCTCCTATGTGTCCGAAGGAAAAACCAGGGCTTTTCTCAAGCGCAGTTTTTCCCAATACCTTTCACATGAGGTGATCGATGAATTGGGCAAGAATCCCAAGCTCCTCACCCTGGGCGGGGAGGAGAGGGAGATAAGCGTTTTCTTTTCCGATGTCGAAGGCTTCACCGCTTTGTCGGAATCCTTAAGTCCCGAGAGGCTGGCCGAGTTTATGAATCGTTACCTGTCCATTCTTACGGAAGCGATCCTAGCCGAGGGCGGCACGCTGGACAAGTATGTAGGCGATGCGGTGGTCGCGTTCTGGAATGCTCCCTTGCCCCAGACCGATCATGGGGCCAGGGCTGTGCGGGCTGCATTGCGCGCTCAGAACGCATTGAAAACAGCTACTCCAGCCTTCGAGGCATCGGGTTTTCCCATGCCTCGCACGCGAATCGGTATCCACACTGGCAGGGCGATAGTGGGCAACATGGGCTCCCAGTGGAGGTTTAATTACACAGCACTGGGGGACGTGGTGAATACAGCCAGCCGGCTGGAGGGAGCCAGCAAGCAGATAGGAACATGGCTCCTGGTTTCGGGCGATACGGTAACTCAGGCTGGCCTCTCTGGGGACCTTGGATTCAGGCGACTAGGAGAGGTTCTGCTTCAGGGTAAGAAAAAACCTGTGGAAGTCTGGGAGCCTCGTTTTGCGTCTATTCCGGACCCAGGCGAAGAAGCTCCCCTTGAGGGCGCAGTTCTTCCCTGGGAGGGGATTAAAATCATAGCAGGGAAAGAATAACTATAAGCCATCCTATACAGGTAAGGGCTAGGTCTGCAGGGCTGAATCGAGGCAAGATTATTGTCCGCCTGGGGCTATAAGCTCGGGCTTCCATGGCCTCGGCGGTTCTTAAACTGGATTTGATGCTGGAAAAAATAAATGCAGAGAGTAAGGCCAGGCTAGAGCCGAGCCTGGCCTTTCCCCTTCCATATCCACGGACAAGGGCGGCTTCACGCAAATTCTTAAAATTCTCGAAGGCTCTGGGCACAAAGATCAAGGCCAGGGAGAGCATCATGCCAGGGTCAGCGGCGAGTGAGAGGTTTTTCCCATCTTCTTCGGCATTAGTTTCCTTACCCTTAGCCACTGATCCCTTTCTGGTCAGGAGGGGTCTGACAAGGATTGTCAAGAAGTCGCCCAGTTGTGAAACCCTGGTGCTGGCATAGAATAAGCGAGCGCATACAAAGATAAGAGCCAGGCGCAGGGCGTAGAGAGCCGAGGGAGCCAGGCTTTCCGGGGCGAAGAGTCGGCCATCCGCCGGGAATATGCCCCGAGCCAGGCTAGTGAATAGCATGAGAATCCCAAGGCTCAAGCCCGCTCCGGTGGCATCCTTCAGCTTTAAGCCCATCATCTGGCCGGAGGCTAGGAATAGGGCTAGAAGAATAACGAGGGGCAGCAACGAAAGGTTCATGGCCGCAATGGAGATACAGGCCAAGAAGAAGGCTTTGGAAAGAGCTGAGAGTGTGGGAAGAGGTCCTTTCAAAGTCTGGATTGCGAAGGGATTCAGTGCGCGGCCTCCCCCCCTTGGGTGGGCGTTGGAAGAGCCCAAGGGAAGTACTCCTTGTAGGGACAAGCAAGGCCGTGTACTGCAAAGAGTTCTGGCGGGGCGCCTAAGGCTGCGCCATCGTAGCAAATGCTTCCCGAATCTAAAAGTATGAGGCGTGAAGCCGCATGGATGATTTTTTCCAATTCGTGAGTGAGGACTATAAGCGTTATTCCCCGGCTGTGGAGGGTTTTGCATATATCGCTTATTTCCAGCACCGATTCCAGGTCCAGGTTGGCGAAGGGTTCGTCCAGGATGAGGCAGTCTGGCTTCATTGCCAAGACCCCGGCGATGGCTAGACGCCTGCGCTCACCTCCTGAGAGTGTTTCGGGCCTCTGGGCTTCCCTGCCTTCCAGCCTGGCCCACAGAAGGGCTTGGGCTACCCTGTCAGCTATTTCTGCGGCCTTGAGTCCCAGGTTGGCGGGACCGAATGCTACATCTTCGGCAATAGTTTGGCCGATTATCTGGCTATCGCTATCCTGGAATACATAACCTATGGATTTTCGCAGATTCTTGAGACTTTTCCGGGTTTCCTGGCCCCTGAATTTAATGCTGCCTTGGCTGGGAAAGGATAGGCCGGCCAGGTGTCGGGCCAGGAGGGTTTTACCCGAGCCATTGCGTCCCGCCAGGACTATGAATTCTCCTTCCTCTATATCCAGGTCTATGTGGACTAGGCCTTGGACGCCGTCGGAAAATTTGTAACCCATGTCCTGGGCTCTGAATAGTTCAGCCATGGCGATACTCCCCAGTCAGGGCGACAATGCCCGCAGAGAGCCTGGGCGCCAAAAGGACCGCTAACATAATTTTTACGAAATCGCCGGGCAGAAAGGGCAGCAATCCGGCTGCCAGTGCTCTTTCCCAGCCCGAGCCCAGGACTGCCTTCAGGCGCAGCACTCCCAGAGCGTAGATGGGTAGCATACCCACGAGACAGGCTGCGGCGAGGATGAGCTTTTTGCCTCCTGCCTTTCGGGATAAAAGACCTGTGACCAGGCTGCAGGGTATGTAGCCCAGAAGATATCCGCCGGTGGGTCCTAAAAAAACCACAGGCCCTCCTGTTCCACCGGAGAATACGGGAAGACCGAAAAGTCCCAGGGCGAGGTAGAGGATAGTGGAGAGGCTGCCCCACCAGGGTCCCAAAACTAGGGCGGACAGTAGGATGAACATGGTCTGGAGGACGATTGGCACGGGGGATACGGGCAGAGGAATGGCGATAAAGGCGCCTATGGCGATGAGGGCTGCAAAAAGGCAGCTGAGCACTCCGTAGCTCATTTCTTTGGCATTCCGGTCCATGGATCGAACACCTTATACCGGAGGCTTGGGGGAGTCAAGGCAAGTCGGCGCGGGGGTAAACCCCCGAAGGAGCACAAACCCTCCGAGTTGCATAGCAGGGGCTGCCGTGTTAGCCTTGATGTTCCATGGCAAAAAATAAGGCCAAAGCTATCTTTATAAGCCCTATGGCGCCCGAAGACCGGGAGGCCCTTCCTCTGGGATCAGCCTGCGCTGCGGCGGGCTTGGTGGCATCCGGTCTTTTTAAAAAGGAAGACATAGAAATCCTCTCTCCTGTCACGGAAGAATCTTCGCAGAACCTATATAGACGAATAGTCGATGCCCAACCGTCTCTTGTGGGATTCTCGCTCTACTGCTGGAATTCGCTGTACTGTATTGATGTAGCCGCCAGGCTCAGGGAAAACCTTCCTAAGCTTCTTCTTGTGGCCGGCGGGCCTGATGCGGAAAGACTGGCACACTTGGAGGATCCTGAGCCTTTCAATGCGGTCTTTTTGGGAGAGGCAGAGGAGAGTCTGCCTGCCTGGTGGGCACAACATTCCCAGAAAGGCACAAGATTAGATCAAGGCCAGGGCTGCTCGTTCAATCAATATTTTATCCGTGCCGCGGGGGCTCCTAAGACCGATCTTCCTTCCCCATGGCTTTTAGGTCTTATTGCCCCGGCTTCCGGCAAGGCTATTCCCTGGGAACTCACTAGAGGCTGTCCCTATCGCTGCGCCTATTGCTATGAGGGCAGGGGATCGAGACAAGTGAGGCATCTTCCCCAATCACGCCTGGAAAAAGAGCTCGCGCTCTTTGCAAGGGCTGGGGTTTCCGAGGCCTTCGTGCTCGATCCCACCTTTAACCTGGATTCGGCCAGAACGCTGCGGTACTTGAGTTTTCTATCGCAAAAAGGCCATGGCATGGCCTGGAACTTTGAAATACGGGCTGAGCTGGTCAACAAAGCGCAGGCCGAGGCTTTTTCCTCACTCCCTTGCTTTGTCCAGGTGGGGCTTCAGAGTTCAGATGCCAGGGTTCTGGAGCTCAACGGCCGAAGCTTTGATCCGGGGAAATTCAAGGCGGGCTTGCGGCTTTTAAACGAAGCGGGCGTGGTATTCGGCCTCGACCTGATCTACGGTCTTCCCGGGGATAGCTTGGCTGGTTTTAAAAAGAGCGTAGACTACGCCCTCTCTTTTTCTCCCAATCATCTGGATATCTTTCCACTGGCTGTCCTACCGGGCACGGACATGGAGGTTAGGAACAAGGAATTGGGGCTGCGCTATGATGAGCTGCCACCCTATCTTTTACATTCCCATCCGAGTTTTTCCAGCCAGGACATGGATTCGGCAGCCACGCTTGCCTCCAAGGTGAATTTTTTCTACACCCGGGGCAGGGCTGTGCCCTGGTTTGCCTCAGTCTGCGCGGCATTGAAGCTTTCGCCCTCGGCCTTTCTCGATTCCTTTTCCCCGCCGGACAACGAGAAGGCCATGGGACAGAGGGAAATCGAGGGGTACCAGTGCAGCCATGCGCGGCGGAGTTGCGAGTTGGCGGGAAAGGAAGGGCTTATCCCCGCTGTTTTGGATCTGATCCGCTTCAATGGGGCATGGTCCAGGGCCCTGGCGGAGCAGGAAAAAAGCCGGGTAAAGCTTGCATACTCCCTGAAGGACTTGATGGGTTTGGAGATTCTCAAGCTTGCAGACTTTGTAGCCAGGAAGAAACAAAAGCCTTGCAGTGTGGAAATTCTTCCCGGAAAATCGGGTCCGACTGCAAGGCTTTTAAAGTCCTGAGGTTCTACAGCCTCACTCCCAGTCTAAAAGCCTGCGCTGTCCTTCCAGAGCTCTCAGTTCGGTGAGGTCTTGGCTCACTTCCAGCGTGCCTTTATACGTGCCCAGGGCGTCGTAGAGTGCGTAGTACTCAATGAGAATAAAGCGACCCTTCATCTCGATCCAGAAGCGAGCCTTGGATTTTTCTTTTTTCTTGAAGGCATCGAGAATTCTGGTCACTACGTCCACCGATTTCTGGGGATGGCAGTTCTGAACGCTCCGTCCGATTACCGCCGGGCTGCGAGGGAATATTCTGTGGGGGGCGTCGGAGTAATAGAGCACCTTGTCGTTCTCATCTACCACGCTGATATCCACGGGCAGGGTTTTAAGCGCTAGGTCCAGGACATCTTTGGAAATACGGCCGGTGGAAAGGTCCAGCAATTCCGAGAGCGCCGATCCGGGGCCACGCGGGGCAGCCGCTCCGGCTTCGGCCGGAGCGGCTGCCCTAGCCTCTGCCCCCGCCGATCCTGCGGAAAAAGCCGCTGCCTTTATCGGGAATACAGGTGGCTGCGCCGCCAGCACCAGTCCCGCGTCGTAGAGGGATTCCGGCTTTATCCAAGCGAAACCGATAGCATCCTCGCCTTGGCGAATTTCAGCCCAATCCCGCTCAGACAGCCTGCGGGCTGATTCGGGAATAAGGATATGCTCTTCCATGAAGATCATTTTTCGGATGGACGAAGCCAGAGGTTTGGCGATCTTGAGGAAGGCCTTGGGAGATTCTTTCAAGGCTTTTCTCGCTTCATTGAAGCGCGCCCTGGTTTCGTCGTGTTTGCCCCACATCACTCGCGAAGGACCTGTGAAGGATTCTCTCTCCAGGTAGGGGAATAATTGGTTTTCTTTCCTGGTGTAATGGATGATTATCTGGGCTAAATCCTCAAGAGCCTCGGATGCCGCCTTGGCATTGCCCATGCCCCAGGCCCAGGCTCTGGCGGTGGCCACGAGGGTTGAGGCTTTCTTCCTGGCCACTTTGTTTTCTTCGATCATTGTATAGATGGGATGGCCGGGCAGTTCCTTGGGTTTTTTCCCCATGGTGAGGGACTGCTGGAAGACCTGGACATGGACTTCGCAAAGTCGCTGCACCTCTTCCACGGGCATCCCACCGTCTATCAGGGATTGCTCCATGGCCGCAACCTCGGCGGCGCTCACTCCCTTGATTAAGGCTGCGAATTCCTTTTTAAGCTCGCTGGCTGGCTCTCCGGCATGTAACCTGGCGATGATCTTCTTAAGTTCCACCTGCCTAGCCGGATCGATACGTGTTGTGTCGGCCATAAAAACCTCCTTACTTCAATGCAGGGACTGGAGTATTCCATCGGCTGCTCGCAGACCTGAAGCCCAGGCCGATGTTATGCCTCTGCTCGTGCCAGCTCCGTCGCCTACGAGATACAGGTTCTCGGCGACCCTAAAATAGTCGTCTATAAAAGCCGGACGGTTGGCGTAAAGCTTAATTTCCGGATAGTACATAATGGTGCTGGGGTGAAGAAGTCCTGGGACTATGGAATCCAATAGTTTCATGGCGTTCCAGACCGCATTGAGTATTTTGGCCGGAGCCGATAGGGCAATGTCGCCGGGGGTACAGGAGGGAAGGGTAGGTTCGAAGTCGTAGAGGTCGCCTGAAAAGGATTCGGCGAAGGATCGCTTGCCCAGCCTGAAATCACCCACTCTCTGCATTATAGGCCTGCCTCCTCCCAGGAGGGCTGCCTGCATGCCCAGCATTCTGGCATAGGCTTGGCCTGAAGCAAGAGGGGCTGTGAGGGTTACTGTCTTGAGTATAGCGAAGTTGGTGAGCCCGTTCTCCGGGCGGGAAGAGGACCAGGCATGGCCGTTCACCGAATACCAAAGCCCCGAATCCTGGTCGCCATACTTTTCCTGGACGACATAGGCCGACCTGGAATTAGTGCAGAAGGTCCTTGTTTTCTTGGGAAAATAGAACTTGGGATCATAATAGTCCCGCACTATGGGATAGCGTTCTTCCTTGGTCTCCACTCGGAGGCCGATATCCACAATGTTGTCCCTGTATGCAATACCGGCATGGTTCATGGTTGCCTGTAAAAAGGCAAATCCTCCCCTGCCAGGAGCTACAATCAAATGATTGAAGTGAATCTCTCTCTTGTCGCTTTGAGCTATTTTGCGCGCCAGATCGAAGCTTAATGCTTCCTCCCCCAGCGAAATCTCCACCCCAAGCCCTTTGAGCTTGGCGATGAGGATCTTGATGAGTTCCAGGCCTCCGTCGGTGCCTAAGTGGGACTGCCGGATTTCCAGAAGCTTGACGCCAAGCTTCTCTGCCCTATGCGCATAAAGGTTGACGTTTTTCTTTTCCATGATGGAAGGCTGGAGAAACTCCTCTACCCTTCGCAGGTAGGTTTCGGCGATCGGCTTTTCCCAGCAGCTTTCCGGAAAACCTATAGGCCAGGTAAAGTTCATTTTGCAATCGTTGCGCAGGCCTCCGGAGGAGACTTCGCTCTTGTCGAGCATGAGTATGGAGAGTCTCGGTTTTTTTTCAAGCAAGCCAAAAGCCGCGCCGAGTCCGGCAGGTCCTGTGCCAATTATAAGTACATCAACTCTATTCATCGTTTTGCCAGATACTTCCTTATGTCGAGGGCTACCGCGGCGATTATGATAGCGCCTTTGATGATTTGCTGCCAGTACGGGTTCATGTTGATGAAGGTGAGTCCGTAAGAGATTATGCTGAAGATAAGAACACCGATTATCATGCCCGGAACCGTACCAATGCCGCCTGAAGTGGAGACTCCGCCCACTACACAGGCCGCAATAGCGTCCAGTTCGTAACCGTTGCCATAGTTGTTGGTGGCGCCACCGGTTCTTGCGGCCTCCAGGGTGCCAGCCAGTCCATACAGTGCTCCAGCGAGGGTGTAGACCGCCAGTAGGTTCTTATTGACCGGCACGCCCGATACCTTGGCAGCCTCTGGATTACCCCCTATGGCATAGATGTTTTTACCAAACCTGGTTTTGTTATGCAGGATCCAGATAAGCGCTGCAATGACCAAGGCTATTATGACAATATAGGGCAGCGAATAGGTGCCATCGAAGCCAACGTAGCCAGAGCCCAGGGTTGTGAGATCCTTCCTCAAGCCCCCTATAGGTTGGGCTCCGTATGGAGGCCTGTCAAAGTAGATTGAATTTATTCCGTAGCTTGCCACCATCATGCCCAGGGTGGCTATGAAAGGGGGAACCTTGAGATAAGCGATGATCACGCCGTTGGCCAAGCCTAAGACCGCGCAGGCTGCTATGGCTATAAGGATGGGAATCCAGATGGGTAGCTCGGGGATGTTGGGATACATTCGCCTCGGGTAGGACATGAACTGGAGAAGCGAGGCAGAAACCACAGCCGCAAGACCTACCTGGCGGCCTGCCGAAAGGTCAGTACCCCCGGTTATGAGGATGCCGCCTATGCCCATAGCGATGATGATCCTCGTGGCCGACATGGAGAGTATGTTGCGCAGATTCTGAAGGGACATGAAGGCGGGAGACTTGATGGTTATTCCGATTATGAGGGCTACGAACACGAGGTATATGGCGTATTTTAGGGAGAAATCCTTGATCGCCTTCTGACGTGCGAGATTTCTGGCCTGGGCTTCCTCTGGGTTTTTTCGAGATGGCATGGTTTATCTCCTCACATGAACTGTGTTGCGAGTCGCATTATTGTTTCCTGATCAGCAGTCTTATCATCCAGAATTCCGGTGAGCCTTCCTTCGCACATGACCATGATTCTGTCAGACATGCCCAGCAGTTCGGGCATCTCCGAAGAAATCATGAGTATGCTTTTCCCTCTAGCGGCCAGATCGGCAATAATAGTGTAAATTTCATATTTGGCCCCGACATCGATGCCCCTGGTAGGCTCGTCAAGGATGAGTATATCCGGCTCAGTGAGAAGCCAGCGGGCGAAGAGAACCTTCTGCTGGTTGCCACCAGAAAGATCCTTGATCCTGGTTTTAGGCGAAGGGGTCTTCACCCTGAGCTGCTCGATACTCTTGTCCACGTCAGTGGAAGCCCGTTTTTCATTGATAAAACCGGCTTTGCCTACATAACGGTGCAGATTGGCCAGAATAGTGTTGTCCAGTACCGAGAGCATGGGCACTATACCGGTAACCCGCCTTTCCTCAGTGAGCAGCGCCATTCCCCTAGCTATTGCGCTTTTAGGGGAGGTGATTACCACGCTCTTGCCCTTGAGCTCGATTTCTCCAGACTCCAGAGGCCTCAGGCCGAAGATGGATTCCACCAGCTCTGTGCGCTTGGCGCCTACCAGCCCTCCAATTCCCAAAATTTCGCCCTTGTGGAGCTCGAATGATACATCCCTGAAGGACTTGGATTCGGCTGAGTACAGGTTGCGCACCCGCAGAATAACCTCTCCGGGTTTATTGCTCCGAGGAGGAAAGCGATTGGTCAAATCCCTGCCTACCATCTTGGAAATTATGGTATTCACCGTCAACTCAGTGGCCAGAAAGGTACCCACGCTACGCCCGTCCCTCATGATGGATACCTCGTCCGAGATCTCCAATATCTCCTCCATCTTGTGGGATATATAGATGATGGCCACACCCTTTGCTCTCAAGTCCCTTATTATAGTGAATAGCTGTTCTACCTCGTTTTCGGTGAGGGAGGAGGTGGGCTCATCCATGATGATAACCCTGGCCTTGTGGGATACAGCCTTGGCTATCTCTAAGGATTGCACCTTGGATACGGAGAGATTGCGAACCCAGACTTTGGGATCTATATCCATGCCCAGGGAGGAAAAGAGGGCCTTGCTGTCTTCCAGCATTCGCTTGCCATCCACGAGGGAGAAAGGTCCTATCCGCTTAACCGGAACCCTTCCCAGCCAGAGGTTTTCCATGACCGGTCTGAAGGGAACTGGAAGCAATTCTTGGTGTATCATGGAAATGCCTGCATCCAATGCCTGACGTGCTGAAGTGAACTTGACAGGCTTGCCATCCATCAGTATTTCGCCAGAATCGGGGATATAGATGCCGAAAAGGCATTTCATGAGTGTGGACTTGCCCGCGCCGTTTTCACCCATGAGGGCATGTACGGTACCGGGCTTTATCTTCAAGCCCACATCGTCCAGGGCCTGTACCCCTGGAAAACTCTTGGAAATATGGTTCATCTCCAGAACATATCCGGAGTCGCCCATATAAGCCTCCCTGCATGTACAGAATAAAGAATGGGGCGCTGTTTAGTAATACACCCATTTACCTGTCAAGAAAAGGGAGAATCGTTGCGCGCCCTGCATTCACAGGAAGGGGCGGCCCCGCGGTCTTGTCCAAGA
>CAZHFN010000010.1:0-68715 GCA_964531105.1 uncultured Treponema sp. | reverse complement strand
TCCCAGGCGTTATAGAAATCGGCGCCTTGGCGATTTTCTAAAGGAAATGAAGCTCACCGAGGGGCGGTTAACCGGGATCCAACTCATTACAAGCACCTTGGAACGAAACGGTTCGCCTAATCCACTGTTTGAGACCGATGATGAACGAACCTGGTTTAGTGTTATGCTATATAAACATCCGGCTTTTTCTAATACGGCTTCTTTAATTGAACATCCTAAAGATACTTCGGTTTCGAGGATCCTTACAGAGCTTCTCTGTAAAACACTAAGGGCGTACTACCAAGCTAACGACCAAGCTGACGACCAAGCTAACGACCAAGCTGTACTTGAAAAAATGGAAAAGATGCTTTTGTATTGTGTCGGGTCAGAGAAAAAGCGAGATGATCTACTTGATTTTGTCGGACTAAAGAGGCACATGGATTCTATCAAACGTTATATCGAACCACTCGAACGCATCGGTTGGTTGGAAAAAACGATTCCTGAAAAACCCACGAGCCCGTTGCAAAAATATCGTTTAGGGAAAGCTGCAAACGAGGCCGTCCAAATGGTGAAAACCGATAAATGACCTATCAAGGCAAACAGGTTGAGTTGATTTCTACTCGCAGCATATTTGGCAAGAGCATATCTCTTATTCGAATCCTTTCCACTAATCAAGTGCTTGATGTTCCCATCGAAGAACTTTTGGAGGATAGCAGCTCATTTTCCTTATATGAGATAGCTTTTAAAGCCATGGTAGCCCGCATCCGTAATGAAGTAGCGGCTCGCGGCGCCTTAGCCCCTTTAGAAAGTAATATTATCCCATTGCCCCATCAGATTTTAGCACTTGAAAAGGTTATGACCGGCAGTTACCTTCGATTTCTTTTAGCGGATGAAGTCGGCATGGGGAAAACCATCGAGGCAGGCCTTGTTCTCAAGGAGCTAAAGCTCCGCGGTATCGTAAAACGCACGCTCATCATTGTCCCGCTTTCAGCCATGCAACAGTGGCATTCTGAACTCAAGCAACATTTCAACGAATCCTTTCATATCTACGACTCTGAATACATCGGAGTCCTCACCAGAACCTTCTCCAAGCTAGAAGCCGAAAACGAAATCAATATATGGAAATCCCATAATCAGCTCATTGTCTCCATGGACGCCCTTAAACCCATCGAATCTCGGCAGAACTGGAACAAAGAACAAATTGAAGAGTACAACCGCTATCGAATACAAAGTGTTTTAGAAGCTGATTTCGACTTAGTCATTATTGACGAGTGCCATAAAGTAGGAGGCGGAACGAATCTTGTAGGTCGATTCCAAATGGCCCAAATCCTCTGCAACGCCATTCCCAATGTTCTGCTTCTCTCTGCTACGCCGCATCGAGGAAAGAGCGATCATTTTAGAAGAATTTTAAGCCTTCTCGATGCCGATGCCTTCGCTGGCGAAGGTATGCCGTCTATCCCCGAACTCGAACCCTATGTGGTGCGTACCGATAAACGCCAGGCTATCGATTATGAGGGGAAGACTCTGTTCAACACTCGAGTTACCGAGCGTGTTGTTGTGGACTATGACATTAGACTCCATTTTCGACAAAAAGCCCTTTATGAGGATCTTACCGAATATGTGATACATGGCTTTAATTTAGCAACGAAGACAAAAAACACATCCTATGGTTTTGTGATGATTCTTTTCCAGCGTATGCTCTCGAGCTCCACGCAAGCTATCCTTGATGCCATGGAAAAACGTGCGACACGCCTTGCCACCGAACGAGAGGAAACTAGCCGTGAATCTGTAGTTGCAGAGCTCTTGGAGTTAGGCTATTCCGGTCAACTTGAGCTTGATTTTGAATCTAAAGTTACCGAGGCTCTCCAGAGTACAAAGGCTGCCTTTGCCGCCGAAGTAGAAATACTGAACGGATTGATCCGCCAAGCCCGTGAGGTAATCGATAACGAACTCGATGCAAAATTCGAATATCTCGTGCGTAGAATGACCGACATTAAACTCCGTGAGGATAATCCGGAAATTAAATTCATTATCTTTACAGAGTTTACCGCAACCCAGCGCATGCTTACCAAGGAATTATCCCAGCGAGGCGGGTATCAATGTGTAGCCATAAACGGATCGATGAATTTCGAGTCGAGGGTTTCGGCATTAAAGTTGTTTAAATCCAAGGCACAGGTTCTCGTTTCAACCGATGCGGCAGGTGAATCCCTCAATATGCAATTTGCCTATGTGGTTTTCAATTATGATATGCCATGGAACCCCATGGTGATCGAGCAACGCATAGGCCGCGTAGACCGCATTGGCCAGACCCACAAAGTTCTGGCAGTCAATATTATGCAGAGCAATTCCGTAGACGAGCGGGTCTACGATGTCATTGAAACTAAACTTGGGCAAATTATGGCCGAGCTGGGAATCGACAAAACGAGTGATGTACTTGATAGCACGTTAGAGCGTGAGAGCGTACACAATCTTTTCTTGGCCTCCCTTCTTGATCCAAAGCGCTTTAAGGCAGAGGGTGAAGAATGGCTTTCCGATATTAAAAAGAAACTCAATGCCTATAAGAGCACCGAAGGTGCTTTGCCTTCCATGGAATCTAGCCGGATAACAACCGAAAAATCCAATGAATATAAGCATAGCCCGCTTCCTCTTTGGCTTGAATCAGCCACTGTTTCTTGGCTTTCCTGGAAAGGCCTGTCATGGTCTCGTACGATCGATGGTATTATAGCAACGCTCCCAGGCTTTAGCGAGAAAGCCTATACCTTCGATACTCGTTCAGGCTTAGAGAATCCCATTCCAGAACCACTTACGTTACAACATGAGCTAATACAGCAGATTTTTTCCGAGGCTGTACCACTAACAAAAAGCGCTACAATACCGACGTTGGAACCTGCTTCAAACGACACACCATTTGGTATTTGGACCCTCTGGGCGCTCAAGGCTTCAAACCACTTTTCTTCACAACAATTTATATATCCACTCTTTATATCCGATGAAGGTGATCGATTTCCTGCTTTTGCCAATGATCTATTAGTAAAACTTTCACAGGCATCTTTTAATGGTAAAATTGCCTCTAGTTCTCAGCGGAATACCGACATAGCAACTCTCACGGCTATTGCAGAAGAAGCTCTTTTGCCACGCTATCGTGAATTAGAACAAAAAGTTATCCAAGAAACTGAAAGAATCAAGACGAATAAAAACAAGGCATTCGAGTTTCAAGCCAAGCAAATAGGAAGAATAGGTATCGAATCAATAAGAAATTACAGGCTTAACAAGCTCTATGCTGAGCGAATGGAATGGCGTATGTCCTTTGATACCTCGTCACGCGTAATACCTGAGTTACAGTGCCTTTTGGCGTTGAGGCTACACCATGAGTGATTGGGTTAAGAAGATTACCGATAAACTCATGCCCGCCAATACAACGCGAGTCCTTGTTGTAGATACAGATAGGTTGTTTTCGTATGATGTAGTAAAAAAGGTCTTTTTAGATCAAGGCTATATACTTCATTTCTGTAAAACTTCACTTGAAGCAAGAAGAATTTTTGAACTTGAATTGCGTAGTAAATCGAACAAATCGCTTCTTATAGTCGATTTCCCTTACGTAACTCGTCCTGATATGAACCGTGATGTCTTAGTTGCTCACATCAGCTATAAAGACATCTTCCCATACTTTGACTCCTCTGCTTTAAAAGGGCTAAGCTATAACGCGCTATGTACATTGAATGAACTAAAGCCTTATGAAATCTTAGGCTATACGGGGACAATTAGATTCCTTCTTGAAAACCTCTACCATGTCGACCTTCATGCCCTCGATGCTTCCAGAACCAAGGAACGTTTTCTCTCAGTATTTATTGAAGTTGTATTTCATGATGATGCTATAAACACAGCGTTGAAAGAATTTCTCTACAACGAGGGGAAGATTCAACTTTCTGGTCTTGGAAAAGAGATTATTTCTAAAGAAGGCATCCTTCTCTATATTCAAGAAGCACTCGCAGCGGTGGGACAAGGAAAAGAAAGTGCATGCAATCTCGTAGAACCACTTCTTATAAAAGCCCTTGGCTCTCTTCTTACAAGTAAGATCTTAAAACCACAGAAGGTAAGTAAAATACTATTCGAGACCATAGATTCTCGCTTACTGCCATTTTTTTATATCGATGAACATGAAGAATCAATAAGGCGTTTTGAATCCCTGTTATCCCATCTTGCCTCTGTAGATCAGACGATCCAGGATGTTCCTGGGGAATGGCTTGAGCTAGGAACTGTACTTGGAGAAGCATTTGCCCAGGCCTTATCATCACACGATTGCTCAATGGTCGAACGACTTACCTCGTCAATCGATTCACTTAATATCCGTTTTCAAAATTTTATTGATAAATACTATTGGCAAATATTTTCGTTGAGCGGCACCAGAAGGCCCTTAGTAGTATCCCGTGTTCTTGAGTATCTACGAGCCCAACCTGAGCGTAAAAAGGCTTTTATCGTAATCGATGGCATGAATACATGGCAATGGAACCTAATCAGCAAAGCCTTAGAAGCAGAAAGGATAGCTACAAAGACAAATGCTGTCTTCTCCTTTCTTCCATCCATTACCGCATGGTCGCGACAAGCGCTTTTTAAAGGTTCCAAGCCAGATCTTTCTATGGGAACTGAAGTAGAAAAAAGGCTTTTCTTTGAATACTGGACAAGACGAGGCTATGCAGAAGGTGAATTAGCCTATTTGCGTTTTAGTACTTCCAATCGCTTGAATTATGACATAGTGCCCAACACTCAAGTTGCTGGAATAGTATGCACAGACTTGGATGAAATACTCCACGGAGCGATTCTTGGGAACGCACAGCTTTTTCAAGATACAAAAACGTGGATTAATAAATCTAGCATAGTTGCACTCATACAAGAATTACGGTCAAAGGGATTTCGTTGTTACATCACATCAGACCATGGAAACATTGAAGCGCGCGGAATCGGTAGTGTTCCTATGAAGTCCCGTTGTCTTTCAAACTCTCGCAGCAAGCGACACATAGAATTTGCATCAGAAGAGATAGCGATATCCTACCTCGCATCTAATCCAAATTTGAAAGCTTGCCGCCGTGCTTCAGTAGTCTATTTGAGTGATAACTCCGCATTCTGTAACGATCCTATAGTTGTTACACATGGGGGAAGTCACCTACTCGAGATGTTAGTGCCCTTTGGCATCGTGGAGTGATAATGAATAAACAATCACGGTATATAGGAATAAATCAAAGGGTACCAATAGAATTACTCGAGAAGTACATTACTAATTATTTAGAAACCGGAACCATAGATACAACTGCAATGAAAGCAGATATGGCTTTAGTCTATAAAGGCCATAACCGTGCTCTAAAAGCTTCTCAGTATACTAATAGAATCCTCTCTCTTGATAAACCTGTATTAGAATTCATACAAAAACGTATTGGGCATGAACGATACAAAAAGCTAAATGCAACCGATAAGCATGCCATCACGCTTACCTTGATAACTCTTGCATACCCATTATTTTACGATGTTATAGCCGTACTTGCTAAAGTATTTCGAGTACAAGAATTAGTGAGTCGTCGATATATCGCACAAAAAATAGGCAGCCTCTACGGTAGTAATAGAACCTTAGAAATTGCCCTCGATGCAGTGTTCCCAATGCTTGTAGAGATTAACCTTATTGTAAGAGATAAACGTGGTGTATATCGCGCTATACCATGTAGAGAAATTACCGATGATAGAGCTGCGGAACTCTTCGTAGCTATAGGCATCAGATTATCTGGCGGTAAACAAATCTCTATCGACGACTTTGAGTATCGCGATTGGCATTATTTTCTCAAACCAAAACAACCGCCCTATCCTAATCAAGTTTTACTGGCAGTCTCAAAAACTGGATCAAGACAAGGATATATTGAATATAAAAATCCAAAAGGAATGGTTAAACCATCTGGAAAAATAAAATAGGAGCTTATACGTGATTCCAGGAATTGAACAAAAATGCGCCAGCCTAGTAAATATAATAAATAGTAGAATACACAGAATCGATGTAATATATCGCCACGGTCCATCTCTTTATTTCTATTCGAAAACCATAAACTTAAGAAGGAATACACCGAAAGTTGATAAATTTCTAAGAAACGATACCAATATCGAGTTGCTCTATGCCACATTGGTTTCATGGGATATGAATTCTCGTGGTGCAAAAATGAAGGATTTCATCGATTTTAAAAGCAACATACACGATAACATTGATGCTTTTAAAGCTTTAGAAAAGAAATCTGGGAGTATTCTTACCACAGACTTAAAAGACATAAAAGAATTGTTGAGTTTGCTCTATAACGGCCTTTCTCTTATGGTAAGCAACCAACGTCTTGTATCGAACTCAAAATTACTACATTTTATCTTCCCAGATCTTCTTATGCCTATGGACGGTAAAAACACCCTAACGTTCTGCTATGGGAATACTTCTGAATCAATTCACAAGTATTTTGAAGTAGTAGATCTATCCTTTAGAATAGCTCAAGAGGACATCGACTGGAATTCAATAGTCACCGATGATGATAACCTTTGGAACAGAAGTATTCCAAAGGTTATTGATAATGCCATATTAATTAGAAATGACTGATCGAGAGTTTAACGTTTTATGGAAAACTTGGGACAGTGCTTTATGCACTGAGCCCATGGATTCCAATACTTTGGTTGGCCAAATCACTAATTTGGTATGGGATATCGGTGTTTTTAAAGCAATACAGCACTCATGGGAGAAGACTGGAAGCAAAGATTCTGACGAATTAAAAATAAATCCAATCGTCTATGAATTCATTGTGACAAATTTCTTCAAAAGTTTTTGTATTGCTATTAGAAAAATAACTGAAGATGGAAAATTGAATTGTAGCGAAGAGAAAAACGATAGATCTATAATATCGATACAAAGCCTTCTTAAGGATATTAAAAAACATAGAAAAGAATACTCAAGAAGAAGGTTATTTAGTCTTAAGAATCTTGAGTACGATATTGAAATATTAAATAGGAAGCATGACGAATATTTAGAAAATCAGCAACGAATAGGTGTTAAGTTCGGACCTATACCAAAAGACTGTTCTCCTTATCAATCTTACTCTCTTCATAAGCAATGGGATGAGATCACATTGACTGCACCAGATGCGAGAACCGAGAATGATGTTATTCCAGAAGAGTATCTTAATGATTTGATCGAAAGAACCAAAGAAATTAATACTGAAGTTAAGTATCTCACTAATAAGTATTTTGCACATGCGGCGACAAAAAATAGCAGAGCATCAATGGATATAAAAGAAGAAAATCTTAATTTCGAAAAGTTGATTGAAATCACTATACAATGTGGAAAGCTGATTAATAGTATCTCTAATATACTCTCAAACGCTCGATGGCCATTTTTATCAGATGCACAATACGATAAATGGACCTATTGGTCTTTTGGATGGAATGCGTCTGAAGAAGAATTAGAAAACGTATGGCAAGCATGGAGAATAGAAACTGAAATGCTTGAGCCGATTTTGGCTTTACACAATTAATACAACATCATTAATGCAGAAAATATAATATATTAATTTAACTTTTTATATTAGGTTTTTTTAAATCAATATTTTTCACTTTAGTAATTATTTTTCGATATATACAATATGTTGTGGACCATCCATAGTTGGTGTCTTTATATTGTGTTACGACCACTTGACATGGTTTGATAATTTTTTTAATGTGCAATGTGGTGAAGCAGGTGTATGCCTGTAAACACCAAAGACCACCTTGAAGAGGATCAGTCTTCTTGGCGGTCTATGAAGAATTAGGCATAGGAGCTAAATTAACTAAGGTTCACAATTATAGAGATTAAAAAAAATGGCTGTCAAGGTATATAATGTGAAATGATGGCAAATTATTCAAAAATATAGTCATTGTTCGCATTTTTTACTATTACACCATTAAATCAATCACCTCCTCCTATGCCGAAGGAGTTTTATGGGAAAACGTTACTCAAAAAGAGAGCTTCAAGCTCTAGTGGAGATCGAAAAGGAATTCGGTCAGGTAACGTATTCGGTTCCTATCATGTTAGAGGATGCTTTCTTTAACAAGACAGGAAATTACAGGCCATCAGGTTGCCTATATATGTGCTTATGGCGCATTAAGCGAGGTGACTATGATGACATACTTTATTCGGGTACAAGGAGAGTCTATGAAAAGCAAAAAAACCTCATCTAGGGCAGCTTCTGCGGCAGGAAAAGTATTAAGTAATCCCCGGTCAACAAGAACTGAAAAAACTGCTGCAGCTAGCGCATTATCTCAAAGAGAGAAGAAGAAAAAATAGCAAGTAAAAGAATAAGCTCCTCGAATGAGGGGCTTATTCTTTATTGAATTTTTCAAGCGAACTCTTAAAATTATTTTGGCATTCTTTTTCTTAAATGTATACGAATTCAAAGCTAGCTCGAAGATTTATGTTATTGCGCCCTAACCGCAACCTTTGTCTCTGTATCATCCAGCCAAAACAGTTTGGTTTGAAGGGAATTGCCTTTTTTCAGCATGGGGGTAAGGAAGGCGGCGAGGTCGGCGCGGAGGTAGCCGGCAAGGTAGGTGCGGCCGTCGTCGGGAAGGCGGGCCAGGATGGAGAGGGCGTTGGCGTCGGCTTTGTTGAAGGGGTCCTGGCGGAGGGCGAATTCGATGCGCTCCAGCCATGCGCGGATTCGGGCCTCGAAGCCTTCCAGGCCTTCCACCAGGGCGCGGCGGCGACCTTCGGAGAGGGCTTCGCTGCTTCGCTTCCGCATTTCGCTAGTCGCCTTGCCAAAGTTTTCACCCACTAGGGGTAGAACGAGGGTTCCGTGCTTTTCGAAGAGGTAGGCAGAAAGCTTGCGCTTGATTTCGTCCTTGAATTCCGTCAGATCCGTGGCTTCGATACAAGGCTTGGCGAAATCGAAGAGTTCGCCGTAGGGGTTTTCCTTGGCCGGACCCTGTCGGCCTGCGAGCAGGGCGGCCAGGTGACCCTGCTTGAATTCGTCGAAGGCCGAAAGCCAGTATAGGGCGAAGATGAGAAAGACTTCCTCGCCCGCCATATACCGCAGCAGGGAACGGAAGTTTTTGAGCTTTTTGGAGCGCTGAATCGCGGTGCCGGCGGCGATGAAATCCCCGCATTTCATGGCCTGACGCAGGCCTGGGTAGCGGTAGAGGAATCCTGCAATCTCTTTACCTACCGCTCCGGGAGGTCCCCGGCGCCAGACACGCGGCCTGAAGGTATTTAATTCGTAGAGAGGTGGGTTTCCAAAGCTATCCTGAAAGAACAACTCCTGCTCGGTTACGGCTTCTTCGGCATCCAGGAACTCCGAGGCGATTTCTCTGGCGGCCGCCAGGGCATTCTCACCCGAGGCGGAGCCGGCCAGGTTTAGCACCCCCGTGTTGCTCTCCGAGAACAGATCGAATGAGTTTTCTGCAATCTGGATAAGATAAACGGTATCCGTGCTCATGGAAGTCCCTCCCTGCTGTGTACACACTACACCTGGAGGAGGGACACAGAGTGTCCCGGCAAGAAATTATTTTGGCTATTAGATAACGATAGTAGCCTCATGCATAAAATGTCAAAGTAAGCATGGAAAAATATGCTTAAAACGTCACATTAAGCATGAAAAAACAAGCTTAATTGAACAAAGTGAATTAAATTCATTCTATAAAGATAGTTACTGTGTCACTTTAGTGGGGTCCTTCGTTAGCTCGGCCATCCTGCGGATTTCCGAAACCCATCGTTCCCTGAACTCATGAGGCGCAAGGACTTCGCAGGTGGCTCCGCAGCGCAGGGCACGACCCAGAATCTCGGTCCAGTCGTGCACCGGAAGGCTCAAGTCCACCACAAGGCTTCCGTCCGGGGCTGATGATTCCTGGATGGACTGTTCCCTGTGCCATTCCTGATGCCGAATCGCCCTGGCCGCTCCCCCGGTGAAGCGCAAAGAAGCCCTGCCGATAGGTTCGCCCTTGAATATTCCGTAGGACGACGACAGGTGCTTTTCGATCTCTTCCTTTGTGGGTAAAACCAGGTCGGGGCTGGGATTGAGGATCTCCTTGGCCGCCTCCATCCGGGCAACCGAGAAGGTCCTGAGTTCCAAAGACTTGGAATCCCGGGCTATGCAGTACCATTTACCTGAGTAGTTGATCAGGTGAGCCGGGAGAATCACGCGGCTGCTCTTTTCACCCTTGGAGTCCAGATACTCGATGTGGAGTGCAGCCTGGTCCACCAAGGCCTGGCAGAGGGTGTAGGCGATTGAGTTGCCTATCCGCTCGATCGTGGGTAGCTCGTAGCTCACCCTGTCGGCGATGCGCTCGTAGCGCCGCGAAATCTTCCCCTCTAAAAAGCCGATGAGCTCGTTCGACAGCACGGGCACATAGGCGTATTCCGATAGAATCGACGTGAGGAAGGAAATGGCGAACAGCGACTTTTCGTCCGCCGCCGCCAGGCTCTCCCAGGGCTCGCGGTAGACATAGCGCCTGCGCTTGGCATCCCATTCTATGGGCGCCCCGAGCCTATCCCTCATGTATTCTATATCCCTCTTAACCTGCCGCTCCGACACCTCGAAGCGCTCGGCCACATCGGCTATCGTCGCCCCTCTGCCTTCGCGAATCTCCCTGTCCACATAGAAAATCCTCTCAGTCTGGCTCATGGGCTACCTTCTTCTCGCTGGATATCGGTATCGATGTCATGGAAGGTTCCCTTGAGCGTATTTATCGGTTGGAGAGGGATAAGCTCGATTCGCGATCCAGAGATGAATACCTCCAGTTCGACGCCTGCCCGCAAGCCTAGGGCCTTCCTTATTTCTTTTGGAATTACGACTTGGAATTTGCTCGATACGGTGACGGTCGGCATCGATTGGTCCCCCTCTTTTACCCTAGCCTCACCGATAGGGAGTGTCAAGTTTTAGTCTCTAGGTACCATAGCCGGTTGCATTTTTCTTGACGATAGATCCCAATCAGAAATCGCTGCCCGTTTGGGTCTGTCATATCAGGCGTATCAGAGGCTTGAGAATCCAGCTAAGGGGAATCCAACCGTCAAGACATTGCAGCGCGTAGCGCGAGCATTGGGAAAACGACTCGAAGTGCGCATCGCTTAAAGCAGAAGATCGATACTTCCCAAATTAGCTCTTGGCCCAGCGGAGTAGTACGGCTGCTGACTAGCTGTTGCGGAAATCCTACGTTTTTCCGCAGCTATCCTGCGGATTTTATGGGTTTTTTCGCAGCATAGTTGCGGATTATTGGATTTTATGCACTTTATCATCGGCGTCAAATAAGTATTGCTGGTGTTGACTTGACTTGGTATATATCACGATATATTCTTGTTTGTGTGGAGGCTTACCATGCAGACAGCTAAATTGTTCAAGAATGGACGTAGCCAGGCGGTGCGCCTGCCTAAAGAATTCAATTTTGAAGGCACCGAAGTGCTCATCCAGAAGGTAGGCTCATCCGTGATCCTCTACCCCAAGGGACAGGAATGGGAAACCTTTCTGCATGGGCTTAACGGGTTTACCGACGATTTTGTCCAGGAAGGACGAGAGCAGCCTGCCATGCAGGAACGGGACGGTCTTTAATGTATCTGCTGGATACCAATATCTGCATCTTCATCAAGAATGGAAAGCCTCTCCAGGTGCTGCAACGGCTGCGTCAAGCGATAAAGGAAAAGGTATACCTATCGAGCATCACTTTGGCGGAGCTTCAGTACGGCGTGTACAACAGCCAGAACATAGAGAAGAATCGGATTTCGCTGACCCAGTTCATCGCCCCTTTCTCCCTTCTCAACTTTGATGACGACGATGCCGAAGAATTCGGCCGCATCCGCTCGTATTTGAAGCGTAGCGGCAGCCTCATCGGCCCCTACGACATGCTCATCGCCGCCCAGGCTATCTCTAAAAACCTTATCCTGGTTACGAACAACACCGCGGAGTTTTCCCGAATCCAAAACCTGAAACTCGAAGACTGGAAATAGGGCTTTTCTTCATATTGCCCCTACTTTGTGACAAAATAGCGCTAAATTGCCTAGACTTCATTACAAGAAAGGCGTAAAATTGCCTAGACTTTATGACAAATCCTGCAAGACAGGGGTACGCTATGGAATCCAGGGTATTCAATAGGACCATCCTCAAGGATCTGGAAGCGTGGAAATTATCTGAACAGCGCAAACCTCTGGTGCTGCGGGGCGCGAGGCAGGTGGGGAAGACCACGGTAGTCAAGCGCTTCGGACAGTCCTTCGATTCATTCGTATATCTCAATCTCGATTTGCCCGGCGATCGACGTTTGTTCGATGGATCCCTGTCGCCGGATGCTACATTACAGCGCATCTTTTTGGAGAAGAAGGCGCAGCGCCGCGGACAGACTCTTCTGTTTATAGACGAAATCCAGCAGTCCCCGGTAGCGGTGGCTATACTTCGCTATTTTTACGAACAGTTCCCCGAGCTCTATGTCATCGGCGCAGGATCGCTGCTCGAGATAATGCTGGATACTCATAAAATCAGCTTTCCGGTGGGGAGAGTGGAGTACCGCTATCTTTTCCCCTTAAGCTTCTCGGAATTTCTCTCGGCCCAGGGAGAGGAAGAAGCCTTAAGCATGCTGGCCACAGTACCCTTTCCTGAGTGGGCTTTAGGACGCCTGTTCGAATTATTCCATCTCTATACGCTTATCGGAGGCATGCCTGAGGTCGTTAGCCGCTATAGAGAAAATCCCGATGTATCCAGTCTAGCTGTAGTATTCCAGAGCCTGCTGACTGCATATACCGATGATGTCAGCAAGTACGCCAAGAACGCTACCGAAGTGACCGTCATTCGTCATGTGATAGAAACGGCGGCGTTCGAGGCCGGAAAGCGCATAACCTTCGAACGTTTCGGAAATTCTGCGTACAGGTCGCGGGAAGTGGGCAACGCGTTGCGAACGTTGGAACGGGCCATGCTTCTGTACCTCCGCTATCCCTCTACGTCAGTCAAGCTTCCATTGATTCCTGATTTAAAGCGTAAGCCCCGTCTTCAGATGGTAGATACCGGCCTTTTAAACTATGCCGCTGGTCTGCAAGCCCAGTATTTCGGAATCCAGGATCTCAACAAGCTCTACAAAGGAATACTATCGGAGCACATCGTCGCCCAGGAACTTATGGCCTCCAATTCCATATCCCTCAAAAAACCTGATTTCTGGGTGCGTGAAAATAAACAGTCGAACGCGGAAGTGGATTTTATCCTTCAATGGCAATCAAGACTTTTGCCCGTAGAGGTGAAGTCGGGAACAAGCGGCACGCTCAGATCGCTCCACTCTTTTATCGATACTTCCGATTGTCCTATCGCTGTGCGACTCTATGCGGGTAAGCCTGCCTGGGAATCCACCCGGACGCCCGCAGGAAAGCCCTATCGCCTCCTCAGTCTTCCATATTTTTTGGCAAGCCGTGTCCAAGAGTATTTGGCTTTATACGAATAAACAGTAGCGGGCATCCAGTTACATAATGTACCCCTGGCCGAATTCAAGAATTGTTTTCTGATCGGTTTTTTGCTCGTAGCTGGGAAGTGAAAAGACATGGGTATGCCTGGTTATATGGTGTGATAGATGTCCGGAATACGTGTAGTAGACAACCTTGACCTTTGAATCCCAGGTGTGGATCACTTTTGGATTCCAGGATAGGTACTTAAGAATATTAAAGTGATCTGCGATGCTGCCGTATATGGACGCCTGGGGTTTATCAGCCTTGCCCGATATTCGCTTGATCAATGCGGTATTATCCAATCCCGAAATGATACGCTCTGTTCCCCAGAACGCAGTATGCCAGTACTCGCCAAAGGCATTCATTTCGTTATAGAAGATGGCCGCCTCAATGAATGATTGGTCCGAATCGTCTAGGGCAAAGGTGCTTTCTAGTGGTATTCTTTTAAAATTGGCTGGCAACGATGCCTCACCGGGATCACTATTAAAAAGATTCGAACGGTCTGGAAAATGATCCATATACTTTCCGCTGTCTGCAGGCGCCGGATCAGCATCAGGAATCTTATAAGGCAGGGCTAATCCCATACCTCCCATAAAATCGTGCATATAATAACCAACAATAAAAATGCCGGGATTTTTTTTAAGATGGGGAAATGCATTAAGCATGACACTCAAATCAACAGAGCTTTTTACAAATTCTCCATTGTCGCTCTTTGTATAATTTTCTCTAATCGCCGATATTGTTTCACCACGCAAATCGTTGAAAATATTATGGGTTGTCGGAATAATCCCCAACAGTGGAGAAAAAATCCGCAAGGGGTTGAAATCTATACCTTGGGCGATGAGATATAATGACGCTAATAAAATCGCATACTGGAATCGCTTCCCTTCTGATTTTAAAATCATCTTTGCCCCTGCAACTATAACGATCGACCAACGCGGCAAGTAACGTGCGGCTCAGAAAAATTGCAGCAATTCATGAAGAACTCGATAACGCCGCCGCATCTGGGCAAGGCCGCGATGTGATGCGGCTTTGCCCCGTTGCGATTGGACGTTATCTGCGCCCGCCGGCCTTTACATTCTCGCGGGGTATCCCTTCGGCGGATTGCGCATGGCTTCGGAAAGCGTGATGTTCGCCGATGCCCGTTCGGCGGCCTCTTCATGCTCGCAGCTGTAGTCGATATCCCAGCCCAGGGTTCGCGCCAGTTTTCTCATTCCCGAGAGCGTTTCGTCCAGGCGGTTTTCCGCATTTTTGCCTAAATGTCCAATGTTCCGGTCTTGTTCAATACTGTCTGGGTATTGGGCCAAGTCTTAATCAAAAACCTTCAGTTTCTTCGGCAGCCATGAAGGATAGCCTGTGAGCAGCGTGCCGACAATCGCCTTAGTACGCGCGCCTCCGGTCCATGTCGAGCCGCGCCGTTCATGAAAGCTTCGGCTTGCCTTGAGGGCGGCGGGAATTTCCAGGGCATGGAGCGCTTCGATGGCGGCGAAGAGGCCGAGCCAGCTCTGCCACGCGAGGCCTGCCACGGGAGCTAATGACATCGATATGATGGCGCACAACGCGGGGCTCAGTGTGACGATGATCGTCAATACAGCCTGCAGGCGCCAGAGCATTTTTTCCTTTGTTCTGAAGACAAGCATGCCCCGTAAGCCCGCGAGCGCCGCGTCGTCCTCAAAATCGAGAAGCTGTCGTTTCTCTGTGTCGCCCAACGCAGGCAGCGGCCATTCGATCCAATCGTGGGAAACTTCTTCGGGGCGGGGTAGGCGCGGCCCGGCCGTGCTTTCCTCCAGCCCGAGGGGAACATCGAGCCGTTCGCCCTTTTTGATGAGTCTTCGCCTGGCCGAGCGTTGGCCGAGCAGGGCCAGCAGCATGGGAATGAGGTTGCGGTTTTTGAGCGACATAATCCTGCAGGGCCGGCCGCTCAGTTCGTGGAGCACCATGTGCGGGGCGTTGGGCATGGGCATGCAGCCGATTATGTGCCGATCCACAGAGGGCGCTAGGATTTTCGAACAGGAGCCTGCGGCCATTTTCTTGCCGGGAAGCGCCTTGATGGCATCCAAATCGTAGGCCTTGCCCTGGTAGTCGTACCAAAGCGGGCTGCCACAGCTCTCGCTGGTGCTTTTACCGGTACCACGAGCGTCTTCGCTGGCGCCGCAACCGCCTGTTTTCAAGCCCGCGCCGACTATGACGACGATATTTCGCTGTATCGAAACGCCCTCCGCCTCGAGCATCGCGAAGGCGAAGCGGGTGGTGGCGACGCAACCGCCTCTGCAGGAAGCTTCCATAGCCTGTACAGCTTGAGGATCGATGTCGCCTGCGGGGATGTCGCCCGCGGGGTTGGCGCTATTGCCTGGTAAGCCCTTGTCGATGCCGATGAGCACTTTAACCGTAGGGAAGGCGCTTTGCATTCGCTCGGAGATGAGGGATGTGTCGGCGGGGCGGAAGGCGAGGGGGCTCTGGTCGCCGATTATTTCAACGTTGTCGGGGTCCCCGAAGCCCAGTTCGTCCGCCACCTGCATGAGCCTGATTGAGGCGGGGTTGAAGCCCATGAGTCTTGTGGCTACACGATCGGTTTCCACGCTCTGGTCGCCCGCGATGATCATCCGTGAGTCCACGGGATCTACAGGCGCGGGGCATTCGCCTTCCGCCCCGACCACTCCGTCGATGAGGACAAGGTCGGGCTTGAAAAGGTAGAGCATTTCGACCAGTTTGCGGTCGATGTTGTAGTTATGGTCGCGCTGGCGCAGGTTGTAGGGGATGGCTCCCATGGCGTTCTTGAACCCGAGGGTGACTTCCGTGTAGAGGTTGGTCTTGAGTTTTGGCACCGAAACATAGGCAGCCTCGCCGCGCACAACTCTGGAAAAAATCCGGGGCACCAGGATTTCCTGCTGCACGCTCGCCTTAGGCAGAAAATAGCGGTCTACAGGCTCTTCATCCAGGGCGACCAGGCCACAGCCCCGGTGCCGCGCCAGCCGGTCCAGGCCTGCCACTTTAAAGGAGCCTCGGGTAGGAGCTCCCCTGCCCGATGATTCCACGATGACGATTTCCGATGCCAGCCTGGCGAGCCAGAGTACCGTTGCGTCGAGCACCCGGGGGTCGGTGGTTTCGGGGTAGGATTTCCGCTTCAGTCCCATGTCGTGGTACACGGTGACGAGGTTGGGTTTTACAAGGACTGGCCGGTCTTTAAACCTAGCCTCAATGCCGCAGCGCTCATTAAGCGCGTCCAGGGCTGAAAAAACCGCTGCCCTGACCGCCCTCACTTCGGGTCGGTCCTCCCATGCTCTGGTGCCGTAGTCGCGCGGGAGGGCGGCACAGTCTTCCTCGTAGTTACCGGGCTGAAGCCGCTCGATGATGACCGATGCCATAGGCCCAAGCGTAGGTGAAGTCCGGCCAAAACGCAAGTTTGTGACGCACTAGCAGGCCGGATGGTATTTCCTTGACCGCGGCCTGGCCAAGCTATATCCTGATACCGGAATATTAACTCGCGCAACAGGGCGGGGTTCCGCGGGAGGCTTGGCGGTGAGTTTCGTGCCCGGACGTCCTGAGCCTTTCCTTAAGCGCCTCAGCCAAAGCAGAGACTCGTGGCAGGCAACCATCCGCGACAGAGCCGATATGTACCGTCGGCGCTTTCTGAGTGTCGCTTTTCTCGTCGGCTTTGCCTTCCGCCTCCTCATGGCCCTGAATTCCTGGCGCTTGCGCGAGAGCATGGATATGGTTTCGTTCCTGCTCCTCGAGGCCGTTTTGCTTGCGGGTTTTATAGCTTCGCGGCGGCTTTCTCCTCGAGGGCTGGAAGTCCTCATCACCTTCGTGCTTGCCGCATATCCCCTGGCCTATGCCTGGGGCGCCTTCGATCCTGGTAACAATCATACCTACATTATTTTTCTGCTCTGCATGGTTCCTATATTTGACAGCCTTGCTCCGCCGCGATGGTATTGGCATTGGTTTGTCTATGCGATCCTGGTCGTGGCGGCTACACTCTTCTCGTACCTTGTTGGGTATCCTTCGTCGTGGCTTCGCGACTTTTCTCCCAGGGTTATCCAGATCCTGCACACCACCTTTTTCGTGCTCTGGTTCCTCCGCTACCTGATCAGGATACAGATGGAAAGCTACCTCACCGAGCTCGCGGAGAATATCGTAAAGGACAAGGCGACGGGGCTGCCTTCGCTGGTGGTATTCAAGCAGGCGCTCAAGAAGGGTGAGCCTACCTTTGTGAGTCTTATCGCAGTGAGCAATTTTCGGGAACTCTCCTCGCTTTTCGGTTACTCGGTATCTACCGAAGTGCTGTCTATTGTCGCATCACGGCTTAAGGAAGCCGAGAAACGTTTAGGGGGCAGGGCGTTCCGCATGAGAGGCCACGATTTTGGCTTTATCCATGCTCTTGAACGGGATGAGTTGGTGAATATCATCGCTGAAAAGCTTAAAGAAATCTTGCGAGGTCCACTGGTATTCCAGGGCAAGAACATTGAACTCAGCTACAGGATAGGCTATACGCTGGTGGAGGATGGTAACGCCGACAGGTCTTTGGATGAGGCAGAGGATGCCTTGGATATGGCGGAGCGTAATAGCCTGGATTCAGCTCTTTACTCGAATACTTGGAGCAAGGCTAGCGAATCTGAAATTGCTATAGCCGATCTTATTACGCTGTCGCGCAACGTTTCGGAAAAGACGCTTACGGTCTTGTATCAACCGGTGATTTCTTTATCATCGGGAAAGGTGGCGTTCAACGAGGCCTTGGTGCGTTTCAAGGGTAAGGGCGAAACCTATGAAGAACCCACCCGCTTTATGGCCCTGGCATCGGTAACGGGGCACTGGGCTGCAATAGAGGATTTCGTCTTTGCAAAAACCTGCTCCATGGCTTGCGGACAGGGCGGACCAGTTTCGGTAAATATTGCGTTGCGCGATCTTGAAAGAAAAGAATTCTGTATCGCCCTTGAAGATGGTGTCCGCAAGGCAAAAGAAGCTGGTTCCGCGTTTATACTGGAGATACTGGAAAGCGATTTTGCTGTGCTTGAAGGCCAGCGCCTCCAGATACTGAATACGCTCAGGGATGCGGGCTGTCTTATCGCAATAGACGATTTTGGCACAGGCTATTCCAATTATTCACGCCTTCTCACCTTGCCCGTCGATATCGTCAAGTTCGACAAGTCTATGCTCAGAAGTTCGCGTAGCAGCAAGGCCGAAGCTACCCTCGTCCAGGGTCTTGTACGCTTCTGTCGGGACATCGGCGCCCTCACCGTGGCCGAAGGCATTGAAAACCAGACATGCGCCGACCTGGCCATTTCCCTCGGCTTCGATTTCGGCCAGGGCTACCTCTGGTCCAAGCCAGTGCCCGAGCCTAAGGCTATGAAGGCGGATAGGGATGAGTTGCGGGCTCACGGCGCTAAGGCTTAGGCTGTTGGCTGGCGTCCATTCTTGACCAGAACCCCCCTGAACGCTATTGTTCAGGGGCGAAACTCTTATAAAGGAGAACACTATGAGCGTTATCGAATATGTAGAGGCCAGAGAGGTTCTGGATTCCCGGGGCAATCCCACGGTGGAAGTCGATGTTGTGCTGGAGGATGGCACCCTGGGGCGCGCGGCTGTTCCATCGGGCGCGAGCACTGGGGAGTACGAAGCCGTGGAGCTGCGGGACGGGGACAAGAAGCGCTACCTGGGCAAGGGCGTGCTCAAGGCGGTGGAGAACGTGAACACCGCTATCGCCGGCGAGATCTGCGGCCTGGATGCCCTGGAGCAGGTGGATATCGACCGCACGATGATTGAGCTGGACGGTACCGAGAACAAGGGCAAGCTGGGCGCTAATGCCATTCTGGGCGTGTCCATGGCGGTGGCTAGGGCGGCGGCCGAGTACCTGGGGCTTCCTCTGTACAAGTACTTGGGCGGTGCGCACACCACCCTCCTGCCCGTGCCCATGGCCAATATCATCAACGGCGGCAAGCACGCCGACAACAAGATCGATTTCCAGGAGTTCATGGTCATGCCCGTAGGCGCTGGAAGCTTCCGCGAGGCGGTGCGCATGACCGCCGAGGTGTTCCACAACCTGAAGAACCTCTTGAAGGGCGCGGGCCACAACACCTCCGTGGGCGACGAGGGCGGTTTCGCTCCCAATCTGGACAACGAGGAAGCCCTGCAGTTCATCATGAAGGCTATCGAGAAGGCCGGCTATAAGCCCGGCGAGCAGATCGCCATCGCTTTAGACTGCGCCTCCAGCGAGCTATTCGACGAGGGCGGTCGCAAGGGTTACAAGTTCTGGAAGACCAATCCCGACAAGCTCTTTACCGCCGACGAAATGATCGAGCTCTATACCAAATGGGTAAACAAATACCCCATCATCTCCATCGAGGACGGTCTGGACCAGAACGACTGGGAAGGCTACGTCAAGCTCACCAAGGCCTTAGGCGGCAAGATCCAGATCATGGGCGACGACTTCTTCGTCACCAACACCAAGCGCCTGGAGAAGGGCATTGATATGGGCGCCTGCAACTCCATCCTCATAAAGCTCAACCAGATCGGCACGGTCACCGAGACGATCGAAGCCATCGATATGGCCAAGCGCGTGGGTTACACCGCAGTTGTCTCTCACCGCTCGGGCGAGACAGAGGATTCCTTCATCGCCGACCTCACGGTGGCCAAGGAAACCGGCCAGATCAAGACCGGCTCCATGTCCCGTACCGACCGCATCTGCAAGTACAACCAGCTGATGCGCATTGAAGACGAGATGGAAGGCATCGCGGAGTATTGGGGAAAGAAAGTTTTTTACAACGTAAGAGGCTGAAAATATTGGACAGGACGACAGAATTTCAATGATTTACTGGATTCTGTCGTAAGCGTCCAGAAAATTTTTAAAGATAAAGGCCGCTTCTCATGAGGCGGCCTTTATCTATTTAGCGACTTTTCTTGCTAATCTTGTATATCGTGTTATCCTGTCGATACTTAACAGCAGCCAGGGCGCACCAGGAATTCCAGATTTTCCCTTATTCCCGCATCGGCGGGCAGGGTTTTGTAGTCCACACCGGCGCGGCCGTTCCAGTCCCACACAATTTCACCCCCAAGGGTGGTAAATTCGCACATCAGGCGCTGTTTTCCGCGTAGCAGGCCGTTTACCGAATCGGTGAAGCCAAAATCCCCTTCCAGTAGATTCCATACGGCGATATCCGCCAGGGCGCCCTTGGCGAGAGTGCCGAGTTCGGGGTGGCCGATCAGTTTTGCCGGAATGGATGTGGAGCGTTCGATGGCTTCGCTCAAGCCCATGCCCGCCGCCAGAAGCTTGGAAATAGTGGTGGGCATGTCCATAAGATGACGATTCATGCTGAGCACGTGGAGGTCGGTGGAGATAGTGTCAGGGGGAAAGCCCTGAGCCAGGGCGGTTACGGCGTTGCGGAAGAGGAAGCTACCGGCGCCGTGGCCCAGGTCGAAGAGCACGCCCCGCTTGCGGGCTTTGAAGAGGTAGTCGTACACGTAGCCTGCCTCGTCGATTACCGGTACTGGACCCCGGAAGCAGTGGGTGGAGAAGTCGCCGGGCCTTAGTTTTTCGCCCACGAGTTCCCAGTAGGGCCTTTCCTTTCTGAAATAGCCGAAGTCCACCATGATGGGCAGGCCTGATTTCTCCCCGGCTTCCAGGGCCGAATCCACCGAAAGCCAGTCGGGCTTCCAGTAATGGGCGCTCTTTATGCCCACCACTACATCGGAGTGCTCCTTGGCCATGGCCGCGGTTTTGTCCGCGTCGAAGACGTTGGCTTCCTGTTCCAGCGCGTCGCTGATCATGCCGTGGCTGGCAATATTGACGAAGGAGAATACCCTGGTCTTGGCCCTGTCTATGACAGTACCGCGGAAATGGGCAAAATTCCTGGCTCCGGCGGAGCCTGCGTCCACCATGGTGGTGACGCCGGTTCTGAAGCTGAAACCATCGGGGTAGATGCTGTTGTCCCCCGCCCAGGCGTCGGGCACAAGAGCCGATGCGAACAAATGGGTGTGAATGTCCACCAGGCCTGCGGTAACTAGGCAGCCCTTGGCGTCTATCACCTTCGTTTCAGGACCGGGTTGGAGAGCGGATCCTATCTCCGCTATCTTGCCATCCTGTATTCCGATATCGGCGATCCTGTCGATCCTGTTCGCCGGATCCAGCACTCTTCCGCCTTTTATAAGCAACGAATACTGCCTGGTATTGTCCATGGTTCACTCCTGACTGAAGTGTAGAGCCTCCCCGATGATTCGTCAATTATGAAACTTAGTTTCATTTTTAATTTGACAGGGGGATACTATAGAGTATACTTTAAGCCGTGTCATAAAAGAAAAGGCATCATTATTTCAGGAGGCAGAAATGAAACTGAAACGGACAATCCTCGCCATCGCACTCATTTTAGTGACGATGACGGCAAGCGCCGCTACCTTCAGGTATGCGACCATCGCAGAGCCACCCAGTCTCGACCAGCAGGTGATTACCTCTGATCAGGCGACAACTATCGCCCAGCACGTGTTTGAGGGTCTGTATACCTTTAACAAGAGCTACGATCCAGTGCCGATGCTTGTAGAAAAAGAGACTATCTCCGCCGACGGCAAAACCATCACCCTCACTCTCAGGCAGGGGGTGAAGTTCCACAACGGCAAGGAAATGACATCGGCCGACGTGCTCGCCTCCCTCAATCGCTGGGGCGTCTATGGCGTGCGCGGTCCAGTGCTCTTCGCGCATATCGAAAAGGTCGACGCCCCGTCCAAGTACTCCGTCAGACTCTTCTTCAAAGACGTATTCGCGCCCTGGAAGACCCTTTTAGCCTTCATCAACGGCGGACCGGTAATCTATCCCGAGGAGATAGCCAAGCCCGCGACCAAGACGCCCATCGCCGAGACCCAATATATTGGTACCGGTCCCTACCGCTTTGTGCAGCGTAACCCCGGCCGTTTTATACTTCTTGAGAAGTTCAAGGACTATGTCGCCAGGACCGACGCTGCCGACGGCTACGGCGGCAAGCGCGTGGCTCAGTTCGACCAGATCCAGTTTATCCCTGTCAGCGACGTGGGCACCCGTGTCAACGGCGTCAAGGCCGGCGATTACGACTATGCCGAGCAGATCTCCGGCGATTTGTACGAAATGCTTTCCAGCGATCCTTCCGTGGTAACCCTGGTTAACGAAGGCGTCCTGATGCCCTTGATGTTCTTCGATTCCACCGAAGGTCCCTTTGTGGGCAACTACAAGCTCCGCGTCGCGGTGCTCACCGCCCTGAACACCACCGCCGCTCTCCAAGCTGCCGTAGGCCCCAAGAATCTATGGTCGGCCAACGGTTCCTTCATGCCCAAGGGCACTTCTTGGTTCAACAACGCCGGTCTGGAAAACTACAGCCCCAACAACGCAGCCCGGGCCAAAGCCCTGGCCGCAGAGGCCGGTTACAAGGGCGAGAAGATCGTCTTCATGGTTTCCTCGGCCTATAAAATCCACAACGATATCGGCCTTGTCTTTACCAAGCAGCTCAAGGACGCGGGCTTCAATATCGACCTGCAGATCTATGACTGGGCAACCCTGGTAAGTAAGCGCGGCGACGGCAAGCAGTGGGACATGTTCTTTACCCACCACGGCTTCGTACCCGATCCCATTCTCTTCAGCTTCATGAGCGACACCTATCCCGGCTGGTGGGCTACTGCAGAAAAGCAGGCTCTGGCGCAGGTATTCACCTCCACCCTGGATGAGAAGAAGCGTCTGGACTCCTGGGCTCAGCTGCAGAAACTCATCTACACGCAGGTGCCGGTGCACAAGGTGGGCGATGTCTATACCTACGATATCTACTCCCCGAAGGTGCAGAACCTGGGCGAATCCCAGCTGATTTGGCCGAAGTTCTGGAATGTGAGCTTCAAATAGCATTAGCCTTGCCGAAAGCTTCAAAGCCTTACTGGCAAGCTTGATTCGGCATTTCTTGATCTGGATTCGGGCACCCTTCTGCGGCAGGGCCGCAGAAGGGTGCCCGGGTTCTTTCCACAATTAATGGAGCAACACGCATGCTCAAGTTCGTGCTGAGACGGATAGTGGGGATGATCCCATCCCTGTTCCTGGTGTCCGTGCTGGTCTTCGGTTTCGTGCACCTCATTCCCGGAGATCCCGTCGAAATCCTTTTAGGCGATATGGCCACCCCTGAACAGGTAGCCGCCGTAAGGGAAGAAATGGGCCTGGATAAACCTATCTGGGTGCAATATGGAAAGTGGATTGGCGGTTTAGCGGTGGGCAACATGGGCAATTCTATCTTTTTTGGTCAGCCCGTGCTTGCTGTAATAGGCAACAGGGCCGAGACCAGTGTACTCCTCGCCCTGCTTACCCTCTTATTGATCCTCTTTATCGGCATACCGGTGGGCTACCTTTCAGCCACTCGCTACGGTACCAAGCTCGACCAGAGCATTTCGGGCATCAGCATGGGCTTTGCCTCGATTCCTACATTCTGGTTGGGTTTAACCTTGATGACCTTTTTTGCCGTAAAGCTGAAATGGCTGCCCAGTTCAGGTTTTCCTTCTATTTTCCAATCCGGTAACTGGGGCAATCTGCGTTACCTCATATTGCCCGCCATTACCTTGTCGGCACCCAACTCTGCCCTGATTATCAGGCTTACCCGGGCTTCGATGCTGGATGTGTTCAAGGAAGACTATGTGCGCACCGCCCGGGCCAAGGGCTTGAAAGAGCCCGCGGTGAATGTGCTCCATGTATTCCGTAATTCCATGAACTCCCTGGTCTCGGCCCTGGGCTTTACCTTCGCGGGCCTCGTGTCCGGTACTGTGGTGACCGAAACTGTCTTTTCTCTCCCGGGCATCGGAAAATTGGTGGTGGACTCCGTCTTGCGCCGTGATTATCCGGTCATTCAGGGAATTATCCTTTGCATCGCCCTGCTCTACATGGCGATTAACCTGCTGGTCGACATTGCCTACGGCGCCCTCGACCCGCGCATTCGGTACAGCTAAAAGGAGGGCCGTATGTCAGGATTTCTAAAAATGCTGCGGTCCCGAAAGATCGCAATCGCCGGTCTGGCCTTCCTGGGCTTTATCATTCTCATGGCCCTTTTAGCGCCCTTGGTTGCGCCTATAAATCCCTTGGACATGGACCCAGCCAACAGGCTTCTTCCCCCCGGCAAAGGCCATATCTTTGGCACCGACAATTTTGGTAGGGATATCTGGAGCAGGGTGGTCTACGGTGCCAGAACAAGTCTTATAAGCTCGGTGGGCGTGGTGCTCTTTTCGGTCACTATCGGCATCTTTGTAGGCCTGGTGGCCGGCTATTTCAAGGCCCTCAACGCCCCCTTCATGCGGCTTATCGATGTGATGATGGCCTTTCCCTCGCTGCTGCTGGCTTTGGTGCTCATGACTATTTTTGGCCGCGGCATGGTGAATGTGATCCTCGCCGTGGGCATTACCTACCTCACCCGCACAACCCGCATCGTCTACGGCATGACACTCAAGTTAAAAGAAGAAGTCTACATCGAGGCCTTCCGCTCAGCCGGTGCCTCTGACTTCCGGCTTTTAATCAAGCATATTTTCCCCAACCTCACTTCGCCTGTCATTGTCCAGGCTACCTTCACCTTTGCCTTTTCCCTTTTGGACATGGCTTCCCTGGACTTTCTGGGTCTCGGGCTTCCTCCTGAGATTCCCAGCTGGGGCAACATGCTCTCCGAAGGATCCATTTATCTGGCCAGGGCTCCCTGGATGCTGCTTATTCCCGGATTTTTTATTGTTCTGACGGTGCTGTCGTTCAACCTGGTAGGCGATGTCCTGCGCGATCAGGTAGATCCGCGATTCAGGCACGACATCAAAGGAGTGTGAGCCATGCCGTCGGACATTTTGCTGTCGATTCGCGGTCTTAAAACTCATTTTTCCACTCCCGCTGGCATCGTGAGCGCCGTGGACGGGGTGAGCTTCGATCTGACCCGGGGCGAAACCCTGGGTTTGGTGGGAGAATCCGGCTCGGGCAAGACGGTGACAGCCCTTTCCGTGATGCAATTGTATGCCAAGCCTCAGGGAAGGATTGTGGCAGGCCAAATTCTTTTCGATGGCCAGGACATCGCCGCTATGGGCGAAAAGGATATGTATCGCATAAGGGGCAATTCCATTGCGATGATTTTCCAGGAGCCCATGACATCCCTCAATCCGGTTTACACCATAGGGCGGCAAATCGTGGAAGCCCTGCGCGCCCATCGTTCTATCGATAAAAAGGAAGCCTGGGCGATAGCCCTGGAATCCCTGAAAAAAGTGGGTATTCCCGACCCCGAACGGCGGCTTAGATCCTATCCCCACGAGCTCTCCGGAGGCATGCGGCAGCGGGCTATGATAGCCATGGCTATTTCCTGCAAACCCACCCTTCTTATAGCCGACGAGCCCACCACAGCACTGGATGTAACCATACAGGCCCAGATTCTCCAGCTCCTGCGCGAGCTGAAAGAGACCATGGGCATGTCGATGCTCATGATCACCCATGATTTGGGTGTCATTGCCGAAGTGGCCGATAAGGTGGCGGTGATGTACGGCGGAAGGATCGCAGAGTTTGCCGAGACTTCATCGCTGTTTGCCCAACCCATGCACCCCTATACAAGGGGTCTGATGGATTCCATTCCCGATATTGAAAAGGAAAGCGCCCAGCTCTATTCTATTCCCGGTACAGTGCCTAGCCTGATAGGGGAAACCAAGGGTTGCCGCTTCGCCAATCGCTGCCCTAGGGCTCTTTCGCGCTGCGCTATCGATACTCCCGATCTCATCGAGGCGGCTCCCGGTCATCTGGTGGCTTGCTGGAACAGGTTAGGTGCAGGGGAGGATGAGCTTCTGGATAAAAAGTCACCGGAGGCCAAACCCCGCCCCCGAAAGCCAGCGGGTGGTAAAGGAGGGCAGCCGTGAGCGACATCATTCTCAAGGTAGAAAATCTGACCAAGGAATTCAAGGTTCACAAGGCTGGAGGAGCTTCCGGCTCCGGCGGCGGCTCCCATGCCCTGGTGCGGGCGGTGAGCGATGTGAGTTTTTCCGTAGCCAAGGGAGAGACCTTCGGTATAGTGGGCGAGTCGGGCTGCGGTAAATCCACCACCGGCCGGCTCATCTTGCGGCTTATCGATCCAACCTCAGGGCGTATCGAATTCAGGGGCGCCGATATCACCCATCTTACTGGAGAAGCTCTACGCGGCATACGCCGCAAGATTCAGATGGTCTTTCAGGATCCCTATGCATCCCTCAATCCCCGCATGAATATTGCAGGCAACGTGGGCGAGCCTCTGATGATTCACAAGCTGGTGTCGAGCAACGCCGAACGGGATGAAAAAGTGAAGGAACTCTTGGGCACCGTGGGTCTCAATCCTGATTACTATGCCCGCTTTCCCTTCGAGTTCTCGGGCGGTCAGCGCCAGCGCATTGGCATAGCCCGGGCTCTGTCCCTCTCTCCTGAACTGGTGATAGCTGACGAGCCGGTTTCAGCCCTGGATGTGTCCCTCCAGGCGCAGATCATCAATTTGCTCCAGGAGTTGAAGGCAAAGAAGAATCTTACCTATATTTTTATTGCCCATGACTTAGGTGTGGTAAAGCATATTTCGGACCGCATTGCCGTCATGTACTTGGGAAAAATCGCCGAGATCGCGGGCAAGAAGGAGATTTTTGCCCAGCCCCTCCATCCCTATACTCAGGCTCTATTTTCTTCTATTCCGATTCCCAACCCCGCTAAGCGGCGCCTGCGGGCTCCCTTGGGCGGGGATGTACCCAGCCCCCTGGCTCCACCCCCGGGCTGCCTGTTCCACACTCGTTGTTCCAAGGTTATGGATCGTTGCCGGGTTGAAGTACCAGTTTTAAGGGAAGTAGCCCCCGGACATCAGGTGGCCTGCCACCTGTACTAAAAGCCGCCGCGCGGCGGCACCACATCGCCCGGCCGGGCATAAGGCTGAAACGCGCCGCGCGGCTGTGGCGCTCTGCAGTTTCAGTTCGCCGTAGGGCGTGTTGTAGAATGCCGCGCAGCAGCTGCGGTTAGCCGCGCTAAGCCTTGGGGGCAAGCAGTTTTTTGAGAGCCTCCAGGACTTCTTCGGCTTCGGTTCCCGCAATTGTCTGAGGATTGAGCACCAGACCACCCTTCCACAAATCGACGAGCACTGCAGTTTCGCCAGAGCCCTTTTCACGCAAAGATCGCTGAGCGTTCTGGGCATCCATTTCAGCCTTGCGCACAAGCACCTTGGGAATGCACACCGGATGAATGCCCGGTTCGGTGGCGGTGAACGGCGAGACGAGCACCCCGGGCAGGTCTTTGAGCCCAGTCAGCCAAAGGTCGCAGATTCTGGCCATATCGGCCATTCGGGCATCCTCGTCCTCGGCGAGATAGGCTTCTAAGGCCGCTAGGAACCCCATCACATTTTCCTTGCCAGCCTTTGTGGGTCTGCCCACGCCATAATTGGGCGCTCCGTTGTAGCGGGCCGCGTCGATGAGAGCTTTTTTACCCGCCACCAGTCCCGAGCTTTGGGGGCCAGCGATCTCCTTGCCTCCAGAGAAAATCACGAGATCGGCTCCTCGTTTGCAGAGGTTCCAGAGGTTGGATTTGGGTGGCAGTTCGGCGGCGGCATCCACCACTACCGGTACGCCCTTGGTGTGGGCAATTTTCAAAGTCTCGTCCAGTGAAAGTGAGGCATTGAGCATCTCCGCCTGGAGGGCGTAGAACACCGCCGCGGTATTCTCGGTAATCGCCGCTTCCAGCTCCCACGGGTGGGTCTTTATGCAGTCCCCTATTTCCACGAAGCGCGCTCCTGCGGTGGGTACTGCATTGTCGTAGGGATTGCGGTGGCTGCGCTGGATAATCACTTCGGATCGGGCGGGAGGACAGGAAGGAAGACAGTTGCGAAGCCAGGGATCCTGCCCCGCGATGCTGGCGGCGATGGATTGGATTATACCCGGCGATGCACCGGCGGTAACCAGGGCTGCTTCCACGCCCAGCATGTCGGCAATCCGCTCCCCTGTTTTTCTGAGCAGGGTTTCCATTTCCACGAAATGACCAGAGGCCTCGGCCATAGCGGCAGCCGCCTCGGGTCTCAGTCGACACCCCCCGAAGGCTGTAAGGGTTCCCGATGCGTTGATAACCCGGGGAAGTCCCATAGCGTTTCTAAGCTCTTGTCCTTTCATGCTCCACCTCTTGGATAAGTATGGCACATTGGAAGGTGTCTTGCCACCATGTGGCAATATAATTGGAACAAGATTTCATTTTTATCATATCCAAACTTGACATATTCTGGCATTGCGGTGACACTATAGTTCTAAGATCAGCACTACGGAGGAGCGTCCAGAGCCTAAAGTCTGGGCGCGAAGACAATGGCCGAATATCCAGAATCCAAGACCGGTTCCGAAGAAAAGCAGATATCGGCTGCGGTTCGAACCATGTCCGTGCTCGAAGCCCTGTCAGAGGGCGGTTCTTTTACGTTTGACGAACTGGTGGAAAAGGTAGGTTTGGCAAAACCCACCCTGTTCCGCTTTCTTAAAACCCTGAAATCCTTAGGCTATATTCAGCAGCGTGATGATTCCAGGTTTTCCTTGAGCCTCAAGATGCTCACCGTGGGCTCCAAGGCGCTGGATTCCATGGATCTTCATGATGTTTCCAGGCCGGTTATCAAGCGCCTGGCCAGGCATTTTCAGGAGACCACCCACCTGGCAATTCTCATGGACGCTAAGGTTGTCTACATACAGAAGGTGGAGTCAGTCCATACGATCAGAATGTATTCCACCATTGGAAAGCAGGCGCCCCTGCACTGCACTTCCTTGGGCAAGGCCCTCCTGGCCTGGCACCCCGATAGGAAGGATATTGTTGCGCAGCTCCAGCTAATTCCCTACACCAGAAAAACCATAGTATCCAAATCCACACTCCTGGCCGAACTGGATGCCATACGAGCCCGGGGCTATTCCACGGATATAGAGGAACACGAGCCCGACATTCGCTGCATAGGCGCCCCGGTGTTCGATTATTCGGGATCGGTCATCGCTGCAGTGAGCGTTGCCTGGCCGGTGTACCGCTACAAAACCGAAGACGAGGCAAAGAACGCCGCAACCATCATTCAGGCGGCGCAGGAAATTTCTAAACTCATGGGGTATGAAGGAAAATGAAAAAGCTGAGCAATGCCGCCAGGCTGCCTTCGCCGGCGCTGCTGTTCTTCGAAGATGCCGTTAAATCCAATATTGAAAGTGCTATCGCGATTGCGGGCAATGCCGGGCGCCTGCGCCCTCACATAAAAACGCACAAGACCGCGGAAATCACCGCCATGGCCATGGCGCGGGGCGTGCGCAAATTCAAGTGCGCCACTATTGCCGAAGCCGAAATGCTGGCGAGGGCGCAGGCGCCTGATATTCTGCTTTCCTATACTTTAGTGGGCAGAAATGCCGAACGCCTTGTGGAACTTATAAAAAAATATCCCCATGCCAAATTTTCCACTTTGGCCGACAATACCGGGATTGCAAAGTCCCTTAACACCCTGGCCGAAGGGGCAAAGGTGAAGTTGGGCGTTTTCCTTGATCTGGATGTTGGCCAGCATCGCACCGGAATATCTCCCGGGCCTGAGGCCGAAGCTTTGTACAAATACATCACAAGCGCTCCCGGCCTGTGCGCCGGCGGATTGCACTGCTACGACGGGCATAATCATCAGGAGAATCTGGAAGAGCGTCAGGCTGCCGCCGATGCCTGCTATGCTATTGCCGCAGGTTTTCGCGCCTCCCTTATAAATTTGGGTCTTGCGGTGCCCGAAGTAGTAATGGGCGGCACGCCCACATTCCCCTGCTATGCCCCCAGACAGGAGCTTACTCTATCGCCGGGCACCTGCTTTCTCCATGATTACAGCTATGCTTCCAGCTTTCCCGATCTGGAGTTCGAGTATGCGGCAGCCATTATGGCCCGGGTAGTGAGCAGGAATCCCGGTCTGGGAACCTTCACAATCGATCTAGGCTATAAGGGCATATCGGCCGACCCAAAGGGCTTGAGAGGATATATCCTCGATCACGAGGGAAGCGTGCCGGTGCTCCAGAACGAGGAACATTGGGTTTTTACCGCACCCAAGAAAGGCCTGCCCGAGGTTGGCGAGGAAGTGTATGTCATTCCCACCCATATCTGCCCCACCGTCGCCCTCTATGAGCGAGCGCACATCGTCGATAGGGATGGGGTTTGCTTCACGGAATGGAAAATCGCCGCCAGGGACAGGTCTATAGGGGTTTGACGTTATGCGTCGTCACTTTGCAGTAGCGTTGCGCGCATTAGTAATCGCGCATCGGATAATTTTCGATCACTCAAGGAGGAATCGACATGAATGCTTATGAAAATTTGGCCAAGGCTGGGTATAAGCTTCCCGAAGTACCACCTCTAGGCGGTTTATATCAGCGCGTTAAACGAGTAGGCAACTTGGCCTTTGTTTCCGGCCAGGGTTGCACGGTCAAGGGCGTGCCTGTGTTTACCGGCAAGGTAGGCGCAGGCGTCAGCGTCGAGCAGGGACAGGAAGCCGCCAGGATTTGCGTGCTCAATGCCCTGGCCGTGCTGCACGACAGCTTAGGATCCCTGGACAAGGTAAAAAATGTAGTAAAGGTATTAGGCTTTGTCGCCAGCGCTCCAGGGTTTAACAGCCAGCCTTCGGTAATCAACGGCTGTTCTCAGCTGCTTATCGATGTCTTTGGCGATGCCGGGCGTCATGCCCGTTCAGCCATTGGCACCAACGAGCTTCCGGGCGACATTCCCGTAGAGATCGAATTTATTTTCGAAGTTGAATGAGGAGGCAGGACATGGATACTGTATTTGGCGATCTCAGAACAAAGGCCTTGAGAGTTAAGGGCATAATTGCAGTCATGGTGATCGACGATGCCAACGATGCGGTTCCCATCGCACGAGCCTTGGTGAATGAAGGAATCACTGCGATGGAACTTACGCTACGCACTCCCGCGGCCATGGATGCTCTCAAGCGGATCGTTGCCGAAGTTCCCCAGATGCAAGCTGGAGTCGGCACTATACTGACACCGGCTCAAGTATTGGATGTGAAGGCGAACAAGGCAGATTTTGGCGTATCTCCCGGTTTTAACCGCCGGGTGGTCGAAAAAGCGATAGAAGTGGGGCTTCCCTTCGCCCCGGGCATTTCCACCGCATCGGAAATAGAGGCCGCCATCGAACTCGGCTGCCGTGTACTCAAATTCTTTCCCGCCGAACCCATGGGCGGGCTCAAATACCTGGAATCCGTCAACAATCCGTATAATTTCTTAGGCCTAGGGTATATACCTTTGGGCGGCTTGAATGCGCAAAACCTTGTCTCCTGGCTGGAAAAGGACTATATCCTGGCCGTGGGCGGATCTTGGATCGCCCCCAAAAACCTCATAGCAAAAAAAGACTGGGATACCATAAAAGTTAATGCAGCCCAAGCGATGAAAATTTTCCACGAAGTGAGGGGGTAGGCCGCGATGAGCGAATTCGTAACCTTCGGCGAGATAATGAGCAGAATAGATGTCCCTTTTAAAAAGCGCTTCAGGCAGGCTTTTCCCGGCAGTATAGATGTCAGTTTTGCCGGCGCGGAGGCCAATGTGGCTGCATTTCTCGCTTTCTCAGGAAGGCAGGTCTCCTATGTCACTGCCCTGCCCACCCATGAAATTGCCGATGCCTGCGTGGGTCATTTGCGCAACGTCGGTATCGACACGAGCAAAATACTGAGAACAACCGAAGGGCGCTTAGGCTGCTTTTATGTGGAGGAAGGCGCCAACCAAAGGCCCAGCAAGGTAATCTACGACCGCAGCTACTCTTCCATCAGCCTTGCTCCGGCTGGATCCTATGACTGGGATGCGGTTTTCAAGGATGCGCGCTGGTTCCACTTCACTGGCATTACGGCGGCATTGTCGGCCAACGCGGCCGAGGTTATGCTCCATGCGGCCAAGGAAGCGAAGAAACGTGGCCTCACGGTGTCCTGCGATCTCAACTTTCGCAAAAATCTTTGGCGATGGGAGCCGGGCACTGCTCCCGCGGCCCTGGCCAAGCGAATCATGACCCAGGCTTTGCCCTACGTGGACATACTAATCGGCAATGAGGAAGACGCTTCCGACGTGCTGGGTATTAAGGCTGGCAACACCGATGTTACTTCAGGTTCGCTTCATATCCAAAGCTACCCTGACGTTGCGCGACAGATAGGAGCCCAATTTACCAACATCAAGAAAGTGGCATTCACACTGCGCGAAAGCATTTCGGCCAGCCATAACCGCTGGGGCGCCATGCTCTACGATGTCGCTACAGGCAAGGCCTGCTTCGCCCCCGAAACTGCCGGTGCCTACAAGCCCTATGAGATAACCGATATTGTGGATAGGGTGGGCGGCGGCGATTCCTTCTCGGCTGCCCTCATCTTCGCTCTTTCCAGCCCCGATCTTATTGAGGATTCGATGGCCGTGCGCTTTGCGGCGGCTGCCAGCTGTCTCAATCATTCCATCCGGGGCGACTTCAACTATTCAACAAAGGACGAAATTCTCTCGCTCATGAAGGGCGACGCATCGGGGAGGGTCAAGCGTTAGGCGGCATAGCGACAAGCACAATGCTCGCATCGGTTTTACGAAAGTCGTCGCCTTTGCATAAAATGGAATCGTTCAACGTTGCCGCCAGGGCGTATGCGGCGCAGTCGCCTAGATTTAGAGACGCAGGGTGTATTCCCTTTTCGTATCGACGCCACGCAGCCATGGCTATTTCAGCCTGACTCGAATCGAAGGGAAGCGTTTCTATATCTGCTGCGGCAAGCAACTTGCCCAAAACCTTAGTTCCCAATTCACCTTTTCTGGATTCCACGACGATCATGGTTTCCAGCTTGTTGACCGAACTGATGAACTTTCTTTCGGGCGAGGTAAGCGCGGCAATAAATTCTTCAGCTTCCGCCTCTCCAAAGAGCACTGCAAGAATAGCTGAACTATCAATGACCATTGATGAACCCCCCGGATTCTCCGTACCCGAGAATTTCGTCGGCGCTTCGTGTGTCCAGGTCGGGGAGGGCGGCGCATTCAGTAGCTATCTGCGCCAAGCTGTCCTTTAGTGGCTTGCGGCTTTCATTCTGAGAGGATATGCGGGCTTCCAGCGCTTGTTCTATTGCTTCTGTCATGCTGATCCCATGACGCTTGGCAAGTGTCTTGGCTAATTTTTCAACCCTTGGGTTTCTTATGCTGATAGCCATTCAAGCCTCCGTGTATATACAAAAGTATTGTGTATATACGAAACTGTCAAGAGAACTTCACAGCAGTATTCAAGCTTTCGCATACAGATGCGGCCGCCTATACTGAGGGTGCAGGCCGATAATGCCCTTCATAGTTGCTTTAAATGAGTTGGCGGGCTGTGTGCCGGCAAAGGATTAGCCATGAAATCCAAATCTCGAAACAAAGCTGTTTTCTCTCTCATCGCGGTTGTTCTCATAGCCTTGTCCACCCTATCCTGCGCCGGCGACAAATCGAAAAACGCCGTTACCGTAGCTACCATGATCGACTCGGAGGGAGCGCTCTTAGGCAAGATGATCGTCGCGCTTCTGGAGTCTAAGAAGATTCCCGTGCTGGACAAGACCGAGTTCGGCACTCCCGATGTCCTGCGGCGCGCCCTGGAGGCTGGCGAAGTCCATCTGGTGGTGGATTATACAGGCTCAGGACAGTATTACCACGAAGGCCAGGATTCGGCGCTCTGGTCCGATCCCCAAGCCGGCTATGCCAAGACCAAGGAACTGGATGCAGCAAAGGGTATTGTTTGGCTCACTCCGGCTCTTGCCAATAATACGGAGGCCTTGGCGGTGCGGCGGCAGTTTGCCGAGGAGACGGGAATCCGCGACCTTCCCGCCTTGGCTGCCTACGTGAATGCTGGGGGCAAGATTAAGCTCATCTGCGCCCAGTCTTTTGCTGACAACCCTCTCGGACTTTTAGGGTTGGAGGAAGCCTACGGTTTCAAGCTGGACAAGAGCCAGTTGGTGCTGCTGTCCTCGGGCAACACGGCGGAAATGCTCAAGGCTCTGGCGGAGGGGACGAACGATGTCAACGTTTCCCTTGTATATGGCACCGACGGCTCTCTCAATACCCTGGATCTTCTCGTTCTGGGCGATCCTGAGAGCATTCCCCCGGTCTATCTGCCTACGCCTGTTATCCTCGAGGCCAAGCTGAAGAAGTACCCAGCCATTGCCGACCTGCTCAAGCCGGTATTTGAATCTCTGGAGCTAGAAACTTTACAGAAACTCAACGCCCAGATTGCCTTTGCCGGCAGGAGCGCCGACGAGGTTGCCAAGGAATACCTGGTGGAGAAGGGCTTTTTGACTAAATGAAGCCTTCCGCTCGGGAGTCGGGACGACTCGGCGGCGATTACTCCCTGGTTATCGCAGGCGCCTTGAGTCTTTTGCTGTCCCTGGGATTTTTCCCCCTGTTCAGCCTGCGGCCTAACAGGGTTTCCTCGGGTATAGGCATAAGACTGCTCCAGGTGTCGCCTCTTTATTTTGCGGCAATTGCTCTATTGGCGGTAGTTTTTGCATTCATTCTCCAGTCATCGGCCGCTTCGCGGAGGCGACGCATCTTCGCGGTTAGCGCTTTTCTTGGCATAGCCATCCTTCTCGTCCTTCTGCCCGCCTTGGCGGAAGGTTTAGTGAAAAGCTTTGTACAGGGTTTCGGAGGCGCTGCTTCGGGGTTGGAAATTCCGCTCCCGGCTGTGGGCAGCCCTGGCCAGGGTGCGGCCTCTGCGATAGGACCTTCATCCCGGATCAGCTTGGGCTTGGGGTATTGGGCGGCCCTTGGTTTTGTCTTCGTGATTTATGCAGGCGCGGAGCCTTTGGCAGGTGTCGGGCGTGGACTGAAGTGGGTTGGAATTATAGCCGCTTTTCTCATGCTGGGCTTGGCTCTGGCCGGGGCATACGACGGTCTCTCCTTGTTTAAGGAATTCGCCCTGCGGTCTCAAAGCTTTGGACGGGAGCTTCTGAGGCATGTGGCCTATGCGCTGTTTCCCAGCCTGGCTGCCTTGCTGATCGCCATACCCCTGGGCTGGGCGAGTTCTTCCAGGCCTTGGATGGACAGATTTTTCTTCTTTATCGCCAACATGGCCCAGGTAGTGCCCACTCTAGCCCTCATAGGTTTGCTCATAGGGCCGCTCGCCGCCCTGGGTCGGCTGGCGCCGGGCTTGGGGGTGCGGGGCACGGGCTGGGCTCCTGCTTCGATAGCACTCTTCCTCTATGCGCTCTTGCCCCTTCTGGCCAACGCCAAGGCGGGCTTTGCCATGATCGATCCTTCGGTGAGGGATGTGGCCAAGGGCATGGGCATGAAGCCGATTCAGGTGTTTTTAAGAGTGGAGCTGCCCCTGGCGGCGGGAGCCTTGGCGGCTGGCTTCAGGACGGCGCTGGCGCAGAACATGGGCAACGCGGTGCTGGCCGGGCTAGTGGGGGGAGGGGGGCTTGGGAGCCTGATATTTCTTGGGCTGGCCCAGGCCGCGCCGGATTTGGTACTCCTGGGTTCTTTGGCGGTGGCGGCTGCGGCGTTCGTGGCCGATCGCGGCCTGGGCTGGGCGGAACGCAGCTTCGCGGCATATTCTAAGGGGCGCGCAACATGAGACTCGCAGTTGAAGCGGTAACCAAGCGCTACGGTTCTACGAGGGCACTGGATGGGGTGAGCCTGGAATTTCCTGAAGGTAAGGTGAGTGTACTTCTAGGACCTTCGGGAAGCGGCAAATCTACCCTTTTGCGCCTGCTCAACAGGATGCTAGAGCCCGACTCAGGCAGGATACTTGTGGATGGCCGTGAGGCTGAAGCTCTGGATTCAATTGCCTTGAGGCGGAGCATGGGTTATGTAGTCCAGGGCATAGGATTATTCCCCCATCTTACGGTGGGTGAGAATATCGCCATTGCTCCTGAGCTTTTAGGCTGGCCTAAAGCGCGCATAGACTCCAGGATCCTTGAGTTACTGAATCTTGTACGATTATCGCAAGATTACGTTGGGCGATTCCCGAGGCAGCTTTCAGGAGGTGAAGCCCAGCGGGTGGGGGTGGCCCGAGCCTTGGCAGCCAATCCCCCGGTGCTTCTTATGGATGAACCCTTCGGTGCCTTGGATATTCAGACGAGAGTGGCTTTGCAGGCTGAGTTTTTGCGTATACAACAGAGCCTGGAGAAAACTGTAGTCTTCGTTACCCACGATGTGGCCGAGGCCGTACTGTTAGGTGACAGGCTCAGCCTTCTCTATCAGGGAAGGCTGGTTCAGTCCGGGCCGGCTTTGGAGTTTCTCTTGAAGCCTGCCGAAGCCTTTGTGCGTGATTTTTTCGGTTCGCGCTACAGGCTGGAATTGCTGGGACGAATTCCTGTTGCACCCCTAATTACAAAAAAGAATGAATTGAAAAAAAATTCTCCAGAATCGCGCAATGATAAAAGTGGTGGATCTATTAAGATCATAGAGCCTTCGGCCAGCCTCGCCGATGCACTCTTAGCCATGCTCGAATCGGGAATGTCTTGGGTTGAGGTTGCTGGCACCGATAATAGCGTTGTGCGGTTTCAAGATTTAGCGCGGGAACTTTCGGATGAAAAATAGAAGACCCAACAGGCGAACTTCGCGTTGGGCGGAACCGCTGGTATTTTTTGTGCTCTTCGTATTTATTATCTTTTTCTTTCCATTGATTGAAAGCCTGTTGCAACCTTTGATCAGTCGAAAAACCATCTACACGCAGAGGGATCCTCTCTGGTTACTGGCACTGGAGCATTTAGCCCTAGCCTCGGCTACTAGCCTGCTTTCAGCATTTATTGCCTTCGGTTCCGCCTTGCTTTTATCGAGAAGCCGTTTTACGAGTATGAGAAGCCTTGTCATGTCTGCATCTTCGGTTGTCGAAACCCTTCCCACTGTGGCGGTGATGGCCCTCCTTATTCCCCTAACTGGCTACGGATTCGTGCCGGTCGCCATAGCCCTCTTTTTTTACGGTCTCTTACCGGTGTTCAGGAATACTGTGGAAGGTCTTTTGTCGATCAGTCCTGAACTGGTGGATTCGGCGGTAGGCCTGGGCATGGACGAAAAGCAGATTCTCAAGCGACTGAGGCTTCCTCTGGCCATGCCTCTGGTTCTTCAGGGTTTGAGAATTTCGCTCTTGATCAATATATCGGCCGCTACTATTGGGGCTGCGGTGGGTGCGGGGGGATTAGGTATTCCCATCGTGTCGGGACTGCGCTCCTTCGATCCTGTCCTGATACTCCAGGGTTCCCTGCCCGTCGCCTGTCTTGCACTCTTTGTAGATTCTGCGCTACGCCGCCTGGAATTTCGCCTAGAACGGAGGCTCGGTTCGGTCTAAATAATTTGCATGGAATGGTAGAAAAAATATTTGGATAGTAGCGCTATTGTCCTTCACTATATCTTTTAGATAGGATGAGGCCATGTTTTCAGCGTTGCAGAGTGTGCTTTCGGTTATTGTCATGATCGGCTTGGGCTTCATTCTTGCCAAGCGGGGCTGGTTTGCGGGGGCTTCGGCTTCTTTGGTGTCGCGGCTGGTGGTTTCCATCGCCCTACCTGCCTACATGATCTCTAATCTTATGAGCGGTTACGATCGGCAAGGGCTCATTTCGATGCTTCCGGGCTTGCCCGTGCCCTTCATTACAATGATCTCCGGTTTTATCCTGGCCTCTCTTTTAGCTGTGCTCATAAGGATTCCCAAGGGACGGCGGGGGACCTTCGCGTCCATGTTCTCTCTCTCCAATGCGATTTTTATAGGCTTACCGGTCAATATCCTACTTTTCGGCGATGTGAGCATTCCCTATGCACTGCTCTATTATATCGCCAATACAACCTGCTTCTGGACTATCGGCACCTTCGCCATTGCTAACGACGGAGCGCTGCGATCAGGTGGCTCAAGGCCTTCGCTTCTCTCGCTCTCGGGGCTAAAGCGGCTCTTCTCGCCGCCCTTGGTAGCCTTTCTCGTCGCCGTCATTTTAATAATGCTAGAAATCCGCCTTCCCCGATGGGTCATGGACACGAGTAAATACCTGGGTAATATGACAACGCCTCTTTCAATGCTATTTGTGGGTATCGTGATAGCCCGGGTTGACTGGAAGAAACTCCGCTTCGGCCTGGACATGCTCGTCCTGGTGGCCGGACGATTTGTCTTTACTCCACTTATTGTCTTTTTGATGGTGAAAAACGGGGACTTTCCTGTTTTAATGAAGCAGGTTTTCGTAATCCAGGCTGCCATGCCCGCCATGACTCAGACGCCAATCCTGGCCGAGGCCTATAAAGCCGACTCGGAATACGCAGGTTTAGGCACTTCGCTGACCACACTGCTCAGCCTCGTTTCAATTCCTGTCTACATGGCCTTTGTGGGGAAGATGTTCTAGAACTCTCCATGCCTTAACGCAATTGTTCCGCCCTTTCCGTGTACTAAAACCCCACTGTGTAGGCCAGCTGGAGCTTGTAAGCCCAGGCGGTCTTGTAGCTGAGGTCGAGGCCAGCCTGGAGCGAGCCTCCCTGCAGGTCGTAGCGGAAGTAAGGATTCATATCGAGTCCGCTCAAGCCCCAGAAATCATCATCCCCGTAGGAAACTGATGCCCCGATGGTGTAAGGGGTATCGGGGAGGCCGTATTCTGCGTTTATTTTTCCACCCCAACCTATTCCCGAGGGGCTTAATGCCAGGTCGGCAAAGGCTTTGAGGGGAACTGTACCGAGGCGGTAGGAAGCGTCCAGCAGTACGGCGTGGGTCTGGGCAACATCGCGGAATGTGTAGCCAAGGCTGACGCTGCTGTTTTCCACCGGGCTGAGGGTGAAGCCTATGGAGGCCTCGCGGTCGCCCGCCGAGCTGGGCTCGAGGCGCAGGGATGTTTTTACGAGGATTTTTTCGGCGGGCGCCCACTGAAGACCAAAATTGGTATTGGCCAGGGTGATATTGAGCCCCTGGGCAGCCACCGGCATGGGGAGAAATGCGCCTACTGAAAGTTCCTTTACAGGAAAGACCTGGACGAGGAGCCCTGTCTTGGCATTGGCAATGCGTGTGGAAAATCCCGAGTAGTCAAAATTCTTGAGTCGATATTCATCGGAGAGGACCTTGCCCGCGGTGAGCCTGGCGAGTCCGTCGAAAAGCACAAAGCCGCCGGAGAAGTCTCGAAGATAGATAGGATAGAGCTTCCCGTCCCCATCCCATTCTGCTGTCATGGTCCAGCTCACTTGGGGGCTCGCCCAGTTCATGCTCAAGGAATTGTAGAAACCCTGAGCGGTGGCATAGCCCATCCAGTTGGGTCCCAGGCTTGTGGTTCCATCGCTGGAGTAGAGGTTGTAGACTCCCCGATTCCACATGCTCAGCGAGGGGACAGGGTTCTGGGCAGCAAGAGGAAGGGCGAGGGCGAAAAGCGATACGGCGATAAAACTGAAGCTGAGGAGAAACCGCCTAGCGATGCATCGATTCTTGGTTGTCATGACGTTTCTCCTTACTGTGAAACTATGTTGGAACTATAGACGTTCCATCCATAGGCAGCCTTGTAGGCGTTCAAACTGGCGGCCGGGACGCGTATGACGAGGCCGGCAGGGATTGTGTTTGTCGAAGTATAGAATATGTCAGGGGCTATCGTCGGTGGGGTGAGGGCTTCTACGGTAACCGAAGTGAGGGAAGTACAATTGTAGAATGCTGCACTTTCTATGGATGTGACCTTTGCGGGAATGGTAATGGAGCTAAGGGCGCTACCATTGAATGCGTCTAACCCAATACTCACAAGGGCTGATGGCAGGGTAATAGTAATAAAACCTGAGCTTCCGATAAAGGCGCTGGCACCAATACTGGTCACGCTGGAGGGAATGATTACGCTAGTGTGATTGCCGTAGTTGAAGCCCCAGCTTTCGATGGCGGTTACGGGCTTTCCCTGCCAGTAGGCGGGTATGATGATGGCGCCCAGTGCAGTACTGTTGAATACGTTGTAGCCGGTGGAGTTCGCTGAAAAAACTAAACCTTCTGATGCTGTGTTCCATTTTGCGTAGAGCGTGGTGTTCGCTGTCGGGTCGTAGGGGAAACTCACCTTGCTGGCGAAGGCGGAATCGGAGTACCAACCCTCCAGGGCATAGCCTGGGCGCATGGAAATCGGCATTGTAGATACCAGAGAAGTGCTGAGGTCGGCCACGGCGGAGCCGCCGTTCTCCTCCCAAACTAGGCTGTAGGCTCCCATTTTTGAGAAGCTCAGGAAGAACTGGTCACAGCCTGTTACAAGGATGGCGCATAGTGCCATGAGGGCGAAGAGGGATTTTTTCATAACGGTACACTCCAGTCTGCGGCCTACGTTTTATACTTCAATCATCCTATAGCTTCCAATATTCGTCAAGGCAAGCGCCTTCGGCGGCAGCCTCGGTTTCGGTAAGAACTCGAGCCCAGGCCACTCGCGCCGCTATGCCGGGAGCGCCTGGCCCTGTGGAAGCGAATTCGCCGAATCCTCTGTACATGCGAGCTTCGAGCTTGCCCCAGTCGTCCCAGCCTTCGGGAAGAATGTGGCTTCCCATGTGGCAGCGGATAAAAACAGCCCTTCCAGTGTGCCTCCAAGGGCGCCCAAGGTAGGTGTTTGCGGATTTAACTCTTGGTGGCGACTCCGATGTTAGTTCCGATGTCAGCGCACAGTCCAGGAAAACAAAGCCGATTTTCTGGCCAGGGTAGGTGGAGGGAGCGGTGATCCAGCCTTTGAGCGACTCAGGCGGTTGTTCGGAGGCTGGCGCAACCGAAGGCTGGGGCGCCAATCGTACCAGGGACTTGATTTCGCAGGCTTCAAATACCGCCAGGCTCGATCCGAAGATAAAGTCCACGTCTCCCTCTATGAGGCAGCGCCGGTAGTGCTGGCGGAAGGGTAGTACAGGGTGGTCTGCACCGAGGCCGGCGACGGGATGGATGAGGTTTATGCCCTTAGGAGGCGGATTTTTGGGCAGTGGGCCTGTGCAGAGGGTATCCTGTCTGGATGTAATCCGGCAGTCTTCCACCATAAGGAGGTCCGCGTCGGCGTAGAGGGCCACCGCCGGGCCGATCAGCCGCCCGTCGCCGGCCGAGTTCTCAATGCTAAGCCCCTGCAAGCTCACTCCCCTGGCTCCTACATAGACCGTATAGGAGTTGAATGTGCCCATGGGTTTGCCGTCTGGCAACAGGCGAGTAGCGCTGTCGTCCCAGACTATTTTAGTGCGGTCAGCCCCTGCGCCGCACAACGTTACATTGGGCTGACGTATCGCTAATTTTTCTTTATAGGTACCAGGACTGATAGTGATGTGGATTTGCTCCTGTTCCTGGAGGCTTATCGCGTCGGGAAGCTTGGCTGCTCGTAACACTTCTACCGCATGCAGGGCCTCGCCTATGGTCCGGAATTCGGCGGAACCCTCCGGCGACACGCTGATCTCCTTGGCTATTGAGTCACTGCTGCCATATCGGTTGATGGCGTTGTGCGACTTTGTAGTCATGTTCCGAATACGTGGCTTGCGATGTGAGCGTTCATCAGCATCTCAGAATACTCGCGGCGCCCCGGATCTGAGCCGGCAGCCCCCGCCACGATGAAGAGGGGCGCCAGGTGTTCGCTGCGGGGGTGGCTTTCCAGGCCGCCCGGGGCGCGCTTCCACTGGGTGAGGGCGGCCCGGCGCTTGGCCGGATCGGGCATGGACACCACGGCCGCCAGCCAGTTATCGAACTTTCGCGAAGCCGTCTCCACCGCAGGGCCGCCCGAAAAGAAGCCCTGCATGTTATGGTAGCTCATTCCGCTGCCGATTATGAGCACGCCTTCGCTCCGCAATGGTTGTAATGCGGCGCCCAGGGCTATGTGCCGCTCAGGATCCAGGCCGCGAATCAGAGAAAGCTGGGCAACGGGGATTTTCGCTTCGGGAAAAGCCAGCATCAGGGGAACAAAGGTACCGTGGTCGTAGCCGCGCTCGGTTTCCCGCTTGGTTTGGATACCCGCACTCGTCAGGAGTTTCTCGATTCTGGCTGCCAGCTCTGGAGAGCCTGGGGCCGGCCACTTCAGTTTGTAGGTGAATTGCGGAAACCCGGAATAATCGTAGAACATGCCAGGGTTTTGCCCGAAGTGGATCGCAGGAAGGTTTTCCTCCCAGTGGGCGGAGATAACCAAGATTGAGGTTATGCGATTTTTAAAGCTTTCGCCTAATTCGACAAGATATTCTTTAAGGCGCTCGTAACCTACCTTATCGTCGACGTCGTTCTTAAGCACGTGCCATGGGCCACCGCCGTGGGGAAGGTAGATGACGGGAAGTTTATTTAAATCAAGCATAGTCTTGGCTCCTTGAATATTCATAGAACACTTAGTGTAATATGACCAAAAATTGGTCATTAGAATTGGAAAACTGCCTTATACCCCCACAATCCTCCCGATCCTCTCCTTGCCCTGATTGATGCGCCAACCATTGCGGGCGTTGAAGTAGAGGTACCAACGGCCGTCAGCCTCTCGGAAACGGCAGTCGCAGGCGTAGACATGGGAGGTCATCCAGCCCTCGCGGGGAGCCAACAACGGCAAATCGTCAATCTGCGACCAGGCAAGGCCGTCTTTGGAAGTCAGCAGGAAAATCGCCGATCGGGAGCTGCCCTTCGCGTCGCGGTAGATTTTATTCTGGAGGCCTACATAGCCGTCTTCCATGGGAAGAACCTTGATTGAGCCCTGCCCCAGCAGGTTTATGCTGGATCCCTTGGTCTCAAGTCCTGGTTCGGGACGGGCAGCCGGTAGTGGTCTTGCGGGAAAGGCAAAGGGTCCACGAGGAGAAGCTCCAGTCGCCATAGCTAGGTGAAGGGGCTCACAGAACCCACAATCGTCGATCCAGACGAGGGAGGCTGAAAAATATAGTCGCCATTCGCCCCCGGTTTGAATCAGACAGGGATTGGAAACCGATGTCCCAAGCGTTTTATCCTTGGTCCAGTCCTTTTCCGGTAAAATAATCACGCTGCCTCGAGACCATGTCGTGAGATCCGAGCTTTCAGCCATGGCGATCTTCGAATTCCACTTAGGCCTTACGGGCAGAGCCGTGGCAACCAGCGCCAGGGGAGGGTAGGATTCATAATAGAGAGCATAGCCTCCCTCGGGAAGAGGCCTGACAAAGGGCCGCATGGCATTTTTTATCGTTATCCCCCGATGCATCCAGGCAAGCCCATTGGCTGAGGAATAACGATGGATGCCGAAGGCCGAGTGGGCGAAGAGCTGCCAGTCGCCCTCGGGCGTCTCTTCGGGTAATAGAAAGCTGGGATCGGCGATGATGGGCGAAAGCCCCGGAGGTTCTATGAGTGGACCTCCCGGCTCGGTCCAACGGATGGACAGGAAATCGGCTATTTTCATGGTCGCTTCCTCGCGATAGGGCTGTAGAGCGATTAGGCCTCGCAGTAATAGGGCTGTAAAATTATCCCTCACATATTCTACCTTGGATTAACTCCTGGCGACATTCCTGTGGATCCTGTTTTTTTTCTCCTGTCCAATGCCTCCATCCAGCTTGCTTGCTCCGGCATGTCGGTCGCAGGTATTCAGGCAAGAGTTGACGCCTGTATGGCGCGAATGTATAAGTATACAAATAACGCTATATGAAGAAGGAGATCCCTATGGACAAAGCGCCGCTGGATTGGGGAAAACTGGCGTTTTCCTATATGAAAACCGACTATCGCTACATTTCCCGCTGGAAGGACGGCGCCTGGGATGCCGGTAGTCTTGTCACCGACAATCAGCTTTCGATTTCCGAGGGTTCCACAGCCCTGCATTACGGCCAGCAGTGCTTTGAAGGCCTCAAGGCATACACCCGCAAAGACGGGCACATTCAGCTTTTCCGGCCCGACCGCAATGCCGCCCGTATGCAGGCCACCTGCGACCGCATCCTCATGCCCCACGTGCCCACCGAGAAATTCATAGACGCCTGCGACCAGGTGGTCAAGGCTAACTGGAAGTGGGTGCCTCCCTACGGCCACGGCGCCACATTGTACCTGCGCCCCTTCGTGATCGGCGTGGGGGACAATATCGGCGTAAGCCCGGCCAAGGAATACATATTCTCGGTGTTCTGCATGCCCGTAGGACCGTATTTCAAGGGCGGCATGTCGCCTGTCAATTTCATGGTCTCCGATTATGACCGGGCCGCGCCCAACGGTACTGGAGCGGCTAAAGTGGGCGGCAACTACGCCGGCAGCCTATTGCCCCATCAGATCGCGGCCAAGGCCGGCTATGCCGACTGCATCTACCTTGACCCCGCCACTCATACGAAAATCGAGGAAGTGGGAGCGGCCAACTTCTTCGGCATCACTAAAGACGGAACCTTCGTCACGCCCGTCTCGCCTTCGATACTTCCCTCCATCACCAAGTATTCTCTGCTCTACTTGGCCGGCAATCACTTCCACATGAAGACCGAAGAGCGGGACTGCTATATCGATAATATCGACGAGTTCGCTGAAACCGGCGCATGCGGCACCGCGGCGGTGATCACGCCCATCGGCGGAATCTATCATAAGGGCAAGTTGCACGTTTTCCACTCCGAAACCGAGGTAGGCCCTGTCACCAAGAAGTTGTACGAAACTCTCACCGGAATTCAGTACGGTGATCTCGAAGCTCCCGATGGCTGGATACACCTGGTGGATTAAGCGATTTCAATTGACGAAATTGGATTTCGGTTTACAATGGCCAATTGCAGGAGGAATAATCATGAAAAGGTTTTTAGCGTTTTTCATTGTGGTGGCGATCGCTGTAAGTCTTTCCTTTGCGGCGCCTTACAAGGCCGAGCTCAAGATTGCTAGCTCGACGTCCATTTCCCACACGTATAACGTGGGAGCTCAGTATTTTGCCAAGTTAGTAACCGAGCGCACCGGCGGTAGAATTACCTTCAAGCTCTACCCCGACGGTCAGCTGGGCAAGGGCGAGCGCGAGCTGCTGGAAGCTATCCAGCAGGGTTCCATTGATATGTATGTAGGCTCCACCGGCCCTCTGGGAGGCTTTGCTCCCTCGGTTCAGGTATTGGATATTCCCTTCCTCTTTAGGGATTATGCCCATGTGGATAAGGTCCTGGACGGTCCAATCGGACTTTCACTGCTTGCCGACCTGGAAAAGGTTCAGATGAAGGGCCTGGCTTTCTGGGAGAATGGGTTCCGCAACTTGACCAACTCCAAGAAAGTGATCAAGACGCCGGAGGATGCCAAGGGCTTAAAGATCCGCACCATGGAAAACCCCGTACATATCCAGGCGTGGAAGACCGCTGGCGTAAATCCCACCCCCATGGCATGGGGAGAGGTATACGGCGCGCTTCAGCAGGGAGTAATCGACGGGCAGGAAAACCCTGTAGCGGTTATTCTTCAGGTTAAAGTCTACGAGGTTCAGAAGCAGCTCGCTCTCACTCAGCATGTATATTCTCCCGCGGTGCTCATCATGAGTTCCAAGCGCTGGAGCCAGTTGCCCAAGGAAGATCAGGAGCTTATCCTTCAAGCGGCGAAAGAAGGTGCTGTCTATCAGAGAAAGCTTGGGCGTGACAACGAAGAACAGATGCTCGCCGAGCTTCAGAAGAATGGCGTGACTGTAACCAGGGATGTCAACAAGGCAGCTTGGGTGGCGGCTATGAAACCCGCCTTCGACTCATTCTCGGCCCAGTTCGGCAAGGAGAAGATCGACGCCATTCTGAATACGAAATAGAATAGCGTCTTCACAACCTTAAGGTAGATAATTTTTCACGTACTATCCGGGCTTCCCTACGGGGAGGCCCGGATCTTATGCTATACGGGCAGACAAGGGTAAAGGTCGGGGCATGCAAGGAGGAAATGGTGTCATTTTTGCGTAAATGTAACGATGCGTTGGCCAAGGGAGCGAGCCTGCTTCTGGTTGTCTCCATGGCCATAATCGCAATCACAATTCCGATCACTGTTTTTTCCCGCTATGTGCTCAGGAATACCCCTATCTGGACCGACGAAACGGCATTGTTCTCTCTCGTGTGGGCATCGATGATGGGTGCGGCAGTGGGATTGCGAAAGGGATATCAGGTAGGCATACGGACCCTTATAGAAAAGGCTCCTAAGGCTTTAGGAGCCTTTTTAGAGATTGTGGGCTTTCTTTTCATGTTCATTTTCCTGGGCGTCCTGGTGTATTTTGGCATTAAACAGACCATTTTTAACTCAAGGCAGCTTTCGGCCGCGATGCGGCTACCCATGGCAATTCCCTATGCGGCCTTGCCGGTGGGCTTCGCCATCATGTTCATATTCACCCTGGAAGAAGCGCTTTCTTTCCTGGCAAGGCTTCGCATATCCGGTTCAGGCACGGCTGTGAGTGCCTCCGCGTCTACTCAGGACCGAAAAAACTCCGGGGAGGCCTGAGATGTTCATTGTCTTCCTTGTAGGGTTTGTCGTTCTTCTTTTACTGGGCTTGCCTGTGGCCGTGGGCTTGGGCGGGGCAGCTTTTATCTATTTTATTCCCGACGGTTTTTTTACCCAGCTTATTCAGACCACCTATGCGGGTATGGCATCTTTTTCACTCCTGGCTATTCCCCTTTTCATGCTTGCCGGCAATTTGATGAACGAATCGGGGATAACGGAGGAACTAGCCAACTTTGCGCGGCTTCTTCTGGGTCACATACGGGGAGGTCTAGGTCTGGCGACAATTTTAGCCAGCGCCATTTTTGCTGCGATTACCGGTTCAGCGGTGGCTACCGCTGTGGCGATAGGCGGAGTTCTCATTCCCATCATGGTAAAGTCCAAGTACGATGAAGATGTAGCGGGAGCCCTGACAGCTACCGCAGCATGCCTGGGGCCAATCATTCCGCCTAGCATCCCTTTCATAATCTATGGGGTAATCGCTAACGTTTCCATCGCTAAACTTTTTCTAGCGGGAATAGTGCCGGGCTTGATTCTAGTGATAAGTCTGATGATTTATATGTATGTTGTGGCTCGGCGGAGGAAATACCCCGTCCAGCCCAGGGCTAGCCTGAATGATGTAGCCCGGGGAACCTGGAAAGCCCTGCCCGCCATTTTCATGCCTGTTATCATTCTTGGCGGTATTCTAGGCGGTATTTTTACTCCCACCGAAGCGGCGGGCGTTGCGGTGGTCTATGCCTTCATTGTCGATTTTTTGCTGTATAAAAAACTCAAGTGTAACAAGCTCTTCGACATTTTTTTAAAGTCGGGACTGGAAACCGGGATGATCATGCTGCTCTTGGGGCTTTCCGAACCCTTCGCCTGGGTTGTGGCGGTGGAGCAGCTTCCTCAACAGATGGTGGCATGGCTCAACCAGGCCCATGTCACTCCGCTCATCACGCTTATGCTCATGAATATCGGGCTGCTGTTATTAGGTATTCCCCTGGAGACGGCTCCTGCACTGACCATCGTGGTTCCAGTGCTGGCTCCCATGGCGGCCCAGTTGGGCATTGATCCCATACACCTGGGTGTTATTGTCTGTTTTAACCTTGTGCTGGGCTTGATCACGCCGCCGGTGGGCGGGGTTCTCTTTTCCATTTGCGGGATCACGGGGATGTCACTGGCAAGGCTCAGCAAGGCTATCTGGGGTCCCTTTGCCATTGCGCTTATCGTTCTCTTACTTATTACGTTCTTCCCCGGATTGAGCACTTTCCTGCCCAGAATTCTTATGGGCTAGGTTGTCGTTTTGATCTTTTTTAATGCTGGGGCGCTTCTGCCTGATTCTGCGGAGGATGCCCCATTTGTCTTTCTTGTACACGCTTCGAGGTACTCTTGTTGTAAAATATTTGAAGCCGCCCACGAGAAGGTGTAGGTAGTAGGTGCCCACCCGCCAGACCAGAATCGCGCTCAATGTGGCCGCTGGTTTGCCGGTGAGGGTTCCCATTACTAGAAGGTAAGATGCCTCGGTGCTGCCCGAAGCCCCGGGGGTAGGTACGAAGAGGGACAAGAGGCCGCAGAGACAGTAAGAGAGAAGGAAGTCCTGGAAGGGCGGGGTTGTGCCCGACAGCACGGCCAGTGGGATGTAGAGCGAGAGAGCCCAAATTGTCTGGGTTATCGCCGTGCCCAGAATGTCCATGACCATGAAAAAAGTATTGTGTTTCCACAAAATCTTGAAACCGCTACTCAGGTCTTCGCTCCAGGTTGAAATTTTCTCTGCCCAGTGCGTATTCCGCGTAATCCGGGAAATGCCTCTGCCCAGCCTAGATTTTTCCAGCTTGAGAGCGAGCCTGCCTAGAAGATGGGGGTTGAGAAATCCCAGGGTAAGCACGATGGTCACGATGATGGTGACAACCATTCCGGCCGAAAGCAGGTAGGCTCCCTTACCCAGCCTGGCCATCATGCCGATGCCCCGGTGGAAAAAGAGGGCGATGATGATTAGCTGAACGATATTGCCTTCAATAAGCCTGGAAAAAACGACATTTGAGGCTGTGGCGGCATCTATACCGAGCTTGGAAAAATTGAGTACTTGAAATGGTTGTCCTCCCACCGAGCCGGGGGTGATGGAGGAGAAAAAGTGACCCAGGAGGTTGTTGAAAAAACTGTCTCTGAAGGAAATTTTAATTTTAAATCGATAGAAGATGAGCTTAAAGCGCAGGCTGTCTATGAAAAAGATGAGAAAGATCATTGCGAAAGGCAGGAGGACAAGGAAGATGTTGGCTCTCGAGAGGGCTTCGGCGAGTTCCTCGGCGTCTAGAAGCAAGCCGATGATAACATTAATGCAAAGCCCGGCCAGTACCGCGATAAGAAAGTGCTTAAGAAGCTTGCGATCTTCCTGGTTGGTTTTTCTTGTTTTCGGCTCTGCGCCCATGCATGGAAATATACCTTCACCTATGCTAGCCTTTGCAAGAGGTAGCACAGGGGGAGAGCGATGAAGCACATATCGTACAAGCATCTTCATAGATCAGCGGTTATCGTGGTCTTTTTGCTGGTTTCTCTCGCAGCCGCAGGGGCGCAAGGCCTGGAATTTACCCTGAACGGGGTGAGGTTCAACAATGCGTTATTAGGTTTTATTCCCGTACCACTGGGGGCTGATCTCGAGTTTGCCCTTCCTGTTTCCGACGATGGGCTCTTGCTATCGCTTCGCCTTGCGGGGGGATATGAGGATAGGCTTATTTTAAGAAACGACAGCGATGGGAGTCATCTGGCTAAGCCCACTGCCTTTGATTCGAGCCTTCAGAAGCATTGGTTTCACTGGCCCAATGTGGAGGTGGATACGGGTCTTCTCTTCAGGCCTAGCCTTGATGCCGCATGGCCGGGGGTGGAGGTTTTTGGTCTGGCCAGGGGCAGGTATGAGGGTAATTCGCCTTTATTGGGCACAACCCTCTTCCCCGATGCATCGGAGCTTTTAGCGCTCTCCGGTCTGGCGGGCCTGCAGGTATCCACTATTGAGAAAACTCCGCGGCGGCTTATAAGCGGATATGCCGGGGAGCTTTCGGCTGAGTGGGCACCCAAGGCTCTGGGATTCCAGGGCGGTAGCGACTTTTTCAGGATATCGGCCAACATGGAAGGATATTTGCCCATTTTCAGCCTGGGTGATGATGACCTTAAGGCCATCTCGGCCTACGCAGGCGCTTATGTCACTGCTGATCTGGCATGGGGCGATAATGTCCCCTTGTATGTGCTCACCAGCTTTGGTGGCAGGTATTTGCGCAGCGGACTAGGTACTTCTGTGCGCGGTTTTCAGCCCTGGGGCTACGAGGCGGCGACCAAGGCAGCTGCTTCGGCCGAACTCAGGCTGATCGGTCCTGGGCTTTTCGGCATGGCCAACATCAGGCCAATCGCCTATCTTTTCGGCGATGCAGGGCTTTTTTCCAGGCTCTATGGAAGTCCCGTCACCGACAAGGACGGCTTTCTCTGCTCCACAGGGGGCGCTCTTGCGCTTAATATTCTCGACTTCGCATACTTGGGGCTCAGGGCAGGCCTGAAATTTCCCGGCGCCGACCCCTTGCATGATGCCTTTTATTTTACCGATAAGGAGAGGTTTTTTTGGGATGTCACCTTCATGCTTCATTTTTAACGGTGTAAATAATGTAAAAAAAGTTAAAAAAGTTTCGATATTTTAGGTTTTATATATTGCCAGATTTATATGTGCGGATGTAGTATTTCTCCTCGCCGGCCATTCGGCTCGGCGTACATTCAAAGGAGGAATACGAATGAACCGTAAATTCATCGCTATTCTTATCGTCTTCGCAGCGCTCGGAAGCGTAGCATTCGCGCAGACTGCGACCAAGTATTTCGTTGCCCATCAGGGAGGCTACGTTGGGGCTGCCACCGTAACCGTCGATCACAGCGCCAAGGTAACTTCCGCCTCGCTTGAAGAGTGGCAGGGACCGGGCGGTTGGGCTGAGAACAATTCGCCCGATGGAAAAGCAATCGTGGATGGCGCGGTTGTGCGTGTTCCGGACCCTTTCGCCAATTTAGGCTCCAAGGACCCTGAGGTTAAAGGCTACATGTTCTATGTCTACAACGATCCTACCGGCAAGGGTCCCGGAGTATGGTCGCAGTACACCCCCAGCGCCAATGGCTTTTCCAAGCCTGCCCGGCAGTACGAGCGGGATTTCGAGGGTCTAATGTCCAACCCCATCCGTGCCGAAGCCTATGTGAAGGCCGCAAGGGAAGACAAGCTGGTCAATGTAAAGATCGACGGACTCAAGGTTACGGTAGGAAAAAAAGCTTCCGAAACTGTACATTACGGTCACATGGACAAGGCCAACAAGGATTCTGTCTATATGCCCCTGAGCGCGAACTCCATCGGTTATCGTTACAACAATAAGGCCACTCTGGACTTCTTCAAGGCCAAGCCCACAGCTAAATTTGCCGATGCCACCCTCAAAAAGGTGAAGCTTGCGGTGGTCGAGGACAAGAGCATCGATGCCAAGGCCAATGTTGCTACCTACAATGTAGCCGATGATATGGTCTATGCAGTAGCCGATGTCGTCACCGGCGCTACCTACTCTGATTTCCAGCACTATTCGCTGGAACTCCAGACCGCCTATATGATGGCTATCGCCGATCTGACAATACAGTTCTAATCTGTAATCAGTTCCTCGAAGCTTGTTGGGGGAACTGATGAAGAGAAAAGGGGCCGTTTCGGATTTTTCCGAAACGGCCCCTTTCTTTGCCCTTCTTGTTGTGCGCGTCTTCGGCGCTTTTATTAGTGCCGGCAGTGGGACTTGAACCCACACGCCCTCGCGAGCAGCAGATTTTGAGTCTACCGTGTATGCCATTTCACCATGCCGGCAAGGCATACTTCTTGTACTACATCCGCCTTGAATCCGTCAATACAGGCTATATTCATGCATACCCGGAACTTTACATATTCGCCTTGCGGCGGGTATGTGGGCTTGATACAATTGTAGTACAAGAGGCATTTGCTTTTGAGAGTTATATGATGGAGGGCTAGCGCGTGGAATCCATGCTTTCCTGGGGTCTGGAGGTTGTGCGGTGGGTTCAGGATGCCCTGGGTCCAGGCATGCTCAAGCCCATGGAGATCATTACCTTTCTGGGATCTGAAGGTTTTGTACTGGCCATGCTGCCTCTTATTTATTGGTGTGTACATCGTGAATCGGGTGCCCGGATAGGTATTGCCGTACTTTTCTCCAGTTTCTTGAATCTCTATGTCAAGGAAATTTTTCATCAACCTCGTCCCTACGATTTGGATCCTTCCCTTGGCTTGGCCAAGGAATCCAGTTTCGGTTTTCCATCCGGGCACTCTCAGACTAGTCTTACGTTCTGGGGGGCAGCACTCTCTATCCTGCCCAGGGTTGCGGGAATATTGGCCTTCGCCCTCATTCCGCTGCTTGTTGCCTTGTCCCGCATCTATCTGGGAGTCCATTTCCCTACCGATGTGTTCGGCGGCTGGGCACTCGGGATTGTCGTTCTCCTCGCCTATTATGGACTGGGTGGTAGGGTAGAGGCCTTACTGCACCGCTGGAATCTCATGTCCCGCGTTATTTTAATCGCTGCCTTAACCCTGGGCATGAATTTTCTCATGCCTGAGGACACAAGGTTGGCCGGGGCTTTTTTCGGCAGTTCGGCAGGGTTTGCCATTGCAAGCAAATATCTGCGTTTTTCCGCACAAGGTACTTTATTAAAAAAGGCGCTGCGCTACCTCCTTGGACTGGGCACGCTGCTTGTGGTGTATAGCCTTCCTAAAATGCTCATTCAGGACGAGGCAATTTCCCATCTGGCGCTTGTTCGGTTTATCCGCTATGGACTGGTTGGAGTCTGGGCTGCTATTGGAGCTCCCTGGTGCTTTTACAAGCTGAAACTGGTGGAGCTGGAAGCACCCAAGAAGGAATAATTGGTTAAAGTAAAGGCTACGGTTGGATCTGCCAGAGATTAATTCATTTCAGCAAGTTTATAAATCGTGCTGCTGAGGGTAAAAATCGATTCAGTGCCTGGACTCAAGTAAATATTTTGCTTCGTGTCTATAAATACCGCTTTAATGCCAGGAAGACTTTTTACGAGCTTCATGCCTTCTTCTAAACCCAGGGCGAATATCGAGGTGGAGAGGGCATCGGCGTCTATGCTGGCCGATGCGAGGATAGTTACGGAGACTAGTCCGTTATCCACAGGATATCCGGTTTTTGTATCCAGGATATGGTGGTAACGCACGCCTTTTTCAATAAAAAAGCGTTCATAAATACCCGAGGTAACCACAGTCATTCCCTTACCGCTTACTAGACCAAGATAGTCGCCTCTGTCCGAGGCAGGATCCTGCACGCCCACTCTCCAAGGGGAACCATCTTTTTTCTGGCCAAATACCAGAACATTACCTCCCAGGTCTACCACCGCGGCTTTGACCTTGTGGGCAGCAAGAATTCTGGCGGTTTCGTCGGCAGCATAGCCTTTAGCTATCGCACCCAGGTCTATAGCCATTCCGGGTTTTGCAAGTTTGACGGTATGGTTCGCCTGGTCGATCTGCACATCTTTATAGTCGATAAGCGGGAGGGATTTCTGTAGTTCGGCTGGAGCAGGCACCGCTGCGTAGTCTGTGCCTATGTTCCAGAGTTTTACTAAGGGACCCACCGTAGGGTCGAAGGCTCCTCCGGTGAGGCGGGAAAATTCCAGGGCTTTGGTGATGACATAGAGGGTATCTTCCGAAACTTTGACAGGGTTTTTCCCCGCGGCTGCGTTCACCGCGGCGATTTCCGTACCATCCTTGTTGGCGCTCATGCGCTCTTCTATTTGTGCGAGGCGGTTGAACACTGCCTGGAGCGTTCCGGAGGATCCTCCCTCGATCAGGCGTACAGAGCAGAGGGTGCCCAGCACGAAATCGCTGCGGGACACTTCCCCCTCAACGTTTGGACTGCAAGCTGAAAATAGCACGATTGCACAGAGAATGGTAAAAGTTCGCTTCAAAATTCTGTTCCTTATCAAATTCATGGCTTTAGCCGTTAAGTTCCCTGCCGATTGTCGTACGTAGGCCATGGCCGGGATAGACAGTGGTTTCGGGCGGAAGATGATACAGTTTTCGTAGGCTTTCATGCATGGACCGGGTATCCGAGTCGGGGCCGTCGGTCCGGCCAACCCCATCCCTGAAGAGAGTATCGCCGGAGATGAGTATGGAGTCTGCCTTGTTATAAAGGCAAATGGATCCAGCGCTGTGCCCTGGTGTGTGAAGGACGATAAACCCCGTTCCCGGAAGCACATCGCCATCGTTGAGCAGGATGTCCGGTTCGGGCATCTTTTTCCAGACCGATTTGAAATACACCGAGGCGCGCAGCCGTTCAAAGAGGGTTTTGCTTGTCGCTTCGCCTCTTGCACCGAGGTAGGCCGAATCACTGGTGTGGATTGCTATTTTTGGTAGAGGAGTTGGCCAATTCTGAAGCAAGTCAGGTAATGCTGCTGTATGATCCAGGTGTCCGTGAGTAAACACGATAAGTTCGGGGTTTATGTGTTCTTGTTGTAAAAAAGCCAGTATCCGCTCAGCTTCATCGCCTGGATCCACAAGAAAGGATTTGTCCACCGTCTGGACAACGTAGACGTTCTCGCTCAAGGGGCCTACGCGGATTTGCTCTATCCGCGTACTCAACCCTCTATGTCCTTGGAAACTTCGTTCCGCTTCTTGGCTGGTTTAATTTCCAGAGTCCTGTTTTTTAGCATCATGCCTTCGCAGGCTGCGACTATTTTTTCTGCCTGGATTTCAGGAACGTCGATAAAGGAATAATTATCAAAAAGGTGAACTCTGCCTAATTCTTCGGGAGCAAGGCCGGCTTTCTCTCCGATCAGCGTTCTCAATTCCTGGGGTCGCAGGCGCTGACGCTTGCCCATGGATACAAAGAGAGGGATCATGCCCTCCTGTTTGGGCTTAGAGCTTGTGCCTGCTACTGCTTGTTTGCGGGGAGCCTGGGGTTTTTCGATCTTTTCAGTTCTATCGGGTTTTTCCGACTTTTCGACAGGTTTAGCTTTTACCGAGGCTTTATATGCTTGTCCGCTGGAAATGCCGGCTGCCCTCAATATCAACAGGGCGGCAGCATAGGAACGCAGATGCAGGGGGATATGCTTTCTAAAAATAGATCTGACCTGAGTAAGAATGGCGGGATCGGAGGGAGAGGATAGTTCTGTGCGTATGCCGTCGAGAAAGGCGATAAGGGCTTCTTCTGGCAGTTTGTTCGATCCTGATTCGATGGGCACGAAAATCTCCTTTCGATATGAGGCTTTTTCAAAACTCAGACAAGTTTTGAAAAAGCTACCTTTAAGATGTGTACGTTTCGTCTATTTTTATGCTTTTAGCATAAAAATAGACGAAACTACAAAGCCAGTTTCAAAAGTTTACAGACTTTTGAAATTAGCTCGATATGAAAAAAAGTTGTCCTATTGTGCAATAAAGATGGATTTCGGACAAGCGCCTGCCTACCGCATCGAGGATAGCCGCCTCGGCCGGGCATAGGGTAGAATAGCCACATGATCGCCGATTCCGTTCCTGTCTGCCTCTGTCTTACTGGCAGGACTATTGCCGCAAACTTGGCTGCCTTGGATGAGCACCGGGCTTCTGTTGATTTGGTAGAACTCAGAGCCGACTGCCTCGATCCTTCGGAAAAGTTTCTCATCCGTTCATTTCCAGAAAAAGCAGGCTTGCCCTGCATACTTACGGTACGAAGAAAGAGCGATGGGGGCTGCTTTACCGAAGGGGAGGGTGTACGTCTGGTCATGATTGCCAAGGCACTTTCCTATGCCCGTTCTGATGCCCGGGCTAACTTTGCCTTTGCCGATCTCGAGAGCGACTTCCATATGACTACCATAGAAGAAGCATGTCGCACTTTCGGTACGCGAATAATCCGCTCTGCCCATTATCTGGAAGGTCTTCCAGAGGATCTCAACGCCGCGTACGAGGAGTTGAGCCAGGAAGAAGATGAAATTCCCAAGCTGGCTGTAAGGCTTCGCAACTCATCGGAGTTGGCCAGTCTTGTTACCTGGGCTTCTCGCCTTCCTCCCAGGGACAGGCTTATTGTCGGTATGGGGGACTACGGTTTTCCTTCCAGAATTCTGGCGAGCCGTATAGGCTCCCTATATTGCTACACAAGCTTGGGCAACCCCGACATGCCGCTCGCGGCTCCCGGACAGACAAGCCCCGAAGCCTTTGTGGATATTTTTAGGGGCAAGGATACCAACAGTAATTCTGAACTCTATGCCCTTTTGGGAGACAAGAGCATTCTTAGCTCCCTTTCTCCAAGCTTGCATAACACCGCATTCAGAAGCCTCGGAAATGATGCTCTTCTGGTGCCCATGCCTTCGGATAGTATCGAGGAAGCTCTTGAAGTGATGAAGATCTTCAATGTGAAGGGCGCCGCGATAACCCTGCCTCACAAGGAAGCGGTTTTACAATATCTGAGCTTCAAATCCACGGACGTTCGGCAGATAGGTGCGTGCAACACCCTCGTGGCTAGCGAAAGCGGCTGGGCGGGATACAACACCGATGCAGATGGCTTCGAGCGTAGCGTTCTGGAATTTTTAGACCGTGAGGATTTCAAGGGCATGAAGGTTACTCTCATAGGAGCGGGAGGGGCGGCTAAGTCCGTGGCCCTCTCCCTTTTCCGTAAGGGAGCTGAGTGCGTGGTACTCAACAGGACCATTTCCACAGCCAGGGCTTTGGCCAGAAAATATGGCTTTATCTGGGGACCTCTGGATGACAGGGCTATTGAAGTGGTTACCCGCTATTCCGATCTCATAATCCAGGCTACGAGTCTGGGCATGAAGGGTGGGCTGGAGGGGGATTCCCTAGAATTTTATGAATTTGATGGCCATGAAAAGGTCTATGACCTCATTTATAAGCCCTCCAAGACAGCTCTGCTGACCAGGGCTGAGGAAGCGGGCTGCAAAATATCCAATGGTTACACAATGCTGCGCTATCAGGCCGCAGGGCAGTACAAGCTCTGGATGGGGGATCTTCCTCCTCCAGGGTATTATTAAAAGGAATGAAAATGGCAAAATCGGCATTTGCGGCTATCGTAGGCAGGCCTTCTTCGGGCAAATCCACACTTCTCAACGCACTATGCGGGGCTAAGGTTTCTATCGTTTCACCGGTACCCCAAACTACCCGTAACACAGTGAGGGGTATTGTAAACCGAGCCGACGGCCAAGTGGTGTTTCTGGATACGCCCGGGTTTCATATTTCCGATAAGAAATTGAACCTGAGGCTCAAAGACCTGGTCCTGCGCGCCCTGGCCGATGCTGACCTGGTTGTATACCTGATAGACGCGACCCGAGAGCCCGGAGCCGAGGAAGAGGTGCTGGCCAAGGCACTAGGGAGTGCACGCCACACAATAATCGCAGCAATCAACAAAACTGATGATCCCGAAGCCCAGCCGGAGCGAGCCGAGGCCTTTGTCAAGGACAGGCTTCCAAAGGCTCGAATTTTATCTATCTCTGCGCTCAAGGGGCAGGGTTTGGATGAATTTATGAATCTGCTCATCGAATTAGCCCCCGAAGGTCCTGCCTGGTATCCCGAGGAATACTACACGGATCAGGAGCCTGTTTTCAGAATCGCCGAAATTGTCAGGGAAAAAATAATGCTTCATACGAGACAGGAATTGCCTCATGCGGTTTTTGTCGACTACACAGATTCTCGCCACTTAGGCGACGGCAGCCTGGAGGCGTCTTATGATCTTGTGGTGGAAAGGGACAGCCAGAAAGGTATTCTTATCGGCAAGGGCGGCTCTATGATACGCACGATCCGGGAAGAAGCCGAGGCCGACCTGGCCGAGCTTTTCGACTATGCCGTGCATCTCAGGCTGCAGGTGCGGGTGGACCCCGACTGGCGGCACGATGACAAGAGGCTAGAGCGGCTGATTTTTTAGCCTACAAGCAGCAGGTTTTCTTGAAGGTATCCACCACTGTCTCGAATCCATCATCCATACATTTCGTGAAGGCGGTGGCAGCCCTGGGAAACACCGCAGATGTAAGAATTTCCCTTTCTTCCTTTCGGAAATCCGAGAGCACATAGCCCGCCACATCGGGGTGGTCAGGTCTTCCAATGCCGAAGCGCAGCCGGGCAAAATCCCTTGTACCCACATATTTTTCGATGGAGCGCAGGCCATTATGACCTCCCAAGCCACCGGAAAACTTGAAGCCAAAACACCCAAAGGTCATCTCCAGTTCATCGTGCACAGCCAGTACTTCCGCAGGTTCTATGTGGTAAAAGCGCATCAGCTGAGCAATGCTCTCTCCTGAGTTGTTCATATAGGTTTCCGGCTTCAGAAACCAGACCTTCCCCGCCTGGGATTCCATGCTGGCTACCTTGCCTTTGAATCCCCGCTCCCAGCTAAGGCTCTGGGTCGAGTTCAAGGATTCGAGAAATTGCCAGGCCACATTATGCCTATTGCCCGAGTACTCCTTGCCATAGTTTCCTAAAAATGCATATAGCTTGATCATGGATCAGATCCTTACTGAAATCATAGAAATCTACTATACCCCAGAAGTCGGGCTCGGAAGAAGAACCCCGGGCAAGACCAGCCAGATCGGCAGCGGCGCCATGGTGCGATAAACGATTCCTCTGCTTGGATTGTCCAGATACCTCGGCCTGGACTATACTGAACCATTCTATGGAACGTACTACCTATGTAATCGGGCATAAAAATCCCGACACCGATTCGGTCGTCGCTGCCGCCTCCTACGCGGCCTTGAAGCGAGCCCTAGGCCTGCAGGGAGCTCGTGCTGCCAGAGCAGGCGCCGTTAACCCCCAGACTGAGTACATTTTCAATCGTTTTGGTATTCCCTTACCTGAGTTCCTGCCCGATCTGGTTCCCAAGGTAGGCTATTACCTGGGTGCAGTGCCTACTTGTGTTCATGAGATGACACCGCTCTGGGAAGCCCTTTCCATAATGGAGAAATCGGATAGGCAGGTTCTTCCTATTATTGATGCCGAAGGGAAATATAAGGCCATGCTCCATTACGGTGCCTTCGCCCAGAATATCCTGGCCAAGATAAACCCGCACCGGAAGGCGGTTATCCCTACATCCCTAAGCCACCTCATTGAGACCATAAAGGCCCAGCCACTCGTCGCTTTTGACAAAGAAACAGTATTCAACGCCCGGGTGGTAGTTGCCGCCCTCAGTACCGCCAAATTCGCCGACTATATCCATGCTGAACCGGCGGATAATAAAATCGTCCTCGTGGGCGACAGAGAAGAAGCCCAGCGTATCGCCGTAGAAGCTAAGGCGAAGGTCATCATCATCACCAATGGAGTCCTGCCTTCCAGAGAAATAAAGGAATTAGCTGAAGCTAAGGGCGTGTCGATTTTAAGCTCGCCTTACGACACTTCCTCCACATCCCTGTTGGTGCTCTACTCGGCACCGGTAATTACCGTGGCAGACCAGTCGATATCCCCCCTGAAACCCCGGGACTGGATTAAGACAGCCAAACAGGCCATTAGCGCTTCGCCCAGCCGATCGGTGCCTGTAGTCGACGACGAGGGAAGGGTCATCGGCCTATTCTCCGAAGGCGATCTAATAAAGGAAGCCAATATCGATGTGATCATGGTGGATCACAACGAGTTTTCCCAGGCCGTGGAGGGCATCGACCATTACAGAATCCTGGAAGTCATCGACCACCACAGACTGGGCTCCTTCAGCACGCCCTATCCTATCACCTTCATCAACAAGGTAGTGGGCTCCACCAGCACGATTGTCGCTTCCATGTACAGGGAAACCAGAACACCCCTTACCAAGCCCATGGCCTCGGTACTTCTATGCGGCATTCTCTCGGACACTCTCGTGCTCAGATCGGCCACCGCTACCGACATGGACAGGGAAACCGCCGAATACTTGGCCAACATTACCGACCTTTCTATAGAAAAATTAGGCCATGACATTATGGCATCGGCCTCTGAGGCTGCCAGGCTGCCGGTGGACAAAATGGTGAGGGTAGATCGCAAGGAATACGAATCGGAGGGTAAAAAACTCTCGGTGAGCCAGATCGAACTCACCAGCACCGTGGAAATAATGGAAAGAGCTCCGGAAATCCTTCAGGGATTGGCCGGACTGCGGGCTGAAACGGGCAGCTATTTGGCCGCCCTCATGGCCACCGATATCACCAAGCTGGAAAGCATACTCTTCATGGCCGCCGATGAGGGTATTTACCCCTACATCAGCTTTCCTTCATCCCAGCGTGGCCTCTATCTGCTCAAGGACATACTGTCGAGAAAAAAGCAGCTCATGCCTGCTCTCTTTGAAATGGTGGAAAAGTCCCTGGAGCGCTGAGGCTGCAGCGGCCGCGCGCTTAGCCAATAGCCCCCGAGGCCAGGAAAGGCAGGGCGATAAAGTTGCCTATCATACCCCCAACACTGGACAGGAAGAAAACTAAAAGCACATGGGTTACCCTGTTGCCGTAAAAACCCTTGATAGATGTAACATCCTCGGTGAGCCGCTCAAAGTCCTGCACCCTGGGCTTTCTTAAATACGCTTCCGAGATTCCCGCGAAAAGCCCAATACCCACCAGAGGGTTCAGGGTCGCCAGGGGAGCGAGGAGAAAAGACACAGCTATCGTGCCCGGATGGGCCAAGCAGAGAGCCGATCCCACCGCCGCCAGCGTGCCGTTCAAGAGCACCCAGCGCAGCATCATTTCAAGGCTGGCCTGGGACCCGGAGCGAAAAAAACCAATACCTATCAGCACAAGTATCAGAAGAGGAATAAGCCAACCTGAAACCTTCGAAAAAAAGCTTCGGGGGGGCACCACATCTATGCCCGACACATCGGCATCCACTTCCTTCGCGTCCAGCTTCTTGAGCCAACGCTCAATACCCGCCATATGGCCTGCCCCAACTACCGCCACTACATGTTCTTCCGCGGAGACGAAAATCTTGGATGCCAGGTAGCGATCCCGCTCGTCTATAAGAACTTCCTTTACTGAAGGCAAATACTCAGCCAACTCATTCATCATCTGCTCGAGCTCGCTCTTGTTCTTGAGCTGTTCGATTTCGTCTTCCGAAAGCTTTTCGTTGGAAAAGGCCGAACTGATCAGGCTCGCTAAAAGCTTGGATTTATTCCAGAAATTCGACCTAGCCCAGGCGCGCTTCAAGGTAACCTGCACATCCCTGTCGCAGCAGGACCAGGGTATGCCTGCCGCTTCCGCCGCGTTTATGGCCGCGATCATCTCCTCGCCCGGCTTTACCCCCACCCCGGCGCCCATACGCTTCTGAAAGCCCGAAAGCGCTAAATTGGCCAGAAGAAAAAAAGCCTTGCCCTCTTTTAACACCTTACCGATATCCATGCTTTCCCAGCGGGAACCCTGGGTCATGGATTGATAGCGAGTCTGGTCTATCTCCACACAGACTCGGCCCGGCATCTCCTGGGCGATTATCGATTCCACCTCGGCAACGCTATCCTTGGAGATATGGGCCGTGCCTACCAGTGTCACGGTTCGGGAAGAGAGCGTAATTCTGCTTACCGTATTGGACATTAGCCTTCCTTTTACTTCAATCGAAAGGATAGTACTCTTCTTCCTTCCAGCCCGACAAGATAAGCCCCCGGCCTTTTAATAACATGGCCGAGCGGACAAAAAGCTGAAGGAAAGCTCTCGTATAGCCCGCTGGATACCCGGAGCGTAGTAAAGCCTCGGATTCCGATGCCGCCCGCAGAATTCTGCCGCAGTCATCCAGGCTGTAGCGCTCCATGGCGGCCCTGAACTTTTTCTGCCCGGTTTTGGTGGAAACCTTCTCCAGCCTGAAAGCATCATCCAGACTCAAGCCCCCCGCCCTATGACGATTCAAGCGTTCCAGACTGCGAAAACTCCACAGCAGGGCCGCCATGATCTGTGAAACCTCTGTCTGCCTGTCGGCGAGAATCGCATCTAAGACTCCAAGGGCGGAATCGACATCTCCCTGGGCCATCTTGTCGAATAGACTGAAGGCATCTTCCCGTTTAGAGCGGGACAAGGCCGCTTCAATATCGTCCACCGAAAGCCTTGTCTGGGGCGAAAAACAGGCAGCCAAAACCATGCATGCCGATTCCAGAGCTGAGGTCTCATTTTCCACCAGTTCCAGAATAGTCTCGATCGCGTCTTCATCTGCAGCCAGTGCGTCCCTGGCTAGCCGCTCCTTGATCCAGGCGGGTTTTTCCGAATCCCGCATTTCCCAAAAAATCTTTTTAGCTGCCGGCCCTGCCGCCGCTTCTATTCCCTTTGCAAGACCGTAGGTCTCGGTCACTAAAAAGAGAATCGCGTCATTGGCCGGGTTCTTGATATAGGCGATGAGAGCGTCCTGACTTTGCTTGGAGCTGAGGGCTTCGGCGTTTCTGTATTCCACTAGCCTGCGAGAGGCGAAGAGCGATGAATTGCGCAGCAGCCCCACAAGCTGATCGGCTGTAAGATCCTGGGCGTAATGCCTGCTGTATTCAGGTGCCTGGCCGTCCTTGGACTCCAAGGCCTGGGCCAAGCCCTTAACAAAGGCTTCGCGCCTTCCTATTTCTGGACCTGCGAGAATGTAGGTGGATGGCTGGGCTGAGCTGGGCATGGACCTTCAGTAACTCCGGATTATGGCCTTGAGTTTACCCAGAATCCGTACATCCTGGGTGTATATGGGTGCGTAGTCGGGATTCTCGGCCTGGAGCCTTATCCTGTTATTTTCTTTGAAAAAGCGCTTGAGCGTGGCCGAATCCTCTATAAGGGCAGCGACTATCTCTCCATTTTCGGCAAAGGCCCGCTGTTCTATCACCGCCAGGTCTCCCGAGCGTATACCCGCGTCGCGCATGGAATCGCCCTGTACCTTCAGGGCGAAGCAGGAGCCCGAGCGGCCGTATTCCGAGGGGATCCTCACTGTGCCTTTCCAGTTTTCCTCGGCAAAAATGGGGTAGCCTGCTGCAATCTCGCCTAAAATGGGAATTTCCAGTACAGACTCGTCCAATTCTCTTTTGGATACAATTTCGATGGCCCGGGAGCGGTTTTCCTGAAGCTTGATGACACCCTTTTTTTCCAGAGCTTTAATGTGATCGTAGGCGCCCTTGATGGAAATTGAAAAAGCCTTGGCCGTTTCCCTTACCGTAGGAGGATAGGAGTTGCTTTCAATAAACTCGGTGAGAAAGTTGAGAATTTCTCGCTGCCGCGCGGTCAGCTCCTTCATTAAACGGCACATCCCCTGCCGGCATTCCGCGAATATCGCCTTAAATTCGCCAGGATGCCGAAAATTACTATCCTTATGTTAAGTATATTTCATTATCCGGGCTGTCGCGCAAGGGGAAAAACATAAAAATTCCGAGAAAACCGGCCCGTCAGCCCAATTCTTCGTTGAATCCGCTTTCGAAAAGCGCTTTTATAGCTTCGGCGGCAGCCACCTCGTCGGTACCTTCGGCGGTAATCCTGAGTTTAGAGCCAAAGCTGGCGGCCAGAGTAATGATACCCATGATCGACTTGGCGTTTATTTTGTTGCCGTTCTTCTCCAGAAAAATTCTGGAAGAGAACTTGATCGCCGTCTGGGCTATCATGGCCGAAGGCCGCGCGTGTATGCCTGCCCTGTTCCGAATTGTCGTCTCTAGCTCTACCATTGTGTTTTCCGCCCTGAATTAGTAATCGTCCCTGGAGAAATAAAGGGTTCTGGCATTCTCGCTTTCCAGCCACCGCATAATATTCTGGTTGAATTCCTTGGCCGAATGATACCCCATCTTCTTCAGCCGCTCGTTCATGGAGGCGGTTTCGATGATTATAGGAATATTTCGGCCGGGCTTCACTGGAATCTCCAGCTTGGGCACCTTTACCCCAAGGATATCCGTCGCAAGCTCGTCCATTCCTATCCTGTCGTAAACCTTATCGGGATTCCAGTCCTCCAGCTGGCACACCAGCTGAATCTGCTTCTTATCTCGAATAGCTCCCACGCCATAAAGATGGGTAATGTTGATAATGCCCAGACCTCGGATCTCCATGTGATGCCCGATTACCTTGTTGGCGCCTTGGCCCATCAGAATCGAGCCATTTACGCAACGGATCTCCACCACATCGTCGGCTACAAGCCTGTGCCCCCGCTCAATCAGCTCCAGGGCCGTCTCGCTCTTGCCAACACCCGAATCCCCCACCAGGAGAATCCCAATGCCGAACACCTCCACCAGGACTCCGTGCACTGTTGTTTTAGGAGCGAAGATATCTGAAAGAATGCGCAACACCCTGCCAGAAAATTCGTTGGAATTATGATCAGTGACCAAAACCGCACAACTGGCCGCTTCGGCAGCATCCAGAAAGCTGCTGGAAGGCTTTAGCGAGCTGGTAAAAATACAGCAGGGGATGTCATAGGAAAAAAGAGTCTCTACCGATTGATGCAGGCCTTCTGTGTCGAGCTTGGCCAGATAGGCAAACTCGCCACGTCCAAATACCTGGAGGCGGTTCCAAGCGAAGGACTCGTAGAATCCTGCCAGAGCCAGGCCAGGCCTGTTTATGTCGGGTACGGTAATCTGCCGCCCCAGGCCAGCCCTTCCCGCAACACAGGTAAGGTTGAGGGAGTTCTGCTCTTTGAGTTCCAACGAGAGCAGGTCGAGAACGGTAAAGCCCTTAGGCTCATTTCCTATCACGCCCAGCAGTGTACTATGAAAGACGAAGCTGGTAAATCAGCGAAGCCGAAGCCCCAGGCCGCTACTTCTTGCTCTGGATCTTCTGCTTTTCCTTGGCTATTTTGCTATCCAGCTTATCGATGAGCATATCTATTCCCGGATTGATCTCAAAGGAAGTTTCCTGCAGATGGGCTTGCAGCCCCCAGCGAAAATTGGTGGTGACCTCCAATTTGTAGTTCTTCGAATCCTTGGTAAAAACGAACAGAAGATCGACGATCATGTCCTTTGCGTACCCGACCCTCTCAACCTTGGTGGCCAAATACTTTTTGCTCTCATCGCTAAGGTCGAAATGTACGGAACGAACGTCGATATTCATGTGCGCCTCCTTTAGTAGTCTGCAAGGCTTTAGAGCCTTGCGTCTTCAGTTTCTGTGACGGCTGAAGGACGAGTCCATATCCAGCTCGCCACGATATTTCGCCACCGTACGGCGCGCAATCTTAATGCCCCGTTCGGCGAGAATATCCATAAGCTCTCTGTCGGAGAGGGCCCTTTTTTCCCCGTCCTCCCCCTTCAGAATTTCCTTGAGCGTAGCCTTTACGCTCTCCTTGGAGTGCTGCACCTTCCCTGTCGATGTAGATGACACAGGGTTAGTAAAAAAGCGCCGCAGCTCTAAAATGCCCCACTCCGTCTGCACGTACTTGCCGTTCGCTATACGTGATACCGTCGTTTCGTGCACTCCCACTTCATCGGCCACATCTTTCAAGGTGAGAGGCTGCATCGACTGGGGTCCTTCCACGAAGAACCTGGCCTGAAATTTGGCAATCACCTTGGCCACCTTCAGCAAGGTCTGATTGCGCTGCTGAAGCGAGCCGATAAAAAACTTGGCCTTTTCGATGTTCTCCTTAACAAAAGATACTGTATCCTTGTCCTTTGAGCCGCTTTTTTTTGCAGAAAGTTCGGAAAAAAATGGATTAATCCCTAAAAGCGGAATGACCTCATCGTTCAGTTCAATCACGAATTCGTTGTCTTCAACCCGGATAGCCAGATCCGGCACTACATACCGGGTCTTTTCGGTAGAGAAAGCACGGCCTGGAAATGGTGAAAGAGTCTTTACATAGGAAAGAATCTGCTCCATCTGAGGATCTTTGAGGCGCAGGCTGCGGCGTATTTCCGCGTGCTTGCCCTTTTCCAGCTTGTCCAGGTGGCTACCCATCACCTCCAGGACACCCTCGGGGGCAGAGGGGTCCATTGATGCCTGGACAATGAGGCTCTCCCTGTAATCCTTTGTACAGGTTCCGTTAGGATCCAGCCTGCGCACAATCTCCATGGCCTGGGCCAGCTCTTCCTTGGGGCAAAGTGGGCAGAGTTCTTCCGGTGGGCTGCGGTGAAAACCATCCTCGTCCAAGTTCTGTATGAGTCGCTCCCCAATATTCTTTATTGAAGGACTGAGGGAAAGCATCCGCAGCTGGGCGAGAAGATGCTCCTGTAAGGTTTCAGGCAGGGCTATGGCGCCCTCCAGAAATTTATGCTTGGAATCTTCATCCTGTCCGGAAGGGGTAAAGGAGTAATCATCGGATCCATCGCCCCACTCATCGCTGGGGCTTTCGCCCTTTTCCTCGGAATAAGAATCCAGGGAGATCTCCGTTCTGTCGTCCAAGACCTCCAGGGCTGGGTTGGTTTCCAGCTCATTTCTTATTTCCTCGGTCAGCTCCACGATGGGCATGGCGAGAATCTTGATGGATTGGAGCATCCTGGGGTTGAGCTTCTGTCGTTGTTCTGCTACCAAGGCTGGTCGTTGCGCCTGCAATACGTACTCCTTCACTAGCAATGGTAAGGTAGAATCCCACAAAGTCAATGGGAATGTTGACGTTCATGCCCTAGGTTATTATGTTATCTGGGTACGTAGTTCGCACGATTTATCACATCGCAAGGTAGGAACATGTCCAAGCATAGACACGAAACAGAAAACTCGCGGGATAAAACTGCGGCCTCCCAGGCACCTACGGCCGCCTCGGACGCCCAGCCCTCGGCACCCCCAAACGCCTCGGCCACTACTCCAGGGGTAGCTGCTGCTTCCCAGGCCGCAGGCGCCCAGGCAGCCAAGCCAGAAAAGGCATCCGGACAGGCAGCCGATGCCCAGCCCTCCGTCGGCTTAGTAGAAGAACTTGAGGCCACCCGCAAGGAGCTGGCAGCACTCAAGGCTGAAGTGGAGGAGCTCAATGCCAAGTATTTACGCAAGTTGGCCGAAGAAGTCAACTTTCGCAAGCGCATGCTCAGGGAAAAGGAAGATGGGCAGAAATATGCCCTTTCCTCAATTTTAACCGATCTTATCCCTGTTCTGGACGATTTCGACAGGGGCATGAAAGCGGCTGCCGCCGCCCACAGCTTCGAGTCGCTCAACGAAGGCATGGCTCTCGTTCATAGGCAGTTGTCGCAAATGCTGGAAAATAAGTATGCTTTAAAGAGATTTGAATCCGTGGGTAGCCCCTTCGATCCCAACAGGCACGAGGCGCTTTTCGCCGAGCCGGCTGATGTTGAAGAGGCCATGGTTTCGGAGGAATACCTCCCTGGCTATGCCCACAACGATCGAGTGCTTAGAAGCGCTAAAGTGAGAGTAAAGATTCCCGGCGGAGCCCAAAAGCCCGCCCAGACCTCAGAAGGCGAAGCCTCCTGAAGGCCGGCCAGGTGCCCTCAGAAAGGTGCCGGCGCACACTGAAAAAGAAAGTCTTAGTAAGGAGAATTTAATATGGGCAGAATCATAGGTATCGACCTCGGTACAACCAATTCCTGCGTCTCTGTGATGGAGGGCGGCGAGCCCATCGTCATCGCCAACTCCGAAGGGCAGAGGACTACTCCCTCTATCGTCGGATTTACCTCCAAGGGCGAGCGGGTGGTCGGCCAACCGGCCAAGAACCAGATGATCACCAACGCCGAGAACACCGTGTACTCCATCAAGCGTTTCATGGGCCGCCGCTTCGCGGAACTCCAGTCCGAAATCAAGATGGTGCCCTACAAGGTGGTGGACAACGGCAACGACGTCCGCGTCGACATCTCGGGCAAGATGTACAGCCCCCAGGAGATCAGCGCCTTCATCCTCCAGAAGATGAAGAAAACCGCCGAAGACTACCTGGGCGAGCCAGTCACCGAAGCCGTCATCACCGTGCCGGCCTATTTCAACGACGCTCAGCGCCAGGCCACCAAGGACGCCGGCAAGATAGCCGGCCTCGAGGTTAAGCGTATAATCAACGAGCCCACCGCCGCCTCCCTGGCCTACGGCTTCAACAAGGATCAGAAGAAAGAGCGCACTATCGCCGTCTACGATTTGGGCGGCGGCACCTTCGATATCTCCATTCTCGAGCTGGGCGAAGGCGTTTTCGAGGTCAAGTCCACGAATGGCGACACCCACTTGGGTGGCGATGACTTCGACCTCAAGATCACCCAGTGGCTGGTGGATGAGTTCAAGAAAGATTCGGGCATTGATCTCTCCAAGGACCGCATGGCCCTCCAGCGCGTGCGCGAAGCCGCCGAAAAGGCCAAGATCGAACTCTCCAACGTCCAGCAGGCTGAAATCAACCTGCCCTTTATAACCGCCGACCAGAGTGGCCCCAAGCACCTCACAAAAAGCCTCACCAGGGCTCGCTTCGAGCAGATGTGCGCCGATCTCTTTGAGCGCACCAAGGAACCCTGCCGCAAGGCCATAGCCGACGCCGGCCTCACGGTGGACAAGATCGACGAAGTAATCCTCGTGGGCGGTTCCACCCGCACCCCCAAGGTCCAGCAGGTAGTCAAGGAAATCTTCGGCAAGGAACCCTCCAAGGGAGTCAACCCCGACGAAGCCGTGGCCATCGGCGCGGCCATCCAGGGCGGTATCCTGGGCGGCGACGTCAAGGACGTGTTGCTGCTCGACGTCACTCCCCTCTCTCTGGGTATCGAAACCTTGGGCGGGGTATTCACCAGGCTCATTACCCGCAACACCACTATTCCCTGCCGCAAGAGCCAGATATTCTCCACCGCCGCCGACGGACAGACTGCGGTTTCCATCCACGTGCTCCAGGGTGAGCGCGAGATGGCCGGCCAGAACCGAACCTTAGGCCGCTTTGATCTGGTGGGCATACCCCCCGCACCTCGCGGCGTGCCTCAGGTAGAAGTTACTTTTGACATAGACGCCAACGGCATTGTGCACGTTTCGGCCAAAGACCTGGGCACAGGCAAGGAACAGAAAATCCGCATCGAAGCCTCCAGCGGCCTCAATGAGTCGGACATCGACAAAATGGTGCGCGAAGCCGAAGCCCATGCCGAGGAGGACAAGCGCGAGAGGGAGCGAATCGAGGCCCGCAACGAGGCCGACGCCCTTATCTATCAGACCGAAAAGACCCTCAAGGACTTAGGCGACAAGGTAGGCGCGGGTGAGAAAGAAGCCATCGAAGCAGCTGTCAAAGATTTAAGAAAGGCCATGGAAGGCACCGATCTCGAGGTTATCAAGCAGAAGACCGAAACCCTCA
>CAZHFN010000009.1:0-71418 GCA_964531105.1 uncultured Treponema sp. | reverse complement strand
GGCTCAAGGCAACCCATGTGATCCACACAGTAGGCCCGGTGTGGAAGGGTGGAGCACAGGGCGAACCCGAACTCCTGGCTTCCTGCTACCGCGAAAGCCTTCGCCTGGCGGCGGAACTCGACCTCGATTCAATCGCCTTTCCCGCCATCTCCACCGGCGTCTATGGCTATCCCAAACACCTGGCAGACAAGGTAGTCTACGAAACAATGTCCCGCTATGTCCTTATCAACGACACGCCTAGCTACATACATTTAGTCTTTTTCTCAGAGCCCGACGCCAGGCTATTTGTGGCAACTTCGGGGATTCTTAATTAGGCCGAGAACCAACGATTCCTCCGTCACACATTACACATCACGTATTGGCTTTGGCCCCATTGACCATACTACCTTGACTGCCGCCATCCCGGCTTGTATAGTACTTTTGCCCATTAAAATTGCGACCGTCGTACTGCGACGGCTGCATTTAGGAGACCGCGCCGCCGCCCTTCGGCCAAAGCCGGAGCAGCACGACGGTTTCCTTAATTAGGGTCGCTTTAGCGACCATTAAAATCGCGACCGTCGTAAGCCGGTTGCAGGTTCTTTGACTCATGGATTTTGGGTTGACCGCCGGCTCACGACGGTTACCTTAATCTGGGTCGCTTTAGCGACCATTTCAATCGCGACCGTCGTACCGCGACGGCTGCATTTAGGACACCGCGTCGCCCTTAGGCCAATGCCAGAGCAGCACGACGGTTTCCTTTAAATACGCGTCGCGAGAAGCGATGCATTACGATTGCGACCGTCGTATACCGGTATTACCCGAGCTTCCCAAGCTCGAGAAGCGGGTTCGACTCCCGTCGGTCGCTCTAGAAACAGAAAAGGCGCGCAAACGGGATATCTTAACTCTTCATCCAGGGCAAATTACCTAGATCCACGTTGCCACCCGAAAGGATAATACCGATCTTCAGGCCGCGAAGGTCGATTTTTCGTTCCCACAAGACTGCGGCAGGCACGGCGGCCGAGGGTTCTATGACGATTTTCATGCGCTCCCAGATGTATTTCATGGCTTCGATTATTCCCGCTTCGCTTACAGTAACGATCTGCTCCACCCTTTCTCTGATGATTGGAAAGGTGATGTTGCCCAGTGATGTAAGAAGGCCGTCTGCGATGGTTTTGGGGTTAACAGAAGGCAGGATCGTTCCTGCGGCAAGGGATCGATACGCGTCGTCGGCCCCTTCCGGTTCGCCCGCTATAACACGAATTCCCGGCCGGATTTCGGTGGCAGCGATGGCCGTTCCGCTCAAGAGACCGCCACCACCCACGGGTGTCATTATAACATCCAGGTCAGGAACTTCTTTGAGAAGCTCCATGGCGGCCGTGCCCTGGCCGGCGATGACACGTTCGTCGTTGTAGGGATGGACTACCGTGGCGCCGGTGCGCGCAACCACCTCGGCCAGAGTCGACTCGCGTGCTGCAAGCGTAGGCTCGCAGAGCGTAACTTGTCCGCCATAACCCAGGACTCCTGCCTTTTTAACTGCAGGAGCGGTGCGAGGCATCACGATATACGCGGGAATGCCCCGCATTCGTGCTGCGAGGGCGAGGGCTTGGGCATGGTTGCCTGAAGAGTGGGTTGCCACGCCTTTGGCGGCTTCCTCGTCGCTCAAGGAGAAGACCGCATTGCAGGCACCCCGGAATTTAAAGGCTCCCACCTTCTGGAAGTTTTCGCATTTGAAAAAGACCCTCGCCCCAACCACCTCATCTAGGCTTTTGCAGGTGAGGACAAGCGTTTTATGGGCATAAGGCTCGATCCGCTTCGCGGCTTCCTGTACCTGTTTCAAAGAAAGGTTCATGGCTGCATCCCCCTCGCAATTATTATGCTTATCCTAACGTTCCTGATTTATCTTGTACAGCGCCACACCATTTAGAGTCTTAAAGAAGAAATCTCTATTCTCTGACATTGTACCAATAATTGGCAAATGAAATATTATCTAATAAATAATATGATAATAGTTTTAAAAGCGCACAACGTGATTGCGTATTATAATCGCACAACGTTTAATATCGTTATGACAAAAAAATTGGGCCAGGCTTTTTTCCCTGGCCCAAAAATAATTGCTTCTTTACTTTTTAACGCTTGCCACCCTGGCCCGAAGAATTGGATTGGCCGCCCGAAACGCCACCAGAATTTTTACCGGGCGCTTCGGGCGCGTTGCCCGATGCTTGGGATTTGTTGCCCGGTGAATCCGGTTTGCCGGAATTGTCAGAACCGCGAGGCACCTCTGGTTTATTGGGGGTATCGGGTTTTACTCCGCCCTCGCCTTCGCGCTTGAGTTCGCCTAACATTTGCCCCTTGCGTTCGGTCCAGCGGGCTTTTAGGGCGTGGAACTCGGAAGATCCGGGATCAATGCCGAGCTTCTGCGCCAGCAAACCCCATCCGTGTCCATCGCTGCCCTCGGCAAGCACTAGTGCTTCATCCAGGCCCATGTTCCGTTCTCTGGCAATTTCCAAAGCCAGCCAGAGTTGACCAGGGCTGTAGCCCGCGGCGACATAGCCCTCCAGAACCTGAAGTTCGATTCTAAAGGTACTCTGCAACCTGATCAGAAGAGCCTCATGCTCGAGCGCGTCGAGTTCTTCCAGGTCAACTATTTCTTCTTCCTGGGCAACGACGCCTGCGGTGAAAGCAAAAACCGAGAGAACAACAAACAGCAAAATCGAAACACGTTTCATTGTTTTCATTTCCTTCCTCCGCTCATGTATACCCAGGCTGCGGCCAAGCGGTTGCACTATTTTTTCGTTTTGCGTCTATACTATGGAGTATGGCGGAACCGAGAGACTCAGAAACCGCGGCCATACAGCGGGTAGTGGCCGGGGACAAGGATGCGTATCGAAGCCTTGTACTTTCCTACGCTCCACGGATATTAGGGTTTTGCCGTTCACGCCTGGAGGCCGCCGGGGTCCGCGATGCCGCCGAAGAAGCCGAGGATATTGCCCAGGAAGTCTTTATCAGGGCTTACGCTTCCCTGCGCCGTTTTAAGCTGGGCGAAAGTTTTGCCTCCTGGCTCTTCGCGATCGCCGCCAATCGGGTAAAGTCAAGATTCGGATTTTTCTCCCGCCAACGCAAACTGGCCGAGGCGGCGATGCATAGCGCCCTCGTAGCCCAGGAAGAAAATTCCGTAGATACCAATCTTATGAGAATCCAGGGGGAGGCATTGATTCATGCCATTGCCATATTGCCTAAGGACCTTCGTCTGCCCATGGAGCTGTACTATATTGGAGAGCTATCGGTGGCCGAGACCGCTACGGTGCTCAAGCTAAGCCAGGAAGCGGTAAAAACCAGGCTTTTCAGGGGAAGAAAGGCCCTGAAAGAAATGCTCGAATCCGGGAAACCGACGAAGGGTTTGAGGGGTACTACTAATGATGAAATGTGATAGAGCCGAAGGCGCTGTTTCCTTATGGATTGAGGGAGCTCTGGATGAAGCAGGTCTGGAAGAACTCAAAGCCCATCTGCGAGAGTGCAAGGATTGCGCCGAGCGTTTTCACTCCCTGCTTCCTCTCATGGACAGGGATCTAGATACTGCAGGGGAAGTGGGCGAAGATCGGATCTCAGCCACGGTAAATACGGCAGATATCGAACGCTTTGCCAGTTCAGTGATGGCAGCACTTCCAGATAAAAAGCCCGCTTCGGCAAGGCTGATAAAATTCGGCGCCCAGTCCGGCGCCTCTTCCCGAGGAGTACGACCACGGTTTTCGCCAGTTTTGGCCTTTGCTGCCGCAGCTCTCTTCATTGTGGGCCTGGGAACTGGTATTTTCTTTACGAAACTGAACACAAATCGCGTGACAATCCGCTTTGAGATCAGTGCGCCTGATGTTAGTTCGGTGCATCTGGTAGGGAATTTCAACGATTGGGACGATAAAACCTATGCTTTGAAGCGCGTTGGCGCTTCGGACTCCTGGGAAATCGAATTGCGTTTACCCAAAGGCAACTTCTATGTGTATAATTTTGTGTTGGATGGTGAGGACTGGGTTCTGGATCCCAATGTTCCGCTGAGTGTCGATGACGGATTCGGCGGAGCAAGCAGTCTTTTGCGATTATAAAGTTGGAGAAAAAGATAATGATGAAGAAGAAGCGGCCGATCACTACTTTTCTCATTTTAACGGGTTTTATCGCTGTCTTCTTATGTCCACAACTCCTGTTTGCTTACGATGTGGATAGCTGGCTGTCCAAATCTTCCACAAAGGAATCCTATGGAGGTCTGGAGCCGGAAATACGGGCTGCGGCAGCGGAGCTGAGACAGCTTTCCCTTTCGGAGGATCTTCTGCTTTCGCGGCTGGAAGAAGGAGCAAAAAAGAGCGTTCCGGCATCGGTTCTCCAAGCGGGCATTAGAACGGATATGGAGCATATTCGGCAAACTGTCAGGAGCCTCCAGGCGCGAAATCTTATGCCCAGCAGGGAAAAGGACGCGACCCAGGCTGTGGAAAAGGCATTATTGCTTCTGCGCGCCGGTATTGGCGCCGGGGAAATGGAAGCAGCCCTGGATGCGGCAGTAGCCAAGGCAGGCCCCAAGGGAAGGCAGCAGCCTGCTCTTTCAAGAGCGTTTTCCGCGCTGGGAGCCGTGGCATCAGCCAAGGCGGCCTACGGGCTTTCGGAGAACTCTCGGCAGACTCTGGCAAAGTATCTTATCACAAGCGAACTTGCGGAGCGAAAATTCGATTCAGCGATTGTAGATATTGCAGAGAGAATAAAGGGAGGCGAAACAGCCGAAATGGCAGTTTCGATCATGGGAAAAGCCGGAGTACGTGAGAACGCAAACGAGAAACCTTCACAGCCGAAAGAAAGAACCAAGTCTGGTGGAAACTCCTCCAATGAAAGCGATTCTGCAACGGGTTCTGGCGGCTCTAGTCAAAGCTCTGGCTTAAAAGCCGGGTTGGAGGCAGGACCTGGACAAAGCCCAGCTTCTAGCCAAGGAGGTTCTTCATCCAGTGGAGCAGCACAAGGGGCTACACCGACGCCAGGTAAAAAGAAGAATTAAAATACCGATACAACTTTAACCAAGGCCGCTATGCGGCGTACTATGATTTTAAGCCCAAATTAGCCACACCAGAATGTACCCCGATGTAACAGCAGCCAACGTGAAGGGCACGGATATTTTCATGAAGTAACCGGCTTTCACTTCGTAGCCTTCCTTGCGCAGGATACCCAGCCCGGCGATGTTGGCCGAGGCGCCTATGGGGGTGAGGTTGCCGCCCAGGGTAGCGCCTACGAGTAGTCCAAAATAGATGAGGGTTGGATCCACTCCCAGTTGAGTTGCTATGCCCGAGGCGACGGGGAGCATGGTGGCGACGTAGGGAATGTTATCGATAAAGGCCGAAAGCAATACGGATACCCAGACGATGAGGGTATAGATTATAAATACATTGTTGCCGCTCACCCTGACGAAAAGGGCGCTGATAGCGTCCACGACTCCTGCCTCTGTGATGCCGGCTATGACGATGAAGAGCCCGGCCAGGAGCATGAGGGTGAAATAGTCAATTTCCTTGATGATCTCCAGCACGATCCGGGGGCTTTTCGTTTTAACGATGTTATAGATAAAGCCGACAGCCATGAGACCCATGCAAATGAGGCCGTTGATATGCTCGGCCACCCAGGGGGCCATCCAGCCCTTAGGGAGCAGGGATGCAAGAATGAGAAGGAGTACTGTTCCCAGCATGAGGGCCGTGGGCACAAAGTCTTCCACCACGGTGCGCTCGTCGCACTCCACTGTATCCTTATCCTTGCGGAATAAAGCCAACAGAACAAACATGGACACGAGTGCGCCAATTTGAACTACCCAGAAAAGACCGAGCCTGCCTCGATAAACGAAGAAATCCAGGAAATTCATGCCCGCGTGGCCGCCCAAAAGAATGGAGGTTGTATCCCCCACGAGGGTGGCGGCTCCCTGAAGGTTGGATGAAATCGCGATCGCGATGATGGCGTTCACCGGGGAAATCTTGAGCTTGCGCGATATGGTCACCGCCACGGGGGCCACCATCAGCACGGTCGCCACGTTGTCCACGAAGGCTGAAATGACGCCCGCGAAAAGGGCGAGAGATATTACTGCCCATTTTACATTGGGCATTTTGTCTATGATGAGATCGGCCAGAAGGGAGGGCATACGGGAATTGATGAAAAGGGAAACCACGCCCATGGTGCCGGTGATCATCATGAGCACGTTCCAGTCCACGGCTTCGACTATTTTCCCGGCCGGCAGGATTCCGAGGACTACGAAAAGGCTTGCCGAAGCAAGGGCGATATAGGCGCGGAATTTGGAGAAGAAAAGCAGGCCTGCATAGGTTAGGGCAAAGAGGACAAGGGCTAGCACCATAGTGGAAACTCCCTCTGGAGGCGACATCAGGCGGGAATAATAAACTGTCTTTTTGGCCAGTTCAAGCAGACGCGAAAGGAGCTCACTACTGCTTTTTATGCCGCTGCGACAAGTGCGTTTTAATTTATTCCACTATGAGATTTTTTTTCTAGCCGAATTTCTTGCGCATGAAGTTGCGGTACATCGGCTTGAATTTGGGGATGCCGTTGAAAATATCGCCCCAGAGATCATAGTAATCTCGCTGGCTGGCGATTCGCCCGTCTTCGTGGAGACGCAGGACCGTGGCGCCGAAGATGGGGGTGCTGGGGTATTTCTTGAATCGCATGGTCATGGTCCACTCCATGTGGATTGTGTTGCCTTCCTGGGCTATGGAATGAATATCCATGGACAGCTCTTCGCATCGCTCGGTGAGTCGTTCGCAGAGGGCGATGAATTCGTCTATGCCTTCGATACGCTGGATGGAGTCCTGGAACACGATATCGGGGCGGTAATAAGGATAGATATGGGACCAGTCGGGCTTGCCGCTGGTGTTGTAGGTCTTGGACCAGAGCGTTTTTACGGTTTCGCAGTCGAGCAAGGGGGCGGAGGCTGGTTCGTGTTCAAGTTCGTGCTTCATGAGATCTCCATTAGCGCATAGGGTCTACGACCGAGCGCAGTACATCAAAGTAGGATGCCCTATTTTCTGGCTGAAAGTGACGTTCCGCGAAGCCCGCCGATGCCGTGGGAGCCGTGCCGGACTCCTTGGCCATGGCCGCGACCACCTTGTCGGGTTTTGTGTCGCCGGAAACGGTGATAAAGGCGGCCTTGGCGAGACTGCCCTTGTTTTGCTTGAGCCAGGCGCGTACTGGGGGCGCGAGGTTCCATGCCCATACGGGAGTGATAACAAAAATCCTGTCGTAGCCGGCGGGATCTAGCTGGGGCTTTTCTATTTTGCTGGCAATTTTAAAGCTTGATTGGAAACCGGCGTACATGAAGCCGATAAAATTGATCCTGCGGTCTTTTGCTTCTTCGATGGCTTCGATATCGGCGCCGAATATCCACATGAGGTCTTCGGCTACCCAGCGGCCGGCCTCTCCTTGGGAAAAATAGACGACCAGGGTGCTTAGGTCGCCCGAGTAGGGTTCGATCTCTTCGGTGATCATGGGGCGGCTTCCGGGTAAAGCGCTGGGCGCCGTTACGACGCTGGCTTTTTTGCCTGCCTGCTCAGCTTGCTCTGCCGCGGCTTTGTTTTCCGCCGCCGCGCAGCCGGGCAGGAAAAAGGACAGGATAACAAGAAAAAACAGGAACCAATGATTTCTTGAGGTTGAAGCGTTTTTGCGCGCAGCGCGTTTATCCATACTCAGCGCTCCTTGTTTTCAAGCCCGAGGGATATCAGATGCCTGAATAGGAATAGTATATCCAAAAAGGTCCTGCTTTTCACGTGGTTCGAATTAAATCAAAACAGATGGCTTTCACTAGGTAATATTACCTAAGGCATTGAGGAATCATATCGATTGCACATATCCACCCGGCCTTCGAGACTCTAGGCTGGGAGGGGTGTAAAAGCATGAAAAGATATAGAATCGTACTCGTCGTGACGATTGGCTTAGCGCTCTATTCCTGTTCACTTTTTAACACTCTCTTCGGTCCCAAAACCGGCGATCTGGAAGGTTTTGAAATCTACTTCACCACAAACCCTTCCAATTTAAAAGCGCTAGGAAATTCCCGAAGCGCGCAGTTTTATAACAGCAAGGACGCAGTCCATTTTCCCAAAAACGGAGCCCTGGGCTTTACCAAGTTCTGGTTTCCTTATGAGGAAGCTTACGATGTCCTCAAGGGAAAAGGAACTCTCATAGAGGGAATCATGCCCTTGGAAGCCGGGGATTTGACAGGATTGAGCTTCTACAAGGCCATAGACCGCAGCAAGGATGATCCGTTGATTTTAGACGCTGCATCCGGCACGCCCTACGTTCCTGACATCGACTTACCCTACGGCATGAGCTACAAGGGATATATAATCGAATATGCATTTCTCCAGATCGAGATGGACGATTACAAGCTGCGGTATTATACCCAGGACTCCAAAGAGGATAATAAAGACTATAAAGCCGGCGATGTGCTCATCGATCTCAACAGCGACGACAAGAGCTGGCAATTTATCTACAACAAGAGGGTTCTGAGCTTTGACTACAACTGCAAGGATCATCAAAGCCCGCAGAACAATTACGAGCGGATAGAGAATATCGGCTGTGACCTTCGCATTCTGCTTACGGACCAAAGGCTGCCCGCGGGAATGTACTACGAAAATTGGAAGTACCAGGGAGATAAGTCCAATGACGCCAAATATATTTACGACTTTTTGGGAAAAAATGACGATACAAGGCTGACTAACTATAATTCTGACCTTAGCAAGATTTATGAGGATCAGACACTGACACAGATTTTCCGCATCACCCCTGATGTGCCTATTGATAGTGGCGGAAGCAGTTTTGATGCGGAAATGGGCGAGGATACCTACTCTAGAACCGCGGACAACGGGCACGGCCCTTCCCGGAAACCGACGCTCATCATAGGTTATGGCAATTCGATAAATATCGAAAACCCCTATACGCTGGAAACATTCCCCGAGGACGCGAATGAAGCGAAAAAGTACAAGCTGGAATTAGTGTATTCCCTGGGCAATTCGGATCACGGCTCCGATGGTTTGCACATCGGAGTTCCCGTGGACGGATGGAACGAAGCGAATACGCCCACGGCGGCGTGGAGCGAACTGGAGGCATTCCGTAATTATCTCAGCATCGGGCCGACGTGCGGCGGGATAGGAGCCCGGTTCGGCTGGCTGGATTTCAATGACGAATGGCAGGGGGAATTCAGCGCCGACGTCGGCCATTGATCGCTACTATCGCTAATTAGCTGCGATGGGCGCATAGACAGGACTCTTTCGGCTGCGCTATCCTTCAAGGTATCTAAAACCTCGAGGAGGACTATGCGTGCCCCTCCTTATACCCCGATACCTTTCCACATCCAGTCCGGCCTTCGCGATAGGACTTCTGGCTCTCGGACTACTCCTGGGGCTGCTGGCCTATAACCTATTCCTCGCATTTTCCACCAAGGAGAGGATGTTCGCGTACTTTTCGGTCATTATGGGCTTGCTGGTAATCCTGCAGACTTTCTCGGCCTATGAACGGTTCATTTTTTACCTGACCTACAACCGCGTTACTGTAATAACCCATCTTTTATTCATCACCTTTCTGCTGTTTTTCGAAGATTTCTTTTCGCTGCGTACCCATAAGCCGGGACTTTCGAAATTCAATCGTATTTCGATCTATCTCATCGCCGGGTACACAGTTTTCTTTCTCGGCGCAAAATTTATTTTTCCTGAAGCCGCAAGCTTTCATGGGATTCTCGACTTCGTACGGGAGCTCTTCGTTTTTTATACGAATGTGCTTTTTATTTTCACCATAGCGACCGCCCTGGGATGGCTGCGTACCGAAGCCCTTTTATTGCTGATCGCCTTCATACCCCCTGCCCTTCTCACCTCCATAAACGCCATGAATATTTTCCCCTTCATGACCCGCTACGAAAGCTTTGTCGGGTTTCTCATGCAGTACAACCAACCCATAGGGCTTTCGCTGCAGGCGATCCTCTTCTCCCTGGCCATGGGCAACCGCTACAACCGCATCAAGCTGGAGCGCCAACAATCCCTTGAGGAAAGCCGGCGGCTTGCGCGGCTGAACGAAGAGCGGATGGAATTCTACACGAATATGAGCCATGAGCTGCGGACTCCGCTGACGATAATACTCGGGATAAACGAGCAGCTGCGTACCGGCAGGTATGGCGATTCGATACGGAAAAACGCGGCCCAATTTTCAGCCATCGAGCGAAACTGCCTCCGCCTTCTCAGACAGGTGAGCGCCATGCTCAGGCTGGGGCAGCCGACTGGCGCCATTCAGGCCGAAACCCTGCCCCTGGCCGCCACGATCCAACTGATCCTGAACGATTTCGCACCCGCGGCTGCTGAGCGAAGGATCAGGCTGTCCTTCGCTCCCGATACGGCCCTGGACTCTTTAGGCATCGCTATCGCCTGCGAGGATCTGGAAGCCCTGATCATGAATCTGGTATCCAATGCGCTCAAGTACTGTCCTTCCGATTCCCGCATCGATCTGGACATTGCCCGGATTTCCAACGGTGATCTGGAGGTGTCGGTCTCGGATACGGGGCCGGGAATTCCAGCCGAGCAGCAGGATATTATTTTTAAGCGCTATGGAAAGGCCCCCGGCACCGCCGCCCGATTCACCTCGGGCCTCGGCCTCACCCTGGTCAGAACTATTATGGAAAACTATGGGGGCTCGGTTTCCCTGCGCAGCGCTCCAGGCGAGGGTTCCCGCTTTACGCTTCGCTTTCCTTCGTCATTGGTGAAGCCCTTGATACGCGACAACACGCAGACCGGGCGAACGCTTTTCAGCCGGCTCTATACCGCGGACCTGCTGCTCGGCCCCCATGCCGGCGACTCCGAAGAGAAGGGCAAGAATGAGGAGTCCAAGCCCAGGGTATTGGTAGTAGAAGACAACCAGGATATGCAAGCCTACATAGCGTCGGTTCTGGAGGAGCGCTTTATAGTGCTTGCCGCCTCGTCGGGGGAGGAGGCCCTGAGGATTCTGGATAGCGAGGCCGTGGATGTCATCGTCTCCGATGTGATGATGCAGGGCATGGATGGCCATGAGTTGCTGGCCGCGATGCGGGCCCGCCACGAAGGTTTACCTATTCCCTTGATCTTCCTCACCGCCCGGCACTCCCAGGAAGAGAAGCTTGAAAGCCTCAAGGAGGGGGCGATCCGCTATATTACCAAGCCCTTTGTTCCGGCCGAGCTCGTCGCGGGCATAGACGCGATTCTGCTTCACGACCGCGAGCTGGCCCATTCCCAGGTGGAGCGCATCAGAAAAGACATGGAGCTAATTCTTCGAAGGATCGATAGAAAGGTTCAGCGGGATCCTTCGCTGCACGATTCCAGGGCCGAGGCTTTGGACGCCTTTTTTCAGACCCAGAAGCTATCATCCCGGGAACAGGAGGTGGTGCGCCGTATTATAGCGGGCATGAGCGACAAGGAAATCGCCGCCGAGCTCGGCATCTCTTCCCGCACGGTGGCCAACCACAACAGGACTATCTACAGAAAAACCAAGGTGGCCACGAGGTTCGAATTGATGTCCAAAGTGCTCACTCTTACCGCGGATACTGTTGATTTTTCAGATGGACAGGATACTCTAGGCTAGATTGCTTTGACGAAGGAGGAGCACTATGCGCGGAGCCCTATACGAGACTTTTGGCGGCACTATTGAAGTTAGGGACCTCCCCGACCCCGTAGCCCCCGATGGCGGCGTGGTGCTGAAGGTGCTGGCCACGGGCATCTGCAGGAGCGACTGGCACGGATGGATGGGCCACGACCCCGACATCCGCCTGCCCCATGTGCCGGGCCACGAGCTGGTGGGCACTATCGTCGAGCTGGGCAAGGGCGTGCGCAACTGGAAGCTAGGCCAACGGGTGACCATGCCCTTCGTGGCGGGCTGCGGACACTGCGGGCCATGCCTTGCGGGCAATCAGCAGATCTGCGACCACCAATTCCAGCCCGGCTTTACTCACTGGGGCTCCTTCGCCCAGTTTGTGGCGATTCATTATGCCGACATGAACTTAGTAGCCTTGCCCGAGGAGATGGATTCGGTGGCCACTGCCAGCTTGGGCTGCCGCTTCGCCACGGCCTTCAGGGCCCTGGAAGCCCAGGCTAAGGTGCGGGCGGGCGACTGGGTAGCTATCCACGGCTGCGGGGGCGTAGGACTATCGGCGATAATGATTGCCAGGGCTATGGGCGCCCGGATTGTGGCCGTGGATATCGACAAGGAAAAGCTGGACATGGCGCGCACGCTGGGCGCCGATCACTGTATCGATTCCCGTCATGCGGCCGACGTGCCTGTGACTATCCGGGAGATAACCGGCGGGGGAGCCCAGGTATCCATGGACGCCCTGGGCAACCCGAAAACCTGCTTCAACTCGGTGGCCTGCCTGGCCAAGGGCGGCAGGCATGTGCAGGTAGGGCTCTTACTGGGCGACCAGAGCCGCCCCGCTCTTCCCATGGACATGGTGGTGGGCAAGGAGCTGGAAATCTACGGCAGCCACGGCATACAGGCTCACCGCTACGGGGCCATGCTGGGCATGGTGGCCTCGGGGCTCTTGCATCCCGAGCTTCTGGTGACCGACCGCTACACTCTGAAAGAGGGCGTGGATTTCCTCCAGCGCATGGACAGTTTCCCGGGCTCGGGGATACGGGTGATCGATAGGATGTAAGCTGCGAGCAATAGTCTGTGCCGCAGTTTGTGGCACAATTAATTTTATTCTATTAATCTCCTGAATTATTATTGCGTTATATCCATTTTTTCAGCTGATCTCAAGGCCCAAATGCTGTATGACTAAATCGATTAATAAAGGCTCCGGGTATCTCTTCAGCAAAGTAAGGCTTAATACCTGTGCAGATGTAACAAGTTTTGGAGAAATATCTTGTATGATATAATCACTCAGCTCTTTTTTCGTTTTTAAGCGATATAATGCTTTATGTCCATGATTTTGCTCTACCCAATCCAATAGATATTTAGTGATGGAAACAAGCGGGAATAGTATATAACTGGCTATATTCCTCGCTTGTTGCTCGATCATGCTGTATTCATCTAGGCTCATTTTTTGTTGAATTCTAACGACATCACCGACAGACTTCGCGTCTTTATACAAATCAGCTTGTACAATCAGATGAGCAAGTTCTTCCGCAAGAGTAAATTGAAAATAAAAATCATCAGAAAACCAATGATCTTCATCAATCACAATATCTGTACCCCCAGAGGGATTTCGCACAATCATACCTTTTGCGCCAAAATCATTGCGCAAGTTTTTGAAAGGAATAATATCAATTTTCAGTCGATTTATTACCATCTCGATATCAATCGGTACTGAAGTAGGCTCGGTAAAAAAATGGTTTATTACCCTCTGCGCATGTAATTCATATTCTTTGTACATCAATTTTTTAATCATTATTATCTCTCCGCTTATTACTTATAGAGATCCTTAATGCGATTTGTCAGGTCCGTGATCTGGGCTTTACTTAGCCTTTGGCTATCAATCGTTCTAAGCAAAAAAGGAAGCGCTTCAAGCGATTCAGAGGGAATGTTAATATCTTCAGGAATTTTTTTTTGATCCACTGCGGCAAGGTCAAATAAGCTACTGATTTCGTTCTCTTCCAGTTGAAGTGCTTCCGCGATGACCTGAATAGACTCATTCTTCGTGGGAGGCTTGATTATTTCCCTCTCAAGCCTGGAAAGATACGCGAGATCGAGCTGTGTGATCTTTGCAAGCGTTCTAAGCGATATCCCTTTTCGTAAACGTGCTTCCTTAATAAATGCCCCAAAAGCCATAACCGCCTCCTGTTGTATATATAATACAACAATCTTAGCGAATCCACAATACTAAAAATCAAAAATTATTAGAGGATATTAATGCTATGTAGTTAATTACTTATAAAAAAATTAATACTTAAGATCATTCTTCAAGTATTAGCTCTTCAATGCCGCGTAGATTTCCTTGAAACTCTCAATCCCGGCTTCCAGGTTTTCGATGATCTCGCCGGCGAGAATGTCGGGGTCGGGCAGGTTGTCGAGGTCGGTGAGGCTCTTGTCCTTGATCCAGGTGATGTCGAGGCTGGTTTTATCGCGGGCGAGGATTTCCTCGTAGCCGAACCTGCGCCAGCGCCCCTCGGGGTTGGTTTCGGCGTTCCAGGTTTCCTTGCGTTTGTTGATATTGGCCGGGTGATAGCACTCGATAAAGTCCGCAAGGTCGGCAAGCTGGAGGGGATTTTTCTTCAGGGTAAAGTGAATGTTGGTCCTGAAGTCGTAGATCCAGACCTCGCTCGTCCAGGGCTTTTTGGTGGCGGGGTGGTTGTCGAAAAAGAGGACATTGGCCTTGACTCCCTGCTTGTAGAAAACCCCCGTGGGCAGGCGCAGGATGGTGTGGAGGGTCGTCGTTTCCATGAGCTTCTTGCGGACAGTCTCGCCCACCCCGCCCTCAAAAAGGACATTGTCGGGCAAGACGACGGCCGCGTGCCCGTCGGATTTGAGAAGAGTCCTGATATGCTGGAGGAAATTGAGCTGCTTGTTGCTCGTGGTGACCCAGAAGTCTTGGCGATTGTAGGTGAGGTCATCCGAGTCCTGCTCGCCCTCCTCGTTGGTAAAGGTCATGCTGCTTTTCTTACCGAAGGGGGGATTGGCTAATACATAGTCCACCCGAAGCCCGGTATCGGAGATGAGGGAATCGGCGGGCGAGATGAAGCTGTCGCTCTCGAAGTCGCCGATGTTGTGCAAAAAGAGGTTCATGAGGGCCATGCGGCGCGTGGCGGGCACTATTTCGTTGCCGTAGAAAGTCCTGTGCTTGAGGAATTCCTTCTGGTCCTTGTCGAGGGAGTAGTTTTTGGGATTGGCGATAAAATCGAAGGCCGCGAGGAAGAATCCGCCCGTGCCGCAGGCGGGGTCGGCTATGGTCTTCATCGGTTCGGGGCGGACGCACTCCACCATGGCGCGGATAAGCGCTCGGGGCGTGAAATACTGGCCTGCGCCGCTCTTGGTGTCCTCGGCGTTCTTCTCAAGGAGTCCTTCGTAGATCTTGCCCTTGATGTCGGCGCCCATGGTGGACCACTGCTCGCGGTCTATCATGTCGATGAGCTTGTAGAGCTTGGCAGGGTCCTGGATCTTGTTCTGGCTCTTGAAAAATATCTGTCCCAGCACTCCCTTGGATTTGGCGAGCTCGCGCAGGAGGTTGGAATAATGCACTTCGAGCTCGGCCCCGCGCAGCGCTGTCAGGCTTTCCCAGTTGTACTCTTTGGGCACGGGCAGTTTACGATTGTAGGGAGGCTTTGAGAATTCATCGGCCATTTTAAGGAACAAGAGGAAGGTGAGCTGTTCCAGGTAGTCGCCGTAGCCCACGCCGTCGTCGCGCAGGGTGTTGCAGAAGCTCCAGACCTTGCTGATTATGCTCGAGGTGTTGTTGTCGTCGTTACTCATGGGAGTTCCTTTCTATTTAGTAAGCTGATCACCACTTTTTTTACAGTGTCCATCTCTTCGGGCTTGCTTACGGCGATGAAGAGCGTCAGCGCGGCTATGGTGTCATTATCAATGAGATTACGCCCGTCTTTGAGCGTCAACATCCCGTTTCGCTCGAGGAAATAGAGAAAACATGCTGCCGCGATGCGCTTATTGCCGTCCACGAAAGCGTGGTTCTTTACGACAAGATAGAAAAGAGTCGCGGCTTTGTCTTCGAGGGAAGGGTATAGTTCTTTTCCATCAAAGCTTTGATAAATCTGGGCTATGGCGCTATCGAAGCCTTGGTCTTTTTCCATTCCAAAGATTGAAGATCCGAACGATGCATCCATGCCCCGAACAAGAACGCGGTATTCATCCGCGCCGATCCGGACAGCGTCGCGCTCCGTTTTCCCCTTTGCGTCAAGCGTTTGGTGGTCATAATCGTCGAGAAAGGATAACCCTGCCGCAAACCGTTCCAGCAGCGAGGCGAGCGAGCTGGCGTCGACTAGGTCTTTCGCTTCGTGTTCTATGGCACGACGCAGTATGCCAATCCCGTCCTTGAGCTGCCTAAGTTCAAGATCCCTCTCTTTAAGGCGCTTCTGGTTGATGGCGTAGCCTTCAACCAGATAATCTTTTAGCCGTTTTGTTGCCCATTGGCGAAATTGGATTCCACGCTTCGAATTTACCCTATAGCCGATGGATATAATGACTTCAAGGTTATAGTACGAGGTTGGTTTGTCAGAATTTGGAATGTGCATTTTTTGCACATTGCTTTTTGAGTCTAGTTCGCCTTCTTTGAATATATTCCTGATGTGCTTAGTGATAACCGACCTTTCCCGTTGAAATAGTAGGGAAATACTATCCTGACTCAGCCACACTGTCTCTGCTTCGAAACGCACTTCAACCTGAGTCTGATTATCCGCAGTTTGATAGATCTCTACTTCGTTCATCGACGCCTCCTGCGCTTAGTACTGCGCATGACATCCCCTTATACTTCAAAATGGCTTTATGTCTCATATCGTAGGCTACATGAGACACAACCAACAAAACGTCTCATGGTTGAGACACAAGTGGAACTGTAGTAGCCTAGCCGGCACGAGCCCTTTTCCTAGGGTTCCTTGTCTCAGCTGTTGCATTTTTTGCAACAGTTGCATTGCGTTCTGCCCTAATACGATTCAAGAGGACGCTCGCTGGTTCATCGTTTGGATCCTGAGGCACAAGTTTTCCTTCAAATGCTTTTTTCAGGATACTCTGACGCAAAGCTTCCGCTTGCTGCAGGCTTTGAGCGATACTTTCTTCAAGCTTGTCGCAAACGGAGAGGCGGGATTCTATTTCGGTGACAACTCGGGATTGTTCTTCTTTCGATACTGGTATTGATAACTCAATATTCGAGAACTTATTAGCACTCAGATGATTGATACCAACTCCACCTGAAATTTTTGCAAATTTTCCAGAACTGTAAAAGTATTTGAATGTCCATAACAAATATTCTTTTACAAAACGGTCATCTGCTTGTAACCTAATTATTGTATTTTGGAAACAACATTCTTCAATTTCGTCCTTCCAAATTGCAGGCTTCCCAACTTGAGAAGCACTTCCAGAAGCTTCTGAAAGAATTATGTCCCCTTTTATAAGCTTGTATTGAAAAAACTCTTTTGGCGAAAATTCCATCTCAAGAATATTCGTCAAGTTCAAGCCGTTTTCAGTTATATTTGCAGCTCTTAAATATTTCGTAGGATAGTTTCTTGATACATTTTTAGGTGATCGTTGTCTCCCCAATTGAACTTTTCCAATTGCAGCGACATGTAGTGTTGTCCATCCTTTGGGCAGTTCCCCTTCTATCACATCATCATTTGTCAACTTCCCCTCAAACGCCCATTTGAGTACAGCCTGACGGTAGATCTTTAGTTGTTCCTGTGCGGCCTTTAGGCTTTCAATGCCCTTGTCCAATTTGCTATATAACTCTTCAATTTTTAAAACAATTCGCTGTTGTTCGGAAAATGGCAGAAGTGGAACTTCAATTGAGAGGTACTTTTGGAATTTTAAATTTCGTAAATTACTACTACCACTTTGGTATTTATCAATTTCACCAGATTTATAAAAAAGGGTAAGGAAATAATTCAAATACTGTGGATTAACAAATTTTGATGGTCTTGCCAATCGTAAAAAATTTGTACATATCTTGGGAATGTCTGAGTATATATTTAACACAGATTTATCAATTATAACGGTTCTACCAACCGGTTGATCAGGACCTCCGCCAGATATTTCTATTAGTAAATCACCTTCTTGAAGTTTTCTTGAGGAAATATTCTTGAGTTTAATCTTTCGTAATGGCGCCGTTTTACCTTTATCGTATTGCCAGTTCCGAAATTCTGATCCTCGAATACAATATGCTAACCCATACTTATCATCTAAATAATCTGGAGCTTTTCCCCAATCCCCGCCTATTACGTAATCAAGAATTTCTATCAGAGGGACTTTTATACAATTATTTGCACAGGCCATGTTCATCTTATGCCGCCAGTGCTTCGTTGAGTTCGGAGAGGATGGTGGTCATGGTTTCGCCGAAGAGCTGCCACATGCGGCCGCGGCCGCCCATTGCATCGAAGGGAACATAATCCAGGTCATCGATATCGATATGCACGGAAGTAGCTATGTGATCTTTTAACATTGTGAGCCATTCCATTTGTTCAGCAGTAAATTTCTTGCCGGCTCCCTCATGCTTCTTGAATATCCAACTCTTGAAATTGCTGTCCACGGTCTTGTCGTAGGGAGTGAGGACTGAGTCTATGCCCGCGACATGACGGATGAGGGACACAAGGGCGACCTGGTCGTTTCGGGGCTGGCCGTTGACGCTCTCGAGTTGTTCGTAGGCGCGCCAGACGCTCATGGGGGAGAGGCCGGGGTTCTCGCTCGTCATCGTTTCGACAAGATCCTTCAGCATGGCGAAGGTGAGTTCGCGCCTGCGATAGGGCAGGGAATAGAATATCTGAAGCACCGTCATCTCATCCTTTCGCTCGCCTATCCATCGGGTAAAGTCCGCGATGATCTTCTGGGCCTTTTCCTTGTTGTCCTTGTCCCAACCAGCGTGAAGCAGCTCGTCGGGATTGAGAAGGTCGATCTTCTGATCGTGAGCCTTGCGGACATTCTCTATATACTCGTTGACCTCGCCTGTAAAGACTTTCGCCGCCTTATTCCGCAATTCGGTCTCAAGTTCCTGAACGCGCTTTTCCACGTCCAGCTGAGGAGCCAGGGGCAGCTGGGAAATAGCCTTGTCCCGCAGGGCTTCCAGCGTATCGGGATTGTAGGCGTCCAGAAGATTCTTGACCGCGTCGCGAATCGTCACGCCGCCAGTTTTTTCGATGAACGTGGCCTGTTCCTTGTCGTTGATCTGTTTATCGAGTCGCGTTAGGCGATTTGCGAGAGAGGTGAAGAGTTCCTCGTCCCTCGCTCCTACGGCCACGGCCGCAAGCAGGTCCTTGAGCGGTACGCCAGGCTTCTTCTCGAGCGGACGACTGTCGGTCTTCAAGCTCTTGGTGACGCCTATCGCGTCGACAATGACAAAATGGTCCTTGGTGATCCTGGCTGAAGGGGAAACTTTCTTCAAGTCGTCGAAGTTGATGACTCTCGTTCCTCGACCTTTCATCTGCTCGAAATAGTTGCGGCTTTTCACGTCGCGCATGAAGAGAAGGCATTCCAAGGGCTTTACGTCGGTGCCGGTGGCTATCATATCGACAGTGACGGCTATGCGGGGATAGTAGGTAGTTCGGAACGAAGCGAGGACTGACTTGGCGTCCTCCTCGGACTTGTAGGTGATTTTCTTGCAGAAATTGTTCTCTTCGGCGAATTCCTCGCGGATGATCTGGATGATGTCGTCGGCGTGGCTGTCGGTCTTGGCGAACACGAGGGTCTTGGGCACTTCGAAAGCCCCGTCCTTGTCGAAGCGATCGGGGAACATCGCCGGCAGGTGCTCCTTGAAGCTGCGGATCACCATCCGTATCTGATTGGGATTGACGATGTTGACATCCAGTTGTTTCGCCGAATATACCTCGTCCTCATCCTGCAATTCCAGTCGTTTCCGGCGGGAGAGTCTTTCGCGATGCTCGATGTATTCGCCCTTCCAGAGCGTGGCGCCTCTCCCCGTGATCTTCGTCTCGATAAGATAGACGGCGTAGCCGACATTGACTCCGTCAGCCACGGCCATCTCGTGCGAATATTCCGAGACGACATTCTGCTGGAAATAGGCAAAGGTCCGCTTGTCGGGCGTGGCGGTCAGGCCTACCTGAAAGGCGTCGAAGTAATCGAGCACCTGCATCCAAAGGTTGTAGATGCTGCGGTGGCATTCGTCGATGACGATGAAGTCGAAATATTCAGGGGGAAGTTTCTCGCTGTACTCTACCGGCGGAACGACTTTGGGCTGTCCGAGTTCGTTCGGATTGACTTCTTCCTCGCTCTCGTCCAGATCCTGGCCCTTGAGCACCGCGTACAATCGCTGAATGGTGCTGATATAAACCTGGTTGTCGTCGGGGATGTATCGGGACTTCAGACGGTGAACCCCGTAGAGCTCGGTAAACAGACGGTTATCGTCATTGGGCAGAAAGGACATGAATTCCTGCTCTGCTTGCTCACCGAGGTTCTTGGTATCCACCAGAAAAAGTATCCGCTTGGCATTCGTATACTTCAAAAGGCGATACACGAAGGTTATGGCGGTGAAGGTTTTACCCGAGCCGGTCGCCATCTGGATGAGAGCTCGCGGCCTGTTCTCTTTGAATGATGTTTCCAGTTTCCTGATTGCGTCGATCTGGCATTCACGCAGACCGGAAATGGGCAATTCGGGCATGTCTAGGAGGGAATCCCTCAAAGATTTCGGTTTTTTCAGCCATGCGCGAATCGTTTCGGGCCGATGGAACGAAAACACCTCGCGAGCCCGCGGTTTCGGGTCACGAAAATCGGTGAGCTTCGTGACGGTTCCCGTGCTCACATAGGCAAATGAGAGTCTGTCATTATTAAGGTATCTCAGCCGAGCCTTGGCATACCTCTCGGCTTGATCTTCATGCAACGTCAGCCTGTCGCCTTCTTCCTCACGCTTCGCCTCGACGACGCCCACAGGCTTCCCGTCGACAAAGAGCACATAGTCGGCGGGGCCAACATCAGTCATATATTCCCTGACGGCTACCCCCGTACCTGCATGAAGGTTGAGGTTTTTCTTGTTTTGTATAATCCATCCACCGGCCGCAAGTTGTCTATCGATGGCGTCTCGCGCGATCTGTTCAGGATTTTGGTTCATTTTATTGCATGATATATCGTTCCCTCTTTAATCGCAACGATTTTATTCGGTATCTCATTGTCGATTTATCGTGACCAAACGGGAACCAATTCCCGATTAGTCTTGACTTTTCGGGAATCCGCTCCATAATAGTCACATGGAACGAAGCATCGCGCCATTTGTCCTTAATGACCTCAAGAAGAAGATCGTACTCGTATCGGGGCCTCGCCAGGTCGGGAAAACAACCCTGGCCAAAAGCCTCATGAAGGAATACGACTACTTCAATTTCGATAACAGCGAGCACCGCCTGGCGCTCAACGAAAGGAGCTGGGACAGGAAAAAGCCCCTGGTGATTTTCGACGAGCTCCACAAGATGCCGGAATGGAAGACCTTCTTGAAGGGGATTTTCGATGTAGAAGGAACCACTCCAGCGATCCTGGTTACGAAAAGCGCGCGGCTCGACGCGTTCAGAAAGGTGGGCGACTCCCTTGCCGGCCGATTTTTCTCGTATCGCCTTCACCCCTTCGATGTCAAAGAGGCTTCCTCGCTTATGGAACCGGCGGAAGCCTTGTCGCGCCTGCTCACCGTAGGCGGTTTCCCCGAGCCCTTTCTGGAGAATGACCCTGTTTTTTACGCCCGCTGGAAAAAGACCCACATCGACGTGATTCTGCGCCAGGATCTTCTGGACCTTTCGGTGATTCAGGATATTCTCGCGGTGGAGACGCTCATTGAACTATTGCGCGGCCGGGTCGGATCGCCTATTTCGTACGTCAATCTCGCCGGGGACCTCAAAAAAGACCCCAAGACGGTAAAGTCCTACCTGGAATTGCTGGAGAGCCTCTATATCGTATTTCCGGTTCGCCCATGGCACAGGAACGTCGCTCGCTCGATTCTCAAGGAGCCGAAGTACTACTTTTTCGATACGGCGATGGTAAAAGGCGACGATGGCAAAAAACTTGAAAATGCCGTCGCTTGCGCCCTGAAAAAGCAACTGCACTTTGTGGAGGATACCCGCGGAGTTTCCGGCGAACTATGCTACCTGAAGACTAAAAATGGAAATGAGCTGGATTTCGTCCTGTCCCAGGACGAGGAACTGACTCATGCGTTTGAAGTGAAGCTATCGGATTCATCGCGATCTAAGGCCTTTTCCGATTTTGGGACCGCGCTCGAAAAAACGCGAAGGGTTCAGATCGTCATGCGGTGTGAGCGCGAAAAAACCTATCCCGACGGGCTCGAAATCCGGAAAGCGGCAGAGTACCTGGCTGCGATTGATTTGAATACATGAGAATAAATAAAACCGCCCAGTGGGTTTAACCCCAATGCGAAAATGACGAAGAGCCTCAGCGATCCACGAGCCCCATGTTGCCCGGATCGTAGCGCTGGCCTGCGGCGGGATGGGCTTTCAGCAGGGCTTCAATTCTGTCCATGTCCTTTTTTTCTAGGATAATATCCGTCGCGCCGGCATTTTCCTCCAGGTATTTAAGCCGTTTGGTGCCGGGAATGGGGATTATGGTGTCGCCCTTGTGGAGAACCCATGCCAGGGCTAGTTGCGCGGCCGTACAGGCCAGGGTTTTAGCGAGGGCCGCGAATTCCCAGACGAGTTTTTTGTTGCGCTCCAGGTTTTCGCCCGTAAAGCGGGGCAGGCCGTGGCGGAAATCGTCAGAGGCCATGGTCTCCGGCTCGGGCATGGCGGCGGTGACGAGGCCACGGGACAGGGGGCTGTAGGGCACGAAGGCTATGCCGAGTTCGGCGCAGGCCGGAATTATGGCGTTTTCGGGCTCACGGGTGAGGAGGGAGTACTCGCTCTGCACCGCCGCCAGGGGGTATTCCTTGTGCGCCCTTCTGACGCTCGCCTCGGAGGCTTCGCAGATGCCGATGTAGCGGACCTTGCCGGCTTTTACGAGCTCGCCCATGGCGCCCACGGTTTCCTCCACTGGCACTTTGGGATCTACCCGATGGGCGTAATAGAGGTCAACGTGGTCTGTTTTTAGCCGCCGCAGGGAGGCGTCGATGGCCTGACGGGCATAGTCAGGCGTCACATCGACGCCCATTTTGCCTGAAGCGTCGGGGCGGAAACCGTACTTGGTGGCCAGGAAGACCTCGCCGCGCCGTGTGGCGAGTACTTCGGAAAGCAGTTTTTCGTTATCGCCCGAGCCGTACATGTCGGCGGTGTCCAGGAAGTTGATGCCTATGTCGAGGGCTCTGTGGAGGACGGCAAGATTTTCGCTTTTTTCTGCGGGGCCGTAGCGGCCTGTCATGCCCATGCAGCCTAAGCCTATGGCCGAAATTTTTTCGCCTGTGACGCCGAGGTTTCGCGTTTTCATAAGCCTTCCTTGCTCGGAGGTTTTTTGCTCGGGGTATAATTGGCTACCACTATGCCTGGGACTATGAGGAGGGCGCTTAAGAGGTGGAAAAGCCCCACGGACTCACCCAAAATAAGGTAGGCCAGAATACCGCTGAAGAGGGGCATGGAGTAGTACACCATGCCAGCCCTGGAGGCTCCCAGCCTTTCTACGGCCTTGTTCCAAAGTATGAAAGCCGACAGGGAAGCCATCAGAGCAACATAGATAATCGATAGAACAATGGTCAGGTTCCACGTTATGGGCGCCGCGTTTCCTCGTCCAAAAAAGAAAAACGGAGCCAGAAACACCCAGCCGAGCATGAAGGTCGTGCCCTGCAAGGCCCAGATGTTGAGTTCCTTAGGCTTTCTGCGGAGAAGAATACTATAGACTGCCCAGGCTATGGAGGAGAGAAGAATAAGGGCATCGCCGGGGGTAAAGGACATTGTCGCAAGGGCTTTTAGCTTTCCCTTGGTTATTAAAAGCACTACCCCGGCCAGAACTAAAATTATGCCCGCAGTTCGGAGCCGACTTATCTTTTCCTTCAGAAATATCCTGGAAAATATGATGATAAAAACGGGAAAGGTGATGGAAATGAGGGAGAGATTGAGCGCCGTCGTTGTTCTTCCAGCCATGTAAACCAGTGTCGCGAAGGCTGTAACCCCAAGAAAGGCAACAATGGAAAAATAACCGAGTCTTTTTTGTATTATAGGCCAGCCGGCGATAATGTGCTTGAGCGAAAAGGGCAAAATAGCCAAGCAGGCGAGGGTCCAGCGGTAAAAGGACAGGGCTATGGGATCGATGCTGGTGTTGAGGCCCCTGGCGAGGGTCATGTTGCCCGCCCAGAGGAGGGTGGCGCCTATGGCGAAAAAATATCCTTGTCTTTGTTGGCGTGGATCGAGAGTGTCGTTCACCTGCGGCAACTCCTGGGCTCTATTGTCTGTAAAACTGGCTCACTATACTATTGCACAACGATAAAAGAAAGATTGGCCTATAGGCCGGCGCCTCGGGCACCGAGGCGCCTCTTTCCATGCACATACCGCGGGAGGTATTCAATGCCCGAACGGCAACATAGCGCCTTTCTCCTTGAGAGGAAGCCGGCACTTGCGAGGATTCTGGAAATACTGGAATCCCGATTCGATTACATAAGCGTTCTGGGGGCTGACGATAGAGGTATACGGTATTCGGCCACCCCGGGAGAGACAAGAACTGGCGAACCGGACTGGGTTCAGAGGGGTTTTGTCTTCAGAGCCCAGAAAAATGGCAGAGTGGCCGAGTACGCGATTCCCGATCTGGGAGGTGATAGCGATGCCTTTGCGCGTAAGCTGGAGTTTTGGCTTAACGGGCTTCTCGCTTCGCCACAGGCCATAGCCTATCCGAGGATTCCCGATGAGCCTCTCAAGGCCGAATATCGGGGCAGCGTGGAAATAGATCCATTCACCACCGATCCAGAGCTTGCCCTTTCCCGACTCAAGGATTTGCAGGAAAAGCTCACCGACGGAAAGACGGTGGTCATGGCCCATTCCCGCTTTGAGTGTATGGATATCTCAAAGCTGTTTCTTTCGCCTCACCGGGATCTGATGCAGAGTTACTCCTGGTCACAGGCGTATTTGTTCGGAGTGGCGCGTCGCGGGCAAGTTTCCAAGACTTCCTACCGCCCGGTATCGGGCAGAGTAGGCCTGGAGCTTTTAGATAGCCTCGAATCTGGCCTTCAGGAGCTTTCGGCTGAGCTGGTCATGCTTCTGGACTCCGTGAAGATAGAGCCTGGAATGTACGATGTGATCCTGGATTCGGACATGGCGGGAACCCTGGCCCACGAGGCCTTCGGCCATGGCGTGGAAACGGATATGTTCTTCAAGGGTAGGGCTAGGGCGGCCGAGTATGTGGGCAAACGGGTGGGCTCCGACCTGGTAACCATGTACGACGGAGCCGCAGGGGTGGACCAGTGCGGATCCTACCTCTTCGACGACGAGGGCAGGGCTTCAAACAAAACAAAGGTAATCGACAAAGGCATTCTGGTGAGCGGAATTTCGGACACTCTTTCGGCCCTCGCCCTTGGTATTCCTCTTACGGGCAACGGACGGCGGCAGGCTTATTCCCACAAGGCCTATGCCCGCATGACCAACACGTATTTCGCCCCGGGCTCTTCCAGGCTGCAGGACATGATAGCCTCGGTTAAAAAAGGCTGGTATTTGAGCAGGCTCAATTCTGGCATGGAGGATCCCCGCAACTGGGGTATCCAGCTTCTGGCCATGGTGGGCAGGGAGATAGTGGACGGGGTCTTTACAGGCAGGGTAGCCAGTCCGATTATCTGTTCGGGCTATGTTCCCGATGTGCTCGGAGCCATAGATATGGTGTCCGAGGACTTTGCCCTGTCCGGTTCGGGCTTTTGCGGCAAGGGATACAAGGAATACGTGAAAGTCTCCTCCGGAGGCCCCTGCATTAAAACGAAAATGAGGTTGGGATGATGAAGAAACGAATATTACCAGCATTGCGCAGGGCCGAGAGCCGCAGCGGGATAGTGGCGGCGGATTGGCGCCTGGTGAGCGAACAGAGCTATAGGCAGGAGCGCTACTACGTGAAGCGGGGTGTGGAGATTGCCCGTGAAGTGGAGGAACAGCGCTATGCCCTCACTTTGTATGTGGATCATCTGGAGGGAGAAAAAAAATTCAGGGGCGAGGCGTCCATAAGTCTCCAGCCCAGCCATAGCGATGCGGAAATAGAGGCCAAGATAGGGCAGGGGCTTTTTGCCGCCTCGCTTTCAAAGAATCCCTGGTTTGAACTTCCGGGTCCGGCGGAACCTAAAGTCTACATTCCCGCATCGGGCTTCGCATCCATGGACGAAAGCGCTCGCATGGATGCCTGCGCCCAGGCTTTTTACTCTCCCGAGGGCCGAGAATTGGTGGCGGGCGGAGGAGGGGAGGCAGAGGCCGGCGCGGCCGGCCATGCTGCGGCCGGCCAGCCGCGGATCAATTGTCTTGAATTATTCGTCACCAAGACAAGAAAGAGCTTTGAGAATTCCCGGGGCGCCGCCTTCGATATCGAGGGCTGGAAGGGTTATTCGGAGTTTATCGTGGATACCGATTCCAGCCAGGGGAAGGTGGAACTTTTCGACGACCTTTCCTTTTCCGATCCCGACGCCGAAAGGTTGGCCGCGGCTACAGACAGCCGCCTTGCCCAGGTTAGGGACAGGGCTTTGGCAACTCCCACCCCGGCGCTCAATGGTTTGCCTCTTATTCTGGGAGGGCGGGAAGCCGAGGAGATATTCGGTTGGTTTTTCGATAATGCTTCCACCTCGGCGATCTTTATGAAAGCATCTCCCTTTACCTTGGGCGCGAATATTCAAGACGATGGTTCGAGAGCAAAAATTGCCGATCCTTTGGATATATTCGCCGAAGCGCTTATCCCCGGGCTGCCCGCATCCAGCCCCTTCGATCCCGATGGCTTTCCTCTAGAGCAAGTGCCGGTGGTGGAAAAGGGTGTACTGACGAGGCTTGTGGGGGGTCTGCGCTATGCGGACTGGTTAGGTGAGCCCCGCCGTGGTGCCTATTCACTTTTCTCCGTATCACCCGGATCCATGAGCATGGCGGAGATGCGAGCCCAGCCACACCTGGAGGCCGCGGTATTTTCAGATTTCAGACTGGAGTCGGCCACCGGTGATTTTGGCGGAGAGATCAGGTTAGCCTACTGGTTTGACGGGAAAATACGCCGGCCCGTGACTGGCGGTTCTATTTCAGGTTCGGTAGCCGAGTTGAGATCCACGATGCTTCGCTCAAAAGAGAGGGGTCTGGCGGCCAGGTCTCTCTGCCCCAAGGCTGTTCTGCTCAAAGGGGTCTCGATAACGGGGGCGCTTTAGACTGGGAGTGTCGGCCGGTAGCGAAGGCTGCGAGGCCGGCCGTTTTATGCGCAGCCTGCTTACAGAGCTTTTAGCAGGCCGGGCACCTTATCGGTGTTCTCCCATGCAAAGCCTTCGCGGCCGAAATGGCCATACGCTGCGGTGGCCTTGTACTGGGGCGCCTTGAGATGGAGTGTCTCGATTATACCTTGGGGTGAGAGGTCGAATACCTTGCGCACCGCCTTGGATATTGCCGCTTCCTCCACCGTGCCGGTTCCAAAGGTTTCCACCATAACCGATACAGGCTCAGGTACGCCGATAGCATAGGCTAATTCCAGTTCGCAGCGAGTCGCCAGCCCGGCGGCGACTATGTTTTTCGCGACATAGCGGGCCATGTAGGCCGCCGAGCGGTCCACCTTGGAGGGGTCCTTGCCGGAAAATGCCCCGCCTCCGTGCCTGCCCATGCCGCCGTAGCTGTCCACGATTATCTTCCGCCCCGTCAGTCCAGTATCTCCTGCGGGGCCGCCGATGACAAATCTGCCTGTCGGGTTTACGTAGAACTTGGTCTGGGAATCCAGCAAGCCTGTGGGGGCCAATACGGGTTTTATTATGCAATCGATCAGACTTTCTTTTATTTCCTCATAGCTCAGCACAGCCCCCTCGGCTCCCATTTCATCGTGCTGATGGGAGAGCACAACCGCGGAGATACGCACAGGCTCATTTCTATCGTATTCAATAGTCACTTGGCTCTTGGCATCGGGTCGCAGCCAGGGGATTTCGCCAGATTTGCGGATTCGAGCGGCTTCCTTCAGAAGGCGATGGGCGAGGGTTATGGGTGCGGGCATCAGTTCCGGTGTTTCATCGCAGGCAAAGCCGAACATCATGCCTTGATCGCCGGCGCCCTGCTTGCCTTCATATTCCTTGAGTCCGTGTCCGTCCACGCCCTGGGCTATGTCCGGCGACTGATTATGGATGGCGTTGAGCACCGCCATGGAAGCCCAGTCCAGGCCGTATTCGGGATTGTTGTAGCCGATTTCCCGCACTACAGAGCGGGCAATTTCCTGAACGTCGACATAGGTTCTGGTGCTGATCTCCCCGCCGACTAATACCAGGCCGGTGGTAGCGTAGCACTCGCAGGCAACACGAGAATGCCTGTCTTTTTCCAGGCAGGCGTCGAGCACCGCGTCGGAAATTTGGTCGCAGATCTTGTCGGGGTGTCCTTCGGACACGGATTCGGAGGTAAAGGGGCGCAGTGTGGCTGGCATGATTCCCTCTTTAGCGTGAATTTCTTACCCGCCCGCAATTCGGAAAACTCGGCGGGACCAATTCCGTTGCGAAAACTTCTCCGGAAAAGGTTTTATCCGAGTGTAGTGATCTGCATAAAAAGAGTCAATCCAGGGCATTCAGGCGCAGAAGATATCTCATTACCATGCATGTTCTTCCGATATTCGAAGGGTGCAAATTACTTTTTGGGAACCGGACTATCGTGGCAAGGCCTATGCCGGGCGCCGCCTGTTTGCGTTTTTAGCAGCGGGCTTTTTAGGCCTGGCGATGCTTTTTCCGGCCGTGGCGGCGCCCGGCGGCAGCCACGGTGATTTACCGCTCCCTGCCCTGCCCCCCTCTAAAACCCGGGATGCCATCCTCCGCTCGGCCCAGCGCCTTATGGGCACCCCCTATGTCTTTGGAGGAGAGAGTGCTAAGGGCATAGACTGCTCGGGCCTGGTCTACCTGGTATTCAAGGAAGCCACAGGCCGCACAGTGCCCAGGACAGTCGATACCCTGGGGCCTTGGGTTCTCCTAATCCCCCGGCAGGAATTAAAGGCCGGTGATCTGGTATTCTTCAATCTGAACAGCGCTTCCTCCACGGCATCCCGGGGAAGCAGCCCTTCAAAAGCGACCTTTGCGGCGGCTGATCATGTGGGTATCTATGCGGGGGATAATGAGTTTTATCATGCAGCCAGCGCCGGTAGTCGCACAGGAGTCATCAAAAACTCCTTGTCGGAGGCATCGTGGTCTCGCCGCTTTCTCTTTGCAGGAAGAGCTGTGCCAGCCTCTGCACTTTCAGGTTTAAGCTTCGAAGTCGGCCTTTTAGGCATTCTCGATGCAGGCATGATCTCAGGCCAAACAGACCAGGGACAAACACTTCGAGGTGCTGGCCTAAGCCTCTCTACCCACTACCCCGTAGGAAACAATTTTTCTCTAGGCTTGAGAACCCGCCTGGAATATGACGATCTTCTTTCGGACTTCCGAATACCCTTGGAGCTGGTAATTGGCCAGAATACGGGGTTTTCTCTTTTTGCCGGCCCTGCGCTTACGCTGGGCGAACCCGGCTTGGCCGCCGATACAAGCAGCCCCGCCAGAGCCTATGAGGCCCCTGCATCCTGGATAAGCACCGCAGGCCTGCGCTGGTCGGCCGCGCCCGTGAACTACGGCGCTTCAGGCTTTGGACTGTTCTTGGAATTGCGCTTTAACCGCTATCTTCCCGTTACGGGAGAGCCGGAGAACCTCGAGGCCGACCGTAGGGCCGCCATAAGTCTTAGCCTGGGCTTCCGCTACAAAACAGTGCACTACTAATAAAAACGGCGCCCTTTTGGGCGCCGCGTTAAACCAGAAAAGTGCAGCTGCAATCCCCGCCGCGATCAAAAGTCCGGAGGACTTTTGATCGCGGCTCGCATGCACTCAACAAAAAACTCAAGCCTCGGCCAGTACCGGCACCTTCTTCTTTTCGCCCATAACGTCCACTTCCAAAAGCTTATAGGCGTGGGTGGGGCACTTTGCGACACAGACGCCGCAGGATGTGCACTTGTCGTAATCGGTGACGGGTATACCGTTCACCATGGTGATGCACTTCTCGGGACACTGCTTCACGCAGATCTCGCACTTGATGCAGCCTGTCTTGCAGGTCTTAATCACGTTAGCCTTGATCACATTGCGATTGGAACAAAGGACTACAGAGCCCTTCTTGCCCCTGGGAACCAGGGTGAAGAGCTTCTGGGGGCATTCTTCCACGCACATGCCGCAGCCCGTACAGTTTTCATAATTCACGTGGGGCAGTCCGTCTTCGCCCATCGCGAGGGCATCGAACTTACAGACCGTCACGCAGTCGCCCAAGCCCTGACAACCCCAGGCGCAGGCTTTCACCCCACCCGTGGAGAGCTTGGCAGCCCTGCAGGTTTTTATGCCCACGTAATCGCCCTTGGAAACAGCCAATTCCTTGGTACCCTGACAGAGAAGCACAGTGACCAGATCTTCGGCCGCCGCGTCTACGCCCATGATCTTGGATACAGCTTCTGCGGTGGATGCCCCGCCTGCCGAACACTTAGTGGTCGGAGCCCTGCCTGTGGCCACAGCCTCGGCATAACCGTCACAGCCTGGAAATCCGCAGCCGCCGCAATTAGCCCCCGGAAGGGCTGCCCGCACATCGTCGATCTTGGGATCCCGCTCGACATGGAATTTTTTCTGGAAGAAACCCAGGGCTATGCCCAGTACAAAGGCAAGGATGGCGGCGAATATTACAGTGATAAGTATGACGCTCATTTCCTACCCCTATTTGATGAGCCCGGAAAAGCCCATGAAAGCCACGCCCAGAAGACTGGATGCGATGAAGAGAATCGGCGTGCCCTGAAGGAACTTGGGCACTGGGCTTGTCTTCATCCTGTCCCGCACGCCTGCCAGCAATACCATAGCCAAGAGATAACCCAGGGAAACTCCTATCGCATAGACGATAGACTCAATAAAAGTATAGCCGTAGTCGATGTTTTCGAAGGTTACCGCCAGGATGGCGCAGTTAGTGGTGATGAGAGGGAGGTAGATACCCATGGCCGCGTAGAGGCCAGGGATATTCTTTTTAAGGTAGAACTCCACAAGCTGAACCAGACTGGCAATCACCAGGATGAAGACGAGGATCTTGAGGAAGGTGAGCCCCAGTGGCACGAGAAGGAAGTGATAGATAGGCCAGGTGGCGGCGGTGGCGAGTACGGTGACGAAGGTTACCGCAAAGCCCATACCCACCGATTGCCCCACATCATTAGTCATGCCCACATAAGAACAGAGGGCCAAAAATCGCATTAAAACGACGTTGTTTACCAGGAGGGCGACTAAAAAAATTTTTGCCAGTTCCATTATGCACGCTCCTTGGCTGTTTTCTCCATCCTGCCCTTGAGCCAGATGTTGAAGGAGATGAAGAGGCCGAATACTAGGAAGCCTCCCGGAGGCAGAATGAAAAAGAGAATAGGTTGATACGAAGCCGGCATGAGGGGAATACCCGCCAGGCTACCGTTGCCTAAAAGCTCACGCACTGCCGATATGGCCACCATAACCCATGTGTAGCCTAAGCCCATGCCCAGGGAGTCGAAAATAGCCGGCATGACCTTCTGCTTTGAAGCGAAGGCTTCCACTCGGCCCATGATGATGCAGTTGACGACGATGAGTGGAATAAATACGCCCATGCTCTTGGACAGGTCGGGGAAGTAGGCCTTCATAACCAAGTCGACCATGGTGGTAAAGGCGGCGATGATGATGATGAAGATGGGAATTCGAACCGAGTTGGGTATGACCTTCCTGAATATCGAAATGACGATTTCGGAGAAAAGCATGACGAAGGTCATGGCCAAGCCCATGCCCACCCCGTTGGCCACGCTGGAGGTTACCGCTAGGGCAGAGCAAAGGCCAATCATGAGCATGAGGAGGGGATTTTCGTAGATAATTCCCTGTTTAAAAGTTTTCCAAAGGCTTTTCATATCAGTTCCCTCCCGTCGCTGCCGGAGCGCTCTCCGAAGCCACCGAATCGCTATTGGCACCGGCAGAACCCTGATCCGCCGGCGGAGCCAGGGCTGAATTTTCAAGCCACAACACGCCCGCGTCGGCAGCAGCCTTTACTATGGTAGTAAGAGCATTGGAGGTTATGGTCGAGGCGGTTATGGCAACGACATCGCCCTTGACGACAAAGGGATCGGTGACAAACTTGCCCGTAAACTGGCCGGGGAATGTGACCTTGTTTGTCTTGTCGACATAGTAGCCGGGGTTCTTTGCATTGGCTCCCAGCCCGGCCGTATCGTTGAGTTCCAGCACGCGAACGCCGGCTATGCTTCGATTGAGCTCTACGCCCACGAGAAGTACAGCCTGCCCACCATAACTAGGCCCTGCAGCCTTGACCGCCAAGCCCAAGGAGGCTCCGCCCCGCTTGGCTAAAAAGGCGTTCTGGAGACTCACCGTTGCATTGGCCGAGGAAATGGAAGCAGATACATCCTCAAAATCCTCTCCTTCCGGAAACAAATCGCGAAGGGAAGCTTCAAGAGCAAGCTGATCCTGAGCTTCAATCTGGGGCTTGGTGATCGCGTATACTACAGCCAGGCTCGCGCATGCAGCCACAGCAAAGAGTGCGAGGGCTATGCCCAGTTTTAGGGTACCTTTCATCGCGCTGCCTCCTTGCTCGCCTTGGCAGGTTTTACTGGAGGCACAAAGCCGTACTTCTTTACCCTCATCTTGTTGAGGAAGGGGGTGGCAATATTCATGATCAAAATGGCGTAGGTTACACCCTCGGGGAATCCGCCGAACTTTCGAATCACCGCGGTGATAAGCCCTATCCCCAAGCCGAAGATAATCTGGCCCTTAGGCGTAAGCGGCCTAGTGGCGTAGTCGGTGGCCATGAAGAAGGCCCCGAAGGTTATACCGCCGGTGAGGAGTGAAAAAACCGGATTCATGCCCAGCATCCAGGAGAAAACGAAGGTGGACACCAGCACAGAAACGGGGATCACCCACTGGATGACGCCTATCCCCAAAAGGAAAAGTCCGCCAAGTGTAATCAGCAGGATGGAGCTTTCACCTAAAGATCCGGAGTGATAGCCCAGGAACAGCTGCTTTAAGAGTTCACCGTCGCTGTGGGTGCCCAGGTAGGTACCCACATCGGCCAGGGTTTTGCCAGATTTTACCAAGCCCAGGGGAGTAACCGCCGCCACCGCGTCCGCCGCTCCCTGGGAAAGGGAGAGGGAGGAAATAGCGTCGGGGCCTACAATCAGTCCCTGAGGCAATGTCCAGGTGGTTATGGCCGCGGGAAAGCTCATTAACAGGAAGGCTCGTCCAATTAAAGCGGGGTTGAAAGGATTGGCTCCTAGTCCGCCGAAAAATTCCTTGGCCACGACAATGGCGAAAACGCCTCCGAGGGCTCCCATCCATAGGGGCGTGGAAGGCGGCAGAATTAGGGCCAGTAAAAGCCCCGTCACCAGTGAGGAAAAATCCCCCACCGTTGTCGAAGCCTTGATCAGCTTTCGGAATATGAACTCCGCCGCCGCCGCCGATGCCATCGTAACCAGGATAAGGGCCAAGGCCGATAGGCCGTAAAGGTAGACGCCATAGGCCGAGGCGGGGATAAGGGCGATCAGCACCGAGAGCATGATCCTCGGTGTTGTCACCGGCGTGAAGGAGTGGGGGCTCGAGGAGAGCAGCATATTTTTAGCGGGCATTCTGGGCCTCCTTTTGCTTCAAGGCGCGCAGCACCTGCTTGCCTACCCTGAAGCGCTGCACCAGGTGGCGGTGGGAGGGGCAGATAAAGGAACAGGTTCCGCACTCAATACAGTCCAGAAGACCGATCTTTTCAGCTTCCTTATAATCCCCGGCCTCTATCGCAGCGGCCAGAAGGGCTGGAGATAGCCTGCAGGAGCAGGCGCGCATGCAACGTCCGCAGCGGATGCAGGTTTCCTCGTCGTAGTGCTTGGCCTCGGCGGCATCTAAAAGCAGGACTCCTGAGGTATTCTTCTGCACGGGGATCTGATAATTGGGAACCGCGACACCCATCATGGGTCCGCCGTAAATCACCATGCCCAGCTTTTCCTCATCCACCTGGGCAAGGCCTGCAGCTAGAATATCAGCCACTGGAGTGCCTATGGGTGCGATGACATTGGCGGGCTTCGTGCAAGCTCCACCGGAAATGGTGAGGCCGCGCTCAATGAGGGGCTTCCCCTCCTTGAAGGCATCCACCATGGCACAGAGGGTGCCGATATTCTGCACGACGCAGCCCACATCCATGGGCAGGCCGCCAGAGGGTACTTCCCTGCCGGTAATGGCGGTGATCAGCATTTTTTCACCGCCCTGGGGGTACTTGGTCTTTAAGAGCTGCACCCTGATCTTCATGCCCGCCCTCGTGCGGGGGCTGGCGGCAATTGCCTTCTCCAAAAGCGGCACGGCGTGGGCTTTGTTCTCCTCCACGGCGATAACCCCTTCAGGGGCATTCACAATCTTCATTGTAATAGCCACGCCTTCCACCACATCGTCGGCGCGTTCGATCATCGTGCGCTCATCTATAGTAAGGAAGGGTTCGCACTCGGCACCGTTGGCGATAACCACGGCGATGGGCTTGGAGGGCGCCAGCTTGACATGGGCCGGGAATCCAGCACCACCCATGCCGACTATGCCCGCCGCTCTTACCCTGGCCAGCGACTCTTCCTTCGTGCAGGTAAATGGGTCTAAAGGAGGCATGAAATCCAGCAATTCCTCAAGGCTCGGAGCAGCCTGGCCTTCGGCGGGCGGAGGAAGCGCCTCTATGACGATGCAGGGGCCGTCGGTATTGTTCGATTGGGTACGTGGCTCAATCTTCTTCACAATTCCGGCTATGGGTGCATGAACCGGCACCGTCATTCTTCCGTCGGCGTCGGCTATTTTCTGTCCCCGTTTGACGACATCCCCGATCTTGACCAGAGCCTGGAGCGGAGCTCCAAAATGCTGGTTGACGGGCACGACGACGAGCTTGACATCGCGCAACCGTTCCACTGCAAGACTGCTGGACCGATCCTTTCGCTCGGGCGGATGTGCTCCGCCCCTGAAGGTCTTTACTGCCATGGCGGAAAATGTCTCCTTTGCAGGTAAGATCCGCTTTTCACGAGCCTCCCCCTTCGTTAAAAGGAAGAGGACTCGCTGAATAAGGTGGGAAAACGCTGAATTCTACTCCGATTTCAGAAATACGGTCAAGACAAGACTATCTTCGGCCCCTGAACATCACGCGCACCTGCTTGTACAAGCCTTCACCCTCGCTCTTGGTCTCGATATCCACGATATCGTTGAGGGTGGTGTGCACAATGCGGCGCTCAAAGGGATTCATAGGCTCTAAAAGCACGGAACGTCCTGTTCTGCGCACCTGCTCGGCCGACTCGTAGGCGATACGCACCAGGGACTCTTCCCTGCGTATCCTGTAGTTCTCCGAATCCAGGATTACCTTGACATCGTCCCTGCCCAGCTTTCCGGCATAGACATTGGCCAGGAGCTGCAAGGCGTCTATATTCTTGCCCTTCTTGCCTATGATCATCGATGTATTGTCCGTATCGATCTTGAGACCTAGTTTCTTGTCCTCCCTAAAGAGAACAGAGACTTTGGATGGATAACCCATGGCATCCACCACGGCCTTAGCCCAGGCCACAATTTTTTCCTCGAACTCATCCATGGGCATGCGTTCTTCCTCGGAGAGTAAGCGGCGTTCCTGGCGAACCTCTGCTTCATCCTGTACAACAGTGACTGCGGCAAGGCCTTGGCTTTCAGCAGAACCTAGAGGCATTTTTCCATCGGAATTGGTATGCACCCTGATTTTTACCTTGCCCTTCTTGAACAAACCCCCTGAGAGCGATTCAAGAATCTCCACATCGAATTCGTCGGTCTCCAGCCCCAGTTGAGCAGCCGCGAGCTCAATTGCTTCGCGCTCCGACTTTCCTTCAAATTCGTATATCATCCAAATCTCCTAAAGAACATGGGCCGCCCGTACAACCGCAGTCGTATAGGCGCCTCAAAAGTATTAGCGTTTATCGCCCTTTTTTTTGACCGAGCCTTCATTGCCACCCTTGGAAGAACCGGGTTTCTGAGCCGAGCCAGAATTTGAGCCATCCATTGCCCCGGCCTTTTTCTCCAGCCATTCCTTAACCCGCTCGCCCATACCTTGCTGAACCACGGGGGAAGCTGACTTCACGGTGGTTTTACCCGCGCTCTTCATGCCGCCACCAGCTCCTGCCTGAGCCTTGGCCGGAGTCAGAGACAACTTGTGCTTCTTGAGAAGGTCCTTGATCACCGCCTGCTGGGCAATGGTCAAGAGGTTGCTGACGATCCAGTAGAGGAGGAGGCCGGAAGGAACATCGTAGAGGATGAAGAAGAACATGATGGGCATTCCGTACATCATCATCTTCATCTGGCCCGCATTTTGCCCGCCCTGAGGGGCTTGGGTGAACTTGCCATACAAAAGCTGGCTTGCCAGATAAATGATGGGCAAGGCCCTCAAATCGTTCCATCCGAGCAAGGGAAGGCGGAATGCACCGAAATTGACAATGCTCTCGGGTAAAGATAAGTCGTTGATCCAGCCAGGTATGAAGCTCGCGCCCCTCAAGTCGAAGTGGTTGTTGAAGAGGCTGTACATGGCTATGAAGAGAGGCAATTGGATAAGCTGGGGCAGACAACCCGACATGGGGTTATAGTTTTCCCGCTTGTAGAACTCAGCCATCTCCTGATTCAGCTTTTGGGGATTCCCCTTGTACTTGGCCTGGAGCTCTTGGAGCTTGGGCTGAAGCTCCTGCATTCTGGCGGTGGCTATGGAGCCCTTTTGGGTTAGCGGATAAAAGAGAATCTTGATGAATATGGTGACTAGTATAATGGCCACACCATAGTTGGGAATGAGCTTGTAGAAAATGTTCAGAAAGAATTTGAGAATGGTCTCGAGCCAGCCTAAGAGATTGGAGCGTTCGACCGCATCCTCCAACTTCATGGAAGACAGACCGAAACCGTTCTTGTCGGCATACTCGTACTTGGCTAGTTCGGCGTTGGTTCTGGGGCCAAAATAGAAGTAGTACTTGTCCGTCTGGGCCGAGGAGGAGAAGGCAGGCCTGGACAGGTACATGGCGTTGGTCTGCTTTATAAGGGGATCCTGATCCTGGAGATAGGCGAATGAGGCGAAGGGCAGCTCGGGAATGGCGATGAGGGCAAAATACTTGCCTACCATGGAACCCCAGCTAGGCCGCTCTTTTATAACCTGCAGGTTGCCGGCCTTGGGCATTTCGTTCTTCTTCTTGCCCTCGACTTCCAGAATATATTTTCTGTAATCGGCGTTCTTGCTCAAATGGTCGAAACGAGGACCTATCTGGGGTCCCACGGAAAGGGTATAGGCCAAACCATTCGTATTGAGGGGTACCTGGGCTCCGTTTTCACCTTCCAGGCTCACGGCCATGCCGAAGAGATACTCCCCGTTCTTGAACGAATAGGTCTTCTTATAGGTAAAGGGTTTGAGCTCTTCCGAATCGGCGGAGCGGGCGTAGAAAACCCTGGAGAACTGAATGGTCTTTCGATCGTTGTCCAGCCAGGATGCGTTCATTAGCTCGCGCACCACGGGAGCTCCGGGAGCGCCAAAGGCGAGGGAAATACCCTGTGAGCCATTTTGGCCAGGCACGATAAGATCGACATAACCGGTCTTATCCTTGTGCTCCTTGAGCTGCAGCGACACAATATCGCCCCCCGAATTGCTCAGTTCAATTTTTAAAAGATCCGTCTCAATGGTGTAGCGGGCTTCCGAAAGGGGCGCGTTCACCGCTGGGGCCGTGGCAGTGGGCTTAGGCGCGGCCACCACAGGGGCGGGCGCGACAAAGGGCTCGGCGAGCACCGTGGCCGAAGGCGGCGCCGAAACGCCGGACTCTAGGCCTTGAAGGGTTGTTTGAGCCGTACTCTGGGTGCTGGCAGGGGCTGGTGGAAAGAAAATGCCCTGGAGCATGAAGCCCACGCCGACAATAACTGTGGAGAGCAACACCGCCAGGATAGTGCGCCTGCTTTCTTCCTTAGACTGGGAACCATCGTTAAATATGCTCATGGTACTGGATCAAAACCTCCCGGGTTGTGTGGATGGCAGCGGATAATCCTTTTAAAAGCCAGCCAGGTCCCCTTGATGGGACCGTATTTGGCTATGGCCTGGTACGAGTAGGCTGAGCAGGTAGGATAAAACCTGCATGAAGGAGGGAAAAGCGGAGAAATGACTATCTGGTAGAGTTTTATGAGTGCGAGAAAAGGAATGGAAAACAGTTTTCTCACAACGTTCATTCGACTAAACCCGCCTTGCGCACGAGACCGAGCATCAGGGAAGTACAGACTGGAAAGCTCTCGTATCCGGGATAGAGGATGAGGGCGAAATCAAAGCCCTTACGAATCCTCGCCTTGTTGAGACGCCAGACCTCCCGGGCGATACGTTTAGCTCGGTTGCGCCCGACAGCCCCGTCAAAGGACCGTACGGTTATAAAAACAACCCGGCTCCATCCCAGGGAATTAGGCGCAACTCGAAGTGCCATCCCCTTAAAGGAATACCGGGCGCCTGTGCGAAAAATCCGGTCGATTTCCGATTTTTTCCGAACTTTCTCGGATTTCGGAAAACTCTGTCCTTGTAGTTTCTCCATATCCCCATCCGGGGACATTCCGTCAATACTTCTTGTTCTCGTCGGCGACGGAAAGCTTTATTCTGCCCTTGGCCCTTCTGCGTTTCAGGACAAGACGGCCGCCCTTGGTGCTCATGCGAGCGCGGAAGCCAAACTTGCGATTTCTCTTAGTTCTGCTGGGCTGGTAGGTGCGTTTCATGACAACATGCTCCTTAACCTATGGCGAAGATCGCCGGTCGATTTCGCTATCGATGCCCCGGGGGTATGACCCGTGGGCAGGCTCGTGAGTATAGAACGCCCTGCCCGGCTTCGTCAACAGTATAGGCCTGGCAACTCAATGGAGACTTTTGAAATTGGCTCAGTGCCCGATATTTTTCCTAATTTTTTCGAACAGATCCTTGAGTTCCCTTGGAAGGGTCGTTGAAGGAGCGCAAGCTTTTTCTTCCTTATTCTCAGTCACTGACTGTGATTCTACCTGGCCTTTCTGGGTATCCGCGCTGTCATCTGCCTTGAGCTCAACGCGCGCAGCTTTTTGCAGCCTGGCTTCCGTCGCATCACCCAGCCTGAAGGCCATGGTTCTTACGCCCAGCTCGGGAAAGCGGCGCTGAATCTCGCCCAGCATCTTATCCTGCTGAATCTGGAGAAGCTGTATCCAGCCCTGATGCTCAGTTTCCACAATCAGAAGCCCATGGCGAATATCCACAGGCCTGGAATGCGGGGCCAGCCGCGGTCCGGCAATAGTCTTCCAGGATTTGTCGAAAAGGGCATAGTACTCTCCCTGCTTCACCAAATCCCGGTCGAAGAAGGCCGAGAGTATCTCAGAGGCGCTTTTGATTCTCGAATCGGCCATTATGCACCTTATAGACAAGAGTATTCCCCTGCTCGTATTCGGTCCAGGGCTCTTCGGGAAGGAAAGTGAAAAACGCCTGCGCACCCTGGTCGGGCGGGGGCAGGAGCTCCAGAAAACGACGACGCTTGCCCACATCCAGCTCCAAAAGCACATCGTCCAGTAAAAGGATGGGCCAGCGCAGGGCATCCCCCGCCGCCAACTTAGCCTCAATTATTCTTAATATTAGGGAAAGCAGCCTGAGCTGTCCCGTGGATGCCTTGTCGGTAAAGGATTCGGCCATACAGACAAAATCCCAGCGATCCCTGTGAGGTCCTGACCTAGTGGTGCCGTAAAGAATCTCGGATTCCCTTCTGCGCGCCAGATGATCCGCAAGCTCCTGGAAATCCAAAGCCTTTTGCCAGCTGGGGGAGTAGGATATTTCCACAGGCCTGCCCAAATGCGACACATACTCGTAAAGCTGTGAGAATTCCTGGTGGAACCTTACAAAGAGCGCGCTGCGTTCTTCCATGAGCCGCAGCCCGAAACCGATGAGCTGGGGATCCAGGACATCCAATAGATCGTGGGCGCTCTCCTTGAGCGCAGCGTTGCGCTGCCGCAGAACCCGTTTGTACGAGCGCAGGGTGTCTATGTAGGTAGGGGAAAGCATTCCCGCGCATTGGTCGAAAAAAAAGCGCCTTCGCTCGGGATCGCCAGCGGCAAAGCTGAAATCCTCGTGGCAGAACACCACCGCAGGATTGTGGAAAACCAGTTCCTTTCTGTCTTTGAGGCTCTTTCCGTTGAGCCTTATATCCTTAGTCTGGCCGTCGTAGCGTATGGAAATGCCATCCTCTATTCCGGCCGGTGCAAGCCCATTTACAGGCTTCCATGAAGCCGAAAGCCCAAAACCGCTAGCCCCCGCCGCCGGTATCTGCTGGTCTACAGATCCTCGAAAGGAAGAACCGTAACAGAGGTAATACAAAGCCTCGAGAAAATTGGTTTTCCCCTGGCCGTTTTCCCCAATGAGAAATATGCGCTCGGCCCCTAGGTCGAGCTCTCCGTCTTCGAGATTTCGGTATGAGACAAAACGTGCGTGCGAAAAAGGCATTAGTCTATTTGCATTGGCATGATAATGTGAAAATAGTCTCCGCTAGGCTCTGGCCTGAGGGTTACGGCCCTGGAGGGATCGCTGAACTCGACAGTAAAGGCTTCGGCATCCAGGACCCTTAAGGGTTCCTCGATGTATTTATAGTTGAGAGCAATCGTTGTTTCACTGCCCGAATAGTCGCAGGGAATTTCTTCCCTGGCGGCCCCGATCTCGCTTTCCTCGGAGGAGAGCACCAGACCGTTTTCCGACACGGAGAAGAAGGTGCGGTTAGACTTCTGTTCCACAAATATGGATACCCGCTTGAGCGCTTCCATGACATCGGCTTTTTTAGCGCTGAAGGAGAACTTCTGGGTTTGGGGAATAACCTTTTGGTAATTGGGGAACTGCCCCTCAATGAGTACGCTGGACACTTGATAGGTATTGAAGCGGAAGAAAATGCTTTTTTCGGTTATGGCTATGTCCAACATGCCCTCGTCGGAAAGCCTCTTCAGCAAAATACCCAAGCCCTTCGTGGGAATAATGACTGGTTTGAAATCGGGTACATTGCCCCTGGTATCGGTTTTGACAAAGGCCAACCTGCGGCCGTCGGTGGATACCATCACCAGGGTGCCATCCTGGGTTTTTTCCATGTAGACGCCGTTCATGAAGTACCGGGTTTCATCGGTAGAAACGGAAAACACTGTCTGGGACACCATTCTCCTGAAATCCCTGGAAGGAATCTGGAAAAAGAGCTTTTCATCGGCTCTGGGAAGTTCGGGAAACTTGTCTCCAGAAAGGGATTTGAGCTGGAATCTTACCTTTTTTTCAGCGGGTTTTAGAATTATCCGCCCCTCGTCCTGTTCGAGGGTAAGGTCCCCTTCGGGCAGCGTGGTGAGAATACCCATGAGCTTGTCGCAGAAAAGGGTTATTGAGCCGGGTACTACATTGTCTACGGGAATTGTTGTCTCAAAGCTGAGTTTTACATCGGTAGCCCTTATGAGAAGCCTGGAATCCGAAACCTCAAGATACACATTGGACATTATGGAAAGAGCATTCTTGGATGCAATTATTTCCTGTGCAAAGGCGATTTCACGCAGCAAACTGGTCTTGTCGCAGGTAAACTTCATGTTTCTCCCCCTGGGATGATACTACTCTTGTTGTATTCTAACAGAAAGACCATACCAAATAAACAGAGCCTGGCTTACTTTTGTCCGGCTTTTTTGCTCTATGAATTGAGCCAATTTTAAAAGTCTGTTAACTTTTAAAATTGGCTTTGTAGTTTCGTTCATTTTTATGCTAAAAGCATGAAAATGGACGAAACGTACGTATCTTAAAGGTAGCTTTTGCAAAACTCGTCTGACTTTTTCAAAAGCTTTAATTACTGTAATGTATAAAATAAAGAGTAGTAATAGTAATAAGGACACGGAATATGTGGAAAAGCAAGATAATTCATTTCTGTTATAACACTTTATACCTGTGGATAAGTTGCTGATAAATCCTCTGAGTTGTCCGCATAATCCACAGGCTGATGCTTTGTCCACAGGAGAATGGTTTTTATCCACGGGTTTTGAAGGGCTTTTACTCTGTGCCGTTTTGCCGGGCATCCCGAAGCAGGCGCTGCATGGATCCATCGAAACTAGGGTCGAACTTGAGCATCTGTTCAATTTTCTGGCAGGAATGCATTACCGTCGTATGATCTCTGCCGCCAAACTCCACCCCAATTTCGGTAGTGGAATATTCGGTGACCTCTCGTATTACGTACATAGCTACCTGTCTTGCCAAGGCAATATTCTTGCTTCGCTTCTTGCCCTTCAGGTCCGACAGGGAAAGCTTGTAGAAGTCGGCGACCATCCGGATTATGGAATCCACCGTAATAGCCGAATGACGCTTGGAATTGAACATTTCCTTGAGAAGATTCCTGGCGATGTCCACGGTAAGATCCTTGTGGACAAGCTCGGCATAGGCCGTGAGCTTGGTCAGGCAGCCTTCCAGGTCTCTTACGTTGGACGAAACGTTGCTGGCCACCAGGTCTATTACTTCTTCCACCACATTCAGCTTCTTGCCGGACTGGAGAAGCTTCTGTTTGAGGATAGCCACCCTGGTTTCGTAAATGGGAGGCTGGACGTCTACCACCAAGCCTTTGTCAAAGCGGCTTTTCAGCCTGTCAGAAAAATCCTTGAGTTCTTTGACGTGCCTGTCTAGGGTAAAGACCATCTGGCGTTCAGAGTCGTAGAGGGCGTTGAATGTGTGGAAAAGCTCCTCCTGGACTCCGGGCTTGTTCTGGAAAAAGTGAATATCATCAATTAGCAGGATATCGGCGTTGCGGTACTTGTTCTTGAATTCGTGGGCCGAGCGGTCGTGGATCATCTGGATGAACTCATTGGTGAATTCTTCGGCAGTGATGCAAATAATCCTGGTATTGGGCGACGACTGATATACATGGTTTCCTATGGCGTGCATAAGATGAGTCTTGCCCAGGCCTACGCCTCCATAGATCAAGAGAGGGTTGTAGACTCTGGCTGGGCTTTTGGCTACCGCCTCTGCGGCGTTGTAGATAAAACGGTTGTTATCGCCCACGATGAAGTTTTCGAATCGGTAATCCTGCCGCAGGGAGGGGTGGGGCTTTCGCTGCGGCTCTGTTGGCTTGGTAGGCTGTTCCGGACGTGAGGGTCTGCTGTCCACATAAAGGGCAACTTTGGGGGCAGGGGGCGAAACCTCTCCACCCTCTTTTGTGGCCGCCTGAGCCCCCTGCCCCGAACTCTCCGCCACAGCCTGAGCCGGCCGCTGAGAGGCACCCTGCCTGGGCTCTGAAGTTTTGGCCGAGGAAACATCCAGAGCTATGTCCAGAGCAGTGATTTCCCTGACCAAATCCTCCATGAAGGAGTGGTATTTTCGTCTGAACTGATCCCTTAAAAAGGAGTTGGGTGCCAGCACGGTGAGGGTATTATCGGACAGAGATTGGTAGCTGAGCCTGAACCACATGAGGTACTCTTGTTCGGGTATTTCCGTGCGCGCTAACTCAAGCGCTTCGCTCCAAATAGCGGAGCCGTCAAACTCAGCCATCTTCTCCTCTAAACCACAATGAAATGGAGATATTTCCACAAGTTTTCCACAGCCGGGGACTATATGTTTATATCGAGCTCCTCGGTTTCCGCAAGAGGCAAAGGGCTAAAAAGCCGGGAAAATTTGACAAACCCGTATAGCAAACAAAAGAGTAATTCTATATAAATATTGCTATATTAGTAAAATATTCGAGAATCTAGGATTTGGCCTTTCCAGAAGGACGATTCTAAACGACAGTGCCATAATGAAAAAGAAGAATGCCCACATCTTATTCACTAGTTATCCACAGTTTTTCCACAATCGTAGCATCTGTAGGCTTTTCACCTTGAATTGCCCCTGATTGCTTTACTATTATTGCTCGAACATATATAATGTCTGCGTTACGAGTATCTGAAATTCCGGGGCAGAAATAACCCTGCTCGTTACGGATACAACAACAAGCTTACCATCCAGGATAGGTATGGATTCGAACTACTCAGCGAACAGTATTCAGGTTCTCAAGGGACTCGAGGCGGTACGCAAGCGCCCGGGTATGTATATCGGCTCTACGGGCATAGATGGACTCCATCACCTTGTCTACGAGGTTGTGGACAACTCCATAGACGAGGCTCTGGCGGGCTACTGTGATGCCATCACCGTCGTGCTCGAGCACAACGACATCGTCCGTGTGGAGGATGACGGCCGCGGCATCCCTGTGGGCATTCATCCCACCGAAGGCGTTTCGGCCCTCGAGCTTGTGATGACCCGCCTCCACGCCGGCGGCAAGTTTGACAAGAAAAACTACAAGGTGTCGGGCGGGCTCCATGGCGTTGGTGTCTCTGTCGTCAACGCCCTCTCCACGTGGATGGACGTGACCGTCTATGTGGATGGCGGCGAGTACTTCCAGCGCTACGAGCAGGGCATACCGGTGGCGCCTGTGGCCAGGATCGGCGATTCGCCGAGACACGGCACGACGGTGCGCTACCAGGCCGATCCCACTATCTTCGAAGAGACCACTGTCTACAGCTACGATGTCCTCTCCACGCGCCTCCGTGAGATGGCCTTCCTCAACAAAGGTATCCGCATCATCCTGGTCGACGAGCGGCTTTCGGTGCCCAAGACGGTGGAGTTCAAGTTCGACGGGGGTTTAAGCGAGTTCGTCGCCTACCTCAATAAGAACAAGACCGTCCTCCATAAGGATGTAGTCTATCTCCACGGCACCCGCGACGAGGTGGAGATCGAGGTTGGCCTCCAGTACAACGACAGCTTCAACGAAGCCGTGTTCTCTTACGTCAACGGCATCAATACCAAGGAAGGCGGCACACACCTCATAGGTTTCAGGTCGGGCCTTTCGCGCACCATTAACGAATTTTTCAAGAAATCCAAATACCTCAAGAAACTGGACGAGACCCTCTCCACCGACGACGTAAAGGAAGGGCTTACAGCCGTCCTCTCCGTTAAAGTGATGGAACCCCAGTTTGAGGGCCAGACCAAGGGCAAGCTGGGCAATTCCGAGGTGCGGGGCATCGTCGACTCCTACGTCGCCGACCAGCTCGACCTCATCTTCCAGAAGTACCCCGAGATCATCGACGCCATCCTGGACAAGTGCGTACTGGCCGCCAAAGCTCGCATCGCCGCCCGGCAGGCTCGCGAACTCACCCGGCGCAAGAACCTCCTCGACTCGGCGAGCCTGCCGGGCAAGCTGGCCGACTGCCAGGAAAAGGATCCGTCGAAATGCGAAATCTTCCTCGTAGAGGGCGATTCAGCCGGCGGTTCGGCCAAGATGGGCCGCAACAGGGTCCACCAGGCCATTCTCTCGCTCTGGGGCAAGATGCTCAACGTGGAGAAAACCCGCATCGATAAGGTTATCGGCAACGACAAGCTCCAGCCCATCATCGCCAGCCTGGGCGCCGGCCTGGGACCTGAATTCGACGTGGCGAAGCTGCGCTACCACAAGATCATCATCATGGCCGATGCCGATGTGGACGGCTCCCATATCCGAACCCTCCTCTTGACCTTTTTCTATCGCTACATGAACCCTCTCATCGAGGGCGGCTACGTGTATCTCGCCATGCCGCCACTATATAAAATCACATGGGATAAGGAATTGCGCTATGCCTACGATGACGCCGAAAAGGACAAGATCCTAGCGGGCATTGTCGGCAAGGATCCTTCCAAGGTGGCGATGCAGCGTTACAAGGGCTTGGGCGAGATGAACCCCGAGCAGCTCTGGGAGACGACCATGGATCCCGAACGCAGGAACATGATCCGAATCACCATGGAGGACGCCGTGCTCGCCGAGCAGATGTTTACCACCCTCATGGGTGAACAGGTGGAGCCCAGGCGGCAGTTCATCGAGGAGAATGCCCTCGCAGTCTCCAACCTCGACGTGTAGGAAAGCGAAAAAATGGCAGAAACCGGACGATTGATAGCAATTCCCATCGAAGACGAAATGAAGACCGACTACCTCACCTACGCGATGTCGGTCATCGTGGCTCGAGCCCTCCCCGATGTGCGGGACGGCCTCAAGCCCGTTCACAGGCGCATCCTCTACGCGATGGACGAACTGGGGCTACGCTACAACGCGGCCACCAAGAAATGCGCGCGCATCACCGGCGACGCAATGGGAAAATACCATCCCCACGGCGATTTCTCCCTCTACGACGCCCTTGTGCGCATGGCCCAGGATTTTTCCCTACGTTATCCCCTGGTCTATGGACAGGGTAACTTTGGCTCCATCGACGGCGACCCCGCCGCGGCCAGCCGCTACACCGAGGCCAAGCTTTCGCGCTTTGGCGAGGAGATGCTCACCGACCTGGACAAGGATACGGTAGCCTTTGGCCCCAACTACGATGAGTCGCTCAAAGAGCCCCTTGTCCTGCCCTCAGCCTTTCCCAACCTCCTGGTAAACGGTTCCTCGGGCATAGCCGTTGGCATGGCCACCAACATGGCGCCCCACAACCTCCTGGAAGTGGGCGAGGCCATAGCCGCGTACATAGAAAACCCCGACATCGACCTCGAAGCCCTGATGCGGCACATCAAGGGCCCCGACTTCCCCACGGGCGGCATCATCTTCGGCTCTGGCGGTATAAGGGATGCCTACACGACGGGGCGGGGTAAGATCGTAGTCCGCGGCAAGTTCATCATCGAAATGATGAAGAACGGAAGGGAGCAGATCGTCTTCACCGAAATCCCCTATGCCGTCAACAAGACCACCTTGATTACGCGCATCGCCGATCTGGTGCGGGACAAGGTGCTCGAGGGTGTCTCCGACCTCAGGGATGAAAGCGACAGGGAGGGCTTGCGCATCGTTCTCGAGCTCAAGAAAGGCGCCATACCCAAGCTCGTGCTCAACAGGCTCTTCACCCATACAGCCCTGCAGTCTACCTTCGGCGTCATCAACCTCGCGCTGGTAGATGGTAGGCCTAAGTGCTTATCATTAAAAGAATTAATACAACTATTTGTTAAACATCGCATCGATGTGGTCACCCGCCGGTCCCACTATGAACTGCGCAAGGCCGAAGAACGAGCCCATATTCTGCGCGGTTTGGTCATCGCCCTTAGCAATATAGATGAGGTTGTGGCTATCATCAGGGCTAGCAAGAACGTCGAACTGGCGCGGAACAATCTGCAGAAACGCTTTGACTTGAGCGAAATCCAGGCTCAGGCCATAGTCGATATGCGGCTGGGAAGGCTCACAAGCCTTGAAACCGAGAAAGTCCTGGCTGAATTGGCCGACATTGAGGCCAGAATCAGCTACCTTCAGGGTTTGCTCGCCAGCGATGCCATGATTCTGGACGTCGTGAAGAACGATACACTCGAAATCGCTAAAAAATATGGGGATGCACGGCGTACTGAAATCGTCATCGACGATCTGGAAGCCATCAATATAGAAGATTTAATAAAGCCCGAGGAAATGGCCATTCTTATTTCCAATAAAGGTTTTATCAAGCGTGTATCCGTCCATCTCTATCGCTCCCAGGGCAGGGGAGGCAGGGGTTCCAACTCGGCCAATCTCCTGGAAGAGGATTTTGTGGAGCAGTTGTTTATCGCCAACACCCACGACCACCTCCTGTTTATAACCAGTGAGGGCAAGGCGTATTGGCTCAAGGTGCACGAAATACCGGAATCCAGCCGTCAGGCCAGGGGAGCCCACATCAAGAGTCTCTTAGCTATTGCGCCGGATGAAGAAATAACCACGGTAATAGACTTCAAACACTTTACCGGAAGCCAATATCTCCTCATGGGAACCCTCCGCGGCGTCGTTAAAAAGGTCTCTTTAGCGGCCTTTGTCAACGCTAAAACCAGGGGAATTATCGCTATCCATCTGGACGAAGGCGACAGACTCGTATCGGCCTGTCTTACTGGGGGCCAGGATGAGGTAATGCTCATCACCCGGAAGGGCCAGGCCCTGCGTATCCACGAAGCCCAAGTGAGACCCACCGGAAGATCGTCCAGAGGAGTTCGGGGCATAATGCTCAGCGATGCCGATGAATTGGTGGCCATGCTCAGGGTCAACCACGAGCAGGATATGGCCCTTATCACCTTAAATGGCTACGGAAAGCGCGTGGCCTACGATAGTTTCAACGCCCACGGGCGTGGAACCAGGGGGCAGATGATCTATGTGCCCGACGATGTATCCGGTGAAATTGTGAGCGCGGTTTCCATTTCAGAAGACGACGAGGCGATGATAATCACCTCCCAGGGCAAGACTATAAAAATTGAAGCATCCACCGTGCGAGTGATGGGCAAGGGTGCCAGGGGAGTGCGCATTGTCAATATCAATTCCCCCGATACCGTAATAGGCTTGGACAAGATTGTCAGCGACGAGATTGAAGCTAATAGCCTAGAAACCGGCATAGACGCAGAAGGCTCCGATGCCGCAATCCTCGACGCCGCTGCAGCAGGCACAGGCAGCACAGAGGGCTTGGATCAGCCTGAAAGCATAGTATCTGATGAAGACCTAGGCGCTGAATCTGAAGAAACTAAGGATGTAGAAGACTGAAGAAACACAAGTTTCAATGCTGAGGCCACCTTGCTCAGCATTAAATAAAAGGGCTGCCGGAGTTATAAACTTCTGCAGCCCTTTTTGTTTCACGTGAAACAAGGCTTTTGGCTATCCTCCGGCGCTGGCCTTGCATGTCCTGGGCGTGGAGAAAAGGTTTCACGTGAAACAATTTTTAGTTCTGCCGGGACAGGGAATAGCTGACAAAGTCTTTTAGAAGAGTTGTGGCCTGGGAATTCAGGTCTGGGAATGCCTGGATAAGTCGATTCAGGGCTTCCTGTGCCTTTATGGCATAGTCATTTTCCATTAGTTCCACATACGTATCGACGCCATGGGAGCGAATAAGACCCCTCACATAGTTCACATCGGTATCGTTAATGTCCTGCCTGCCGAATAAGCTGTCAAACTTGGAGCGTTCCTGGCTTGAAAGCTTGGGATAGAGTAGGAGGATATGGGGAGTCTTTTTCCCTTCCCGCAGGTCAGAACCAATGGGTTTACCTATATGGCTTTCGTTGCCAAAAAGACCCAGGCTGTCATCCTTGAGCTGAAAGAGTATGCCTAGGTTTAGGCCTATTTCCTCCAGATAGGGGCAGATCTCGGGTCTGCCCGCTGCAATAGCCCCGGCGCAGAGGGGTAGGCAGATCGTATAGCGGGCGGTCTTATAGGTATATATTTCCAGCACCGTTTTCAAGTCTGGAAAACTACCGATAGCGCCCGAGCTGACATCCTTGCTCTGAGCCAGGCATACGGATACAAGTTCTCTGGAAAAAAGGCGGAGCATGTCAGGACCATACTCGGAGAGTAGTTCCCAAGCCAGAAAGAAACAGATGTCGCCCGCACAAATACCCAAGGCTTCGCCCAGATGTGCCGGGTTATGGGCATCTGCGGCAGAATAGAGTGTTTCGAATTTCTTGTGGAGTGTGGGCAGGCCTCGCCTGAGAGCATCCCCGTCCATAATGTCGTCGTGGATCAGGAGCCCAGCCTGAAACAGTTCGAGGGCTACGCCGAGCCGGTAATTGTCGGTTTTATTCAAAGGCTCTGCGTGGAGAGTACCCGAATCTATAAATCCACATAGTTGGGCAGAAAGACAGGCTAGAATGCCCCTGAGCATTTTACCTGCACCTGCGTACTCATCTAGAAGCGTAAATATTTGAGCCGAATCGCCGGAGAAGGAGGGGCTGCGATCCAGAGCCTTGGTTAGTTCATGGGATAGAACTTCTGCTATATTTGCCCGGGTTGTTTTAGAATACTCTTTAAAATCCATACACCATATATACCATGATACTGGCAAGGCATACAGATCCTAGCCGAAAAAAAACCGCCCGGAAAATGATCCGGACGGTCTATCCATATTGCATACCATCACCTACACCCTACATGCAGGTGTGGCTCATTCCCTTAGGCTACGTAGGCTTCCAGCCTTTCCATGACTTCGGGAACGGAAATCTTCCTGAGGGCGGCTTTTTCTATCTGCCTGATTCTCTCTTTCGTGAGATTCATGCGATCGCCGATTTCCTTCAGGCTCATGGGGCGTTTTCCGTTAATTCCGAAGCGGTACTCTATAACCTGGCGTTCCTTGATATTGAGCATGGTGAGCACATTATTGAGATCGTCCTTGAGATTGAGCTCGGATGCATAGTTCTCGGGACTCTGATAGGCGTCATTTTCGATAAAATCGCCAACGACGCTGGCGTTTCTTTCGTCGTACACAGGGCTGTCCAAGGATACAAGGTCCCTGGAGACGGCGACTATTTCTGCCACATGATCGGGATCCATATTCAGGTAGGCAGCCACATCGCGAATTTCCTGATCTTCCGAGAGACCTTCGAAATTCTTCCTGGCTTTTTCGATCTGCACGAGCTCGTTGGCCCTGTTGAGGGGGAGGCGGATCATGCGACTTTTTTCGCATACAGCCTTGAGGATGGCTTGGCGGATCCACCAGACTGCGTAGGATATGAAGTGGTAGCCCTTGCTTACATCGTAGCGTTCAATGGCATTCATAAGACCGATATTGCCCTCGGAGATTAGATCCGAGAGGGGCAGGCCTTGGTTTTGATACTTTTTAGCCACATTGACGACAAAGCGAAGATTGGACTTAACCAGCATATCTTGAGCGAACTTTTCACCCTTGGCTGCCCTGGTGGCATAATCATTTTCCTGATCTCTGGTGAGCAAGGGAATCTTGTTAATTTCTTTAAGGTAAATTGAGAGAATATTTTCATCCGAAGCGTCGGAACCGGTGCTCATGTACGAACTGCTTTTTCTCATGTTTTCTCTCCTCTGGCTATATATATGCACATGCCATGCCAAAAAAGAGATTTGTAAAAAATATCTTTAAAATATTAGATATTATATTATAATATATGTAATTATATCAACTACATTATATGTAGAAGGTCGCAAAATTCTAGGATTGATCCAGTCTGTCGCAGGCATGAAGAGGCGTATTGTTTCATAATGACATGGTAGGAAAAAATGGGCTCTCAATTGTGTGTAAACGAAACAGTTGAGGGCGGATCAGAGCTCTCTTAGGTGTTTCACCCGACCGCAGCATTGCCTGTAGGGCAGACCGGAGCCGCAGGAACAGCGATCCGAGGCCCGAAGCGAGGTTCTTCCAGCGGTACCGAAGCTAGCCCGAACTATTGTCCTGGATGTTGCCAACTGGCTGGTTGAGGAAAGGCCGAAGCTGGGATAGTTAATCTTGGTTCTGCGGAATACGTCTAGTTTTTCGCAGCTGTCTCTATCGTCCAGTTCGCCGGTACCGCCCAGCTGCTTCCAGGCATCCATTATAAGCCTGAGCACTGTATCCCTTTCCTGGAAGGAATCGAATCTGCCCTTGGATTTTTTGGATAGATAGTAGGCCATCTGGATGCTGGTAAAGGCGTAGAAATCGTCCAGATCTGGGCTGTCCTGCTTGGGCATGCCATATTCATTGACGGTTCGCAGGTAAAGGCGTCTGGCATAGCCCCGCCGACGCAGCTTTTGGGCCGAAGCCAGACTTTTTACCGCCATGGGTCTTTCATCCAGGCGGATGAGGGCTACGGAAAGCCAGTAGAGGGCTTGGGAGAGTTCTTCCGAACAGGAGGGGGGAATGGAGTCCACGGCCTGGCGGAGGCTGCTTATAGCCCTATCGGGCCTGTGTATCGAAAGTTCTCGTATTCCGCGGCGAAGGTAATAGGCCGCTGCTGGCTTTTCTTGTCTGTCCATACTGTACCGTGACTAGAATATACGGATTACCCCTGGCTCGGGGCAAGTTTAGACTGGTCGGCCGCGGGAGCGGTAATTATGAAGCGCGGGGCGCTACAAGGAGGACTATTGAGCGGGGAGCCAGGGGGCAGGTATGGCCGACTGGCAGGCTGCGCCTGGCATCGCTGACGGAAATGCGGTGCTGCGAGGGGGTGGTGGCGGTGTCCAGGACTTTATGCCAGGCGAGACCTCGGGGGTGCTTGGGAACGGTAAAGACTATGCCGTGGGCAGAGGCGTTGAACATGATGTAAAAGTCGTCGTCCCCGGTATCCTTCTCACCTTGGGCGCTTGGAGAATGAGCCTCGCTTTTACCCCAGGCTTCCTGGGCCGAGCCGTCGATCAGGGCTGCCAAGGTGTGGTTCATGGACATCCAATCGGGGGAAAGGCCTCTTTCATCATACCAGGTTATGTCGGGCAGCAAGTTGTTGTCCGTGTCCTGGCCGGTAAAGAATTCGGGACGCCTAAAGGCCGGATGTTCCTTTCTGAACGCGACAAGGGCGGAGAAGAAATCCAAGAGATCGCCATGGCGCTCGGCACTCTTCCAATCGTACCAGCTTATTTCGTTATCCTGGCAGTAGGCATTGTTGTTGCCTCGCTGAGTTCTTCTAAGTTCATCGCCCCCTAGTACCATGGGGGTGCCTATGGAGAGGAGGAGGGTGGCCAGGAAATTACGCAGCTGCCTGGTTCTCTTAGCCTCGACGGCCATGTCCTCCGTTGGGCCTTCGACGCCAAAGTTCTGGGACCAGTTGGCTTCAGTGCCGTCCCTATTGTCTTCGCCGTTCTCTTCGTTGTGCTTGCGGGTATAGCTGACCAGGTCGTTCAGGGTAAAACCGTCGTGGGCTGTCACAAAATTTATGGAGTGGAAGGGCTTTCTCCCGTCCCGCAAAAAAAGATCGCTGGAGCCTGTAATACGGGTGGCTAGATGGATGGCCGAGGCATTTTCTCCTCGCCAGAATCGACGGACATCATCCCTGTACTTATCGTTCCATTCGGCCCAGCGCCCGCCGGGAAAGGAACCCACCTGATAGGCCCCGCCGGCATCCCAGGCTTCGGCTATTATCTTTGTGTTGCGCAGCAGGGGATCCTCGGCTATGGATTCTATCACCGGGGGATTTTCCAATAACTTGCCCGAGGAATCCCTGCCCAGGATGGAACCCAGGTCGAAGCGGAAGCCGTCGACATGCATCTGGACTACCCAGTAGCGCAGGCAGTCCTGTATAAGGGTGCGCATGACGGGATGATTGCAGTTGAGGGTATTGCCACAGCCGGAGTAGTTCTTGTAACGCCGCTTGTCCTCATCCAGCATGTAGTAGACGGAGTTGTCCAGGCCTCTGAAGGAGAGTGTAGGCCCCAGTTCGTTGCCCTCGGCGCTGTGATTGAACACCACGTCGAGAATTACCTCTATGCCGGCTTTGTGAAGCTCCCTTACCATGTACTTGAATTCCCTCACGGGAAAGGAAGGATCGCCTGAATGGGATTGTCCGTCCACATAGGCATAGCCTGCCTTGGGGGCGAAGAAGGCCAGGGGTGAATAGCCCCAGTAATTGCTGAGCAAGGCCCCTGTCGCGGGATTGCGGCGGAAATGCTCGGCCGAATCGAATTCGTGCAGGGGGAGAAACTCTAGGCTGGTGATGCCCAGGCGCTTGAAGTATCCGATCATTTCCGCTACGCCGCGGTAGGTGCCGGGGTGTTCCAGGGATGTGACACCGGGGGGTAGGGGCTTAGGGGTTGGAGATCCGAAGCTGTCAGGGCCCAGAAGCCCTCGGGTGAGGCCTCGGACATGGGCTTCGTAGATGACGCAGTCTTTGAGATGGTAGTTCAGCGGAGCATCGCCCTGCCAATCGAATTCATCGTCTACCACAACGCACTTGGGCAGGGGCGCATCGTCCCTATGGGCGGAGAGGGAAAGGTCGGCGTCGGGGGATTGGGGGTCGTAGCCCAAGGCCTTGCTCAAGTCCCAGGTTCCATTGGTGAGGGCTTTGGCATAGGGGTCTATGAGGGCTCTGTTGGGGTTGAAACGATGTCCCTTGGCGGGGTTGAAGGGGCCTTCGGCTCTCCAGAGATAGAGGGCTCCGGGCTTAAGGCCCCGGACGTGGCAGTGCCACATGTCGCCGGTGCGGTTATTTACGGGATCGAGGCGAAGTTCCCTGGCCGGTAGGCTTGTATGAATGCTGTCGTAGAGACAGAGGGTCATGGCCTGGGCGTGGCGGGAAAATATTGAAAAATATACGCCCTCGGGACCTATAAAAGCTCCGGGGGCGAGGGGATTGCCTGCTTCGAGGGACTCTTCTTTGGGTTCAGCGCTGTTGCTCACACAGTATTATCGCACGCTTTTGTAAACTACCACAGCATTTTGTCCGCCGAATCCCATGGAATTTTTTACAAAGGCCCTGATGGGCATGGTGATGCCCTTGTTGGGCACATAATCCAGATCGCATTCGGGATCGGGATTATCATAGTTGATGGTGGCGTGGATAAAGTCTTCCTGCATGCCCAGAATGCCCGCGATGGACTCTATGGCACCGGCTGCGCCAATGCAGTGTCCTGTCATGGACTTGAGGCTGGAAACTTTGATGCGCCGTGCGTAGTCGCCAAAGGCAGTCTTTATGGCCTTGGTTTCTATGGGGTCATTGAGGGGCGTGGATGTGCCATGGGCGCTTACCCAGTCTACATCCTCCGGCTTAAGACCGGCGTCGGAGAGGGCCAGATTGATAGCCCTGGCAACCCCGGCTCCATCTGGGTCGGGGGCAGTGAGATGGTGGGCATCGCAGGTCTGTCCGAAACCGGCCACCTCGGCATAGATCCGGGCGCCTCTTGCGACTGCCATCTCGTAGTCCTCTAGCACCAGAACGCCGGCCCCCTCGGCCATCACAAAGCCGTCCCTGTCTCTGTCGAAGGGGCGGGAGGCCTTTTCGGGTTCGTCGTTGCGGGCCGAGATGGCCTGGATGTTGATAAAGCTGGACATGCACATCCGCACAACGCTGGCTTCGGATCCGCCGGCTATTACCCTGTCCACATAGCCCTCGCGTATGAGCCGCATAGCCTGGCCGATGGCGTCGGTGCCGGCGGCGCAGGCTGTCACTATGCATTGGCAGGGGCCGGTGATGTTGAAGGTCATGGCTATTTGGGCGGGGCCGAAGTTGGCCAGGCTTTTGGCTACGGTGAGGGGAGGCACCCGGCTGGGGCCTCGCTGGACGAGGCGGGTTACCGCTTCCTCTATGCTGGCCGATCCGCCCTGGCCTGTACCGATGCAGACACCGGTGCGCTGGGAATCCAGGGTTTCCTTGGAAAGCCCCGCATCAAGGAGGGCTTCGGCGGCCGCGTAGACCGCAAATTGGGTATAGCGGTCCATCTTCTTGGCTTCTTTAGGGTCGATACGGAGGCTGGGATCGAAGCCCTTAACCTCCCCGGCGATGCGCACCGCCAGATCGGATGAATCGATCAGGGTTATGGGTCCTATACCCGACCGGCCCTCCTTAACGGATTGCCAAAAGGAGGGAATATCATTGCCGATGGGGCTTACAACCCCAAGTCCAGTTACCGCGACTCTTCTTTGTTTCATAGTCACATCCCCATTCCACCGTCTACCTGGAGTACGACGCCGGTCAGATAGGAGGCCAGGGGAGAACAAAGAAACAGCGCTGCATTCGCCGTGTCATCGGCCTCGCCTACCCTGCCCAGGGGTATGGATTCCAGGAGTTTCTGCTTGAATTCCTCTGGAATTGTATCAGTCATGGAAGTACGAATAAAGCCTGGCGCGAGGGCATTGACCCGTACGCCCCGGGGGGCTAGTTCCCTGGCCAGGCTTTTGGTGAAACCTATAAGACCGGCCTTGGATGCCGAGTAGTTGGTCTGACCCCCGTTGCCCATGATGCCCACCACGCTGGAGATGTTGAGGATGCAGCCTTCCCTGCGCTTGAGCATATGGCGCACCACAGCCCTGGAGAGAAAAAAGGCGCTTCGTAAGTTGGTATCCTGCACGAGATCCCAGTCTTCGGTCTTCATGCGCATGATAAGCCCATCTCTGGTTATTCCCGCGTTGTTCACTAAAATGTCGATCTTGCCTTCTGAAGCCAGAATAGAGCCTAAAGCCGATTCCACCGAGGTTTCGTTGGCGACATCGCAGGCGATCCAGGGCGAAGCGGTCTTTTCAGAAGCATTGGTATCTTGGGGAGGTGTGCGGGAAAGCCTGAAGACCTTGGCTCCCTCGGCCTGGAATTTATCGGCTATGGCGGCGCCAATACCTCTGCTGGCTCCCGTGATTACCGCAACCTTGTCTTTCAGCAATAAATCCATAGTACTTCCTTATTGTCGCTTAGAGCGACATGGAGGATATGTCGTTCAACGTGCCGCCTGCCAGGCAGGGAATAGTTGAGCCCGATGCCTTCCAGAGCCCCGCCAGAACCGTGCCCGGGCCTGTCTCGACGCAGCGTTCGAATCCGGCTTCAGCGATGGAGCGCTCTTCATCGATCCAGCGCACGGGGCTGGTGATCTGGGCTACGGCTAGTTTTTTAGCTTCTTCGCCGGTGGTCACCAGGGCACCGGTGACGTTGGAGAAAAGGGCCGCGGCGGGATTGTGGAAACTTACCGCCGCAACCGATTCGGCGAAGGCTTGGGCCGCCGGCGCCATGATGGGCGAATGGAAGGCGCCCGAGACCTTGAGGCGTATAACCCGCTTGGCGCCGGCTGCTTTGAGCTTTTCTTCGGCCAGACCCAGTTCGGTCTCGGATCCCGATATGACGCACTGTACGGGGCTGTTGTAATTGGCAACCCACACTTGCTTCAGCCTGGACTCGGTCAGTACCGCTTCTATTCGCTCGGGAGAGAGAAAGAGCACGGCGCTCATGGAAGAACCGCCCGATGCCTTCCCAGCCTCGTCCATAAGCCTGCCTCTTTCTGAAACCAGGCGGAACATATCCGAGTAGGAAATAACCTGGGCTTCGGCCAAGGCCGGCCATTCGCCTACAGAAAAACCGGCGAAGCCGGAGGGTATGACGCCGTGCTCCTTCGCGCAGAGGCTGGCCGCCAGTTCGGCCAGCACCATGGCGATCTGGGTATTTTTTGTCTCCTTCAATGTGGCTTCGTCGCTTTCAAAGAGGAGTTTTTTCATGTCGATGTGGCAGGCGTCGGAGGCGAGGGCAAAAAGTCGGCGGGCTTCCTGGCTTGTGTCGTAGATATCCTTTGCCATGCCCGGATACTGGGCTCCTTGGCCCGGAAACAGAAAACAGGTTTTCACGGCAGTTTCCTCCTCTATGCCCGCGCAGAATGGGCGATGGGGCTAGGCAGATATGGTTTACAAAAAACGTAAAAATGTAAAGTACCGGCAGCCTTCCTGTCCGAGGCCCTACAAGGCTGACTATAGCATAGTTTCGCACTGGATGCGTCCATTCGGCTGTTGTATCCTGCTTACATGCCCACCGAAACCACGATGATGATAGTCGAGATAATCCGCTCCATACCGACAGGCCGGGTGCTTTCCTATGGTCAGGTCGCCCTTATGGCCGGCTGCCCGAGGGCTGGGGCAGATGCCCGCCGCGTAGCGAGAGTGCTCCACTCCATGTCCAAAACGCATAAGCTCCCCTGGTGGAGGGTTGTGAAAAAAGACGGCAGCATAGGACTACGAGAGGGGGAGGGGCTTCAGCGCGAACTGCTCGCGGCCGAAGGTGTGGAGTTTCTGTCTTCGGGTGCCGTGGATATGAATCTGTATGGCTTGGACGGGAATTGCGGAGTCGCGGAGTGAACAGCCTCTGGGCCTGAGTGTCGCAGTGGGCTTAAAAACTTGCTAGATACTGAACACTTGTCGCTTTCAATCCAAGGGATTCCAAGCCCTGGGCGAGCCTGGGATCCATCAGCGCGGATCTGATGATGCAGTGTTGGATGCCCTTGCTTCGGCAATGAGTCACTATGCTCTCGACGAGGCGCAAGCCCAGGTCCAGCTCCCGGAATTCGGGCAAAACATATAAAAAACGGATGCATCCCAAATACTCGGTTTCGAGCCGCAGAGGTGCGAAGCCGGCGAGAGCTATCGGACGGCCCTCGGCTTCGGGGATGTAGTGGACGTGGAGTGAACCCCTGTTTTCCTTGAGAAACACCTGAAGTTCCTGGCGCTCCAGGGCGAGGGGCTGGGGGGGGAGCCACGCCGTAGCTTCGTCGAGGGATTTCTGGATGAACTCCTCCAGGTTGAAAGAAAGCGTGGATAGAGGCTGTACCTCGATACAGAATTCCTCATCCAGAAGATCCTGGAACTCCTCGGGTTCGCCGCCTAGCCTGGCCATTCCCAAGGACTCCCGCATCTCATCCATCCAGGCTTCCACGTGCCGCCTGAGCAGGGTGTATTTATACTCCTTGAAAAGGGCTTCTTCTTGGGGATGTTCGGCCAGGACCTGCCTGAAAGCCTTGAATACTCCCTTGCCGTGGGAGAGGGTTTTTCGGAGGGCAAGCTTCAGTTCCAGCTGATGCAGCTTGGCACAGAAGCCTTCCATGAGGCTGAATCCGTCGGCGGGGGTCCAGGCTGGGGGAGGGGCTATCCATTCCGGAAGCTCGCCTGAAGGTTTAGGCACCAGGTCCCCGGTGCGCAGATCGATATAGTTGGTCCTTCGCTGGTCTTCCATGGCAAAGACTACCCGCTCCAGGGCGATATCGGTGAGTTCGAACAGAATATCCTCTTGGGCCATCGGTACCTTTATAGCATGAAAGTCTCTGGCGGTGGAGGCAACATGGGACGTTCAGGACTATTTACTTTTGAGGCATGACTTCATTTTCAGGATGATTACTTATGAGGCAATGCGGTTTCTGGACAGGGTGAGATGGGACCGGTATACTAGCCGAAACCATGAACACCAACCTTCACCTCCATTCGAGGTTTTCCGATGGCAGCCTCTGGCCCGAGGATATCGCCAGGGGAGCCGCCCATCTGGGGTTGGGGATGGTAGCCCTCACCGACCACGATACCATGGGTGGCAGCGAGCGTTTTGCTGCCGAGTGCGCGAAATTAGGCATTGCGAGCGTCACTGCTTGCGAAATAGATGTAACCGAGCCCGAAGTGTCCTACAAGAGTGAACTTCTGGCCTATTTCCCCGGCAGAACCGTGGCTGAATGTACGGCTACGGGGCGGATGCTTGAAGGGGTGCTGGGGGAGCGCAGAAAAAGAATCGAGTATTATCTTTACTGGGCTAGGACCTTTTTCAAACGAGACGATCTCAGCCTGGAGGACATGATAGGTGAACGAAGGGAGAATGACAGCCTTAAAAGGGAAGAGGATCTCAAAGTCCTCTCCTGGAGCAAGGTGGATCTTTTTCTCTACTTGAGATCGCGCAAGCTTCTGCCGGCCTACATGAGCTACAAATTATTCAAGAAGGAATGGATGAGGCCGGGGCGCTTTCCCAAGTACAAACTTTCCAAGCCCGATACCACTAAATGTCTTCAAGCGGTCCACGCTGACAGGGGCTTTGTCGTCATTCCCCACATCGGCCATTTGTGGAACGATGATCCGGAGGAGATGGAGCACAGCAGCGAAGGTGTAAAGGCCCTGTTTCAATTTTTCAGAAACCGGGGCGTGGACGGGGTGGAAATGTACTGGTATTCGGGAAACAGGAAGACCAAGGCTATCAACGATTTGGTTCGCCGGCTGGCCGAGCCTTTAGGCTTTTTTCTTAGCTATGGCTCGGACTGCCACGGTCCCGATACGGACAAGTATACTATAGACAAGTTCTCCGGGGATTTTACCGGATTTCCATCCTCCGGGCCTGCGCTGCCCGGGGAAGAACACCATAAGAGGAGTTGAGTATGGCCCACTGTGTCGTCCCTGAGGCCGAGGCGATTTTAGACAAGGAATTCAAGGTTCTGGACAAGGGTTTTGTGCGTTTGGTGGATTATCTGGGAGGCGACGCGCGCATTGTGCAGGCGGCCCGGGTATCCTATGGCGAAGGCACAAAAAGCTACAGGGAAGACGCGGGGCTTATCGACTACCTGATGCGCCACGAGCATACCTCCCCCTTCGAGCAGGTGGCCTTAAGCTTCCATATAAAGCTGCCCATATTCGTTGCCCGCCAGTGGATACGCCACAGAACGGCCAGGGTAAACGAAATCTCCGGCCGTTACTCCATTATGAAGGACGAGTTCTACCTGCCCGCGGACGCCGATGTCGCCGCCCAGAGCGAGGACAACAAGCAGGGAAGGGCCGAGGAACCCATGGAGCATTCCCGGGCCGAAGAAGTGCGCACTCTTTTAGCCGCGGGGCAGCAGGCGGCTTACAGAGACTATTCCATGCTGGTGGAGGATGGCCTGGCCAGGGAATTGGCCAGGATCAATTTACCCCTCTCCCTCTACACCGAGTGGTACTGGCAAATAGATCTGCATAATCTCTTCAGGTTTCTCTCGCTCCGCCTCGATCCCCATGCCCAGAAAGAAATCAGGCTTTACGCACAGACTATGCTGGATATAACCAGGGCCGTGGCCCCGGCGGCTACCGAAAGTTTCGAGCGGAATATTCTCCATGGGGTGCGGTTCAACGGCGCCGAGATGGCGGAGCTCAAGCGGCGCCTGGCCAGCGTTGGCGCGGGAGCCGGCAGCCAGGCTGGCGGCCTGGCTGCCGTATCGGTCCAGGACAGTTCCCCGCTCAAGGGCAAGGCCCTAGAGCGCTTTGAGGAAAAGCTGAAGAGCGGCAAGCAGATTTGACAGGCGGTGTGTAGGCGGCCGGCTGGCCGCCGCCATTGAGGGGCGAGGACGCTGGCGGCCAGCCGGCGGATTCACCTAAAGCCGCAGGTTTTTATCCTCGCCCATTCCGTACAGCTGGGATGCGTTGATGCGCTCCCCCGACGAACTCTTAAGGCTCCCCTCGAATCGGCCGAAAGGCCCGGCATAGTCAATCTCGGCAACGCCCAGCTTCATGTTCATGTCGTGGGACACCTCGGGATGGAAGATCAGGTCGACCATGCCTTCGGTATCCTGGATAATCCAGGGTTCGTCGCGCCCATAGGGGCGGGTTATGCGAATCGGGGGCAGGGGATGGATGGCGCTTCCTATCCAGAGACGGTTTTCATTGTACCGGGCTTGATCCTTTACCTGGTTGTCCGTGAGGTTAAAGCCGATACGCCTGCCCGAGGGTTCCAGTCCAAATCCCGTTACCCAATCGTAGTGAAGACGGTAAGGATAATAGCCCTTATGGTCGTCCAGAATGCCCAGAGCTCTCGCGGAATCGAGCCCGCGCTCTTCCCCGTCTAATGTCAGCCTTCCCTCGCAGGGCATGAAGATCTTCGAGGAATACATGACGCGGTTCATTCCCAGCGGTAAACATACCGAAAAGGGAGAGGCGCTGTGCCCCATATCAAAACTGAGATCCAAGGAGAAAGGGAGATTACCGTTTCGCAAGGAGCTGTCGGAAGCCCGCAAGCTAAGGGTACCGGCTTCAAGGTCAGTAGTTATGGAGAGTTCGGTTGAGCCCGCCTTGCAGCTGGTTTCGGCCTTGCAGAGCGAAGGAGGCAGGAAAAAACGCTGTCCTGCGAAGTTGCGGCGAAATCCATAGCTCCGTTTTTCCACCCGGTCCCAAATATCCACCGAAGCCATGCTGATATACTTAGCATTATAGAGTACGACAAATACGAAGATGCGCTCGTCTCCGGCCTGGATAGCCTGCCATTCCTTGATTCTCATATTCCGCAGGAAACGGGGAATCGGATAGTGGTAGGGTCTATGAATATCTATGAGATTGGCTTTGCCCGGTATTCCCTCCCAGGAACCCAGGACTGGGGAACCATCCTGGCAGAGGGCTTCGGGCGCATTCCCTTTCGGGAGCCCGCAGTGCAGGGGCTCAGACAAGTCCGCGCCGATAAAAGTCGTAGAGTATCTGGGTTCCGCGCTCACCTAAGCCTTTGGCCTGGACTTTCGCAAAGAGCTGTTCCGCCAGTTCCACCATGGGTAGCTTGAGCTTCAGGTTTCGGGATGAATCGAGGGCTATACGCAGGTCCTTGAGAAAGTGCTTGGCATAGAAACCCGGGTTAAAGTCGCCGTCTAGCATGCGTGGGCCGTTGCCGCTGAGCTGCCAGCTCGCCGCCGAGCCGCCGGCTATGGAGAGAAGGACTTTTTTCGGATCGAGGCCTGCGGCGGCTGCGTACTGGAATGACTCCACAACCCCGATGAGGTTGGCGGCTACACAGATCTGGTTGGCTGCCTTGGTGTGCTGCCCGGCTCCAGGGCCGCCCTGCCGGACGACTGTCTTTCCCATGATCTCGAAAATGGCCCGGGCTTCGGCAAAGGCTTTCTCGTCGCCGCCTACCATGATGGTCAGGCTGGCATTCCTTGCCCCGCTGTCACCGCCGGAAACCGGGGCATCCAGGGCTAAAAACCCCTTTTCGGCCGCGGCTTTAGCTATGCGTACCGCCAAATCGGGGCTGGAAGTGGTCATGTCTATGAGCAGTGTGCCTTTGCGGGCTTGGGCTAGAAGCCCTCCTGAACCAAAGTAGACTTCTTCCACATCCGAAGGAAGGCCCACCATGGTGATGATTACATCGCAGCGAGGAGCCAGGCTTGCGGGACCTTCGGCCCAAAAAGCTCCTTTTTCGAGCAAGCTTTTGGCCTTGTGCGGGCTGCGGGTATAGATAAACAACTTGTGGCCGGCTGCCAGAAGGTGCCCGGCCATGGACGAGCCCATGACCCCCAGGCCGATAAATCCTATGGTTTTCTTTTCGAATGACATCGCAACTTCCTTTACAGTAGTTTACAGCTTCACTCTAGCTTCTAAGGATGGAATGTGCAACCTGTTAATAATTCTCGCAGTGCGGGGTCCCGGGACGAAACTTCGACGGAGTGCTATACTCTCCCCTCCAAGGGAGGATTCATGGCCAATTCCAAAGTTTTATTCATTACCAGCCTGGGTGAGATCGAACTGGAGGTTTTCGAAGAAAAGACTCCGGTTACGGCTGCCAATTTTCTTGAGTATGTAAAATCAGGCTTTTATGACGGCACTATATTCCACAGGGTAATTCCCGGCTTCGTAGCCCAGGGCGGAGGTTTTGTGCCTGGCATGGAGCAGAAAACAACCCGAGCCCCTATTGTAAACGAAGCGGCCAAGGGTCCTGCCAACAGCCGGGGCACTCTTTCCATGGCCCGTACTCCCAATCCGGACAGCGCTACGAGTCAGTTTTTTATCAATTTTGTGAACAATACCAGCCTGGATTACCGGGGTCCCGGACCGGGGGCAGGCTACTGCGTATTCGCTCAGGTGACAAAAGGAATGGAGGTGGTGGATGCCATGGCCAAAGTGTCTACTGGACGAAGACCGCCTCATGCCGACGTGCCCAGGGAGGATATTGTCCTCGTGGCTGCGAAGATCATCTAGGAAGTCGTGGCGGTGCTGGCGTTTTAGTCATTGCTTGACTTTCAATAATGCGAAAAATTGCGCCTGTTACTATTGACCAGTACGAGGCGGCGAAGGTATAGTGTGTTTGTTACTATCGATAGTAACAATTATAGCCTGCCTTTTCAACAACTAAGGCGAAAACGAGGTTTCCAATGTCCAAGCGTTCACTTCTCCCACTATTTGCTGTGCTGACAGCCTTCCTTGCCCTATCATGCTCGGGCGGAAAGAAAACTGTAGGTATTGCCAAGTTTGTAGCCCACCCCGCCTTAGACGCGGTAGAGCAGGGTATTGTGGATGAGATATCCCAGGCCAAGCCCGATGTGGAGCTGGACAGGCAGAATTCCAATGCCGACATGGCCACCGCAGGCCAGATTGCCCAGCGCTTCAAGCAAGCCAAGGTTTCGGTGGCTGTAGGTATCGCGACTCCCACGGCCCAGGCATTGGTCAACCAAATAAAAGACAAGCCGGTGGTATTCTCGGTGGTGACAGACCCGGTTTCGGCAGGCCTGGTGGAGAGCATGGACAAGGGCGGGGCTAATGTGACCGGCACCTCGGACATGACCCCAGTGCGGGTGCAGCTGGACATGCTGCTCGCTATAGCGCCTGTAAAGCGCCTTGGCCACCTGTATTCCTCCGGCGAGGCTAATTCCCTTGCCCTGGCCGAGATTGTCAAAGCCTACTGTGCCGAGAAAGGCCTGGACTACGTGGAAGCGACCATCACCAATTCGTCGGAGGTAAAGTCGGCCCTGCTTTCCATAGCGGACCGCATAGACGGCCTCTATCTAGGAAACGACAACACGGTTTTCTCGGCTCTCAGCGCGGTATCGGAAGTGACGCTGGAGAAGAAAATCCCTCTCATGTCCGCTGATCCCTCATCGGCCGAGACTATTCCCGTGCTGGCAGCCCAGGGCTACGACTACTATCAGATGGGCAGAGCCACCGGCAAGATAGTAGTGAGAATTCTCAATGGCGAAAAACCCAAGGATATTCCCCCCTTCCTTCCCACGGATCCCGAGGCCATGGATCTGGTGCTGAACCTGGATGTAGCCCAGGCCTTGGGGCTTAGCCTGGATCCCACCCTGGTGGAAAAGGCCACTGTCCTGGTATCCGGCGGCGCTGTGACCAAGAAATAGACCGATGATCGAAGGTATACTTGTCGAGGGCCTGGTCTACGGGATCATGGCCCTCGGGCTTTTTATCAGCTTCAGGGTTTTGGATTTTCCCGACCTCACGGTAGAGGGTTCGTTTCCGGCGGGGGCGGCGGCCGCCGGGGCTATTGTGGGCGTATCGGGCAGGGCTTTGGCCGCGGGGGCGGGCGGGTTTGTGGCGGCCGCCGCCCCCGTGCTGGCCCTCATCGCGGGCTTTGCAGCCGGAGCTGCAGCGGGCCTGGCGACCTCACTGATTCACCACAAGCTCAAGGTGCCGCCCATTCTGGCGGGTATCGTCACCATGACGGGTTTTTATTCCATAAACTTGAGAATTCTGGGCGGCAGGCCCAACCTGCCTCTTATTCGAAACAATCCTCTTTTGGATATCGCGCGTGGTTGGCTGGGGCCAGGCATTGCCCAGGATATTTCGGTATTCCTGGCAGCCCTTTTAGTAGCCTTGCTGGTGGCGGGTCTCATGGATCTTTTCTTTCACACCGAACTGGGCATAGCCATGGGCGCGTTGGGCGACAACGAAGCTTCGGTGGTGCAGGCGGGAATAAATCCCGTATCACTGAGAACTCTCGGCATAGCGCTGGCTAACGGTATTACTGGTCTTTCCGGCGCGTTGGCCGCTTCATATCAGGGTTTTGCCGATGTTAATTTCGGCGCTGGAATCGTGGCCTCGGGATTAGCCTCGGTAATGTTGGGCGAACTCATCATTAAATCACAATTCATCACCATTCAGATTTTACGGGTTCTTTTGGGTTCCATCCTTTTCAAGGGACTCATGTACGTTGCGCGATCTTGGGGTTATCTTGCTGGAATAACGCCCAACGATCTGAGGCTTCTCACAGCGCTTCTTATAATAGGCGCGGTATGGATTTCCAAATACGCAGGAAAGCGACCCAAGTCCCCAGGAAAAGACTTAAGGGGCAGCCGATGATACGCATGGAATTGGTGGAAGTTGTCTTTCCCCAGGGCGGCGGCGAAGAGCACAGGGTTTTAAACAAAATAAACCTCACCGTGCCCAAGGGGCAGACGGTGTCCATCATAGGCTCCAACGGGGCGGGCAAGAGCACGCTGCTCAACGCTATCGCCGGCACTGTGCCATTGAGAGGCGGACATGTACTTGTGGATGGCAGGGACTGCAGCAAGGATCCCGAGTGGCTGAGGGCTCGCTATTTGGGCAGGGTGCGGCAGAACCCCTTGGCGGGCACCGCCGGTGAGATGACGATTTTAGACAACTTGGCGCTGGCCTCCCGAAAGGGTCCACGGAGCCTGCGCATCGCCGTGACAGCCAGCAAGGCCAAGGCTCTGGCCGAAGAAGTCGCCCAACTGGGCATGGGGCTGGAATCGAGGCTCAAGGAGAACGTTTCCCGCCTTTCGGGAGGCCAGCGCCAGGCCCTTACCCTTCTCATGGCCGTGCTGTCCAGGCCTTCGGTGCTGCTGCTGGACGAGCATACGGCAGCCCTGGATCCGGGCAATGCGGATATAGTAGCCCGGCTTACCAAGCGCTTTATCACGGACTACGCGCTTACCGCCCTCATCGTCACCCACGACATGAAGCGGGCGCTGGAACAAGCCGAGCGGGTGATAATGATGCACGAGGGACAGATTCTGGCCGATGTGAGCGGTCCCGAAAAAGAGAGCATGCAGGTTGCAGACTTGGTGGAACTCTTCAGAAAATCACGGGGAAGGGAATACGCAGAGGATAGGGATCTTTTAGGCTGAACGCGTGAAAAGCCCGGGCAAATTCAGAACTTGTAGCCAAACTTCCGAAGCATGGCCTTGCGATCGGCCTTGTCGGCGTCGGTTTCGACGCCCTTGGGTGAAAAGCCGTCTACCACGCCCAGAATGCCGGCGCCCTGGGCGCTCCGGGCACGGATAATCTGAAGTGGATTGGCGGTGGCGGCGAAGATTCTGCATACCTCGGGGCAGGCCTTTATCCTGTCCAATACGTTGATAGGATAGGCTCCGGGGCCTAGGATGAGATAGAAGCTATGGCCTGCCCCCACGGCGAGTGCGCAATCCCTGGCGGCGGCCTCCAGATCCGGAGCATTCCCCGCTGTCCTCACCAGGCAGGGTCCCGAGGCTTCGCTGAAGGCCAGTCCATACTTGGCCCCAGGTACTGAACCAGCCATGATCTCGGCTATATCTTCCACGGTCTTAATGAAATGGGACTGGCCTACCACTATATTGCAGTCGGCGGGCACTGAGAGTTGTACAAAATCTAGATCCATCGTCTATCCTCCAAGTTGTAATATACGCTTCAGTCGTCCAGGGAAACTCCGCCCGGAATACCCACGGGAGCCGCATACATGGCGAACATATCCTCGCCGTCCAGGCCCAGGTATTCGTCCAGGGTCTGCTGATCGTAGGCGCCTATCGCGCAGGTGCCCAGGCCCAGGGCTTCGCAGGCCAGGTAAAGGTTCTGGCAGGAGTGGCCCGCATCCAGGGCCACCAGCTTATCGGCGGCCTTTCCGTAGCGCCATTCGCTTCTATACGGCACTGCGGCCCATAGGATTACGCAGGAAGAATTCCTGAGCTGGCCCATCAGCGCCTTGTCGAGGGCATCGGAATCATCGCCTTCCCTTTCGAGCACCAGGGAGTGCTCCAGGGGCAGGTAGCGGTACAGCCCGGGCTTGAGCCCTTCTATCCGCCTGGCGAAGACATAGACATCCAGGGGATGGCGGGCCCCTCCCGAGGGTGTGGTGCGGAAGGAATACTTGCCCCGGTTCTCCCGTACGCCCTCGCAGGACCAGAGCAGATAGGATAAATTGGCCAGGGAGAGGTTTTCAACCTTGAAGGCACGCCTGGACCTTCTTGTCTGCAATAAACGATGCAGGACTACCGGCGGTGAAGCCTGAGCAGAATCGGCACCATAGGCCTGGTCCACCGGAGGAAGGGCTACCACGCTGTCGTCCGATTCCGGCGGCAATTGCTGGGGTGGAGGGGGCAACCCGCGGGATTGATCCGAGGTGGTTTCCTTTACTAAATCCCAGTTGGACTTGAGAAAATGTCTGCCCTGGAGAAATCGTTCATCCATTGCGATTTCCTTTGGGCAAGTGGCCTTCCACATAGCGAACCGCGTCTGCGATGATGACGTTGCAGACCTTGTCACCCAATCCCTTGGCCTTGACCGCATCTCTATCCTCGGCTTTCCAAAGATCGGCACCTTCCAAAAGAAGCCTGCACTGGGAAGATCCATGAAGAGCTTCCATGTCGGCGACGAATTTAGCGACAACCTCGTAGGTTTTCATCTTGGCTTCCTGATCTGCCCCAGTTTCACTGGCATAGATCAGGCCCAGGGCGAGCACTCCGCCGGTAATCGCTCCGCAGGTAAGGCCTAATCGGCCTATTCCACCACCAAGGCCCCCTGAAAGCCTGTGGGCCAGGCCTTCGTCCAGCCCAAAATCAGCGGCGAAGGGTACAAAGACAGCCTGCGAGCAGGATGAGCCGCCGCGGTGCAGCGCGAGGGCTTGGTCGACTCTATTCATATTCGGAATCCTCCCGTATCGAGTGGAGCGTTCAAGGGCTTATCTTAGCGAAAACTCCTGGCTGCCGCTACCGCCTTTTCCCAGCCTGCAACCATCATCTGGCGCTGTTCTAAGGCCATGGCTGGCTTGAACTCCCGCTTTCTGCGCCAGTTTTTCTTTATTTCGTCCAACCCCGACCAGTAGCCGGCAGCCAGGCCGGCCAAGTAGGCCGCGCCCAGGGCTGTAGTCTCGGCCACCTCGGGCAGGACCACCGAGCGTCCGCTTATGTCGGCCTGGAACTGCATGAGGAAGGAGTTGGCCGAAGCCCCTCCGTCGGCCTTTATGCCGGAAAGGGCGCGGCCTGAGTCCTTTTCCATGGCCTCCAAAAGATCCCTGGATTCGTAGGCAATGGCTTCTAGGGCCGCGCGCACAAAGTGAGCCCTTGTGGTGCCCCTGGTTATGCCCACAACGGTGCCCCTGACCTCTGAGTCCCAGTAGGGGGCGCCTAGGCCTACAAAAGCAGGCACCAGGTAGACTCCGCCAGTATCGGGCACAGAACGAGCGAGTCCTTCGCTCTCCGCCGATTCGGCTAATAGTCCCATCTGGTCCCTAAGCCATTGGATGACGGCCCCGGCGATGAATACCGAACCTTCCAGCGCGTAGGTGTAACCCTTGCCCAAATCCCAGGCGACGGTAGTTAGAAGATTGTGTTGGGAGGCCACGGGAAAAGGCCCGGTATTCATGAGGGTAAAACAACCGGTTCCGTAGGTGTTTTTAGCCTCCCCGGGGCTGAAGCAGGCATGGCCGAACAAGGCGGCCTGCTGGTCGCCGGCGACTCCCGTTACGGGTATGGAATGGCCGAAGAGCTCGAGCCGGGTGCTGCCAAAGGCTCCCGAGCTGGGAAGCACTTCGGGCAGAATAGCTTCGGGAATATCCATGAGGGATAAAAGTTCTTTGTCCCAGGAACGAGTATGGATATTGAAAAGAAGGGTGCGGCTGGCATTGGTAGGGTCGGTGGCGTGGCGGCCTGTGAGCCTATAGATTAGCCAGGAATCGACCGTGCCGAAGAGCAGTTCGCCCTTTTCGGCCCTGCGGCGCAGTTCAGGCCTTTCCCTGAAAAGCCAGGACAGCTTGGTGCCCGAAAAGTAAGGATCCAGGACAAGACCAGTCTTCTCCCTGATTGTCTTCTCGGCCCCCGCAGCTCTCAGCTCTTCGCAAATACCCGCAGACCTTCTGCACTGCCAGACTATGGCATTGTATACGGGGGCGCCGGTATCCTTCTCCCATAGAAGGCTCGTCTCGCGCTGATTGGTGATACCGATGGCCAGGATCTGCTCGCTTTCTATCTGAGCTGCTGCAATGGCTCCCCTGGCCGCTGCCAGCTGGCTGGACCATATTTCCTCGGGATCGTGCTCCACCCAGCCGGGTTTGGGGAATATCTGCTTGAAGGCTATCTGTTTTACGCCGATGATAATACCGTCCCGATTGAATAGAATTGCCCGTGATGAGGTTGTGCCCTGATCCAGGGCGAGAATGTACTGTTCTTTCGTCGACATGGACGTAGTATACTCTGTAAAGGACGAGGGCGGAACGCGAAAAATGACCAAAGCGTCCGCAGGAGAGGGTATGGACAGGAATGAGTTTGTCGCACTGGTTCGGGCTTTTGAGCATGCCTATGACAGCCTGATTGAAAAGATCAATGCCATGAGCCCCGACGAACTGCGTTTTATCCCTCCCATCGCGGATGCATGGTCCAGCAACGAACATCTGGTACATCTTCTGGACGCCGATTGCAATCTGGTTTTACGGATACGGGGCGCTGTCGCCGAGCCCGGCATCAAGGTTCCCGCCTGGAATCAGGAAGCCTGGAGAGCCAAGAACAATTACGGGGCGAGCGACGGCATTTTCTGCCTGGATCTGGCGGTGGCTCTGCGCAAAATACTGGCCGAATCCCTGAGGCGACTGAGTGACGAAGCCTGGCAGAATGCTTTTATCATTCACCCTGAGCGGGGCGAGCTGAAACTCGTCGATGTGCTGAAAATTTACACCGACCACGCCGATTCCCATCTGCGATACCTTGAGAGGAATAGCAAAGCTTATGCCGAGGTAAAGCGATGAATATTCTGGAACTGCTTTCCGCGAAGGATATAACTACTGAGGTCGCGCTGGTGCGCCTTCTAGTAGCCATGGTGGCGGGGGGGATAATCGGTGCGGAGCGGGAAATGCGCCGCCAGGTAGCTGGCTTGCGCACCCACATCCTCATCATCCTCGGATCCTGCCTTCTTATGATGCTCTCCATCTGGATGCCCCAAACAATAGCCTTGGACAAGGGCGATCCGGGGCGCATAGCCGCCCAGGTAGTGTCTGGCATTGGCTTTTTAGGTGCCGGCGCCTTTATAAAAATCGGTAACAATGTCAAAGGAATGACCACCGCGGCCAGCCTCTGGGTGGTGGCTGCCATTGGGCTCACCATAGGCGCCGGCATGTGGATTGCCAGCCTCATCGCCCTGGGTCTGGTCATCTTCGCCCTAGCCTTTCTGGAGCCCCTGGAACGACGGATATTCCCCGCCGAGCGCTTCAAGTACGTGAGCGTCTGGTTCGCTGAATCCTCCCTGAATAGGGAGATGGTGTACAAGGTGCTCTGCGCCCACGGCATCAAGGTTCAGTCGGTGGATGCCAGCCTGGACATTGGCAAGGGATCCACTAAACTCACCTACTTGGCCAAGATACCCATAGCCCTCAACATAGAGAGCCTCTTCAAGGAGCTGCGCAAGATCGGCGATGTGGAGAAGGTGAAGATTGAGGAAAACCTATAGGATTTATTCGCGGCGCATGAGACGTGTTATTCACGTCTTCTGGCTGCAAGCGTTCCTGAGCTACGGTGCCGCGCCGCCCGCAATGCTTTTAAAGACCCAGATAAACCCTGACCTCGTCCAGAGAAGCGAAGACTCGCCTCGCCCTGCCCAGAGCTTCGGCATCGGGAGCTATCAGATCGGGGATCATGAACACCACAGCCTGCGCACCATGGGCGGCCGCTACGCCTGCCAGGGAGTCCTCCAAAACTAGGCACTCCGACGGTTTAACGCCCAGGCGTACAATCGTTTTTATGTAAATCTCAGGGTTGGGCTTGGGTTGCTCCACCTCATCGCCGCATAGAAGAAACTGGAATCGATCCAGTATGCCGGCCTTTTTCATGAGGGGCAGGACTCTGGGCCTTGTGGTGGATGTAGCCACGGCCAGCGGTACTCTTGAGCGAGCCAGGCCGTCCAGGAGTTCAATAAGCCCCGGTTTGAGGGGAACGAGATTGTCGCGGTAATACTCGGCTTCCATGGAAATTCGCCAGGCTCTCACCTTGTCGTAGGGGAAACTCGGCCCCAACTGGCTCAGTAAGAGCCTGCGGCCTTCGGCTGCGGAATGCCCTACCAGTCCCATGAGCACATCGTCCGAAAGCGTCCAGCCCTCGGCGGCGCCCGCGGCCTTCCATAAATCGGTAGCCACCCGCTCGCTGTCGAACATAAGCCCATCCATATCGAAAGCGACCGCCCGGATCGCCATGCCATCCACTTCAATCATGCCGTTTACTTCGATCATGTGCCACTCCCCCGTTGCTGTACAAAGCAATAATGCAATGGAAGGGGCTTGGGGTTAAAGACCCCCTTGTAAAGGGTTCCGTGGGGCTTAGCCTCACGCTTAGCCTCGCGCCGACATAATCCTTAACTGGCAGTGACGCCCGCGATTGCTCCACACAAATATAATCCTTAACAGGCAGTGTCCGCCGCCCTTGCTCTGTGCAAACATAATTCTCAGCTGACTGTGTCCATCGTGCTTGCTCCGCCTGGGTGCTTCCGTTGACTTTTTTAGGCCCTCTCTATATAGTCTTCACCTGTGTCGCTGGGCTTTCGGGCCTTAAGGCGGCGCCCCGACATTCGGGCCCTTAGCTCAGTTGGTTAGAGCTGCGGACTCATAATCCGTAGGTCGCTGG
>CAZHFN010000008.1:6683-71558 GCA_964531105.1 uncultured Treponema sp. | reverse complement strand
TGGCCCCTGCCGTGCGGCAGGGGCCAGCCGGGGAGATGAATCGCCGGTCTCTGGATCTCCCTCCATGTGGAATTTCAGGACCGGCGCTTTTTTTTTGCCCCCGGTATCGTATAATGCCCAGAGAATGAGAGGACAGCCATGACGCTCGACAGTCTCAAGGACAAGATCCCACCCCACAACCCCGAGGCCGAGCAGGCATGTCTGGGAGCTCTCCTCCTGGATCCGGACACCCTCGGATCGGTAGTGCGCTACATCCGCCCCGAGGATTTTTATCAGACACCCCATTCCCTGCTTTTTTCAGCCATTATCGCCCTTCACGAAAAGGGCCAGAAGGCCGACATCATCACCATCACCGAGGAGATGAAGCTCGCAGGCAGCCTCGAGAAGGCAGGGGGGCCGGGCTACATAGCCTCCCTCACTTCCATGACACCCTCGGCTGCCAACGTGGAATACTACGCGCGAATCATCCAGGAAATGTCCACTAGGCGCAGCCTCATCCGCTTATCTTCGGTGGTAAGTTCGCTGGCCTATGATGATACCGCCGAAACCGGTCTCATCCTGGACGAGATTCAGGCTAAAATTTTCGAGATAACCCAGAACAGGAGAACGGCATCCTACCATTCCATCAAGGAGCTGATTCCCGATACCATCACGGTGATAGAACAGCTCAGTAACAACCCCAACGCTTTCACCGGCATTCCCTCGGGGCTGACAGACCTGGACTCCATGACCTCGGGTTTTCAAAATTCCGAGTTCATCGTCATTGGGGCTCGCCCTTCGGTGGGTAAAACAGCCCTTGCCCTCACTTTTGCCGCACATATCGCCATAGACTGCAAAATTCCGGCGGCATTTTTCTCCCTGGAAATGTCGGAGCGAGCGCTGATGAACCGCATCATCAGTTCAGAAGCCAGGGTACCCGGCGAGCGGATACGCACGGGAAGGCTACGCAGCTCGGACCTCAACGATCTGATGGACGCGGCGGGCAGGATTTACGAAGCCCCCCTCTATATAGTGGATATGCCCAACATGAAGCTCCTGGAGTTGCGCACCATGGCCAGGCGCCTAGTTTTGGAACGGGGGGTCAAGATCATCTTTGTGGACTATATAACCCTCATCACCCACGAAAACGCCGAGCTTCCCCGTTGGGAGCAGATATCAGCCATATCCCGTTCTCTTAAATCCCTGGCCCGAGAACTGGATATTCCCATAGTTGCCCTCTCCCAGCTCAAGCGGGAAGCCGAAGGTAAACAGCCCAACCTAGCCGATGTGCGGGAGTCTGGATCTATCGAGCAGGATGCCGACCTTATCCTCTTCCTCCATAGGGACAGGGAGATCAACAAGACTCAGGATCAAAGATCAGAGCAGATCGAGACTGAACTTATCGTGGCTAAGCAGCGAAACGGACCTATCGGAAAAACCAATGTGTGGTTCAGGCCTTCCACCGCCAAGTTTGTGAATATGGAACGGTTCGAACGATGATGCTTAACCTGTATCGATCCTGAATCAGCGCCCTGAAAAGAAGAGTATATCGCTGAAGGTGGCTAGGAAAAACAGAAGAAGGATCATGGCTGCCCCGACAAACTGGAAGCGATATATTGTCGTGGTGAGCAGTGGCTTGCGCTTGATCAGCTCAGCGGTGGAAAGCAGAATCTGTCCCCCGTCGAGAGCGGGAATGGGCAAAAGATTCATGATAAAAAGACTCACTGACAAAAAGGCGAGGAAACTCAGTATTGTTGTAAACCCTGCTATGCCAGAGCTTTCAATGCTTGCCTGGGTAGCGCTACCGATAAGATAGGTTATGCGGGCGGGTCCGGAAATAGACTTGAAAAGATTAACGCCCTTGAAGAGCATGCCCAAGCCTCTAAGGCTCAAACCCAGCATCTCAAAACTCTCAGTCCAGCCCTGGATGAAGGCCTTGCCCAGGGATTCAGCCCTTTCCTCCCTGATTATTGTTGCGAAACCTATTCCCAAAGGGGAAGATGAATCTTTGCCCTCATAGGATAGGACAAGATTGAGGTCCAAGTCCTGACCGGATCGGCTGACTTTTAAGGCAAGCCTCTCGGGTTTGCCGCTTAGAATATTGGAAAGATCTATTGAATGCTCAATGCTCCTGCCCTGTGCTTCAACGAGGAGGTCTCCGGGCTTTATGCCCGCGATGGCTGCCGAACTGCCCGGGGCAACGGCTTTGACCTCAGGCTCAACCCATGCGAATATTCCAATGAGACCCTGTCCGGTTTCCTTGTCCAGGCGCGGAAATACTGGCGCCAAAAACCTGTTACCGTTTCTCTCTACTTCGAATACCAATTCTTTCTGCGGGTTTGTGCTAACTATCTCTTGAATATCAGAGTAATCCCTCACGGCTCTTCCATCTATGCCGAGAACCCTGTCCCCGGTTTTCAAGCCCGCTGCCTGGGCCGGGCTGAGCTCGGAGACAGCAGCTTGTCCGGAAAGAGATGGGAAGTCCGAAGCGAGGACAATGCGGTTGGGCAGGGTTTCTATTCTCAAACCCAAAAGAGCCACCAGGCCAAAGAGGATGGATGCGAAAATGAGGTTGAAAACGGGGCCTGAGATGAGAATAAGAATCCTTTTCCAGGGCGACTCGCCGTAAAAGGAACCCTTCTCGGCGGGAATGTGATCGAGCTTGCGTTCCAGCGCCTGTTTAAAGCCCTCTTCCCCCTTCATGCGGCAATAGCCGCCCAAGGGAAAGGCTGAAAGCCTCCACTCGGTTGTGCCGCGCTTGAATGCGAAAAGCTTGGGCCCCATGCCGATGGAGAAGGCCTCCACCTCTATTCCCACAGCCCTGGCCGCCAGATAGTGGCCAAATTCATGGACGAGAACAACTATTGAAAGGCCCAAAAGGCCATACAGCACTGTCAACATTGGATCTCCGCGACTGCTGCAAGGGCTTTTTTCCTTGCCAGGCTGTCATAATTAAAGATACTGTGTAAATCGCTGGCAGGGAAAGACCAATCAAAGTCCAAGGTCGCAGATACTACCTTTGCAATATCGGTGAAGCCGATACGGCCTTCCTCAAAAGCCTGCACAGCTACCTCATTGGCTGCATTATAGGCGATGGTTCCTGCTTCGCCTGCACGTACCGCAGCCCTGGCCAGGTCGAGCATGGGAAACCGATCTGTATCAGGATTGAAGAAGTTAAGACTTCGGCCGGCCAGGTCCAGCCTGCCATACTCGGTGGCGACTTCCTCGGGCCAGTGCAGGGCGATATTGATAGGAAGGTGCATATCCGGTGAGGATAGGTTAGCGTAGAGGCTTCCATCCAGGGTTCGCACTAGGGCGTGGACCAGGCTTTCGGGATGAATGAGAACCTTTAGTCTCTCTTCAGAGACTCCAAACAGGCGAACGGCCTCTATGAGTTCCAAGCCCTTGTTGGCCAGAGTAGCCGAATCGATGCTGATCTTCCTCCCCATTTTCCACACGGGATGGGCGGCAGCCTGATCAGGAGTAATCCCCTTCAGGTTTTCCAGGCTGAGGTTTCTGAAAGGTCCGCCCGAGGCGGTAATGCAGAGTTCTTGTATGGATGCGGAACCACAGCGCCTAACAAGCTGGAAGAGCGCCGCGTGCTCGGAATCGACGGGGATGATATTTAGTTTTTTCGCCTCGGCCATGGAGGCGAGGAGGCCGTAGGCCATGACCACCGATTCCTTATTGGCCAGGGCTAGATTTTTTCCGGATCTAAGGGATTCGTAGGAAGCCATCAGCCCGGCCGAACCCGCGATTCCATTGACCACGAGGTCCGCTTCGAGAGACTCGACTAAGCGTGCAACTGCCTCAGGGCCTGTAAAGTTCAAACGCTTTAGGGTTTCTGAATGCTCGACCGAGGAGTTCTGTGCCGGACACGTAGAGGAGGAGAGGGCAAGGTGTGCGTCGGGAAAGTCCTGGGCTAAGTGCAGAAGTCCTGGAAGATCGCTGTTGGCCGAAAGACCCGCAACTGAAAAACTGCCAGGATTTTTCCTGTTGGCTTCTTTCACGCAGTCCAGGGTTTGTCGTCCTATGGATCCGGTGGCACCGAGTATCACTAGTTTTTTAGTCATGGTGTTTTACCTCCTCAAAGGGGAGGGAATAGTCCCAGCAGCGTTGATATGATAATAAATAGCGGAGCCGCAAATAAAAGACTATCGAAAGAATCCAGGATTCCGCCCCTGCCGGGAATGAATGATGAAGAATCCTTTACCCCTGCCGAGCGTTTCAATGCGCTTTCCACCAAGTCGCCTAGAATGACGGCAATGCCGATACACAGGCCCATGAGGAGGAATAGACTCAGGGAGGATATGCCAGCCTTAGGGAAGAGGTAATAAGAAATCAATGCGGCGATGAGGGATCCTGACAAGCCGCCAATAAAACCAGCCAGACTTTTGTTGGGCGAAACCGCAACTATGCCTCTTTTTTTCCCCAAGCTCATGCCCACAAGCCATGCAAGGCTGTCGTTGCCCGAGGTCATGAGGAGAAATATAAACAAGGGTGTCGAAACCTGGCCGAAACAGGAGCCTATGTAGACCAGGCAGAATCCCAGCACGCCGCAATAGAAATAGGCGAAGAGGGAAGCGCTCATGCCATGGAGAAGCCCGTCGAAATCTTTCTGTTTGGAAAAAGCGACAGGAGCTATAACAGCCAGGCCGCCAAAAAGCGAGATGAAGAGGAGGACGACAAGAGAGCTGGGAGCAGAATCGGAAAGACTCGTAAAAAGCGGGGAGATATAGACCAGAAACGATCCTGCGAGAGAAAGGAAGGCGAGGGGGAGGCGGGGAATCCGTATGCCCTTCTTGTCAAAGATGGTAGCTATTTCATACAAGGAGCCGAATTGTATAGCCAAGGCAAAGATGACAAGAAGAATATTGCGTCCGAAAGAGGCGTAGAGCTCAAAAAGTATGAAAAGAGGGACTCCAAGGAAAAAAACCAAAAGACGTTGCCCTGTATTCTTAGTCATCGGACTCCCCCGAAACGCCTGTCCCTGGAAGCATAATCTGCAAGCGCCCTATCCACTTCCTTTTCATCAAAATCGGGCCAGAGGCATTCGGAGAAGTAAAGCTCTGTATATGCTGACTGCCAGAGAAGGAAGTTGGAAAGCCTCATCTCTCCGCCTGTGCGGATGATGAGATCGGGATCGGGGATTTCTGGATGATCCAGGGCTTGGGCTAATTCATCTTCACTGGGTTCCTTGATAGGCGTTGAACCCCCATGTCTTTGGGCAAGCCGCCCAAAAGCTCTGAGCACCTCATCCCTTCCTCCGTAGTTGATAGCCAGGTTGACCACCATGCCGGGAAAATGCTCCGTATCCTTGGCCACCCTGTCTATCTCCTGTAGGATATCCCGGGACAAACCTTCCCTGTTGCCGGAGTGAACAACCTTGATCTTGTTTTTACGATAAAAATCCAATTCGGCTGAGAGGTGATTTTTGATGAGCGTCATGAGAAATCCGACCTCATCCTTGGTGCGTTTCCAGTTTTCGGTGGAAAATGTGTAGAGGGAGAGGAAGGAGATACCCAGGGAGGAGCAGTATGCTACGATACGCTTCGCCGCTTCCAGGCCTTGGCGGTGCCCTTCGGTGCGGGGCAAAGCTCTGCGGGTAGCCCAGCGGCCGTTTCCATCCATGATAATGGCCACATGGGCGGGTAAAGAAGGTTTATCCATCCCGAGAACCTAAAGGAGCCCCGATTTGTACATCTCTAGACTTCCATTATTTCTTTTTCTTTTTCTTCCAGAACTTTGGCAACCTGCACAATATAGGAATCTGTGAGCTTTTGAAGCTCTTCTTCTTCCTTCTTGACAGTATCCTCGGCTATTTTTTCGCTGGCCGATTCCTTTTTGAGTTCTTCCAGGCTGTCACGCCTGATATTGCGAATCGCCACCCTGGACTGCTCGGCGATAGCCTTGGCCGATTTGACCAAATCCTTGCGCCTCTGTTCGGTGAGAGGGGGTATGGAAATGCGGATTACCTTTCCGTCGTTGGAGGGGTTGAGTCCCAGTTCCGACTTCATGATTGCTTTTTCGATTTCGCTGAACAAGGCCCTATCCCAGGGTTGAACTACTATCAGCCTGGCCTCGGGTACAGAAATAGTGGCAACCTGGCTAAGAGGGGTTTTTTGCCCGTAGTAATCCACTCGGATTTTATCGAGAAGGGCAGGAGAGGCTCTTCCTGTTCTGATGCCGTTAAACTCATCCCTCAACGCAGCGATGGTCTTCTTCATTCTCGTTTCACAGGTTGTTTTGACGGAATCCATTGTCGTCCTCCCCATCTAATGGCTTGGGCAGACATCGGGGCGCGAGCCCCGATGTCTGCCCTGATTATATTGAAGCCGATCGCTTAGACCGCGTCTCCAACCTTGACATACTGGTAGTCGACGATTGAGAAATCGACCTTCGTCTCTTTTTTAACCGCAGCCATGGCAGCAGCCACACTCATTTTTTCGTCCCTCACAAAGGGCTGATCGAGGAGGCAGACATCGGCCATGAGTTTCTTGAGCTTGCCGGCTAGGATACCCTCTACCACCTTGGCGGGCTTGGATTTGAGTTTTTCATCCAACTCCACCTGTTTGGCGAATATTTCCTTCTGCTCTTCGATCCAGGCAGCGTTGGGCTTGCTCTGATCCAGGAACATGGGATTGAAGGCTGCGATATGGAGCGCCACATCATGAACAAAGGTCTGGACAGCCTCATTGGCAAAGGCATCCTTCGTTGCAGACGAGGCTTTCACCACGACGACAATCTTTCCTTCGCCGTGGACATAGCTGTGAAGATACTCGCCCGCCGTCTTTGGAATATACTTGACTCGCTTAAGGACAATATTCTCTTTTATGACAACCGCAATGTCCTTTACCTTGGCTTCCAGTTCTTCGTTGGCCGAATCGGCTTTCATGGCATAGGCTCTCTCGACGATTTTCTGGCCTGCGGCGATAAAGTCGGCATTTTTAGCCACAAAGTCGGTTTCGCAGACAATTTCCACCAGAGAAATCGCGTTGTCTCCCTCTACCATGAAAATTCTGCCCTCGTTGGTAGCCCGACCGGCGCGTTTTTCAAGCCCAGCCATACCCCACTCGCGCAGAAGCTTTTCAGCAGCGGCAAAATCTCCCTCGGCTTCCACCAGAGCTTTTTTGCAGTCCATCATCCCGGCCCCGGTTTTTTCTCTAAGGGTTTTTATGTCTGTAGCTTTAATATCCATAATGCAAGCTCCTTATTTAGTCTCGTAGAGCTTGTCCTCGTCTATGGCAGGCAAGCTCGATTCTGCCTCGCTTTCCTCTGCAGGAGCGGGGGGGGCAGCCTCCACAGTCGCTACTTTGGAAGCATAGGTGTCGATATCCACCTCTTCCTCTTCATCTTCCTTTCGCACCGCATCGGTGTGGACCTCTTCGGTCTCATCAGCGGGAAGGCTTTCAATTATTTTTAGGCCTTCTGAAGCGCCGGCTTCTACTACCGCGTTGGCGATGATCTGGGTAAAGAGGCTGATGGATCTGATGGCGTCGTCATTGCCGGGAATGGGGTAGGTTATGCCCTCGGGATTGCAGTTGGTATCCACTACGGCTGCTATGGGAATGCCCAGGCGCTGGGCTTCGGCCACGGCAATGGCTTCTTTCCTGGTGTCCACCACGAAAATGATGCCGGGCAGGTCCTTCATTTCCTTGATGCCGCCGAGGTTCTTCTCCAGCTTGATCTTTTCCTTCTGAAGACTGGCGACTTCCTTCTTGGTAAGACTTTCAAAGGTGCCGTCCACTTCCATGCGTTCGATCTTCTTGAGGCGCTGGATGGATTTCTTGATGGTACTGAAATTGGTAAGCATTCCGCCGAGCCAGCGATTGTTCACATAGAACTGTTCGCTGCGCTCCGCTTCTTTCTGGATAGCGGTCTGAGCCTGCTTCTTGGTGCCTACAAAGAGTACCGACTTGCCCGAACTTACGGTCTTCTGAACCGCATCGTAGGCGTCTTTGATGGCCTGGATGGTCTTCTGCAGATCAATGATGTGGATTCCGTTGCGCTCGGCGAAGATGAATTTCTTCATCCTGGGGTCCCAGCGCTTAACCTGATGTCCGAAATGCACACCGGACTCGAGCAGGTTTTTCATGGTGACTACTGCCACGTATTCCTCCCGTGATCGGCATTATTGCCGATCCCCTTCTCTTGTTCTCGTCCATCTGGCTGTAAAACCAGAAGGCGGAAAATATTGGGCTACTTCGTGCCCTTTACCGGCGCGAATTCATAACCGGCGTTGGACAGAATGCCATAAAGCTCACGTATTGGCAAGCCCACGACACAGGACCATGATCCTGCAATGTCCCTTATATACCAGGATGCTCTGCCCTGAATCTGGTAGGCTCCTGCAGCACCCTGCCATTCATTCCAGCCCAGATACTCCTCGATTTCCTTGTCCTTCATGGGCGCAAACCTGACCTTGGTTGTGGCCACGACTGTTTCCCGCTTTCCTGACCCTAAATCGTAAAGGCAGAGCCCCGAGTATACCCTGTGTGTCCTTCCCTGGAGTCGCGTGAGCATAATCCTGGCCTCGTCCAGGTTTTCGGGTTTGCCAATGACCTCTAAGCTTGTGCCTTCGCCGAGTACCACAAGCGTGTCGGCGGCTAGCATGAGCCTTGGCCGAGGCAGGGATTCTCGTAAAAGCTTGTCCCTCACTGCCAACGCCTTGGCCTCGGCCAAGGCTCCCACTCTGAACTCGGGCTCCAAGGCATCGTAGGCAGTTTCGTCTACATCGGGGCTTAGTACGGTAAAAGGTATTGAAAGGCTTTCCAGTAGCTCTCTGCGCCGGGGCGAAGAAGAAGCAAGCAGTATGGTTTCCATGTCCAGATAATGGCCGATTGACTGAATCTGATCAACCGTACTATCATGCCCAGGCCTTCAGGGCAGCCCATCCAATACCCTTGGGCGACAATGATCGAGCGATTAGCTCAGCTGGATAGAGCGTCGGCCTCCGGAGCCGAAGGTCGCGCGTTCGAATCGCGCATCGCTCAAAGAATCGGATTCTTTCCTCTTCAGTTTTTTCGAAGTTTTTTGTCATTTTCCCGTATTTTTACTGTATACTCCTTTCCATGCCTCTTAGCGCCATAGACACCATGCTCCAGAGCGAGCATCAACAGGTTCTCCGCACTGTCACCCGCTTGCGACAGGAATGCCAGCAGAGACCCAAGGGGGCGCTTTCTGTAAAAAAACGGGGAAACGGCGCCTACGTCTACCTTGTAAAGCGAAAAGAGGGAAGGGTAGTTACCGAATACCTTGGCAAAGAAGGAGCTTGGAAGGTAAAGGCGGTGGAGGCCAAGATACGGGAGCGTCGCCGTTACGAGGCAGAGCTTAAAGATGCCCAGGCCAAGCTAAGCCGTCTGGAAAAAATGATAAAGGCAGGAAACGTTTTTTGTTGAACCAAAACGAGAAATGCTATAAAATGTTCAAATCCCAAGTTTTTCCCGGGCAGACCGCAGGGAAGAGCGGAACATCCCCCGAAAAGAAGGATCGATGAGAGACATCGCCGCGGTTCACCAGACAGAATATGAAGCTCCGCCTCTCTGTATTGCCTCGGCACCTGCCACGATCAAACTCTTGGGCGAGCATACGGCGGACAGCGAAGGTCTGGTGCTGGCAGCCGCCTCATCCTTCGAAATGAAGGTTGCCATATCCCAGCGCAAGGATTCATCCATGCGCTTCTTTGCCGCCGATTTGGGCGAGCGAAAGCGGGCTTCCACGGGTACGCTCAAGTATAAGCGCGAGGATCGCTGGGCCAACAACGTTAAATCCATATTCGACTATTTCGCCCGCAACTTCGATGTACAGTCCAGGGGCGTCAATGTCACCATATCCGGCAATGTGCCACAGGGGCTTGGGTTGGGAATATCTGCAGCCATAAACATGGCAACAGCCCACGCTCTCAAAACAATCTACGGCCTTTCCATCAAAAATGAAGATCTCGCAGTGATCGCCTGCAATGCCCAATCATCCTTCATGGAAAAACCAGCGGCCCTCTACGATTACCTCACCGGCACCTCCCCAGGTTCCAGAGCCCTGTCCATAATCGATATGAGAATTCCCAGAAGAAGGGCAGTGCAGTTTCTGGACGAGGGCTGGAGCCTCGTGCTCACCGATTCCCGCGTGCCTCGCATATCCGCTGAAGCCGAGCTCAGGCAGAGGAGCGATGACTGCAGAAAATGCCTTAAGATGGTCGCGCCTCGGGGCGGAAAAACCCTACGAGATGTGCGGATGTCTGATCTAGATGACCTCATGGGAGTCCTGCCTGAGAGTATCCGCCGAAGATGTATCCACGTCATCGAAGAGCTAGGCCGGGTGATGGAAGCCGAGGAAGCCCTGTCGAGGCAGGATGCCGCTTCCTTTGGAAGGATAATAAACAAATCCCATAATTCCTTGAGAAATCATTACGAGATATCCTGTCCGGAGATAGATTGGCTGGTAAAACGCTCTCTGGAGATCGACGGCATACTCTGCTCCCGCATGACGGGTCCGGGCTTTGGGGGTTGCATAGTATCAGTGCTTCGCTCCGAAGCGCTGGAGGAATATAAGAAGCGTCTTGAAGAATACGAGCGAATTTTCGGCTTCAAAGCCCAAGTATACGAAACAGCCATAACCGGCGGAATGAAAACAAGCAATATCTAAAGCGGAGTTTCTAATGCGAATTCTTGTCACCAACGATGACGGCATTGATGCCGAAGGTTTATCTGTCCTTGTGGACTATCTTTCTTCCAACTCCTTCGGTGGCGGAGAAAGGGATATTATTGTCATCGCTCCCGAGACAGAGCGCTCTGGAGTCTCCCATGCCATGACGCTGAAGCATCCCACCAAGGTACGAAAACTAAGGGAAGGATTTTACAGCTGCTCAGGCACCCCCGCCGACTGCGTCATCGTAGCCGGATTGGGCATCCTGCCCTGGAAACCCGATCTGGTGATTTCGGGCATCAACAGAGGCCCTAATCTAGGCACAGATATTATCTATTCCGGCACCTGCGGAGCAGCCCGCCAGGCAGCACTGGCAGGAGTGCCCGCCATAGCCGTATCCTGTGCCCAGTACAAGGCTCCCCTGGATTACCGCTGCTGTGCCGCCTTTGTCTCACGCCACCTTACCGCACTGGCTGCCCTCTGGAAGCCTGACAGCTTCCTGAATATAAATGGCCCTTCGGCGGATGATGCGGACAGGCCGGCTCGGTGGACGGCACCCGGCATAAACCGCTACTACGATCAGCTCAAGTGCTTTGATGGCCTGGACGGCTATACGTATTGCTTCCTGGCCGAGGGCAGGAGCGAACGGCAGCCCGACCCTGTTTCTGACCATCAGGCGATACTAGACGGCCAGCTTGCATTGAGCCTCATCCATATCCACCCCGAGGCATTCCATCCCGAGTCATGGAACGGAAAAATCTTTTCACCCGCGAAATAAGGCAATTTTCCCGAATGCCCTTGACGCGCGCTTGAGCTTTTCTGTATAGTCGCTTCGTGCCATCTTAGCTCAGTTGGCAGAGCACGTGACTTGTAATCTCGGGGTCCCCGGTTCGATTCCGGGAGATGGCTCGAGGATTTGATGGCGCCCTTCTTGGGGAGATTCCCGAGTGGCCAAAGGGGGCAGACTGTAAATCTGTTGGCTTACGCCTTCGAAGGTTCAAATCCTTCTCTCCCCAAAACCTCCTCCTTTTCGAGGAGGTTTTTTTTCGTTTCTTTTACCCTGCGGAGGACTGGATGATAGACCTAGATACTTTGTCCGGCCTGTGCTTTGAATGCAGCGCTTGTTCCTTCTGCTGTACCGGTTCACCGGGCTATGTATGGCTTGGAGAAACGGATCTAGCCCGCCTTGAAAATTTTCTAGGCATGGAAAGGGATGAGTTCATAGAATCTTACTGCCGCTGGGTGGACACAGGAGAGGGAAGGGCGCTCTCCCTTAGGGAAAAGAAACATTACGACTGCATATTCCTCTTTGGTGGCAAATGCTCCGTTTACTCTGCACGCCCTGTCCAATGCCGAACCTATCCTTTCTGGGAAGAGATCCTATCCTCCCCCGGAGCCTGGAAGGCAGAAGCCGCATCCTGTCCGGGAATCGGCAAGGGCGCAGCGGTTCCGGTGGATACTATCTTTTCGCATCTGGCTGATCGTAGAAACAATCAAAAAATTATCAGGCCTGAAGGGGACGAGGAATGCCCATCGTGAAAATAAAGCTTTCCTTCATTCTCCTCCTTCTATCCATCGCTGTCCTTGCCTTGGCCCTTTCCTGCAGCCCTGAATCCAGCGGGGAAGCTCAAAAAGAAGTACGGATAAAAATTCACCAGGGAGCCTCGGCCTCCTGGGTGGCTACAACGCTTTTAGAAGAAGGTCTCTTGCGGAACAGGAGGCTCTTCCTTATGTATCTGCGTCTCAAAGGAGCTGAGGACGAACTGAAAGCAGGGACCTACAGGATTTATACCGGAAGCTCCATGTCGGAAGTGGTAAACATGCTTATCGAGGGCAAGGTAGCCCAGGTACGAGCGACAATTCCTGAGGGTTCTACCACGAGAATCATTGCGGAAATACTTGAGAAAGCCGGAGTATGCACCGCTACCGATTTTATGAAAGTCTCAGCCGATGCCGGTTTCGCATCCAGCCTCGGAGTGCCCGTCGGTGGACTGGAAGGCTTTCTTTTCCCTGACACCTACCTTTTCCCCGAGGATAGCCCTGCCTCCATGGTGGCCGGGAAAATGGTGGAAAGATTTTTCCAAAAATATCGGGAACTGGGCGGGCGAGAGGATGTCAAGGTGGAGGAGCTTTTGCGGCAAGTAATCCTGGCCTCTATTGTTGAGCGGGAATACCGGGTACCCAGCGAGGCGGGACTCATTGCCTCGGTGTTCAATAATCGGCTTCGAATCGGCATGCCCCTTCAATCCTGTGCTACGGTAGTCTACGTCATCACCGAAAAACAGGGCAAGGAACATCCCCAGGTAGTCTATTATAGTGATTTAAAAATTCCGGATCTTTACAACACCTATCTCCATCGGGGATTGCCCCCGGGTCCTATCGCCAATCCCGGCCAAGAGGCTCTTAGGGCTGTACTCGATACCCCGGAAAGTGAGTATCTTTACTTCAGGGTTGAGGATGCCGAAAAAGGTACTCACCGATTTTCCAGAAGTTTTGAAGAACATGCGGGAGAAAGCATTCCCGTAAAAGGATTATAGACAGCGCGATGGCAAGAATTCCCGAAACCGTAATCCAGGATGTCCTGGACAAGACTAACTATATCGCCGTCTATCAGGAAAAAATCCGTCTTATCAAAAAGGGAGGCAAATGGTGGGGCTTGTGTCCCTTCCACGCCGAAAAGACGCCCTCCTTCTCAGTGGATGCGGAAAGGGGACTCTTCTATTGCTTCGGCTGCCAGAAAGGCGGTTCGCTCATCGATTTTCTCATGGAGACCGATAAGCTCAATTTTGTGGAAGCAGTTGAAGAACTGGCAGAAAAAGCCCATGTATGCATCCCTAAACAGGAATACCGGAGCGATGAGACAGAGGACGAAAGGCTTCAGCTTTATTCTCTTTACGAAAAGCTGGCCAACGCCTTTCACTGGCTTCTGCGTTCCCACGAATCAGCAGCCCATGCCAGGGTAATCCTGGCCAAGAGGGCTATCTCGGATACCCTCATCGAAAGCTTCCGGCTTGGCTATGCTCCCTCCGACAGGGCTTGGCTTTTCCAGTTTTTAAGGAACAAGGGTTTTTCTCCAGAATTTCTGGCCCGCACGGGGCTTTTCTCATCCCGAAATCCTGAATTCCCTCTCTTTGCCGATAGAATCATCTTTCCTATCGCCGATCAACGGGGCAGGGTCATCGCCTTTGGTGGCAGGCTTCTCGCAGGCGATGGGCCTAAATACATCAACAGCCCCGACACTCCTATTTTCCACAAACAGGAAAACCTCTTCGCCCTGGATAAAGCACTACCTGCCATGAAGGAGTCGGATTGCGCCCTCGTCTGCGAGGGGTACATGGACGCCCTTTCATTTCATGCCGCGGGAATCGGCTATGCAGTCGCGCCCTTGGGCACGGCTTTCACTTCCAAGCAGGCACAGGTCCTTCACAGGAGAGCCTCTTCCCTGATTTTGTGCTTCGATTCGGATGAAGCAGGGCAGAAGGCTGCCGAAAGAGCCTGTTCCATAGCGGTTTCGGCGGGGCTGGAGACTCGCGTTCTCCCTATGACAGAAGGAAAAGACGCTTCTGAAATTCTGGAGAATTATGGACCCGAAGCATTGAAAAAACTCTTGCAATACAGTATAAATAGCGGGGATTTTTTGATTCGTCGCGTCGAGCGCTTATTTAACCTGGCCACCGTGGATGGAAAATCCAAGGCTTCCCAGTTTTTCTATCCCTATCTGGATGCTCTCGATTCGGATGTTAAAAGGGCTGCATTCCTGGATGATGTAGCTCGCCGTATGGGAATTAGCCCCCAAGGCCTTCTGGCGGACTACCGCAGGGCGGCGCGCCTGCAGGCTCGTTCATATGAAGGGCCGGGAGATCGGACTTCTCATGGAGGGCCGATACGGCAGGGTCTTGGAACGAGAACGGCGGATCTTTTTTTTATGTCCGCTGTTATTCTGAATCCTGAAACCTTTTCCCGGGTCAAGCCTCAGGTGAGGCTTGAGGATTTGGAAGATCCTAGGGCCAGGGACATCTACCAGGCTCTGGAGGAAGCATCCGCCCATGACACAAAGGAGACAGGTTCCATTCTTGCTTTAATAAACGATGATGCAGCAAAACGTTTCGTGCTGGCAGTGGCCGCTTCAGGCGAGTTGGACAATGAACCCGAACGCATTGTAGACGACGGCATACGTTCTGTCCGGATAAGGATTTGTGAAAGGGACACCATGAGGGTTGTCGCTGAAATCGGACGCCTGTCATCCGGCGGAGGAGCTGACGATCAGAACGGCAAAAAGGAACGGCAAGAAGCCATACATTCGCTCTTGCAAAAGAAGATGAAAATAGATGAAGAAATCGCACAACTAAAGGGTGAAGTCGATGAATGATGCTGAACTCGACCCCGCCATAGCCAAGCTTCTCGAATACGGCAAGGCCAAGAAATCCATAAGCTTCGACGAGCTATCTGATTTCCTGCCTGAGTCGGTGCTCAACTCGGAAAAGATCGATTCCATTCTTGCCCTCCTGGAAAACAACAACATCCAGCTCGAGGAAGAGGATATCCAGATTGAGGATGAGCAGACCCTCAAAAAAGAACTGGAAAACAAGAAGCTGGTAAATAATTCCAAGGAATCCGGAAGCGATGATCCCATACGCCTCTACCTCTATGAGATAGGCAAGGAACATCTGCTGACCGCCGAACAGGAAGTTGAACTCTCCAAGATGATGGAGGAGGGCGAGGAGATCATCAAGGCGATCTTGCGCACCTCCGGAATGCTCATCCCTGAGTTCTACCAGCTCACAGCCAAGGCTTTGCGCAAGGAAGCCAAGGATTCCAGCGGTCAACGCAAGGAAAATACCGAAAAGATAGCCGAGCGCCGACGCCTTAACCAGTTCTACAGGGATGTCATCAGAGACAACTTGGTCAGCCTCAAGGAATATGTAGAGCTGAAAAAGCGGATTTTGGCCAAGGGTGGAGATATTTTTACGGACGCCGATCTCGTGGACAGGCGAGGCGTGCTCCTGGAACAGATCAGCGTGGTGGAAATACACCCCGAGGAAATAAGCAGTTTCTCGGAGAAGTTCATCACCGCTGCCAGAAAGATAAATAAGTACAGGCGCGAACAGGACAAGATACAACGCATTCTCCAGATCAACTCCATGAGGGATATCCGCATACTCGGCCGGAATCTCACCATAAAGGAAAAGCGGGAAGCCATAGAATCCCAGTTAGGGCTCCCCTCCGAGGAAATTAAGGAGAAGATCCGCCAGCTCCAGGTCACAGACAAAAAACTGAAGGAACTGGAAGCCGCCTTCGAGTCGGAGTGCGATCAGATCATCGTAATGGCCAGGGATATAAACCGGGGCCGCAAGATGATGAAAAGCGCCAAAGACAGGCTCATAAAGGCCAATCTAAGGCTGGTTGTATCAATAGCCAAAAAGTATACGAACCGCGGCCTTCACTTTTTCGACCTTGTGCAGGAAGGCAATATCGGCCTTATCAAGGCTGTGGAAAAGTTCGAGTACCGCAAGGGCTATAAATTCTCCACCTACGCCACCTGGTGGATTCGCCAGGCTATTACCCGCTCCATTTCGGATCAAGCCAGGACAATCCGGGTTCCCGTCCACATGATCGAGCAGATCAATAAGGTAGTGAGGGAATCCCGCCAGCTCATGCAGAAACTGGGCAGGGAGCCTAGCGATGACGAAATCGCCCAGCAGCTGGGATGGCCTGTATCCAGGGTTAAGAGCGTTAAGAACGTAGCCAGGGAACCTATTTCCCTTGAGACGCCCATTGGAGAGGATGAGGATTCCCTCCTTGGCGACTTCATCGAGGACAAGGAAATAGAGAATCCCTCCATTCAGACCGACTATAAGCTCCTCCAGGAGCAGATCAAGATGGTGCTTTCCACCCTGCCTCCCAGAGAGCAGGAAGTATTGCGAATGCGCTTTGGCCTGGATGACGGCTATTCGCTTACCCTGGAAGAAGTGGGGCTTTACTTCAACGTCACTAGGGAACGCATACGGCAGATAGAGGCCAAGGCACTCAAGAAACTTAGACATTTCAAGCGCAGTCAGAAACTGCGCGATTATATGGACCACTGACAGGGGTATGTGAATGACTACGATGGAAATGCTTGAAAAACTGAAGTCATATCAGGAAATACTGGGCGCCCGCGTTGCTCTTGAAGAGGAGATTGCCCTTCTGCCCAAGACAATCGAAGCCCAGAACGAAATGCTCTCTAGGCTGAAGAAGAATTTTTCCGAGAAGGAAGAATCCTTCGGGATTTCCGAGGCGAAAATTCGGGAACTGCGCCAGGGACTGCAGGATGCTGAGCTCTCCAGGGAAAAGGCCGAGCAGCAGATGGACGGCATCACTACCCAAAGGGAATACGAGGCAATAAACAAGGAAATCCGTGATGCCACCGAGAAAGAGCAGAACTTCCGCAAGGAGATTCAGCAGGAAGAGCGAGCCTTTGCCGAATTAGAAGAGGAGCTCCAGAAAACCGAGGGCGGCATCTCCATGCTTGAACAGGAGATTTCCGAAAAAAGCCTTGCTATCGAAAACCAGAAGGAAAGCAAGGTAGCCAAGGTGGACGAACTGAGGAGCCAGGAGAATGGAATATCCGAGGGTATTGGAAGCGATATCCTTTTCAAGCTTGAACGTATAATCAGGAACAAGAAAGGCGTCGGCGTTGTACCCATCCACGGGGTGGTATGCACGGGCTGCCATATGATCCTGCCTGCCAACTTCGTCAATGAGGTTAGAGATGAGGAAGCCACAAAGGTGCATTTCTGCCCCTATTGCTCCCGCATTCTTTTCTTCGAGGAAACGGAGGAAGCGCCGGAGTTTATCGGCGATATTGAGTCCGGTTCTCTTGCGGACCTGGCCGACTACGCTGAAGAAGGCGAGGACGATCAGGACACGGATGATGATGAGGATCAGCAGGATAGGGACGAGCAGGAAAAGGAGTTTCCCCCGCCCAGAAAGACAAGCTCCAGAAAGGCTGCAGCCCCGAGAGTGGAGTTCTCCGAGGATTCCGAGGACTGATCCCGTATTTTTCAGGCTGCGTATTTGTTGTAAAGTTTAGGAGTGGTCCGCGCTGCCGCGGCGCAGCGTCTCTAATGGGACGTTTTCGCCGAGGAAAGTCCGGGCTCAATAGGGCGCGATGCCGGATAACGTCCGGGACGGCCAGGGACCGGGGCTAGCACCCAAGGCCATGGTCGGACAGACAGTGCCACAGAAAACAGACCGCTGTTCCAATTCCCGCAAGGGATAGGAGCAGTAAGGGTGAAAAGGCGGGGTAAGAGCCCACCGCGCATTCGGCAACGGATGCGGCACGGCAAACCTCATCGTGAGCAAGGTCGAACAGCGGTGGACGGCCCGTCCAGAGCCACTGAAGTGGCGAAAATCCGCGGGTAGGCCGCTTGACGTCCGACGGCAACGGCGGACGCAGAGGGATGGCAGCGGCGCGGGGTAATCCCGCGTACAGAACCCGGCTTATAGGTCCGCTCCTTTTTTTTTCGATATCCTGCGACCAATGCTCTACCATGGGAAGAGTCTTGGCCGTATACTTGTGATCGACCTGTTGCGTGTTCAGGCATATCAAAGCTCAAGCGGGGAAGCGTGTGTATGAAAAGCGGGGCTAGGGCTCGTGCTAAGGGCCTTTCCATGAGGCGTTCCGGAGTTTGGAGAATAGGCCTGTTCGCCCTTGCGGCCGGTCTGGTCGCCGCTCTGTCGCTAGCTCTTTATTTTCTCGTTTTTGTCCCCAACCAAGCCGAGAACGACGGGTCGAACCCTAAAATGTCCAAGCAGAAAATAATGGAAGCATGGAGTGCCGGGGAGAGGAGTGTAAGCCTTGAACTGAGCCGAGCCGCACTGGAACAGGAACCCTTCGATCCCTTTTATCTCAGCATGAACGGGATAGCAGCCTATTATGTGGCCGCCGACAGTCCCGAGGGCGATGAAAGGCAGTCCATGATTGAGGAAGCCCTCTTCAGCCTCAGAAAAGCCCTGGCATCCAGAAATAATTTGCCCGTCAAAGCTCAAGTGGAATACGTGCTGGGGAAAACCTATTTTCAGAAGGGATCTCCTTGGCTGGATCTGGCGATTCGCTACCTGGAGCTTTCCATCGAGGATGGTTACGAGTCCAAGGATTCAGAACAATATCTCGCCCTCAGCTATGCGGGCACAGGAGATCACGCAGCGGCTCTGCGTCATTTCGAGACAGCGCTCGCTAAGGAAGAGAGCGATATATTGAAGCTATCAGCGGCAATAAGCTATAAAGAATTGAAGGATAATGATAAAGCATCTGAATTGCTTACTTCTGTCCTGGCTTCAGCATCCGACGCTCTGCTTGTACAGCGGGCGAGGTTCATGCTGGGCGAGATGGCCATGGATAAAGGGAGCCTGCCGGAAGCCCAGGAGCTCTACAAGGCCATTGTAGATACCGATCCAGGCTCGGCGGAGGGATGGTACAGACTGGGCATGGTAGCGGAGGCGCTCATGGATCCTATTGCGGCCAGGGCTTCGTGGCGCAAGGCTACAAGCATAGACCCCAACCATGTGGAAGCTCGTAAAAAACTGGCCGAACGTCTATAGGGAGGAATGATGGCGAAGAACGGATTATTCAGCAGATTCTCGCAGGACATAGGGATCGACCTGGGTACATGCAACACTTTGATTTACATACGGGGCAAGGGTATTGTCCTTAACGAGCCTTCCGTTGTCGCCGTTGAAAAAGGCACGAATAAACTGGTCGCCGTGGGTACCGATGCCAAGGGTATGCTATCCCGCACTCCCAGGGACATAATAGCCAAGCGCCCCTTGAGGGACGGAGTCATCGCCGATCCTGACCTCACGGAGAAAATGATAAAATATTTTATCCAGAAGGTTGCTCCCAAGAACTGGTTTTTCAAGCCTCGGATTGTTATTGGCGTTCCCTCGTGCATCACTAAGGTAGAGGAAAATGCCGTGATAGATTCGGCCTATAAAGCAGGAGCCCGAACCGTCAAGGTAATCGCCGAATCCCTGGCCGCGGCCATTGGCGCCGGCATTCCCATAATCGAACCGGCGGGCCACATGATCTGCGATATTGGTGGTGGCACGACAGAGATATCGGTAATCTCTCTCAAGGGCATGGTGGTCACCAGAGCCATCAGGGTCGGAGGCGATGAATTCGACGAAGCCATCATGCGGCACATCCGTAATGTCCATAACCTGATTATAGGCGATCAGACTGCAGAGCGACTAAAAATTGAAATAGGCAATGCCAGCCCTGAGAGAACAATCGAAAAGGTAGAGATCAAGGGCAACGATGCTATAACCGGATTGCCCCGTCGATTCGAAGTCGATTCGGTAGAAATCCGTGAGGCCCTCATGCCCTCCATCTCCCAGATAGTAGATGAGGTAAAGAAAACCCTGAGCGAAACCCCTCCCGAACTGGCTGCCGACATAGTGGAACGAGGCATTGTGATGTCCGGCGGGGGAGCCCTCCTCAAGGGTTTGCCCAAGCTTATAGCCAAGGAAACAGGAGTCCCGGTAATCCTTGCGGAAAAGCCCCTGGAATGTGTAGCCATTGGTGCAGGAACCTACTTCGAAACGATGATGAACAGCAGGGAATCCTCGGACAGTGTCTATGAAAGCCTCAACCTGTAGGTGAGGTCCAATGCCTCAGAAAAGGCGGGGACAGGGTTTTTCAGCTGCCAGGTGGATTCCCCTGCTGCTGATGCTTCTTTCCATAATTCTCGTGTCCATCTCCACCAAAACCATACAACATCTTCCCGAAACCTTGATCTCCGGCGTAGGGGGGGGAGTACAGAAAATATTTTTTGGGGTTCAGGGCTTTATACGGCGAACGGTCTTCTCCATCCGTGAGCTCGCCCAACTTCGGGAGGAGTATGAATCCCTCGCCGCGAAGCTGGAAAGCTTCGAGCACATGGAACGCAGCTATGTTGATGCCCTGGCCGAGAATCAGAGACTCAAGGAGCAGCTCGGTTTTGCTGAAAGCGTAGCAGTGGTAAAGGCTGCGGCCAGGATAATAGCCAAAGACCCCGGCAACCTCTATTCGTCCTACATTATCGATAAGGGCAGCGGCTCGGGCGTCGCTGAAGACATGGCGGTAGCTGCCTTTCAGAATGGCGTGGAAGGCTTGGCAGGCAAGATTCTGGAAGCCAGGCCAGGCTCGAGCGTCGTGCTGCCTATCTATGACGGCAGGCTCTATGTGGCCGCCAGATTATCACGAACAAGGACAGAGGGATTGGTAAACGGCCAGGGGCAGCCCGACGAGCCGCTTGTGATGAGTTATGTCTCTACCCTAAACGCCCAGGAGGTTCAGGTGGGCGACTTGGTGGTGAGCAGCGGGCTGGATTCCATTTATCCTCCCGATATCGCCATAGGAAGGGTGAAAGAGGTGAGGATGCCCAAGTACGGCAGTTCATCTATAATCCTATTAGAACCTGCATTGGATTTTTCCAAGCTGGAATATCTATTCGTCATCCAGAACACAGTTCCAGAAACGCAGCTTCTTTCTGAAAAGAATGCTGCGAAGGCAGCCAGCCCATGACAAGAACGGTACTGTCTTCCACTGCCCTGGCCTCGGTGCTGCTTTTAATCCAGACAACGTGGCTAAGAAATGGTCTGTTCTGGGGCGTGATTCCTGATTTTGCCTTTCTCCTCATACTCTGGATAGCCTATAACAACAAGGGCATAGAAGGCAGTCTGGTCGCCTTTTTCAGCGGCTTGGCCTGTGATCTGCTTTCATCATCGCCCCTGGGTTTTTTTGCCTTTCTCTACCTAATCCCGGCCTATGCCGTGTCGTTCCTGAGAAAGGTAGTCGATATGGACAGATTTATAATTCCCGTAATACTGGGATTTGCCGGCACCATACTCAAAGGCTTGGCCAGCATTCTCATGGCGGGGATTTTCAGCTCCGATCTAGTGGAACCATATTCCTTCACCGATATACGTTTCTGGATGGAGTCAATTCTCAACGGTGCCCTAGCAGCGCCCTTATTCATGCTCCTGGCTAAACTCAAGCCCATTCTGGTTACAAGGAAGCCCAGCGAATGAGCAGGTTTGGTAGCGACTCGCACTCCAAGACTATTCTCCTCAAGGTGCTCACCATAGGTCTTTGCCTGACCTACACCTCATACCTCTTTTATCTTCAGGTGGTAAGAAGGGCAGAGTTTGAAGCCCGGGCCAACAATTACGCCATTCAATCGGTTAAAATTCCAGCGGCCAGAGGAGAGATTTACGATCGAAGTAATTCCGTGCCCTTTGTTACAAATGACGAGGCATTCTCGGTAGAAATCGTACCGGCCGAGCTTCCGGCGACACTGAGAGATACAGTGTTTGAGCGCCTGGCATCGGTTCTAGGCATAAAAGTTGCCGACATCCAGCGCAAGATTCCCCGAGCCTATTACCATCTTTACCAGCGCATCGCGATAAGTACTTCCGCATCCTATTCCTCCATAGCCAAAATTGCCGAGCATAAAGAGGACTTCCCCGGAGTCTATTGGAATTCCAGACCTATCCGACGCTACCTGGACATTGGATCACTTGCCCATGTGATTGGCTATGTGGGTGAAATTGGCAGGGACGAATACAAGCTGCTCTACAACAAGGGGTACTCTTCGGATGACGTGATCGGAAAAGCGGGCATAGAAAAATTCTATGACGCCACTCTCAAGGGCTCCGACGGTTACCTTCGCAAAACGGTGGACGTTAAGGGCAGGGATTTATCCGGCGAAGAGGAAAACGTGGATCCTCCAGTCCCGGGGAAAAAACTTGTGCTGACGATCGATGCGGAAATACAGAAAAATGCCGAAAAAGCCTTGGGCAACCGCATGGGCTCCATGATCGCCCTCAAGCCTGCCACCGGCGAGATACTCGCCATGGTTTCCTATCCTTGGTACGATCCTTCTATTTTCATCTCCCCCAATGCGGGCGATGAGTATGCCAAGCTTCTGGCTGATCCTAACAATCCTTTGCTCAACAGGGCTTTACAATCGTCCTATCCACCCGCATCCACCTTCAAGACGGTGCTGAGCACCGCTATCCTCGAAGAAAAAGCCTTTTCTCCGGAAGCTACCATAACGTGTAGGGGCTTTTTGGACTACGGCGGACGGAACTGGAACTGCTGGGTACACAGCCCTGGCCATGGGCCGGTCAATCTCCAGAGCGCCCTTGCCCATTCCTGTGACATTTACTTCTGGACTGTGGGCAGGGACAACCTGGGAGTGGAAAAGATAATCAGCTATGCCAGCGATTACGGCTACGGCAAGCCTACAGGCATCGACCTGCCCGGTGAAAATTCCGGATTCATACCAACCCCTCGGTGGAAGGAAGAGAACTATAGGGAAAAATGGACCCTGGGCGATACCATGAACATTTCCATCGGACAAGGCTATTTGTTGGCCACGCCTATCCAGGTCGCCAATATGATAGCCATGATAGTCAACGACGGAGTTATCTACAGGCCTCATCTTTTAAAGGAAATTCGGGACGGAGAAACCGGGGCGTTGCTGCAGTCAATGCAGCCTGAACTGCTCACCGATTCCTCGATCAGCGCTTTGAGCTATAAAAAATTGAGGGAAGACTTGCGAAGTGTTATCACCTATGGTTCAGCGCAGGTGCCAGTATCTACCAAGGTGGTACAAGTCGCAGGCAAGACGGGTACGGCAGAAATCGGGCTCAAAGATAGATGGCATTCATGGTTCGCCGCCTTCGGCCCCTATGATGCAAAACCTGAGGATCAGATCGTGATAGTTACCATGGTAGAAGCGAGCAATCCTTGGGAGTGGTGGGCACCCTATGCATCCAACATTCTTTTCCAGTCCATCTTCGCAGAGCAGGATGCCGAAACGGCAGCCAAGGCCGTGGGTATTAGGCTCAACAACCAGCACTTGAGAGGAGGTAGGGCGGAGTGAGGCACTTTCAGCTTCCCAAGTTTATCTCCGAAACCGATTTTCTCATGCTATTTCTCGCCCTTGCCTTGAGCGCAGTGGGCATCCTTTCCATCTTTTCCGCCGGCATAGATTCGGAAGGCTTTCGCTTTTCCAATGAATATGCCAAGCAGGTTATTTGGGCAGTGACAGGACTCCTGATCATGGTGGCCGCAATGGCCCTGGATATTTCCAGGCTCAAGGATTATACGGCATTCGCCTATATCGCCATTCTGATCCTCCTGGTCTATACCCGCTTTGCCGGCAGAGTTGTAAACGGTGCCCGTTCATGGATTGGCATCGGTGAATATGGGATACAGCCAGCCGAGTTCGCCAAGGCTATTACTATTCTTTTTTTAGCCCGCTATCTGGATTCATCGGAGCAGACCAGCAGTTTCAAGCGGCTTATCGTGAGTTCCATTATTATCGGCATTCCGGTTCTCCTTATCCTATCCCAGCCCGACTTCGGCTCGGCCCTCGTTTTCTTTCCAATATTGATAGTCATGCTATACCTAGGCAAAATCGACAGACGCTATATCCTCTTCATACTTTTATCCATAGGCACTACCTTTCTTTTCCTCATACTTCCCCTTGCGGGCAAACATTTCTTTCCAGGCGGCAATCTCATCGAGCTTTTTTTCCAGCGCAGGAGTTTCGTGATCATGATTACCGCCTTGTTTTTTATCGCATTGGCACTCTCCCTGGCGGGCTGGCTCGCATTCAAGAAGGGCTATTATTTCTGGCTGAGTTATGCCTTTTCGATTATCGACCTCTCGATTTTCCTGGCCTATGCCGGCCACAAGGTGCTCAAGGAATACCAGATCATGCGTCTCATGGTCTTCCTAAATCCCAACGTGGATCCCCAGGGTGCGGGATGGAACATTATCCAGTCCGTAACCGCCATTGGCTCGGGCGGCCTGGCAGGCAAGGGCTTTCTCCAGGGAACCCAGAGCCATGCGCGTTTCATACCCCAGCAGAGCACGGATTTTATTTTTTCCATAATCGCTGAAGAGTGGGGTTTCCTAGGTGCTGCACTACTGATTGCCCTCTTCGGGATTCTGCTATTCCGAATTCTCAGCCTCGTAGCCAGTACCAAAGATCATTATTCAATGCTCGTATGCGGCGGATTCTTTGGGATGTTTTTCTTTCATTTTATGATCAATGTGGGTATGGCAATTGGGATCATGCCCATCACCGGCATCCCCCTCTATTTTATCTCCTATGGCGGATCCTCGCTCTGGTCGGCGCTGATGGCGATTGGATTCCTCCTGGGCATCTCGTCCCGAAGGTACAGAATGTGAAACCTCCCCAACTTATAAATCCCCTTGTCGATCTTGGCCCCGGCCTACTTTCTATCCAGAAGCCCGCCCGTTACCTCGGAGGCGAACTAGGTTCCAGGCCTCCCATTAAAGCCCAGGACAAACGTTTTCGCTTTGCCCTCTGCTTTCCCGATCTCTACGAAATAGGCATGGCCAATAATGCCATGCGCATAATCTACAACGATGCCAACGACCTGGACCGCGAAACACTGATCTGTGAGCGGGTATTCGCTCCAGAACCTGATTTCGAAGCCCTTTTGGCCGCCAAATCCATTCCCCTCTACACCCTCGAAAGCGGAATTCCCCTTTGCGATTGCGATCTTCTGGGTTTTTCCATCGGGTATGAGCTTCTGGCTACCAATATGATCACTGTCCTCCAAAGCGGAGGGATTCCCGTACGTACCGAGGAAAGGGGAGGAGATACTCCTATCGTCATTGCCGGAGGACCTGCGTCTACCAATCCTCACCCCTTCGGCGCCTTTTTGGACGCCGTATACATAGGCGAAGCCGAGGCCGGTTTCTATCCCCTGCTCAAAGATCTCGCCGCCATGAAACTGCAGGGAGCCAGCAAAAGGGAAATGTTGGAACTCCTGGCTTCCTGCGAGAACATATGGCTCTCTCCGAGGCTTTCGGCAGGAGGCTCAGGCAGTTTAAAGCCGGGCCGTAAAACCTTCAGGGCAGTAGATCCCGATTTTCACCTCAGGGCCGCCAGAACAGCCCTTCCTGTGCCCATTCTTCAGCCTGTCCAGAGCCATGGTACAGTGGAAATCATGAGGGGCTGTCCCAATGGCTGCCGTTTCTGCCATGCCGGTTACTACTACAGGCCTCAGCGGGTAAAATCCCCGGAACTAATCAGGGCTGAAGTCCAGTCCCTTGTCGATGTGGGAGGCTACAGGGAAATTACTCTGGCTTCCCTCTCAACAGGCGATTATCCAGGCATAGCCGAACTCTTCAGGCAGCTCAACAACGCGTGGAATGATCGTTTTATCTCTTTTCAGCTGCCCAGCCTCAAGGTGGACAGCTTCAGTCTTCCACTTCTCGCCGAAGTAGCTCAATTGAGAAAGTCCGGACTCACCTTCGCAGTAGAAACGCCAGTAGAGTCCTGGCAGCGTTCCATAAACAAGGTAGTGAGTTTTGACCATTTGACAGCCATACTAAAAGAAGCCAAACGCTATGGCTTCAAGTCCGCCAAATTCTATTTCATGATAGGTCTTCCTGTACCCGAGCAGGGCAGGGGAGAGGGAAGAGCGATAATCGATTTCCTCCACAAGCTGTATGCAGCCGAGCCTATCGCCATGAACGTCAATATAGGTACCTTCGTTCCAAAACCCCACACGGCCTACCAATGGTCCCGGCAAATAACTGAGGATGAGGCGCTCCAGACTATCTACATGATCAAGGATGAAGTCAGACATCTTAGGCAAATCAGCATTTCCTACCATTCTCCATTCAGCTCGGCCTTAGAAGGCATACTGAGCAGGGGCGACGACAGGGTAGGGGAGCTTTTGCTGGAAGCACATAGAAGAGGCGCAAGGCTGGAAGCCTGGGACGATCATATAGACAAATCCCTCTGGCGTACTCTTTTCGAGGATTTCAGCAAAAAAGAGGGCAGGGACATCTTCGCTACTTACCTTGGTCCAAGGGAAAGAAAGGAAGCCCTGCCCTGGGATGATATACAGCTTTTTGTAAGTAAAGGGTTTTTAGAAAAAGAAATGGCTTGCTCTGAGGAGTCGCTGCTCACCAGTGCCTGCAGCGAGGACTGCGACCATCTCTGCGGCTCATGCAACGATTCATTTAAAGTATTAAATAGTATACATGAAGGAGCTATTTCCGATAACCATGAGGCTCTTGAGAGCAGTATGGATGCAGCCTCTCAATCATTTTTACCTAAAAAACTATACTCTTGGTCCACAAATCCCAACTCCGATGTGTATTCCAACACATTAGAAGATACAAGGCTTGTAGTATCCTTTAAAAAGACTGGCAAAGCTGTCTTTTATCCCCTCCATTCCATATCAGGAATTTTTATCCGAGCCTGTACAATACTGGACTTGCCAGTACGCTATACCGATGGCTTTAACCCTCTACCCAAAATGGAATTAACTCAACCCCTATTCATGGGCGTGGAATCTCTGGATGAAGTCCTTGCACTCTGGCTTCTACTACCACTAAGTGAAAATCAGCTTTCAGAGCTTAGAGATAAACTTTCAGCCTGTCTTCCTACAGGTATAGAAATCAATATGCTTAGGCAGGGCAAGAAAAGATCTCTGGGCAAAAACTCTATTGGCTCCCTTTATTGGGGTTCTTCATATGGGTTCAACTTTTTTAATGCCACAGATATGGAGTCTTTCCTGGCTGAACTCGCTGCGCTTTCCATTCCGGTATTACAAGATGATAAGCCCCCAGTTAATAGGCTTTCTGTCAAGGTAGAGCTCAACGATGCTCGAGGCGGAGAGCGGAATGCTATGAAACTTTTATCTAAGGCTCTCGATTCTGCTAACAGCACAGAGAGCCTTTTGGAGCGCTGTAAGGTAATGAGACTCCAAAGCTTTGCAACTCAAGAGAATGGATCCAGAGGCGATGCCCTCTACCTGGCACTTTGATACAGCGGAACCTTTACTGGTGGATAGTATATCGGCGCGGCGGGACGGCCATATTTCATGTCAATTGGTGGAGATCTGAATATCAATTGGTAGACAGAATATACATTATACGAAGCTGCGCATTCGGACTTCCCTTCATGATGAGACCTTCAATGAAGCCCCCGCCTCAAGATTTCTGAGAACAACTCTCTCGAGTTGGGATCTAGTACTCGATTATCCTTGAGTTCTGGTCAAAGCTGGGTACGCTGTAGATTGGAGCGCCTATCGAGCTGCCAGAACTATCCTCGCCGAAGGAAACGGCGAAGCAGACTATATAGAATGGGCCTCCCCCTATCCATGTCTCCCCCTGGTAATCATCGTCATCAGCCTGAAAATTCCTTTCCTGGAAGGCTAAGCGGCTGCTGTCGGCGGGTATATCCCTCACCACTGAAAACAGAACATTGTTAGCATCGTCAGAAAGATCCCAGGAAGTGAGAGAAACGGTGTAGAGCCCTGTGTTATTCGCGGCAATGCTTATGAGAGGCCTGTTTCTATCGCTCCTCCTCCGCATGCGGGTAAAGCCTGCGTTGATTGCGGTACTCATGAAATAATCGGGATAATTCTGATACTGGGAAGCGTATGAATTAAGGTTGGCAAAGGCAGTTTCGGCGGCTGTACGTTCCTTGAAGACACGATAGTAGATTTCAATCCCTTTAAAGGTTTGGCTGCTCCCCTCGGATGGAAAATAGTTACCGCTGTTGTTTCTGACGCTGATTTGGGAGTTGGAAACAAAAATAGCGGGCGGCTCAAGGTAGACAAGCGTACTGATGCCGCAAGCCTGAAGTAGCGCCAGAAACCCGAGAAGAAGGCAAGCTGGCAAGAAATATCGCCTAATACCTTTTAATATCAAGATATATTCAACCTCTTATAAAAAAAGGGCAGAATCGCCTGTGCTTTTCACAGCGAACCTGCCCTTTTGCTAAAAAACTATTAAAAAGCCCTTGTTCGCTCTCTAGCTATCATAGCCCTGGGTCTTGAGGTATACAACCCGGTTTTTGGCGAGAAGAGCCCAGTCCGATCCGGAAAAATCCGAAAGCAGTGTGTTGTAGTGCTCCAGTGCCGCGCTATAATCCTCGGCGGCTTCCTTGAGCCTGCCGATGGAAAAATGGGCGTGGGCCAGGTTGGGAGTGTCTTCCTTGTACTTGGCCACGAGCTTTTCGTAGTAGCCGACGGCAGCATCGCGATTGCCCTGCTCTTCAGCGGCGATGGCGGCTAGTTCCAGGGCAAGAGGCGCGAGATAGCTCTCGGGCTTTCGCTCGGCTGCGCTGACTGCGTAGGTTTCGGCCTTGGCCCAATCCTTTTTAAAACCCTGGAGGCTGGCGGCGGTATAAAGGGCTTGTTGGGCTGCGAAGGATTTAGGCCATTTTTTGGCTATCTCGTCCAAGTCTGCGAGTATCTGGCCTTCCAGTTCGGTTTTCTTGGCTTCGTCGCCTTCCTGATTCCAGCCTGCTATCCGGGAGCCTGCTTCCTCCATGGCTCTGGCGGATTTCTCAGCGTAATTGCTGGATGCGAAGGTGTAGATACCTACGCCGGCGAGAACCACAATGAGGGCTATTATAATAGACAGGAATACTATCCTGTTCTTGGCAATGAAATCGGAGAGTTTTTCAGCCGCGGTCTTTTCTTCCACCTTGTCCGGCTTGATGAGTCTAGCCTTGCTTTCCACATTTACTCCTTAGATTGTGCTATGCTCAATTCTTTGATCAGTCTGGACAGATAGGTCCGCTGAATATCCAGGGACTTGGCCGTCTCGGTCTGGTTCCATCCATGCATTTCCAGGGATTTTCGGATAAAATGCGTTTTAAACACATTAACCGCATCCCTCAAATTCTTTCCTTTGAATTCATCAATATCCTGGCCTTTGCCGCCTATCATGAGATCGGCGCTGCCGATTGTATCCTGCCGAGCCATCACCACCGCCCTTTCGACGGCGTTTTCGAGTTCCCTCACATTTCCAGGCCAGGCATAGGAAAGCATATTTTCCATCGCCGAATCCGAGAAACCCCTGAGCGGCTTGTTCATTTCCCTGGCCGCCTTCTTGAGGAAATACTCGGCCAACGCAGGGATATCCTCTCTTCTTTCCCGTAAGGGAGGAATGTAGAGGGGCAGCACGTTTAGCCTGTAGTAGAGATCGGATCTGAACTCCTGCCTGGCTACCATTGCTTCCAGATCCCTATTGGTGGCGGTAACAATGCGGACATCCACGCTCACCGTAGTGGAGGAACCCAGTTTCTCGAAAGTTTTCTGCTGGAGAACCCTTAACAGCTTGGATTGGAGCCGCAGAGGCATTTCGGCTATTTCGTCCAAGAAAATAGTGCCACCGTCGGCCAGTTCGAAGCGCCCTTCCCTATCCTGATATGCATCGGTAAAGGCACCCTTCACATGACCAAAGAGCTCACTTTCCAGAAGCGGCTCGGGCAAGGTGGCGCAGTTGACTCTCACAAAGGCCTTGGAAGCGCGCTTGGAGGATTTATGCAGCCTTTCGGCGAAAAGCTCCTTCCCTACCCCACTTTCGCCTAGTATGAGAACCGAGGCGTCGCTGGGTGCGATCCTGTCCACCAGCTCCAGCTTTTCAGCCATCACCGGCGAAGCATGGACGAGATTGTGCCACCCTGAATTGGCTTGAGCCTTGTCGCTCAGGTATGAGAGTTCAAGTGAAGTCTTTTCCAGGTATCGGGCATTTTCCACCGCAATCGCAGCCTGGAGAGCAAAGAGCTCCAGCCAGTACTGGTCTTCTTCGAGAAAATATCTGCCCTTGGTCTTGTTGATCGCCTCGATAACCCCCACAAGATTGCCCTTGACCTTCATGGGTACTGCAAGTATCGATCTGGTAGGGAAATCCACTTCTTTTGAAATGGCGGGAGAAAACCTTGGATCGCTTTCGGGGTTGTTGACGATGAGAGATTGGCCTTCCCGGACAACCCAGCCTACTATACCCTCTCCGGGATCGATGAGCCTTCCAGTGAGTTCAGCTTTTTTAGGACCCAGGGCGATTTCGAACCGCAGCTTCTTAGCCACGGAGTCGTAAAGCAAAAGGCTCGCCGCTTCCGCGCCGACGAGCCTTGCAGAGGATTCAATAATTTGGGATACCAGGGTCCTGGCATCGGCGTAGTTGGAGTTGATGAGGGCACTGACCTCAACGAGCAACTCAAACTTCGCTTGATCTATGGTCCCTACCATCGCCTTGTCTTCTTCCTATCGCCACTAAAGACGATCAGGAATTCTTCTTGGTCGTATCGCGATCTTTGAGCAGGTCGCCTATTGTGTAGCCGCCGCCCGATTCCTCTTCGCTTTGCATGAACTTGGAGATTTCTTCCCGCTGCTGACGCTGTACGAGATCCCTGATGGAAAGACCCAGCTTCTGGCGCTCGGGACTGAGGTCTATGACCACTGCCTTTACCGCCATGCCGACGGAGAACTTCTTGAGGGCATCGTCCCAGGACTCATCCCTATCGGAGGAAAGATCCTGCTTTTTCACCAGGCCGTCGATTTCGCCCTGAACCCGCACAAAGACTCCGAAATCCGTAACGTTGGACACGGTGCCTTCGACGATGGAGCCAACTCTGAATGCCTTGGCGAAGGATCTCCAGGGATCCTCGGAGAGTTGCTTTACACCCAGGCGGATATTTCTTTCTTCCGGGCTGCTCTCGATGATCACAACCTCGATCTCCTCCCCCTCATGGAGGACGGAAGCGGGATTCTTGACCCTGGATGTCCAGGAGAGGTCGTCCACATGGAGGAAACCGTCGATGCCTTCTTCCAGTTCGATAAAGGCGCCGGCATTGGTAACCTTGACTATTTTCCTGGTGATTCTCATGCCTACGGGGTAGCTTTCGTTGATGTTATCCCAGGGATTGGCCTGCACCTGCTTGAGACCCAGGGACACCTTGCCTGCCTGGATGTCATAGCCCAGAATCATGCAGTCCACGATGTCGCTGGCCTTGAGCATGTCCTCGGGCTTGTGAACTTTGCGCACCCAGGAGAACTCGGAAATATGGGCCAGACCCTCGATGCCCTCTTCCAGTTCGATGAAGGCTCCGTAATCCGTGAGCTTGGTAACCTTGCCCTTGACGATATCGTTGACGTGATACTTTTCTTCGAAAGTAAACCAGGGGTCCTGGGAAAAGTGCTTGAGGGAGAGGTTGATCCGCTTTTCTTCGGGCTCGAGCCTGATAACCTTCAGCTCGATTTCCTCGCTCTTGCGCACATAATCCTTAGGCCTGGTAACATGGCCCCAGCTCATGTCGTTGATGTGGAGCAAGCCGTCGAAACCGCCCAGATCTATAAAGGCACCAAAGCTGGTAAAGCTCTTCACCACGCCCTTGACGGTATCGCCGATCTGCACGGTCTGGAAGAAGGCTTCCCTTCGTTTGTCTATGTCTTCCTCGAGCCACCTGCGGCGGTTGAGGATAATGTTGATTTTTTTCTCGGAGTAGAGGCGTTCCAGATAGAACTGGGTTTTGATACCCACATATTCTTCGCCGTTCTCCACCCGCTGGATGTCCGCCTTGGAGGAGGGAAGAAAGCCCTTGAGCCCATGGCCCAGGTCGACTTCGAAGCCGCCCTTCACTTCCTTCTCGATTTTTCCCTCTATCGGCTGATGTTCCTTGAAGGCATTGGCCACGGCTTTCCAGAATACTTTTTCCTCGGCCCTCTTCTTGGATACGATCACTTCGCCCGAGTGGGTCTCTTTCTTGACCAATATCACCTTGACATCGTCGCCCATTTTGGGGGGTTCGTCGCCGAACTCTATTATGGGGATTTTGCCTTCGGACTTATACCCGACATCGACAAAAACAAAGTCGCCCGCTATCTGGACGACTTTTCCGTCGATCAAGTCACCCTCCTCCAGCCCCTCGAAACTCTTGAGGTACTGCTCCTGCAATTGTGTCTGGAATTCGTCGCGGGAGGGGGCGGCGGCGTCCATTACCACTTCCTTATTCTCCATGTGCTTCCCTTAAGTGTAGAATTTTGCTGTATACTTTCTCATAAACTTCTTCTATGGTCAAGCCGGATGTATCCAAATACTGGGCATCGGCGGCGATTTTAAGTGCTCCTACTTTCTTGTTCGTATCTATTTCATCCCTCATTTTTATATTTTCCAGGATTTCCTCGTAGGATTTGGATGAACTGCCCTGCCCATGCCTGCGTTTAGCCCTCTCTTGTACCGAAGCGTCGATGTAGAATTTGGCGTCGGCATTGGGGAAGACCACGGTGGTCATGTCCCTTCCCTCCACCACCGCATCATTGTCCCTGGCCACCCGTTGCACCACCTGATTCACTATGACGCGGATTTCCGGAATGGCCGAGACCTGGGCTACAATTTCGTCCACCTGGGCCGATCTCAGCTGGGAAGTTAGCGTTTCGCTCTCAAGCGTCACGGAACCATCCTTGCCGTAGCCGATCGAGACAAGGGACGCGCGGCTGATAAGTTTTTTTTCTTCCTGAAGGGGAATTTTCTCCTTCAGCGACAGATATGCTATAGCCCTGTATATATTTCCAGAATTTATATACAAAAATCCCAGGCGCTCAGATAAAAGTTTGGCTATAGTGGACTTGCCACAACCCGCAGGACCGTCCATGGCCACAATCATGCCTTCTCTCCTTCCCGCCGCCCTGCAATAGCTTGGCGTGAATATTCCCTTAACGCCTCGACCTCTTTAGGATCCAGTTCCCTGAAGGCACCTTCGGCCAAGTCGCCCAGCTCTATGGGTCCGATGCGCTCTCTGCGCAAAAAGAGGGGTCTGAGGCCGAAATGGGACAGCACCCGCCTGATCTCCCTGTTCTTACCCTCCACGAGAACTACTCGCATGGTCTTTTCGTCCAGAATTCGCACATTCTGGGCCTTATAGCGCTCGCCCTCTACAGTCAAGCCCTTCATAAAGGCTTCGGGAAGTTCGGCGGGGATGGGAAGATCGCAGCGCACCGCGTATTCCTTGTCGATGCAGCTTTTAGGGTGTACGAGGAGTGAAGCAAAATCCCCATCGTTCGTATAGAGAAGGAGGCCCGAAGACCATTGATCCAGGCGGCCAACATTATAGACCCGTTCGGGCACCGAGGACTTGATGAGAGAGGATGCCACCGGCCTGTCTTTTTCGTCTGCCATGGAACTGATGTAGCCGGGGGGTTTGTTGAGGGCGATATAGCGGAGTCTGGACTGTACCTGCACGGGGCGTCCGTCCAGAAGCACGGAATCACCTGCATTTACCGAAGAACCCAGAGTGGCCACAGTACCGTTTACCCTAACCCTGCCTTCCTGAATGAAGGTTTCGCAGAAGCGTCTGGATCCCAGCCCGCAGGAGGCTAGAAAGGCTTGGAGACGTATGGTTTCCTTCATCCTCGCTGCCCCTCCTCCTTGGCGAACCTGTCAGTCTCCAGTTCACTCAAGGGTGGAAGATCGGCGATAGAGCCTAATTTAAAATATTTGAGAAATTCCTGGGTGGTGCCGTACTGCATGGGTTTGCCGGGCATATCCTTTTTGCCCACTTCCCTCACCAGATCCCTGGAGAGCAGATACCGGATCATGCCATCGGCCGAAACACCCCTGATAGCCTCTATTTCAGCCCGAGTTATAGGCTGTGAATAGGCTACAATGGAGAGTGTTTCCATGGCGGCCCTCGAAAGTTTGGCTTCGTTTTTCTTGCCATAATGATCCTTGAGCCTCTCCCAGAGATCCACCTTGGGCGCAAAGATCCAGCCACCGCCTGATTTTAGGGGAGCAAAGCCATGAACCTGGGATTCGTGCTCCGCCGAAAGGCGCCGGAGGGCATCGGCCACCTCATCATGGGAAAGCCCGGATATCCTGGCCAGGGCGGCATCGTCCACGGGCTCGCTCTCCAGAAAGAGAACGGCGCTGATAAGGGCGGCTTTCTCCTCCGGACTCAATTCATCCATTTTCTACCTCGTTTTGATAGGGGAATATGCGAATATCCCCGAAAAGCCTGTGCTGTTTAATGCGAATTATTTTGTTTTTTACCGCGTCCAGCATGGCCAGGAAGGCGCAGGCCAGATCCAGGGCCGATCTAGGCCTGGTGATGAGCTGGATAAAGGAAAACTCACCTTGGCGCTCCAATAGCTCGTGCATGAGGGCCAGCTTTTCATGGAGCGAGACCTCTTCGTAAAGATCTATGATCTTTTCAGAACTAAAATTCTGGACTAAGGAAGAAAAAGTCTTGAGGAGGTCCCAGACATCCAGGTCTTCCCAGAGGTCTTTATCATCCACCGCGGGGAAAGGCAGGATCCGCTGCATGCAGGAGCGCTCCAGCCTCCATTCCACTTCCATCTCCCTCTGCTCCATGAGACCGGATAGCTTTTTGTACTTTTGGTACTCTATGAGTTTTTCGATGAGGCTTTGCCGAGGATCGTCGAGATCCTCGTCATCTATGGAGCCTAGGGGCAGAAGCATGCGGGATTTGATGAGCAGCAAGGTGGCTGCCAGGTTATAGAATTCAGAGAGTTCATCCAGGTCGACACCGTCTTCGTTTTTCAGGCATTCGAGATACTGTTCGGTGATGGAAGCGATATGGATGTCGTATATGTTCATATCGTTCCGCTTGATGAGGAAGAGAAGAAGGTCCAAGGGGCCTTCAAAATCCTTAAGACGGAACTTTCTGCCCTGGCCCGAGGTTTCGGGAAAATCCTGGGTTGTGGATGAGTGGACGGCTTTGCTATTCATCAGGGACACGGTGCATCATATATGCCCTGTCCGAGAGGGTAAATACCCTGAGGGGGAAGCTCTGCCAGGATTTCCTCGAAGCGACGCCCGCTTACAGGATCGGTGAGCGCTGAATCTAACTCCACCAAGGGGAGGAGGACGAATTTCCTTTCCCTCATGCCTGGATGGGGCACAATGAGCCCCTCTTGGGCAATAATGCTTCTACCGTAAAGCAGAATGTCGATATCTATTGTACGAGCCCCTTTTTCAGGTACCGCAGACCTGTCCCTTCCAAGCTCTGCCTCTATGCTCTGAGTAGCTTTCAGCAGTTGGCGTGCTTCCATGTCGCTAAGCCCGGTGACGACGGCATTGATGAAGTCGGGCTGATCCAGATTATAGCGGGGCTTGGAGATCCAGAGCCTGGAGCACCGGATGTCTTCCAGGTATTCCTGGAGGAGTTCCACGGCATTCCGGATGAGTCCTGGACTGTCCCCCAGATTGGAGCCGAGCCCCAGCCAGATTCTTTCCATTAGCGATTTAGAACAGATCGTCCGCGCTGATCACTTCAGGATCCTGGGCGGTTGGGGCAAGGCTGGAACCACCCTTAGGAGTGGCTTCAGGGATTTCAGATTGTGCTAAACCCTTCTGGGCCATTTTTTCCCTCACCGCTTTCTCAATTACGGTGGCAATATCGGCATTCTGTTCCAGGTAGAGCTTGGCGTTCTCCCTGCCCTGCCCCACTTTTTCCTCTCCCCAGGTGTACCAGGCTCCCTTTTTATCGATTATGGAATACTTGACCGCCGCATCCAGAAGCGAGGCGGAGGCGGAAATGCCTTTGCCGAATATGATTTCCAACTCTACCCTTCTGAAGGGCGGCGCTACCTTGTTCTTTACAACCTTTACCCTGACCCTGTTGCCCAGGGCATCCTCATCACCGCCCTTTTCGATGGTCTCGATTTTCCTTACCTCCAGCCTGACGGAGGCGTAGAATTTGAGGGCGTTGCCGCCGGTGGTGGTTTCGGGGTTGCCGAACATAATGCCGATTTTCATGCGGATCTGGTTTATGAAAACCAGGATGGTCTTGCTCTTGGACAGAGTGCCTGCCAGCTTTCGCAGGGCCTGGCTCATTAGACGAGCCTGGAGACCAACATGGGCATCGCCCATTTCCCCTTCGATTTCAGCCTGGGGAGTAAGAGCGGCCACCGAGTCGATAACGATGATGTCCACCGCCCCGGAACGTATGAGGGATTCGGCGATATCCAGAGCCTGCTCTCCATTATCGGGCTGGGAAACCCATAGCTCATCGATATCCACGCCCAGATTTCTGGCATAGATGGGATCCAGGGCGTGCTCGGCATCGATAAAGGCGGCAATACCGCCCTTCTTCTGGGCTTCGGCAATGGCATGGAGAGCGAGGGTTGTCTTGCCCGAAGACTCAGGCCCGTAGATCTCCACGATTCTTCCCCTGGGATATCCCCCGATGCCGAGGGCTTCATCGAGAAGTATGGACCCAGAAGGTATGGATTCTATGCCCTGGGCGCTCTGGTGAGTGCCCAGCTTCATGAGGGAGCCCTGGCCGAACTGTTTTTCTATCTGCAGCCTTGCGACTTCCAAGGCTTTCTGCTTTTCCGAAACCTCCGCCGATGCCCGTGGGGTTTTACTCTTTTCCCCGGCCTTGGCGGGAACTTCCGAGCTGTCGAGTTTCTCCATTACAAATTCCGCCGAACGGGCGTTAGCTTTTCTGGCCATGCTATTCCTCCATGTGAGTATACGGCCAAGATCATAGCATGTGCTTCAGAAAATTGATAGAAACGGTAGCTTAAAAATCGGGAACTAACTCTTTCTGATGAGGTCCTGCACCGATATCCGCACTGCCTTCCGTGCTGGTAAAAGCGATACCAGCGCGCTCAAGGCTACGCAGAGCAGGGCTATCAAACCCAATTGGCCAGGGTGAAGACTCACGGGTATTTTCTCCAGGTAGTAGGCGGGATCCAGGAGCGTGAGCGAAAGAGCCTCTCTGCCTGAGAGCAGGGCAATACCCGAGTTGGCTAGGTTCAGCAAACCCTCGAGGCCCTGTATCAATGCGTTCACGTTAAGAGAGACAATCATGCCCGCCAGAAGACCTATAAGGGTACCGAGGCTCCCGGTGAGGAGGCCGGCTCCAACGAAAATCATGCGAATAGCCTTGTCCGTGGCGCCAAAACTCCTTAAAACCGCGATATCCATGGAATGCTCCACCACAAAAGTGGATAGAGAGGATCCCAGGTTGATGGCGGCGATGAGGAGGGCAATAGCCATTATGAAAAGCAGGGTGGTCTTGGTTGTGCCGAAGGATCTGTACAGACTTCTCTCTATCTCCGGCCAGGTTCTGGCCAGATAGGAATCGAACCACTCGGGATAGAGAAAATCCAGGCTTTCGGACAGCTCCTTGCGTACCCCTCCCAGGCCGTTGTCGTAGGGATCGGCTACCTTGATGCCGAAAAATGAATAGCAGGATGAATACACTAAAAGCCTTTCTCCAGCCTGGGGGGTGATAAATGCCCAGAATGAGTCCAGGTCTCTGTAGCCTGCGCTTACAATCCCGCTCACCTTGAAGAAAGATAGCCGTGGTCTGTAGGCCGCCAGCCCATCCTGAGAGTCTTCTTCATCCCCCGAATCCCTGTTGGGGCTTATAACGGTGATTTGATCACCCACAGAAACCCTGAGAGTCCGGGCGAGTGCCGAACCCAGGACGATGTCTCTGTTGCCCTTGGGAACCAGGGCTCCTGCTTCCAGGGAAAGGTATTCCCGGGTTCCTTCATCTTCGAAAAACGAGGGATCCACGGCCCTGAGCAGTATCGCGTTGCTCGCGGAGGGTGAGACAGCCACGGCGCTTCCATTGGTCTCCATAAGCGCCGAAACAACACCGGGAACCTTTCGGGTGGCATCCAATCCCTGGGCTGCTTCCTCCCTATCCATGCCGTCGGGCACTGCCACCTGGATATGGAAGGTCTTGGTTTCAATATAGCGCCTGGTTATGCCCTCGATCATGCCATCGGAGACTACCAGGACTAATAGCAAAGGAATTAGGCTCACTCCTATTCCTAGCACGGCACCCCATAGACCCTGAGAGTGGTTGAGCCCCCTGCCCCTTCCAGCCTGGATATTGCGGGGCCGCTCCAAAGAAGCTAGCCGCGTTCCTGGGTCCTTCGTGTGCCTGCGCAGAGCTTTTCGGCGCAATCCTGTCCTGCCCAAGAGGCTTCGGGCGGCCACGAAGACCAGGGGTGATAGTCTCATACTGTCCTGAGGGAGCCCTGCTCCAGAGCGAAGCGCAATTCTGCTTTTTCAGCTAAACCCTTATCGTGGGTGGCCAGCACAAGGCTGGCCTTGCAGAGAGAAGGCAGGCTGAAAAGGAGTTCGCTCACCGCCTGGGCGTTCTGGGCGTCCAGATTGCCTGTGGGTTCGTCGGCGAGGATCACCAGAGGATCGTTTACCAGAGCCCTGGCGATGGCTGCCCTTTGGCGTTCACCGCCCGAGAGTTCGGAGGGGAAGTGTCCCAGGCGCTGGCCCAGCCCTACCTTCTCCAGAAGAGAGCCGGCCTTTTCCCATGCCTCGGTCCGGCTCAAACCAGCCATGTATGCTGGAAGCGCCACATTCTCCAGGGCTGAAAAATCCTTGAGCAGATAATGGAACTGGAAAACGAAGCCTACCACACGGCTTCTGAACAGAGGCAGATCCTTTTCGGCCAGAAGTCGGAGCTCATGTCCCCCCACCTTTAGCTCTCCAGAATCGAAACGCTCCAGCCCCCCCAGTATTGAAAGCAGGGTGCTTTTCCCCGAGCCGCTAGCCCCCATGATGGAACAGGAACTCCCTCCAGGAATTTCCAGATCGAGATTCTTGAGAACTTGGAGAGTCTCGGCTTGGCTCGCAAAGCTCTTGCAGAGGCCTTTGCAACTGATTTCCGAATCCCGGCGATCGATGCTCCCGGTGTCATTCATTCCTGAATACCTCCGAAGGACTCGCCTCGGAAACCCTGCGGGATGCGGCCGATGCCGCAATGGCAGTGGAGGCGACGGCGGTGAATACTATGAATGTAAGTTCCCCAGCCGCTATGGATACAGGGATTGCATCGATATAGTAGTGGGCTGGCGAAAAAAGCCTGTAATCGCTCCCGGGCAGGGCAAGTCCGATGCTCCCCAGCCAGGCCGCTAGGGTTCTGAGCAGGGAGGAGAAAAACTCCACAATCGCGTTGATGTTGAAGGCCGTAATCAAACCCAGGAGCGTCCCAATAAAGGCTCCCGAAATTCCTATGGAAAGCCCATCCAGAACAAAGATGCTGCGTATGTCAGTCTCGCTCGCGCCTAAGGATTTCAGCACCGCAATATCGGCCATTTTGCCTGCGATGCTCCGCCTCATGGCATGGAAAAAATTGATGCCCACGACAACAAAAATGAGGCTGACCAGGAGCATCATGATGGTCTTTTCCATCCGGAGCGCTCCGAAAAAGCTCCTGTTATACTCCCGCCAACTCAGCAGTCCCCAGTCGCCTTCGCCCAGAACCGTAGCCACCCTGGCTTCCATGGTCCGGGTGTCGAATCGCTTTCGCAGTTTTATACCTAGGTTCCAGTCTGCCTTCGCCATAAAATCCCTAGATGCACCTTGTTCACCCAGGCCGGCGAAGGCCATGGAGGAATCGAATTCGTAATAGCCCGAGGTAAAATTTCCAGCGACCTTATACCTAGCATCTATGGGGACTATGCCTTCATCAGGAGTTTGCACCATCCCGAAAAGCCTTATTTCCGTACCCTCGTCAGCGCCCAAGACCTCCGCCGCCTCCTTGCCCAGCACGAGTCCTTCCGCGTCAGGAAACTCAATGTCCGCCGGCAGGCCGAGGGCTCTAGCCAGGCCAGGATCCGAGGCGCCACTGCCAGCTTCGAAGGCTCGCAAGGCCAAGTTCAAGGTTGTGCCCGAGGGTCCAATGGCCAGCACCTGGGTTTCCTTGAAGCGGAGGGCAGAGGCAATACCATCCAGGGAACGAAGCTCGGACATGGTGTCGTCGGAAATTGGCTTTGCCGAACTCGCCCTTAGGTGAAAGGATGAAATCTCCAGGATGGAATCGATATAGCCCTTCTGCAGCCCGCCCATGACCCCCAGTACAATGATGAGGGCGCCCACCCCCACCGCGATGCCCGCCGCCGCCAAGGATGCCCTGCGCAGGGACATACGCCGCTTTCCCGAAAAGCCCCAGCGGGCAGCGGCAAAAAGGCGGGAGGCTATAGTCATTGCTAAAGACCTATAAATCCATCGAGGAAACTATCGGGATCGAAGGGGGCAAAGTCGGCATATCCCTCACCGGTGCCCACAAAGAGAGTAGCAAGGCCAAACTGCTTGGCCAGGCTCAGCACCATGCCGCCCTTGGCAGTGGAATCATGCTTGGTGAGGATGACTCCATCGAGGCTCACAGCCCCATGAAAGGTTTCGGCTTGGCGCATTCCGTTCTGCCCTGTTGTGGAATCGAGCACGAGGATTTTTCGGTAATTGGCCCCGGGTGCCCTCTGCGTCACTATCTTGTTCATCTTTTCCAGTTCTTTGAGCAAATCCTGCCTGGTATGCATCCTTCCTGCAGTATCGGCGATCACGAGACCTGAAGCCTGGGCGCCTGCGGCTTCGATACTGTCCCAGAGCACGGCGGCTGAGTCGGCGCCCTGATGTTGGGCGACAACTCTGACATTGGTCCTTTCTCCATGAATTTTAAGTTGATTTACCGCAGCAGCCCTGAAGGTGTCCCCCGCAGCCAGCACGATATTCTCCGCTCCTCTCTGTCTGGCCCAGACTGCCAACTTGGCGCAGGACGTAGTCTTGCCTACTCCGTTTACCCCCAGAAGGAGGATGATATTGAGAACTCCCTTTTCAAGCTGAAAATCCTTCTTGAGCGCGTAAGGGCGTAGCAGTTCCTTGAGTTTACGCCTGGCGGCTTCGGGGTTGTCTATCCTGTCCTTCTTGCAGGCGGCTTTGAGCTCATCCACTACTTCGAAGGCGAAAGCCGCCCCCAGATCACCCTCTACCAAGAGATCGGCCAGATCGTCGAAGACCGCATCATCGAGAACCTGTTTCCTGAAAAGCGCTTTGATCCTGTCTGCAAAACCCATGATGACTCCAGGTAGTTATATTATCTCGAAAGTCTCATCATATCCACGAGGGCCAGTATGCTGTCCACCGCCAGTCCCAGGCTTAAGCCCAGAGATATGCCGGCGAATCCGCCCGATGCATAAAATGCCCAGGCAGGCCTGGCTGAACGCGAATACGCTTCCTGAGTGGAAAGAAATTGTCCTGTTGCAAGAAAACTGATGGGAAGACTCAATATAAAGCGGCCCAAAGCCGATCTAAATCTGCTGTCTGCTCTGACAAAGGCTGACTCTTCCCTCCATTCCAAGGTCTGGGCGTAGTGACCCGGATTCAAAGAAGCCGTGGAAGGAGAAAGCTTGACGAGGCTTGGGTTAATTTTTTTGTAGATATAGGATTCATTATTGGTAATTTCAAGGTCCTTTATTTCATATCCCGGAACGCGTAGAGTAAGCGCCGCCACGCCCGACCCCAGGGCAAAGATCCTGGAACCCTCGATTTCCCAGAGGCCTGACGCAAGGTTGACTGGAGTAAGCAAGAGGGCGGGCGGGGCAGTGACTTCAATGTCATATACGCTTAAGGGCTTTCCCCTGACCCAGGAAAGAATCCTGGATAGAAACAGCTGGGGAATCTTTTCCAATTCCATGCTGTCCAGCGTCGCTGCCGCAGAATTCACCGCAAGAAGCTGGCCTTTTTCGAAGTACAAAAGAATACAGTCCAGGCCTTGGCCGGTATTTGCGTAAAAACCCAGCACATAGGCATCCAGGGCTTGAATCGCTTCCTTGTCGCTCCTGATATCAAAAAGAGCCTCATCTTTAGATTTTCTTTTAAAACCAGGCAGCCTTTTCCCTGCAGTCGGCTGCTGGTCTTCCAAAATATCTCTGGATGGAAGCGGTTCCACAATCCTGGAAAGGAGGAGAGGAATAGCGGAGGAAAGCCCTCCCTCCCCTCTTTCTATAGCCAGGGCTGAACATTCCTCCAAGCTCGGCAAGCGGGCCAGGAGGTCCTCCAGTTCATTTTCGGCAAGGGGGAAAAAAAGTCCCATACCCAGGGTCCAGGCTTCGGGGGTGGCTACCGTTTCCTGGGTAAAGGCAGGAAGGGAGCTAGAAGCCCAGAACACCAAAGCCAGGAGAACAAGCCTTAAGGTTGGGAGCATGGAAAGCCCGGGCTCCGTGGGAAACCGCGAAGCTGGAAGGCGCTTAAGCTTTCTATAAATCCTCATCATCCGCATCTGTCGCCGTGACGCCGCCCTTCCAGCGCCATCTTAAAAAGTTCTCTATAAAGGGATCTATGTCCCCATCCATCACCCCATATACATTGCCCACCGAAAACTTTGTCCTGTGATCCTTTACGAGTGTGTAAGGCTGGAATACGTAGGAACGGATTTGGGAACCCCAGGCTATTTCCTTTTTATCGCTCTGGAACCTTTCGTTTTCCTTTTCTTTCTCCTGCCTGTAGTACTCATACAGCCTGGATTTGAGCACGCTCATCGCCACATCCTTGTTTTTATACTGGCTGCGCTCATTCTGGCAGGTGACGACAATTCCGGTTTCCAGGTGGGTTATTCGCACCGCCGAGTCCGTTTTATTGACCTTCTGGCCGCCGGCTCCTCCGGAGCGGTAGGTATCTATGCGGATATCCTCAGGGCGGATATCCACCGTGATGGAATCGTCCAGAACAGGCAGAACGTAAAGAGAGGCAAAAGAAGTATGCCTCCTGGCATTGGCGTCGAAGGGAGAAATTCGGACGAGCCTGTGAACGCCGCTTTCACCTCTCAGATACCCATAGGCATAGGAACCGTGGATCTGAATGGTAGCTGACTTCACCCCTCCCTCGGCTTCGAGGAGATCTATCACTTCGGCGCTGAAGCCTCTGCGCTCAGCCCAGCGGGTGTACATGCGCAAGAGCATGCTCGCCCAGTCGCAGGCTTCGGTTCCTCCGGACCCAGCGTGAATGGATACGAAGGCGTCGGATGAATCGGCCTCGCCAGAGAGCAGTTCAAGCACCACTGCCTTGTCGAAGCGCTCCCTGATGCTCTGGAGGCTTGTGGCTATGTCGGCCTCCATGTCCCCCTGTTCTTCCTCCAGGGCTATTTCACAGAACTCTCTTAGACTATCAATATCCTTGACCAGTGATTTCCAGGTATCCAGCCTTTCCTTGGCCTGTTTTATGGAAGCGAATATTCTGCCAGCCTTGGCCGAATCATTCCAGAAATCGGGATCCGAAGAAAGGCTTTCCTTTTCCTTTATTGAAGCTTCAAGGGCATCGGAGTCAAAGACGCCCCCAGATATCTATTATTTCTCCCCTGAGCTCATCAATGGGCTTGGATAGTTCTTCTAGCATGGCCTTCTCCTCACGTAGTGTAGTGCTTAAGTGTACTATAAAATCGGCTTCCTGTCCCCCCGGCTTAGATGAGGCTGCAGCGTCTAGTCCAGGAAGAATTGATACCTGGTATAATGCCGCCAGATCCTGCCAGGCTCGGCCAGGCAGGATGGATAGTCAGCTCTGTTGGGGGAATCAGGAAAGTATTGGGTTTCAAGGCAAAGCCCATCCCTAGGACCATAGACTGAGTCGTTTTTTCCTTTTACCCCATTCAGCATATTGCCGGAATACAGCTGAACACCCGGCATGCTCGTCCACATTCTAAGGCATCTGCCGCTTTCAGGCTCCTTCAGTACGGCGAAAGGACCGCCCCCGCCCGAGCATGCCTTGTCTATGACAAGGCAATGGTCATAGCCCCCTCCGGTGCTTGCGATATCTCGCCCGAGGGTTTTGGAAATCCTGAAATCGAAGGGGGATCCCTCCACCGGACGGGGAGTTCCCTCCAAGGGGATAAGCCTGGAATCCACCGGAAGATAGCTTGAGCAGCGCAGTTCAAGCTGATGTTCCAGCATGGTGCCCCTGCCCTCGCCTTTAAGGTTGAAATACGCGTGATTGCAGAGGTTCAAGGGGGTCGGACTGTCTGCGGCAGCCTCATAGCTCAGCGTGAGCCTGCCTTCGGCGTCTAGGACAATCATGAAAACAATGTACACCTTGCCGGGGTAGCCCTCCTCGCCGTCGGGGCTTGTCAATTCCAGCTTGAGTGCTGGATTCCCCTCGACTGTGGCCATCTCGCCTTTCCAGAGTCTCCGGCCAAATCCCCGTCTTCCTCCATGGAGATGCTGGGGTCCATCGTTGGCAAAAAGTTTGAATTCGCGGCTACCCAGGAAAAATCCTGAGTTTGCGATTCTGTTGGCGTAACGGCCTATGGTTGAGCCAAAGTAGGGGTGGGGCTGGAGATAGGAATCCAGGTTGGAAAAGCCCAGGATAATATCATCTTTCACCCCGTACCTGTCAGGCATTATTAAACTGAGCCATGTGGCTCCATAATCAGTCCAGGCTGCACGAAAATCCCCGGAATCCAGGATGTACAGTGATACTTCCTCTCCGGAGGAGAGCGTGCCAAAGCGCTTTTTTTCCATTACTGCCCCGCCACTCTAAACTGTTCTGCCAACCTATACTGACCCGTTGCCCTATACTGCCCTGATGCTGGATTTCAGCAATTATTTACTGCCCAGCCTAGCAGAAAATGCCTTGACAATAATCGCCGCTGTCGCCGCCGCATCCCACTGTTCGGTATCGATGACCAGATGAGCGCTGGAAAGATCCTCTGTATCGATTCCATAGATTTCCCTGTATCTCCGCTGATCGTCCTTGTCTCTGGCTTCGGTAAAGCGGGCGATCTGTTCCCTGTCGCCCCCTTCCCTGGAAAATATCCTTTCAACCCTTACTCCTTGGCTGGCTCGCAGATACACACGCAGGTCGGCATCGCTCAAGAGCCACATCGCCAAGCGCGAGCCTATCACGCAATCTTCCTTGTGGGCCAAGTCCACCTGTCGCGAATCTAGAAGCCGGTCCCAGGAAGGATCATCCTTGGCCAGGGCAAGAAGCTGCGCAAGGCTCATCCCCTCCTCCTGGGCCATTTTCCTGAAGGTGTAGTTTATGAATTGCCTGCCCAGCATTTCGGCAACCATGCGGGATACCGTGGTATTGCCGCAGCCCGATTTTCCCGAGATGGCGATGATTGATGAAACGGGATTATTCATTCTATGTTCCTCAGCTGTTCCCTTATATTCTCCAGGGAATCCTTCATCTCTACAACTGCATGGGCTACTGGGATGAGCATGTTTTTAGAACCTATGGTGTTGGTTTCCCTGTTCATTTCCTGACACAGGAAATCCAGGCGCTTGGCCGGGGATTCCTCGCCGCAGAACTCAACAAAGGCTTTTATATGGGCATCCAGGCGGGATACCTCCTCATTGATGCTAAACCTGACCATCTGGACCGCCACTTCCTGCAGCATTCTCCCTTCATCATAACCCTTGGGAAGAACTTCATCGAACCGGGACTTCAACTGTCCTAGAATATTGGACTCTATGAGCGCCACATGCTCACGAACCACCGAAAGCCCATTCTTAAAGCGCTCGAGCTCGCCTATAATGTTGACTTCTGTAGCTGCACCTTCCTTCTTTCTCGATTCCTCGAAACAACTCAGAGCCGCCAGGCTTTTGGCTTCTACAAGAGGCCAGTAGTTTTCTGCATCCAACTCCTTTTCGAAACTCAGGACACCCTCAAATGAAGACACCATACCCAATGATGGACGATCCGCGAGACCCAAATCGGTGGCTATCTGAGAGAGTGCCTCGTGGACAGTTCTGGCCGCCACAGGATCTATCCGGATGGATGCAGGCTTTTCCATGCGTCGAATCCTCAAGCTATACTCCACCTTTCCCCTATGGATCCTCTCGGCCAGAAGGGCTTGGATGCGAGGCTCGAAGCTGGAGAACTGGGAAGGCAGGGATAGGGATATATCCAAATACCTGTTGTTGTATGATTTTATCTGAATGCTGCCCGCCAGATCACTCTGATCGAAAACATCCTGGGCGAAACCGGTCATGCTCATGAACATTTATGCTTCCTTCTTCTTGAGGTGATCGAGGACTGCCCTGCCTAATTTCCAATTGTCCCCTGCTCCCATGGTTATAAAGAGATCCCCAGGCTGGAGGGCCCTTACAAGGTCATCTACAGCTTCCAGAGGTTTTTCCGAATAATGGATGAATCTATCTGCAGCAGGCTCGGCAGAAGATTGCTGTGCAAGCGGCTCCAGGTCAGGCCTTCTGGCCCTGACCTTTTCCAGAATGCTCAATCCCGAAAGGCCTTCCACAGGTTTTTCCCTGGCTGAAGCATAGATGCCGTGGAGAATTAAGCAGTCAGCCCTGTCCAAGCTGGCTGCGAATTCGTCTAAAAGGGCCGCGGTACGCGAGTAGGTATGGGACATAAAGTCCACCACCAGCCTGCGGGAAGGCCAGAAGGCTTTTATGCCCTCAATTGTGGCAGCCAGGGCGCTGGGGTGATGGGCATAATCATCCATGAACAACACACCCCCTGCCTGGCCGATAATTTCGGACCGACGACGGGAGCCGGAAAAATTTCGCAGGGCTTCCCTGGCCTTTTCCCAATCCTTTACATCTAATGCCCTTCCCTTCCAGTCCCTGATTATATCTTCGGCCAGGGCCAAAGCCGCCACGGCATCCAGGACCAGATGGGCTCCGGGAACCCGGAGCTCGAAAGCCTCGCTGCGATCCCCAATATAGAATATGCTCCTGCCTTCCTCCTGCTGTATGTCCTTAATTTTCCACTGCCCCTCCGCCTTAGTCCCGTAAGGGGCAAATCGCAGGTCTTGGCGCAGTTGCCGCAGCCGCTGCGCGGCTGCGGCGGCCCCTGGATCGTCGGCGCAGTACACCAGGAGCCCCTCAGGGGGCAACTTATCCAAGTATTCGCAATAGGCGGTGAATATCGATTCGTAGGTGGGGTAATAATCCTGATGATCGCTCTCGATGCTGGTCAGGATCAGACGGCGGGGTGAAAAATGCATAAAATGGCGACGATATTCATCGGTTTCGGCGATAAAATATCTATCCCCAGCCCTAAGGGTGCAGCTTCCTCCGAAGGAGGCCACAGCCGATCCGGCCAGTACCGTGGCAGGGCAGCCCAGAGCGGCTAGGATACTTCCTGTCATGGCCGTCGTGGTAGTCTTTCCATGAACGCCGGATATTCCCGAAGAATCGCCTAGTTCTGACAGGGCGCCCAAGGCCTGGGCAAAGCTGAACATGGGCAAGCCCTTGGCTGCGGCAGAAGCCATTTCGGGATTGTTCTCTGCGTTATACGCATCGGAATAGAGGACAATATCTATATCATCCCCGATATGGATTGCATCGAAGGACTGGTGGGGAACCAGACCCAGGGCTGCCAGTACTGCATCGGTATAAAAACTGTCAGGAACATCGCTTCCGGAGATTCGGGCGCCCCGGGATGCGAAAATCTCTGCCAAGGCCGCCATGCCTGTGCCCTTGGCACCGATAAAATACGCGCTCAAGCCCTTGAGAGTTTGGGGGAAATGCTGCGAAGACATGGGCTATTGTACGAAGAAATCCCGCGATGTAGCAAGCTCCGCTGAACTTTTCTAGATATGGAGGGAGAGTGAAAAATTGGCGACTGAATCGGGCTGAAGTTCCAAGTCCCAACCGAAGAAAATCCTGGACCCCTGATACAGGACCTCCCCCTGGGCTTCCTCGGCAAAACCCTCCTGGGGGCTACCCTGTCTCAGCCTGAGGATATGGGGAGTATCGAGCCTGTCCATGCGATGTTCAATTCTTCCATGAAAAAGTCGGTCCGAACGGATTTCGATCTTATCCCTTCCCTGGGAACTCAGGATATAAAGGGCTTGGCCAGAAAAGTCGACCTTCTCCTTTTTCCCATCTAATTCAAGCCGTTGACGGTCCATTTCGGCGATGAGCTCGAGCTCTTCCATGGCTCCCTGAGGCCTGAGATTGAGTTCCAGGGCATAGCGGAGACTGAGTATTTGCTGGGATTTATTGCTGAGTTCCACATCCACGCTCACGCAATGTTTTTGAAAGAGAAAGGCCTTGTGGAGGGCCATGGGCAAGCTGGCTTCAGCCAGGGGAAGGTTGAAATCCCTGGAAAATATGACCTTCTGCTGACTCCGCTCCCTGTCGCTGCTCACATAGGTCTGCCCCTCGAGCTTGCCAAGCTCTTCCCCGAAATTCCCTGCCCTGAATAGTGTATCAGTGAAACTGTGCCCGGAGTCTCCAATCTCTGCAGAAGGAAAAACGCAGCAATAGTTATGCTTGTTCCTGAAGCAGTCCAGCTCGAATACAGAAGCACCTCTGGAATGGATATAACAATTTAAATCCCCAGCCTGGTAAAGAAATTCCTTTTCACCATCGCAGTCTATGTCATCCACGATAATGCCGGGGTTGAAGCTCCCCTGCAGTCTTGTGGCCTTTTCTGCATCTATGAGGGCTTTGTAGGCCTGCATCCTTACCTCGGGTCTGCGGAGACCTCCCATATACCCTTCCCAGTAGGCCTCCCCGTTCTGTGCCTTCCAGAGATCCTCCTGGGCGCTTTTTTTTCTGGCCTTATCCCCCCGCAGGAGGGACATGAGGGAATGCACATGGTACATCTTGTCATATAAATGCTTGCTGGCCGGCTGACTCAACACGAGATGCTTGGCAATGGAGGGAAAACAGAGGCTTTCTTCCCTGTCGCCGAGCCCGTCCAGGCAAGACCCCAGTCTATGGGAAGAACAGGACGAAAGATAGAAGAGTTGCAGATTCTTAAGCCCTTTCGCGTAACTCTGGGCCAGCACCGTCTCTATGTCCAGGCAGTTTTTCTGAAACCACGCAAAGGATTTTTCAAACATCACATCGGGGGATTCCAGGCCTGATGCTTCCCACATGCCTGGAATAGAATGACCGCTGGCCATGAGGGTATAAAGCTTGCAGCCAGGATGATCGACCATTACCTGCTCCAAGGCTTTTTCGAAGGAAAGTGGCTTGCCGAAGCTCTCGTCCAAATCGAAAACGGGAAATACGCAGAGAAGCTTTCTCTGCTCCTCGGTTACCACTGGATCACAATGCGCAAGGTCGATGATTCCCGCGGTGGCCAAGGTCTTGGCCGGCAAGAAGGAGTAGGAGAGGCCAGAATTTCTGAATACCAGAGGGAGGCCTGAGTCCCAGGAATACTCATAGAGCCAGCCACCGGAGGGTCTTCTTCCAAAAGTCTTGCGCAGATAGGTGGTGAGGAGCTCGATCTGGCCCACCTTGTCAGAGAGCTGGAGTATGGGAAAGAGAGGGCTGTAATAGCCCCCGCCCAAAAGCTCCACTTGTTTTCGCCCGGCCATCTCCTCTAAAAGGAGGATGAACTCCGGATGGTTTTCCTCTATCCATTGCAGGACAACCCCTGAGTAATAGACCACGGAAAATATGGCGGGAAATTTATAAAGACTTGAAAGAAAGGGTCTCCAGGATCGCTGGTAGCTTAGTTCGAATAGAGTATCTGCGGCACCATCCGGCATTGTGTTGTATGTTCCGAAAATTACCTTAGTGCCCTGCATGTATACTGTACCCTTGTAGATGATGTCGGAATTCTATACCACAAGTTCTGGCATGGGAAGGCGAGAAGCTCGAGAACCAAGAAATATGCTCTGCTTTTCCCCATCTGTCGGCCATTGCCTTACAAATAAACAATATTCCGTCTATGTATGACAAGGGATTTATCAAGATTCAAAACACTATAATACAGAAAAATATGGCGATACTTATGCCCAAAAGGCTTCCCGCTAAAACTTCCGGAAGGGTGTGGCCATGGACTTCCTTTACCGGATCGTATTTGACTACCGATTTCTCTTCTAGTTCTAAACCTAGTTTATTGAGCGCCTTGGACTGGAGCCCAGAGGATCGCCTCACACCCAGGGCGTCCCTAACCACCATAAGAGATATGAAGAGGGAGAGTATGAAAAGATTGGAGTAGCCTTCCGAGAGCAGGGTGGCCGTGCTTATGGCCAGGGCTACCGCAGAATGGCTCGAGGGCATGCCCCCGGTGCGCCAGAAGAAAATGATCATCGCCTCTTTGAAATCCTCTTCTTTCCTGGCCTTGGCCAAGGCTATGAGGGCTTTGATGAGCTGGGCAACCATGAGGCTGAAAAAAGCCGAGAGAAATATGGGGTTTGAGAAAAGCTTGGAAGTGTCCCGCATGACAGTATTCATCGCTCATCAAGTTTCCCTTTTGCCGACCTTCTCTGTCAATACGGGTAGCCTCTAGGAGCTCGGCATTTGTTGACCCCCCGGAAGCATCCGGCTACAATCCATCATGCAGTGGAACCTCAAGATGAAGCTAGGCGAGGACGACGACGGAAGGCGCCTGGACAGGGTGCTTAGAAAGGCCCTCAAGGACATCCCTCTCTCAGCCATCCACAAAGCATTGCGTAAAGGGGATATCCGAGTAGACGGGAAGAGGAGGAGTCCGGATTATCGCTGCAGTAAAGGCGAATCGCTGGAGTGCCGTATAGTCCATACCGAGGCTGCTCCTGGAGAGAAGTCTGCTGTTAGGAGTCCAAGTCTGGGAGCCTTGGATACTCCGGTGTATAGCGGAGTATTTCCCCCTCTAAATATTCTTTTAGAGCACAGCAAGCTTCTTTTCATTGCCAAACCCTCAGGCCAGCTTGTCCACGGTGCCAAGGACAGTCTGGAAGCGCAGGTTAAAGACTACCTCAAGGACAGTCTTCCTGCTTCTCTCTCCTTTTTGCCCGGTCCCCTGCATCGCCTGGACAGAAATAGCTCAGGGGTACTTTGCTTTTCCAAAAGTCTTGAAGGAGCCACGGCCTTCAGTAAAGCCCTTAAGGCGGGCAAGATAGGCAAGCTCTATGTCGCCCTTGTGGAAGGCCGCCTGGAAGGCAGCTTCCGCTGGGACGATACGCTTACCCGCGATTCGAACACCCACAGGACAATGGTCTCCTCCGATCCAGGCCTGACAACAGATAAAACGTCTAAGCCTGCCTCCATGGACATCGAGACCCTGGCGGCAGAGTATTCATTCAGTCTAGTCCTTATACGGCTCCATACCGGTCGTACTCACCAAATTCGAGCCCAGGCGTCGTTTCACGGCTACCCCCTCGCAGGCGACATCAAGTACGGAGCCAAAAACCGGCACCACCGGTTTTTTCTTCACTCGCTGAGATTGGAGTTTACTACACCACTCCTGGAAGGCTTACCCACCGCGGTTGAGGCGCCCTTGCCGAAACTATTTTTAGAAATTATTCAAAAACGCTTTTCACTTGGCGCTGAAGAAGTATATTCAAAGATAAGGCAATCCAATCTTCCAGGAGGCTAATCCATGCCTGAAACCGTCATTCGACCTAAGGCAAAGTTCAAAATTCCCGAATTCAAGCTGAAGGGTCCTCTCATTCTCATACTCGTGATAGCCGTGGCGGTCATAGCAGTCCTATCCACCAGTTTTATCATTGTCGACCAGACTGAGAACGCCGTTATCACCACGTTCGGCAAATACTCCAAAACTGTGGGAGCCGGCCTTCATTACAAGCTGCCCTTTGGAATTCAGAAGTCCTTCATAGTACCCACCAAGGTAATACAGACCGAGACCTTCGGATTCAGAACCCTTAAAACCGGCTTTCAGACCCAATATTCAGAGCAGAAATTTCCCGATGAATCCACCATGCTCACCGGCGACCTCAATATTGTGGACGTGGAGTGGATCATCCAGTACAGGATTGTGGATCCCCAGGCCTGGCTCTTTAATGTGTACGACAAGCAGAAAACCATTCGCGACATGTCCCAGTCGGTCATGAACCGCCTGGTGGGCGACAGGCTCATTCTGGGCGTTATCGGCTCCGACCGCCAGACCATCCAGGACAACGCGGTTGTCATGATGAACGATGTATTCGACCAGTATGGTCTGGGCATCAAGGTAACCCAGGTTCAGCTCCAGAATATCGTTCCCCCCGCCGGGGTGCAGGACGCTTTTGAAGATGTCAACAAGGCCATCCAGGACATGAATCGCCTCATCAACGAGGGCAAGGAAGCCTACAATGCCGAAATACCCAAGGCCAAAGGGCAGGCGGACCAGCTTGTGGAGATAGCCCAGGGCTATTCAGCCGAGCGTGTGAACAAGGCCAAGGGCGATGTCGCTCGCTTCGATTCGGTGCTGGCCGAGTACCGGAAATCTCCTGACATCACCCGCAAGCGCATCTATTTCGAGATGATCGACGAGATTCTATCGGGCAACAACGACGTGGAGCTGATCGATAAAACCCTCGAAAACGTAATACCGCTGAAAATGCTAGGCGGAGCCCAGGAGCAGCCCAAATGAAAAAAACAATTATAGTGCTCGCGATAGTGGGCGTTATTGTGGCGGCGACCTTGGTGACGGGGCCTTTCTTCGTCCTCGACGAGGGTGAGCAGGCGGTGTTGGTGCGCTTTGGAAAAATAGTGAAGACCCATACAGAAGCGGGGTTAAAATTTAGGACTCCCTTTGTGGATATCGTCAATAAGTATCCTAAAAAGCTCATGTCATGGGACGGGGAAAAGCAGCGCGTTCCCACAAAGGAAAACCAGTTTATCTGGGTAGATGCCACAGCTCGCTGGAGGATTGCCGATCTGACAAAATTCTACGAATCGGTGACGACAATAGACAATGCCTACGGCCGCTTGGACGATGTAATCGATTCCGCGGTGCGCACGGTTATCTCCTCCAACTATCTGCGGGAGGCGGTGAGGGATTCGGACGAAATACTTAAAACCAAGGTGGTGGAGACATTCCAAACCGGGGACGCCCTGGGCCCATCCTCCCTGGATGAACTCACCGTATCTCAGGCCCAGTATGAAAAGATCGAAAAGGGAAGAAGGGTTCTCTCCAATGAGATGATCGCCATCGTTTCTTCCATCGTGCCTGAATTTGGCATCGAAATAATCGATATCATACCCAGGCAGATCAAATATTCAGACGAACTCACCGACAGTGTCTATCAGCGGATGATTAAGGAGCGCAACCAGATAGCCCAGGCCTTCCGCTCTTATGGCGAGGGAAAGAAAGCCGAATGGCTGGGCAAGCTGGAGAATGAGAGGCGATCGGTCCTCTCCTCGGCCTACGCGAAGTCGGAAACCCTCAAGGGTACCGCGGATGCCGAGGCCACCAAGATCTATGCCGAAGCCTATGGTAAGGATCCCTCGTTCTTCGAGTTCTGGAAGGCCATGGAGTCCTACAAGGCCACTATTCCTGGACTTAAGAAGACCCTGTCCACCGATATGGACTATTTCAAGTATCTCTACAGTCCCACGGGTAGATAAAGCAGGAAGCTCGAATGTAAAGAGCTTGCAACAGGTCGAGGACAGGTAGAGCAAGCGCGAACTACAGCGAGGAGAGGTAGGCCCTAACCTTAGGGGCGAGGCCCTCCCCTTCCCGCCTCATTTCCAGCAGGGCGTGATAGCCTAAGGCGCAGGGTCCTGGATTGATCACCAAGGTGTCGTCCTCCAGGGAGACACAGCGGGATTCGTGAATATGCCCGCAGATCCAGATTTCAGGGTTGTACCTGCTCATCAAGCTGGAAAATATCTTGCTTCCTACGTGCATCCCTCCGTGGACGTCGGCGTTGGTGCCATAGGGCGGAGAATGGGTAACAACAATGAGGGGCCTTGTCCTTGGACAAGGCCCTTCTTTTTTGGCTGCTGCATCTAGGTTGGGTCCTAGGGCGGCCTCCAGTTCGCCTTCGCTTCGCTCAAAGCTGGTTATTCCCGCTCTACGAAGGCCACCTCCAGCCCCTAGGGCTATAAAGTCTTCGGTCTCAAAAACCTGGGACTCCAAATCTAACCCCGATTCCGCAAGAAACCGTCGCGCTGACAGGGTATCGCAGTTTCCCGAAACCGCGCGAAGGCCCAGGACTCCGCTATGGGGCATTACCGCATCCACTACCGCACGGACGTTTTCAGCCTTACCGAAATCGGTGATATCGCCGGCGATAAGTATTCCGTTTATATCAGGGTACCTGGCAGCCAGGGCTTTGGCCACCTCGGCATGACCATGGATATCTGAAAGGACCAGCAAGGTGCATGTACTCTGGCTCATGTATCACAATTAGCGCCTAAAATCGCCGGGCAGTCAACGCCACACCACGGCATGCAGCCCTGTCGCCCCCTTGAAATTAAGCCCGATTACAGGGAGTATTCCTTTCGTGATAACAGTACAAGAATTGGCGCTCGGCTTCGGCGAGCGCAGCCTCTTTAAGGATGTCAATCTCAAGTTTACCCCTGGCAACTGCTACGGAGTAATCGGTGCCAACGGAGCCGGCAAAACCACCTTTTTGCGCATTCTCTCCGGAGAAATAAGCCACGACCGGGGCGAGATTCAAATCTCCAAGGGCTCCCGAATGGCCGTCCTCAAGCAGGATCATTTTGCCTTCGAGGACTTTCGACTTTTAGACACGGTTATCATGGGCTTTGAACAGCTCTATGCCATATCCCGAGAAAGGGAAACCATCTACGCCAAGGAGGACTTCACCGAAGCGGACGGCATAAGAGCCAGCGAACTGGAGGCGGAATTCGCCGAGATGGGCGGCTGGGAGGCAGAGGCTCAGGCTTCCATCCTCCTCTCAGGCCTGGGTGTTCCCGAGACATATCACGAGTCCCTCATGAAGGAGGTTGATGAATCCTTCAAGGTAAGAGTGCTTCTTGCCCAGGCTCTTTTCGGAAATCCCGACATCCTCCTCCTCGATGAACCCACCAACGGCCTGGATCTCGATTCCATACGCTGGTTGGAGGAATTTCTCATAGAATTCCCCAACATAGTCATCGTCGTCTCCCACGACAGGCACTTTCTCAATGCCGTCTGCACCCACATCTGTGACATAGACTTCGGCCACATACGGATGTATTCGGGCAACTACGATTTCTGGTACAGGATGAACAAGATACTCGTGCAACAGCAGAAGGATGAAAAGCGCCGCAAGGAAGACAAGGCGCGGGACTTGAAAGAGTTCATTCAGCGCTTTGCATCCAACGCCTCCAAATCCCGTCAGGCTACTTCCAGAAAGAAGATTCTGGAAAAGCTCCAATTGGACGATATTGTTCCCTCCTCCCGCCGCTTCCCCTATGTCAGTTTCAAACCTTCCAGGGATATAGGCAACAATGTCCTGAAGATCGTTAATCTTCGGTGTGGAGCCGATGAAGGTTCCGCTGTCAGGAATTTTTCTCTCTCGGTGAACAAGAACGATAAAATTGCCTTTGTGGGACGTGAGCATGTATCCAAATCTGCACTTTTTTCCGTATTAGCAGGAGAGGTCGAGGCCGAAAGCGGTGATATCTACTGGGGCCAAACGGTGGAAAAGTCCTACTTCCCCAAGGATTCAGCCGCCCTCTTCAATCATGACATGAGCATCGTGGACTGGCTGAAGCAATATACAGAATCGGAGGACGACACCTACATCCGTTCTTTTTTGGGCAGGATGCTCTTCTCCGGCGATGAAGCCCTGAAACCCGTGAGGGTTCTGTCAGGAGGTGAGAGGGTGCGATGCATGCTCTCGCGAATGATGCTCTCAGGCTCCAACTTCCTTATCATGGACGAGCCTACCAATCACCTGGACCTTGAAGCCATCACCGCCCTCAACGACGGGCTCATCGAGTTCCCCGGAGCTCTCCTTTTTGCCAGCCACGACCATGAGTTTGTCGACTCCATTGCCAATAGAATTGTCGAGCTATGCCCCGGTGGAGTGATCGACCGCTACCTGGGATTCGACGACTATCTCGCCGATGCCCAGGTAAAGGAACTGCGGGACGAGTACTACCACGGGCACGTGATCGCCGAGATCTAAACAACTAACATTCGTTGACGGAGTGCCAGGCCCGTCATATACTCATTCCCAGGCGCCATCGGGCGCCATACTCACACGGAGGCACTCATGAAACGATTTACCCGCCTTTTTATCCTAGCCGGCTTGATCCTCTTCACCGCCGCCAGCCTTTTTGCCCAGCCCAGCTCCCGCCTGCTCACCGATGCAACCGGCATCGATGACAGATCCTTCAACCAGGCAGCCTGGAAGGGCATTCTGGACTTCTACGGAGACAGCTGGACCAAAATGAGCAAGAGGGGCAAGTTCTACGATGTACTCACTGCCCAGACTCAAGACATGTACATACCCAACCTCATGCAGGCATCGGATGAAAAGTACGACCTCATCATCGTCACCGGCTTCACATGGTCGGATGCCCTCATAGAAGTGGCGCCCAAGTATGCCAAGCAGAAGTACCTGATAGTGGACGTGGACTGGGTGGGTCAGCCCAATGTAATGGAAGCCGTCTATGCCGAGCATGAGGGCTCCTACCTTGTAGGCGTCGCCGTAGCGCTCAAGGCCATCGAGGACAAGGTCGCCAATCCCAAGTTCGGATTTATCGGCGGCATCCCCAGCCCCACTATCACGAAGTTTGAAGTAGGCTTTATCCAGGGTGTACGCTCAGTCCTGCCCAAGGCCGAATTCGTGGATTACTATGCCAATGATTGGGGCAAGCCCGAACTGGCCAAGGCCCAGGCCAAGAACTGGTACGACTCAGGCGTGTATGCCATCTTCTCCGCCGCCGGTGGTACCGGTAACGGCACCATAGCTCAGGCCAAGGAATACAGAGTTCAGGGCAAGAACGTGTGGGCCATCGGCGTAGACTCGGACCAGTATCAGGACGGGATTTATACTGGCACCAAGTCCGCCGTTCTCACCTCCATGTTAAAGCGCGTTGAAACCTCCACCCTTGTCGCCCTGAAGGCCGTCCAGGCCGGCACCTTTAAAGGTGGCGTGGTTACCTTTGATACCAAGAATGAGGGCGTTGGGTTCTCCACCACCAATCCCGAGCTGAGCAAAGCCATCGTGACCAAGGTAGAGGCTGTAAAAAAGGACATTATCGCCGGAAAGGTGAAGATAGCCGCCACCTATGCCGACGCCAAGGCCAAGGGTCTTGTGCCCTCTAATCTCCAGGCCAGCGACAACTGATAAGCTAAAAATCTTCAGCAGCCCAGGCCTTTCCTTCCCCCCAGGGAAGGAAAGGCCTTTTCCGATTTGGACGGTATAAATGCCAGAGTACGCCATAGAAATGCTCGATATCACCAAAGCCTTCCCCGGTGTCATCGCCAACGACGGAGTGACGCTCAGGGTCCTCAACAACGAAATCCATGCGATCCTCGGCGAAAACGGGGCAGGTAAATCCACCCTCATGTCCATTCTCTTCGGCCTCTACGATGCCGACTCGGGTACCATAAAGGTGCGGGGACAGGAAGTGGACATACGAGACCCCAATCAGGCAACCGAGCTGGGAATAGGCATGGTGCACCAGCACTTCAAGCTTGTTCATAATTATTCGATCACCGAAAACATCATACTGGGCAAGGAACCCCGGACAAAAACCGGGGATGTAGACCTGAAGTCCGCTGAAACGCGGGTTGCCGAGCTATCTGCCCGCTATGGACTGGACGTAGACCCCAAGGCTCTGGTGGAGTCGATATCCGTAGGAATGCAGCAGCGGGTGGAGATCCTCAAGATTCTTTACCGCAATGCAGAGATCCTCATATTCGATGAACCCACGGCCGTTCTCACACCCCAGGAAGTGGATGAACTCCTCCTCATATTCAAGCGCCTTAAAGCCGAGGGGAAAACCATCATCCTTATAACCCACAAGCTCAAAGAGATTAAGGAAGCGGCCGAACGCTGTACAATCCTAAGAAGAGGCCGATGCATCGGTACCGTGGATGTAAAGGACAGCAGCGAAGAGAAAATGGCCGAGATGATGGTGGGCAGATCCGTAAAATTCAGAACCGAAAAATCCCCGGCCAAGCCTGGAAAGGTGGTCCTGGATATTCAGAATCTCTATGTGCGCAAGAGCAAAAGCCTCTACGCCGTGCAGAATCTCTCTTTGTCCGTCCGGGCGGGAGAGATAGTGGGTATAGCGGGCGTGGATGGAAATGGCCAGAGTGAGCTTGTGGCGGCCATCGCGGGGATGCTTCCCGTGGAAAAAGGCAGCATTTTTCTCTCCGGCCGAGACATCTGCAAGCTGGGCATTCATGAAAGAATAGTGGCCGGCATAGGACATGTTCCCGAAGACAGACAGCGTTTCGGACTGGTGCCCGATTTCAGGATGGACGAAAATCTCGTTCTCAAGAGCTATTCCAAGCCTCCTTTTTCCTCTAAAGGCGGCATTCTCAACATGGCTGCCATAGCCGACTACGGTAAGAAGCTGATCGCAGGCTACGATATAAGAGCCGGGAGAGGCCCGGCCACCAAGGCAGGCTCCATGTCGGGCGGAAACCAGCAGAAGGTGATTATCGCCAGGGAAATTGAGCTTTCCCCCGAGCTTCTCCTGGTAGCCCAGCCCACCAGAGGACTGGATGTGGGAGCCATCGAAACCATCCACTCCAGGCTTATCGCCGAAAGGGACAAGGGTAAGGCCATCTTGCTGGTTTCCTTCGAACTGGACGAGATCATCAACCTCTGCGACCGCATCGCCGCCATTTCAAAAGGTGAAATAGTGGGCATAGTTGATGCCGAACATGCCGACGAAAGGGACATAGGAGCCATGATGGCCGGCTTTAAAACATCGAAGGGCAAGAACCCGAGGGAGGATAGATGAAACAGCAAGGCGTTCTATCCCCCGGTCTTCTGGATAGACTCCTCGGTTCCGACAAGGCTGTCTCCATCAGCGTTGTAGTTCTAGGATTTCTTTGTGGAACCCTCCTTGTAATCATAGTGGGACGCAATCCAGCGGGCATGTACAGCGCGATGCTCCAGACGCTCACGGGGCTGGATATTACCCGGGGCACCTGGAACATCCGTTATGTAGGCGAGTGGCTCAACGCCAGCCTCCCCTTGATACTCTGCGGCCTATCCATGGCCTTCGCTGCCAGGACAGGCCTCTTTAACATAGGTGCTGAAGGTCAGTACATGGTAGGCCTCACTGCTGCCCAATTCGTGGCACTTTTTGGGCCTCAAGTACCGGGGCTGCATTGGATGCTCGCCCTCCTGGCGGCGGCCATAGCTGGCGGTCTCTGGGGGGGAATCGTGGGCTGGCTCAAGGCGAAATTTGCGGTGTCCGAGGTGGTAGCCACCATCATGCTCAATTACGTGGCCTTCTTCGCCTCCCGCTGGCTCACCATGCTCATACCAGGTTCCAACACCTACCGCACTCCCAGCTTCCCCGCAACGGCGAGACTTACAAACCCCCTCCTCAGCCAGCTCACCAACGGTTCCCGGCTCAACCTGGGCATCTTTATCGCACTCATTTCCTGTCTAGTATTCTGGTTCGTCATAGAAAAAACCAGACTAGGCTTTGAGTTGCGGGCTACGGGCTTGAACAGGGATGCGGCCCGCTACGCGGGAATAGGAGTGACAAAGGGTATAACCACCTCCATGATAGTAGCCGGTGCCTTTGCTGGCCTGGCCGGAGCCGTGGTAGCCTTGGGATCCTTCAGCTATGGACGGGTTCTGGGGGGAAATGACAATTACGGGTTCAACGGCATCGCGGTAGCCCTGGTAGGCAACAGCACAGCAGGAGGCACCCTTATCTCGGGACTCCTTTTTGGCATGCTGGCTTCAGCCCAGCCTCTCATGCAATCCAGGCAAATCCCCAAAGAGGTTACCTGGATAATCTCCGGACTGGTAGTCATCTTTATTTCTCTCAGGGCAGCCTTCCGCATCCTGCTGGACAAAAGGGCCAAGAAGCGCGCAGCCGCCCTAAGGGAGCGTATCGATGAATGACCTCATACGAATGATCCCCTCGATACTCATGATAGTCTCCCCCATCTTGATCTCCGCTATCGGGGGCATGATCTGCGAAAAAGCCGGTGTGGTGAACATAGCGCTGGAAGGGCTTATGGGTATTGGGGCATTTACCGCAGCCACAGTTCACGTCTTTATCGAAGGAGCCACTCCCCTATCGGTATGGATCGCAATCCTGGCGGGCGGGATCACCGGTCTTGTCGTCTCCCTGATCCATGCCTATGCATCCATATCCCTCAACGCCAATCAAGTAATATCAGGCACTGGCATCAATCTCCTGGCCACGGGCGGGACTACCTTTCTCGCCCAGGTTATTTTCAGCATGGAGCGCACCGAACCCTTCAAGCTGGGCATGATGCCGGGTGTGGCGGGAATCTACCCCACGGCCTGGATAGCCCTGGCTATCGTCATTGCCTCCTGGTATCTTTTGTATAAGCGCCCCTTCGGCCTGCGCCTGCGTGCCTGCGGAGAGCATCCCCAGGCGGCAGCCTCGGCCGGCATAGACGTGCGGAAAATGCGGTACATTGCGGTTCTTGCCTCTGGTTTCCTGGCCGGTGTGGCTGGATCCTGCCTTGTGCTCACCCAAACGATCCAGTATACGGTGAATACCGTCAACGGCGCAGGGTTTATCGCTCTTGCCGCCGTATCCTTTGGGCGCTGGCTGCCCAAGGGCGTCACCGGAGCTTCCCTCCTCTTTGGAACGGCTGTAGCCCTGGCCATCTACATGGTCAACATTCAAGGCCTCCGCTTTCTCCCTTCTGAATTTTTTAGCATTCTCCCCTATATAATCACCCTGGTAACCTTAGTACTGTTCTCTGGAAGAGATTACGCCCCCCGGGCATCAGGACAGCCCTACGAGCGCGGTGGCAATTGAACAAGGAGTTTTTATGGATCATTCACTGCAGAAAAAACGACAGCTGGAACATTTTTCCTCTGGAACCCCTCACAATGCGGCCCAAAAAGGCCAGATAGCCCCCTTCGTCCTCATGCCCGGCGATCCTTTGAGGGCAAAATACCTCGCCGAAACCAGGCTCAAGAACGTGCAGCAGGTTACCGGAGTGCGCAACATGTTAGGCTATACCGGCACCTGGGAGGGACGGCCGGTAAGCGTCATGGCCTCGGGTATGGGCGCCCCCTCCATGGGCATCTATTCCTTCGAGCTCTTCGCCTTCTACGGAGTTGAATCCATTGTGCGGATAGGCACCTGCGGAGGCATGATAGCCGACATCGATGTAGGCGACCTGGTCATCGCCATGACAGCCTCTACCGATTCCAACTACGCCCATCAGTACAGGCTGAATGGCAGCTTCTCTCCCTGCGCGAACTATCCTCTTCTGGAAAAAGCCGTGTCTTCAGCCAAAGCCAGAGATATAAAGCATTGGGTGGGCGGTATTTTCTCTTCAGATGTCTTTTCCCTCTATTCAGCCCTGCCCGAAGAAGAAGGCTGGGAGCGTTGGGCATCCATGGGATGCGGAGCCACGGACATGGAGTGTTTCGCTCTCTACTGCAACGCCGCCCACCTGCGCAAGAAGGCTCTCACCCTTCTCACCTGCTCGGATTCCAATATCTCCCGCAAGGAGATGAGCCCCCAGGAACGCCAGACTTCGCTCAATTCAATGTTCGACGTAGCCCTCGATCTGGTTTGATCTTGCCGGTATGGATGACTCGATAAAGACGAAAGCCGGGGAATTCCTGGCTGTTTTAGAACGCAGGTATGCCTGCAAGCGCTTTTCTTCCACATACCAACCCGACAAGGATACTATTTCATACATACTGGAGTGCGGAAGGCTTTCGCCCTCCTCGTTCGGCCTCGAACCCTGGCGCTTTGTTGTGTTTTCTGGCCAGGAGGGTATTAAATCTTTGGGAGAAATCTGCTTTAACCAGGAAGCTGTCTCCAGCGCCGCCTTTGCGGTAGCCATACTGCTGCTGCGGAGCGAATCCTTCCAGCCCGACTCTGAGTTTGTCAGGGCAAGGTCTGAGCGCTTCCCTGGCGGATATCAAGTCTTCAGGCCCGACTACCAGCCCTATCACGAATTTTTAGAATCTGTCGGCAGGACAGAACACTGGGCCAGAGCACAGAGCTATATTGCGGCATCCTTCATGATGGCGGGAGCAGCTGCGATAGGCTTGGACTCCTGCCCTATCGAGGGCTTCGACGAGTCGGCATTGCTCCGTTACTTGGCCAAGGACGAAAACAAGTGGATGCCGGGCATCGTGGTCGTTTTCGGCAAAAGGGACGAGAATATCAGGCATAAAATTCGAGAACCGATAGAAAACCTGGCAGAGTTTATTTAAGCGGTTTATTTAAGCGCAACCACCCTGCAGAACCGCTTTTTCCCGGCCCTGAGGATAAGCTCCGAGTCCTTGTCCAGCCTGTCGCTGCCTACCAGGTATGTCGGGTCGCCGATGGCTTCAAGTTCCCCGCCGCCCTGACCCGAGAGGAATGCGCCGCCCTGCTGCACCAAGCGGCGCGCTTCACTCTTGGTAGCTGCCAGGCCTGCGTCGGCGAAGAGATCCAGAATGCCATAGCCGGCCTCGAATTTTGCCCTCTCCAGCTGAACTGTGGGCATGGCGCTCTTGTCGCCCGAGCCGCCAAAGGCGGCTCGGGCTCCCGAAAGCGCCTTATCCGCTTCTTCCTTGCCGTGGATCATGGCCGTCACTTCCCAGGCCAGGCGCTCCTTGGCGGCGTTGATGGCCGCGTCCTTGCCTGCGGCGAGCTTTCTGCATTCATCCACGGGCAGGAAGGTGAACATGAGGAGGAAGCGCTCCAAGTCGGCATCCTGGACGTTGCGCCAATACTGGAAGAACTCGTAGGGGCTGGTCATCTGGGGATTCAGGAAGAGGGCTCCCTTCTCGGTTTTGCCCATCTTCTTGCCGTCGCTGGTGGTAACCAGGGGGAAGGTGAGCCCGAAACATTCGGCCCCCTCTACCCTTCTGATGAGCTCAATGCCCGCTACTATATTGCCCCACTGATCGTCCCCGCCCACCTGGAGCCTGCAGCCGTGCCGCTTGTAGAGCTGGAGGTAGTCATAGCTCTGGAGGAGTTGGTAATTGAATTCGATAAAGGAAAGGCCTGTCTCCAAACGCATCTTGTAGGATTCGAAGGAGAGCATCCTGTTCACCGAGAAGTGCCTGCCTATATCCCTCAGGAAATCGATGTAGTTGAGGTTGGCTAGCCAGTCCTTATTGTTGGCCGAGTAGAGGGTCTTGCCGTCGAACTTCAAAAAGCTGTCCAGCTGCTTGAGGAAGCGGGAGGCGTTAGCGTCAATTTCCTCGTAGCTGATTATCTGCCGCATAGTGGTTTTGCCCGAGGGATCGCCGATTCGGGCTGTGCCGCCGCCCATGAGGACAATGGCATTATGCCCGGCCTCGTGTAAATGCCGCATGGCAAAGTAGGGAACCATGTGCCCGATATGAAGTGAAGGACCTGTGGGATCACAGCCCTCGTAGAGGGTAATAGGGCCTTCATCCATCACCTTGGACAGGCCTTCCAGGTCTGTGCACTGCTGTATAAAACCGCGGGTTTGTAGGGTTTCCAGAGCCTTGTTCATGATTCTCCTCGCTTTTCTAAGGCAGTATAGCGGCAATTGCGGTTTTTTCTCAATATATCGGGGCTATTTTCATCCTGCAGGCGCAAATAATATTTTATTTTTCCCGTCGCATGTGGTATTATTACTGTGATTGGGGCTTCAGCCAACTATCCTTCTGGTATTGCGCCGGTGGAGAGAAGGCCTAGGCCTCATAAAGAGTCATTCCCAAGGAGAAGAACATGGCGACAAACGGAACCGCGATGACGAAAGCCCAGCTGGTCACCGCCCTTGCTGAGAAGACGAGCATGACAAAGAAAGACGTGAAAGGCTTCATGGATGCCCTCTCCGAAGTGGCATACAAGGAAGTTAAAAAGAACAAGAAGTTTACCCTTCCCGGTTTCGGGATTCTCAAGCTTGCAAAGCGCAAGGCCCGCACCGGAAGAAATCCCGCCACCGGCGAAGCTATCAAGATCCCGGCCAAGACCGCGGTGAAGTTCACCGTATCCAAGGCCTGCAAGGAAGGGGTCCTCGGCAAATAAGAGGGCTAAAAAAAGCCGCGGTAATGCACCGCGGCTTTTTTTCTGATTTCTCTTCAGCGCTCCATGTCTTGAAATAGATGGTGGATTTGTGTGCCCGTTTCTACGGCAAGTATTTCTGCCATAATGGAGAGTGCTATCTCTTCCGGTGTTTCGGCTCCTATGTCTATGCCCACTGGAGCATGAATTTGTTTATGCTGTGCTGTCTTCGTGTTCAAGCTTAATTCTGCCATCAGCTTTTTAACCTTAGCTCTGGAACCCAGAAGACCCAAATATGCCCAAGGCTTTTCTAAAAGAGCAGCGAGGGCTTCGCCGTCCCTGGAATGGGTGGCGATAACCACCGCGGTGCGAGCATCGATCTCCAGGCCGGCTAAAAGAGCAGACAGATCAGGGTTCGCATGGAATGCCGCGGCCATGGGGAAGCGGGCTCGGATGCCATCGCCCACTCTATCATCGGCCACCGTCACGCCGAAACCCAGGTAATCGGCCAGCCTGGCAAGAGCCAGCCCAACATGCCCTGCCCCCACGATGAGGATTTTTCTTTTAGATACAACGACATCGACAAAAAGCTCCAAGGATCCTCCGCAGTACATGGCAATGTTTTCTTTAGAGTCGGCTTGGGCGTTGAGCTCGTAGTGCAAAATTTTGGAGCGGCCTGCGGCAATGGCCTCCTGGGCATCAGCGACAACCCGGGATTCAAGAACACCGCCACCAATAGTCCCTACGATACTGCCATCGGAGCGAACGAGAAGACGCGCCCTTGCGCGGGGCGTGGAGCCCGCGCTGGAAAGAATGCTCACCAAGGCAAAGGCCTTGCCTTGGGCGCTCAAGCTTCCTGCCTCGGCAAAAACGGCAGCGTCTTCAGTCATGTACTTATACCCTTCT
>CAZHFN010000008.1:4985-6583 GCA_964531105.1 uncultured Treponema sp. | reverse complement strand
AAATGGAGAACGGTTCTCCAGTCATCGTCGTTGCCTTTATCGGCCACTTTCTGGTCTTCGTAGGCGTCGCAGAGAAGCATGAGGACCTGCCTGGTGAGCCCGGCGCTGGTCTCGATGATGTAGGGAATGTAGCGGGCATTGCCGTTATCCTGGTCGATATACTGCATGTCCTTACCCGAGAATTCCTGGTGCCGGGTAAGATCGAAATCTGTCCTGTTGTGCACACCTTCCAGTTCCTTGAAGCCCATGGGGAATTCGTATTCGATGTCGTAGGCATCCTTGGCGTAGTGAGCCAGTTCGTCCTTGCCGTGACGATGCCAGCGCAGCTTGTCCATCCGGACACCCAGCTTTTCGTAGTAAGCCCAGCGCTGTTCCCTCCAATAGTCGAAAAACCTGTCGTCATCGCCGGGTTTGACGAAGTACTGCATTTCCATCTGCTCGAACTCACAGGTTCTAAAAATAAAGTTCTTGGTTACTATTTCGTTGCGGAAGGCCTTGCCTACCTGCGCGATTCCAAAGGGAACCTTCATGCGGTTGGACTGGACTATATTCTTGTAATTAACGTAGATGCCCTGGGCGGTTTCGGGACGCAGGTAGATAAGTCCCCCGCCGTCGTCCACCGGGCCAATATTGGTTTTGAACATAAGATTGAACTTGCGGGTATCGGTGAGTTCGCCGCCGCAATCGGGACACTCTTTGCGGGCCAGTTTGTCCTGATCGATCTGATCGGCCCTAAAACGGGTTTTGCACTTTTTGCAGTCCACCAGGGGATCGGTAAAGTTTTCCACATGTCCTGATGCTTCCCATACCCTGGGATGCATGAGTATGGCTGCATCCAGACCGACTATGTCATCGTGGAGCTGGGTCATCTCCTTCCACCAGAAACGGGACACCCTGTTTTTAAGTTCGATGCCGTTGGGGCCGTAGTCCCAGGCTCCCGACTGTCCTCCGTAGATCTCCGAGGACTGGTACACGAAGCCTCTCCGCTTGGCCAGTGAGACGATCTTTTCCATTGTGAGCGCGCTGTCCATACGATTGCTCCTATCAACGAGGAACGCGGAGCGTTCCTCGCCGCGATCGGCCTCGCCGATCGCGAAGGCCCTGATTTCACACCACCGACGGTTACGGCGGCGCGCCTGCGCGGGGCATGGTCGCAGCGCTGGCCTTGGAGCCCTGCGAGGTCCCGGGGGTAGCGCGGGGATAAATGCGAAGTTAATGGCAATGCGGCTATCCCTGAGCGCGTGGGATGATTATAGAGAAAAGCGCCGACCTGTACTAGCACAGGCTTGCTGTATATAGAGATTGGGGTTGCAGGATGGGCCTGAAGGGCTTCTTTTTTTATGCTAATTTTAGAGCATGAAAATCAGTGGTAGTACCTGCTTCATAAAATGAAAAAGGGCTGTCCAAACTTGTTCTTCTTGGACAGCCCCGTTCTCCACACCCGAAGGCGGCAGGAACTAATTATTCAGAATAGAATCGAGCGAGGCTCAGGGCTCCACGGTAGCTCTGTACACCTGCTGTCCACCCTTCATTTCGATGATGACCACTGATTTGACGGGGTTTCTGTTTTCATCGTAGCGGATCTGTCCGCCCACGCA
>CAZHFN010000008.1:0-4885 GCA_964531105.1 uncultured Treponema sp. | reverse complement strand
ATATAGACAGCCTCCGGCTTGGCCTGGACTATCTTGGTGAGTTGGGCTTTAAAGTCGGTGGCGCCGGAGGGATAGCCCTCGCTGGCGAGGACTTGTCCACCCAGGGAGACCAGGGAAGCGCTGAAGGTTTCGGCCAGACCCTTGGAGTAATCATTGCCCAGGTCGAAAATAACCCCGGCATTGAGCAGAGTTAAATTCTCCACCGCAAATTTGGCCATAACCGAGCCCTGGAAGGGATCTATAAAGCAGCTCCTGAAAATATAGTCACCCACCTGGGTTACCTTTTCATTGGTAGCCGTGGGCGTCATCATGGGAACCTTGGCCGCCTGGGCTATGGGAGCACCCGCCAGGGCAACCCTGGAGGTGATGCCGCCCAGAATGGCGACTACCTTGTCCTGCTCAATCAGCTTGCTGAATACCGCCGCGCCCTCGGCCGGATCGCCCTTGTCATCTTCGACAATGAGCTTGACCTGCTTGCCCAACACTCCGCCTGCGGCATTCCACTCTTCCACGGCAAGACTCATGCCGTTCTTGGTGGACTGGCCGAAGGTGGCCGCCTCACCGGTGAGCGGCGAGATTCCGCCAATTTTGATCTCCGAGGCCTTTCCGCCTCCACACGATGTCAGCGCGAACGCTGCGACGACCATGACTGTGAGTACGATCATCGTTCCACGCGATTTCATGTCTCCTCCTTATACCTCTGTCTATACTTCACCGGCTACAAGCCGGTTTGTTTCGAGAATGGGGGTAAAAGTACCCCTGTTTAAATGACTTTCTTCGCTATTTTCGCCCAGCTGTCCCTCAGGGATACAGTTCTGTTGAAGATAAGCCTGTCGTGGGCAGAATCGCTGTCCATGCAGAAATATCCCAGGCGCTCAAACTGCACGGAAGTCCCTGGCTCCAGCCTGGCCAAGGCTGGTTCGCCCCGGACATTCTGGATGATTTCCATGGAATTTTCCGAGAGATTGTCCATGAACGAGCCTCCATCGGGCAGATCCATGGGGCGCTCGGCTTCGAAAAGATGATCGTAGAGGCACGCTTCCAGGCTGCAGGCTTCTTCGGCAGAAACCCAATGTATGGTGCTCTTGACCTTTCTGTTGTCCGGAGCATCCCCTCCCCTGGTCGCAGGATCGTAGCTGCAGTGCACCCTCAGGATCTCACCCGTTACAGGATCCTTGTCCAGTCCAGTGCAGGTAACGATGTAGGCATAGCGTAGGCGCACCTGATTGCCAGGGAATAATCTGAAGTATTTAGGCGGTGGCACTTCCTGGAAATCTTCTCTTTCTATCAAAAGCCTTCCTGAGAAGGGAATCTCCCTTTTGCCCTTGTCCGGGTCCTCGGGGTTGTTTACCGCCTCCAACATTTCAACCTTGCCATCAGGCCAGTTGTCGATAATAAGCTCCAGAGGACGCAACACCGCCATGTAGCGGGATGCCCTCTTGTTGAGATCCTCCCGCAGGCAGTGCTCTAAAAGCTGTATATCCACCATGGAATCGGTTTTGGCAATGCCTATGCGCCCGAGAAAATCCTTGATGGCTTCGGGCGTGTAGCCCCTGCGCCGCAGGCCAGCTAGGGTGGGCATGCGGGGATCGTCCCAGCCGGATACCTTTTTTTCCCTCACAAGCTTTATGAGCCAGCGCTTGGAGAGTACTGTGTGGGTCAAATTAAGCCGAGCGAATTCGATCTGCCGTGAGGGGAATACTTCGCAGTGCTCGATAAACCAATCGTAGAGAGGCCTGTGAATCTCGTATTCCAGCGAACACAGGGAATGGGTGACTCCCTCTATTGCATCCGAAAGAGGGTGCTGAAAATCGTACATCGGGTAAATGCACCAGGCTGTCCCAGTTCGATAATGGGGTTCCCTCCGGATCCTGTACATGACCGGATCGCGCATGAGGAGGTTGGGATGAGCCATGTCTATTTTAGCCCTGAGCGTTTTCAGTCCATCGGGGAATTCACCTGCTCTCATCCGCGCGAAGAGGTCTAAGTTTTCTTCAACACTTCTGTCTCGATAAGGGCTGTTCCTGCCGGGCGGGGTGTAGGTAATATTGTTCTTGTCGGGCACATTGGTGCCCCTGTATTCCTTGATCTGCTCCTCGTCCAAGTCGTCCACGTAAGCCAGACCCTTGCTGATAAGAAGCCGGGCCAGCTCATAAAGTTTCTCATAATAGTCCGAGGCGTAGTATTCCCTGTCCTGCCAATCGTAGCCTAGCCAGCGAACATCCCGCTTTATAGCCTCGACATAGGAGTAATCTTCTTTTTCGGGGTTAGTGTCGTCAAATCGCAGATTGCAGCGTCCGCCGAAACTTTCGGCTACTCCAAAATCCACAAAGATAGCCTTGGCGTGGCCTATGTGAAGCCAACCGTTGGGTTCGGGCGGGAAGCGGGTGCGGACTTCACTGGTCTTGCCCTCGGCTATGTCCTTAGACACAGCATCGCGGATAAAATCCAGGTATCCCTCGTTTTTCTCTTGTGTTTCGCTCATAGGAAGCTCCTTGCCGCGCTTCAGGGGCGCGGTGTGGCTACTATGCCCGTAAAGACTGGACTGGTCAATACCGCCGAGATCCCGGGCTGCTTTTAAGCGGCTCGAGATCTCGGCAGTCGGTCTCAGGAACTAAAGAGATTGTTGCCCGCAAAATAAGGATCGCTAGTAGAATTGAGCCCGAGCCTTCGCAAGCCACCCTCATCGCCCGTGGTGGGAATATGGGTAAGATGGAGTTCGCAGCCGACTAGGGATTTCAGGGCTTCCATGCCCGCCTGGGCAGAGGGATTCATGGCGGCACTCACCGAAAGAGCTATGAGGGTCTCATCCAGACTCAAGGAAAGGGATTTTCGTCCCAGGACATCTCGTTTCATGCCGGCGATACTGGCGGTCACGATGGGCGGCAGGAGGTGGATTTTCTTGGGAATGCCGGCCAGTTTCTTGGCCGCATTGAGGACCACGGCGCTTGCGGCATGAAGGATTGGCGAGTTCTTGCCGGTAACGATTGTACCATCAGGCAGTTCCAGGGCTGCCCCAACGCATACTCCTTCGTTACCCTTGCCTTCTTTCAGGGCTTTTTCGGCCGCAAGCCTGGCGGGGAGGACAACTAGCCTGTCCTCGCTCTTGAGCTCCAGTTCGTCCATGATGGCTTGTATGCGCTGCAGGGCCGGCTTTTCGCTCAAGCCCAGGGCGTATTCGCAGGAATGGCGGAAATAGCGGCGGATAATCTCCTGTTTTGCCGCTTTTTTTACTCCCTCGTCGTTTACGATGCCCGAGGCTATCCTGTTAACCCCCATCTCAGTAGGTGAGCGATAGCCCACGCTGCCGCCGGAGATTTTATCCAGCATTCGCCGCAAGACGGGGAAGACTTCCACATCTCTGTTGTAATTGACAGCCATCTCTCCCCTGGTTTCCAAATGGAAGGGGTCCAGACAATTGAAGTCCCCCAAATCCACGGTGGCGGCTTCATAGGCTATGTTGACAGGGTGCTTGAGCGGCAGATTCCACACTGGGAAGGTTTCGAATTTGGCATAGGAGGCTTTTCTTCCAGCCAGGTGATCGGCGTATACGAGGGAAAGGGCGGTGGCGAGCTTGCCGGAACCCGGTCCTGGTCCGGTGATCACCACGATGGGTTTGGATGTGGGAATATACTCGTTTGCCCCATAGCCCTCCGGGCTTACGATACGCTCCACGTCGGAGGGATATCCCTTGGTAGGCCTGTGTCGGAAAACCTTCACTCCCCGGCGTTCCAGGAGAGCGCCAAACTGGTTGGCCGCAGCTTGATCTTCATAGCGAGTAATGACGACCCCCGCTACCGACACCCCCCACTCCCCCAGCTGATCGAAAATCTGGAGGGCGCTCGCATCGTAGGTAATGCCAAAATCACCCCTGATCCGCTTGCGTTCTATGTCGCCGGCGTAAATGCAAAGGATCACTTCAGCTTTATCCTTGAGCATGGAGAGAAGGCGGATCTTTACGTTGGGATCGTAGCCGGGTAAAACCCTGGCGGCATGCCAGTCCCAGAGCAGCTTGCCGCCGAACTCGAGGTAGAGCTTGTCAGTGCCATCGGCTCTCTCACGAATGAATGTCGCTTGTTCCGCCAGGTACTTTTCGTTGTCGAAGGCTTGTTCGCGCACGCTGTCAGACCTCGCTGGAAGCTAGATGATGTATGGCCGACTGTATTCTCGCCTGAGTTTCAGCCGATCCAAGCAGACGCATGGACTCGAAAAGCGGAGGGCTTACCCTAGACCCAGTGACAGCCACCCTTAGGGGCATAAGCATATCGCCGAGCTTGGCCTGTATCTGGACAGCCCTAACCCTGAATGCCTCTTCAGCCTCCTCGAGGCGATCCAGATCGATGGTCTTCAGCATAGCCAGGTCTTCTTCCAGCATCCGTATGGCCGCAGCCTTATCTAGTTTTTTGGGGATAAACTCCCCCGCTCCTGGAAGCTCCGGCTTTCCGTACAGATATCGCATGAGGGCAGGAGCCTCGCTGAGGAACCGCAGTCTCTCTTTCACTAGAGGCATTGCTCTCAGGTCCAGGGAATCGGCATCCGGGTCCTCTTCTTTGCGTAGACCCGCCTCCACAAGGAAGGGTTTGACAAGAGCCGCGAGTTCGGCGTCGGACTTCTGCCTTATATATTGGCCGTTAAACCACTCCAGCTTCTGGTAGTCGAAAACTGCGGGAGCCTTGTTGAGCTTCTCGATCTTGAAAAGCTCTTCCATTTCCCTGAGCGTGTAGATATCCCGTCCCTCTTCGAAGGAACATCCCAGATGGGCGATATAGTTGATGAGGGCTTCGGGTAGATACCCAGTCTTGCGGAATTCGTTCACCGCCGTGGCTCCATGGCGCTTGGAGAGCTTGTGCCCATCCTGGCCCAGCACCATGGGTAAGTGGCAGAG
>CAZHFN010000007.1:0-73369 GCA_964531105.1 uncultured Treponema sp. | reverse complement strand
CCTGAGCGACCTCTTTACCAACAAGGTTCGAGGAACTTATAAAAGGATATGCTGACCTTGAACCCAATCAACCCAAAAACTAGGATTCCCGAAATCGCCCGCATTCTTCTGCCTATCTGGCCTGATGAACGGCCCCTTTTGAGCTTTTCCAGCTGTTTCGAACTCCTCTGCGCTGTGATCTTAAGTGCACAATGTACTGACGAGCAGGTGAATGCCGTGACCCCATCCCTCTTTGCCGCATATCCTGACCCTGCGTCCATGGCCAGGGCCGAACCGGCTGAAATGGAACTGCTCGTGCACTCAGTCGGCTTTTTTCGCACAAAGGCAAGGCATCTTATCATGACAGCCCAGAAAATAGTCACCGAACACGAGGGGAGGGTTCCGTCCACGATAGAGAAGCTTCTGGAGCTTCCCGGTGTAGGGCGCAAGACAGCTAACCTGGTGATTTCCACCTGTTTCGGCGTGCCTGGCATTATCGTGGATACCCATGTGTCCAGACTGGTCTACAGGCTTGGCCTCCACAGCTCCAGGGATCCGGATGCAATCGAGAAAAAGATACGGGAGAACCTGGAGGACAGCAGCCATACTGCCTTTTCCCACGCCCTCAACAGGCATGGGAAGTATATCTGCAAAGCCCGCAATCCTCTCTGCCTTTCGGATCCAACAGCCTGTCCCCTGGATGCTCTCTGTCCCAGAATAGGATTGTAGTCGGCCACAATGAATCGCCAGGCCTTTTACTCTGCGTGTTTGCAATGTGAAAGAAGATGAGACCGAAGGCCGTTTGCAGGATCCCATAGCCCTCCTGGCCCAAAATCGTTTTGGCATTGAGTACCTCTTTCCTCTTCAACGCATGGCCATAGCCGGGGTTCTGGATGGCGCTGAAAGAGAGGAGCCGGTACGGCAGATGATCCTTTTTCCCACGGGATTTGGGAAAAGTCTTTGCTTCCAGGTACCCGCCATCCTGGCTCCCGGCCCCACCCTCGTGATCTATCCCCTGCTGGCGCTGATGAACGACCAGAAGAGAAGCCTGGAGAAGCGAGGCATAACCTGCGCCCTTTTCCGAGGCGGCATGGATAAGGAAGAAAGAGAAGCAGGTCTGGAAGGGCTTAAGTCTGGGAAAATCAAGATAGGAATAACGAATCCCGAGTGCTTCAACTCTCCGGATCTGAGAACTAAATTGGAAGCCCTGGGTATCTTCCATTTAGCAATAGACGAGGCTCATTGCGTAAGCGAATGGGGAGAGACTTTCAGGCCCTCCTATCTCGAACTCGGAGCGCGCATTCTCGCCATGAAGCCCAAGGTGGTGAGCGCCTTCACCGCCACGGCGAGCCCTCAGGTCCAGAAGGCCATCGCTTCGAGGCTTTTCGGCGCTGAACCATATTCCCTGGTCACCGCCGATATGGATAAACCCAATATCCATTATTCGGTCAAGCAGAGCCTTTCCCCGCGACAGAGCATTCTACGCCTGGTGAACGAACTGCCCAAGCCCCTCATTGTTTTCGATCAATCCAGACCCGGAGTGCGAAACCTTTGCGAGTATCTCAGGGAGTACTGCACCGAAAGGGTGAGGTTCTACCATGCCGGACTTTCGAGGGAGGAAAAGGAGGAGGTGGAACATTGGTTCATGGAGAGCGATGACGGAGTTCTGGTTAGCACTTGTGCCTACGGTATGGGGGTAGATAAGAAAAATATCAGGGCTGTTGTCCATTTCAGTTCTCCGCCTTCGGTGGAAGCCTACATACAGGAGGCGGGTCGCGCTGGAAGGGACGGAAGCCCAGCAGAAGCAGTACTCATCAGGAACCCCTGGGACAGCAATGCGGGAGCACCGGGTTCCAAGGGAAATGTGTTAATCCCTGTGAAGCGCGACGGTATGCCTGCCGCCGAGGCAGGATACGGCCTTGCAGGCCGTAGCGATGCAGGCGGCGACGATGCAAGGGAGTTGAGGAAAAAAGCTTTCCTGGAATACGGCAAAAATAGGGCTTGCCGTCGTGCCAGCCTGCTCGCCCTGATGGGGGCCGAGCTTTCATCACCCTGTTCGGGCTGTGATGTCTGCGACGGCAGGGTTGGGAATTTGGCTGAGGGTATGGAGGAACTGCAAAGTTTTTTCAAGTACAACCGCTTCAGGTTCACCCAAGCTCAATCCTTGAGGCTTTTAGGAGAGCTTGGAATGGGCATGGAGGGCGGTGATGTACTGTCACAGAGCCTAGGCGAAGCAGGTACCGGAAAAGCCTTGCCCGACAGGAAAATTGGGTGGCTGGGCACGCCCCCCAGTTGCCCTGCCGCCGGGGTTCTCGCTTCTTGGAGAAGGGAGAATCGCTCAGCTCTCCTAAACGAAGCTTTGCATAAGGGTTTTTTGGTCCGGGGACCCTGGTGGAGAAAGAAGAAAAGGCTGGGTTTAGCCCTTGGTAGCCCTCGTACTCGCCCTTGAAGTGTAGCGATTTCGACCATATCATGTAGCGTAAGGAAACATGAATATGATCAGTTATAAAAACCTCGACGAGTGCATATCCTATTTGGAGCTTACCAGGCTATCAAAAGTTGACATGGGCAGTCTTCTCAGCCCCGATCGCATAAGCTCATGCTCGGTGGAGATGGCTGTAGGGCTCCGGTATTCCTATGCCGCTGCTCCCGTGGATAAACCTATCATCCAAACCCTTGAAAAATTGGCAGAGGAGCAACAGCTTCTGGAAAAGTACAGAGCCCTCCTCTCCGGTGCGGTGATGAATACCGGCGAAAAACGTATGGTGCTCCACCACCTTGCCAGAGGTTCCCTGGGAAATCAGATTCTGGTGGATGGGAAGGATATAAGGTCATTCTATGAGGGAGAGCGTAGAAAAGCAGCCCAGTTCGCTGAAGATGTGCACTCAGGCAAGATAAGGGGTTCCACGGGCAAGGTATTCCGCAGTGCGGTGCAGATAGGCATCGGCGGCTCAGATTTAGGTCCGAGGGCGGCTTGCTTGGCCCTGGAGCGCTGGGCTAAGGCCGAGGGCAGGCAGAAAATGCGGGCGGCCTTTATATCCAATGTAGACCCCGATGATGCAGATGCGGTGCTCGGCTCCCTTGATCTGGAGACAAGTCTCTTCATCCTCGTGTCCAAGAGCGGCACCACCCAGGAAACCCTGGCTAATGAAACTTTGGTGAGGACTAGGCTGGAAGCCGCCGGCCTGGACAGTTCCCGTCACATGGTGGCGGTGACCAGCACCACCAGTCCCCTTGCCCAGAATCCCGGGTATCTGGCCAGCTTTTTTATCGACGATTTCATAGGCGGCCGCTATTCCACCTCCAGCGCCGTAGGCGGGGTGATCATGTCTCTGGCCTTTGGCCCTGCCTGCTTCGAGGAATTCCTGTCCGGAGCCCATGCCATGGACAAGGTAGCCCTGGAGCCTGATCTGAGTAAAAACCCCTGTCTTTTAGATGCCCTGATAGGACTGTACGAGCGCAATATCCTGGGTATGCCCAGCACTGCTGTGCTCCCCTACTCGGAAGCCCTCTCCCGCTTTCCAGCCCACCTCCAGCAACTGGATATGGAATCCAATGGCAAGACGGTAAACAGGGATGGAAAACCGCTGGCCTACAAAACCGGACCAGTGGTCTTTGGGGAACCGGGAACCAACGGTCAGCATTCCTTTTATCAGCTTTTACACCAGGGAAGCGATATAGTGCCTCTGCAGTTTATCGGATTCAAGAAAAACCAATTCTCCAAAGACATTCTATCCATGGGAACCAATTCCAGACAAAAACTGGTAGCCAACCTGCTGGCTCAGGTAGTGGCCTTTTCCAGGGGCAAGGAAGATCCGAATCCCAATAAATATTTCAAGGGAGCGCGTCCTTCTACCCTTATTCTGGGAGAAAAACTGGGGCCGGCACAACTCGGCGCACTTTTTTCTCATTTTGAAAACAAGATAATGTTCCAGGGTTTTGCCTGGAACATCAATTCCTTCGACCAGGAAGGGGTTCAGCTGGGCAAGGTATTGGCCAACAAGGTGCTCTCCATAATGCAGGGCGAGAAAAGCGAGGACGAAGTGCTCAAGGCCATGGTCAAGCTGGCCGGTTTCATGGAATGAAGAAGACTCAGGACTCGAGCCCGCTGATCGCCTTTACGGGCGGGGGTACAGGAGGGCATATCTATCCAGGCCTGGCGATTGTGCAGGCTCTGCGCAACAAGGGCTACGGCGGCAGGATACTCTGGATAGGCTCCACCAAGGATACGGATAAGCAGATTGTAGAAGCCGAGGGCATCGAGTATCGGGCCATACCTTCAGGCAAGCTGAGAAGGTCATTTTCCCTCAAGAATCTGGTGGATGCCTTCAAGGTTCTGGCTGGCTATGCGGAAGCCCGCAGAATCCTCTCTGAAACCAGACCCGATCTCCTCTTCTCCAAGGGCGGCTACGTGAGCGTGCCACCCTGCAGGGCAGCCTTTGCCCTGGGCATACCCTATTTCACCCACGAATCGGATGTGAGCCCCGGCCTGGCTACCAGGCTCAATGCTGCCAGGGCAGAGAAAATCCTTCTAAGCTGGGGCCAGGGAGCCTTGGGATTCTCCGATCCTTGGAAAGCCAAGACTGAGATTGTGGGAAACCCCGTCAGACCCGGCTTGCTCCAGGGCCAATCCGCCAAAGGAAGAGCTTTGCTGGGAATTCCTGAAGGCCTGTCCATAGTCCTATGCCTGGGAGGGAGCCAAGGATCTCGTCAGATCAATGAGCTCGTAGCCTCTCTGCGACCAATCCTCCAGGGCAAAGCCTTTATCGTTCATCAGACTGGCAGAGAGCTGTTCGATGAAATCAAGGAACCCAAAAAGGATGACTATTATGCCGCCCTTCCTTATATTGGCGGCGAAATGAGGGATTTTCTTGCAGCGAGTTCTGTAGTGCTGGGCAGGGCTGGGGCGGGCACAGTCTGGGAGTCGGCAGCCCTGGGCAAGCCCATGGTTCTCATTCCACTAGCGGGCAGCGGAACCAGGGGCGATCAGGTGGAAAACGCCGCTATGGCCAGGGATGCTGGAGCGGCCTTAAGTTTTGTCGGCGAGGAGGCCAGGCCTGAAGCGGTGATCTCCGCTGTGCTGGGTTACCTGGAAGATCCTGAAAAAAGAGCCAAGGCCGAAGCCGCGAGCTTGGCTCTCTCCAGGATAAGAAGGCCGGACGGATCGGCGGTGCTTTCAGCCGACTACATTGCCGAACTTATTCTGGCACGACAGGCGGCAGTTCAAGGAGGCAGCCTTTGAGTATAATGGACTGGGTTTTTGTAGCTATCGTAGTCCTTCTGGCGGTACGCTGCTTCGCCCGAGGTTTTGTAAGGGAACTTCTTTCGGTAGCTGCCTATGCCGTGGGTATTTTAGCCGGCCTGATGTTTTCCAACAGTCTCATAGATTTCGCCGCCCCCAAGCTGGGCATCGCCGAGTGGCCTCCCACTGTGCTCTATTTGATGGCATTTCTCGTATGCTTTGTAGCGGGCTTTCTTATCATGAAGCTCATTGCCAAGCTCATCCACGAGGGTCTTGAAGCCGCAAATCTGGATGTGTTCGACAAGGTTCTAGGCCTTGTGCTGGGCATCGGCGAAGGGCTCATCGTCGTATCCCTCGTCCTGGTAGTTCTGGATATGCAAAGCTTTTTGGATGTGGACGCCCTTCTATCGGGTTCGCTTTTCGCCAGCACGATTCTGCCCATCATTGGACCTACGATACAGGAAAGCCTTAAACCCGCCCTGGAGCGCCAGCAGGAAGCTCTGCGCATCCAGGACCTCATCAAGAAGCCATAGAATTTCATGTACGAAAATATTATCGGCCAGGATGTCCTGTGCAGGACTTTGGAAAATGAGATTCGGCAGGAGAGCCTTCCCCCTACCCTTCTATTCTCCGGACCGCCGGCGACAGGAAAGCTCACCACGGCCCTGGAAACAGCCAGGGCTATATCCTGCAGACAGGGCGCTGCCTGGAACTGCTTCTGCCCCGACTGCGCCATGCACAGAAGGTTGGCTCACCCCGATCTGATCCTCTTTGGCGCACGAACCCTGCCCGAGGAAATTACCGTGGCCAGGGAATTCCTCTTCAGAAATCCAGGTACTTCCTCGGCCTACTTTTTTCTCCGTTCCTTGGGGAAGCTTCTGGCCCGCTTCAATCCTACCCTGTGGTCAGGGGAAGAAGGAAGGTTGGGAAAAGCGGCAGGCCTCGTGGAATCCCTTAGAGAAGCAATGGATTATATCGAACCGGATACGATCCAGGCGCCCGTATCCCAGGAGCTAATCAACAAGATTGAATCGGCCTATGCCGATGCCCTCTCCCTAGAACTCCTAGCCCCCGAAGCTCCCGTATTCATGCTCAGGAACATGAGACTTTGGGCTCAGCTAGCGCCCCTGGGCAAGCGCAAGACCGTAATAATCGAAAACGCCGATAAGATGCAGGATTCGGCTAGAAATGCCATGCTCAAGATTCTGGAGGAACCCCCCGACACGGTGCGGTTTATCCTCCTCACTTCTCGGCGGGCTTCTATGCTGGCCACCGTCCTCTCCAGATCCCGGCTCTATGCCTTCCTGCCTAGAGACAGGGCTTCTAGCGCCCAGGTGATCGCCAGGGTTTTCAAGTCGGAGGAAGCATCCGAAAGCCTCAAAGAATTTTTCGATTCCCGCATGGATTTCCCGCCCAGCCTGGCACAGACCCATGCACAATTGATCGCCGGCAGGATACTCTCGGACTTGCATTGGCAAAAGACCGAGTTGGGAGCCTATGGCCAAAGCCTCCTGGAATTGGCTGAATCCTCAAACAAAAAACTTTCGGAGTTGCTGGATGAGCTGGCGGAGATCACCAAGAGCTTCGGAGCCAAAGACAAGACAAGCTCTGGCTCCTATATCCGCTTCCTGCGAGCTCTCCTGGCTGTGTTCTCCGCCCTTCTAGCCGAATCCTCGGGCAACACGAAGCTGCTCTCCGCGATCGAAGCATGGTCTAAGTTGCTGAGAGAAGCGGCCATCCAGTACAGCTCCCTCAACAGGAACCCCGAACTCCTCGCCAGAGTCCTCGTTTCATCCTTCGGAGATCTCGAATGAAATCCTCCTTCATGGGCAAGGCCCTCTCCAGGGCGGACAAACTCACCAAGGATCAGCTTCTCTCTCTCTTCAAGGAACTACTGGTGGCCAACGACAGGCTCGAAGCCGCTCTCCAGTCCATGTTCGATGGCATAATCGTATGCAATCTGGACCATGTGCCCGTGCTGATCAATAAATCGGCGGAAAGGATTCTGCGAATTCAGTCCGGGGATTTCAACACTCCCTTATGGCAGGGGATAGGCGATGAGGAACTGAAGGACTTTTTCTACAAGGCCCTCACCGCGGAGGAAACCATTCTAGGCCAAGAATTCGCCCTCCAGGCCGCTTCGAGCACGCGCATAATCGCCATAAGCCTCACGGCTCTCCTCTCGGAAGAAAAAATTGCGGGAACCATCATCCATGTTGAGGATATTACCGAAAAACGCAAGAAAGAGACCCAGCTCAGAAGGGCCGAAAGCCTGGCGGCTCTCACTACCCTGGCGGCGGGGGTAGCCCATGAAATCAACAATCCCCTGGGTTCCATTTCCATTCGCATTCAGCTCCTGGAGAAGCTTTTAAAAAGCCCTGAACCCGACAAGGCCTCCATGGGCAAGCACCTGGACGTGGTAAAGCAGGAAATGGAGAGGCTCAAGCAGATTGTCGTGGATTTCCTTTTCGCGGTACGGCCCATGGATATCCAGCTCTTGAGCGAAAATCCGGGGCCTATTATTCAGCAAGTAGCCGACCTTGTGGAACCCGAGGCTGAGCGCATGGGCATAGAGCTGAAAGTCCAGCTGGCGCCCGAACTCCCCAAGCTCTTTCTGGACAAGCGGCACATAAAACAAGCCCTTCTCAATTTGATCAAGAATGCCATGGCGGCCATGCCCAGGGGCGGGGTTTTGGGAATCAGAGCCGACCACAACGAGGACGAACTGAGTATCGCGATTTCAGATACAGGCACTGGTATTCCCGAAGCTCTGCTTACCAAGATTTTCGAACCCTACTTCACCACCAAGAAAAGTGGCACAGGCCTAGGGCTGACTATTACGTTCAAGATAATCAAGGAACATTCGGGGGATATCAGCCTGGAATCCAAAGAGGGAGAGGGCTCCACTTTCACGATTCATCTACCCGTTCCTCAGAAAGAGAAGAAATATCTTCCCAGCTGGGAGGATACGGCGGCCATGGCTGGCTCACAGGCGGAGGAATAAATGCAGTTCACCATTTTGATAGTCGATGATGAGAAGAATATCCGCGATGGTCTGGCCGAGGCCTTTTCACTGGAGTCCTATGCGACCTTGGTAGCCCAGGATGGACAGGAAGCCCAGGCCATTTTAGATGAACACTATGTTGACCTGGTCATCACCGATCTTAAGATGCCCAAGGTTTCGGGCATGGAACTGCTTCAGTACATAAAGCGGCGCTGGCAGAATATTCCCGTCATCATAATCACTGCCCATGGCGACATAAGCGAAGCGGTGGCCGCCATGCAGTATGGCGCCCTGGAATTCATCACCAAACCTCTGGACCTGGAGCATCTTCTTAAGCTTACCAAGAATGCCCTGGAAATCCGCGAGCTCTCCATTAAGAATCAGGAACTCCGGGAGGAAGTGCTGGCCCAGCAGAGGATAAGCTCCATTATCGGAAAAAGCCAGGCGATGCGCAGGATTTTCGATCTTGTACGTAGGGTGGCTCCTACCAAGGCCAGCGTCCTCATCACTGGCGATTCGGGGGTGGGCAAGGAACTTATCGCCGATGCCATCCACAATCTCTCGCCCAGGCGGGACAAACCCCTGGTAAAGGTCCACTGCGCAGCCCTGGCCGAGAGTCTTTTGGAGAGCGAACTCTTTGGCCACGAAAAGGGAGCTTTCACCGGTGCCCAGACACGGAAACGCGGCCGCTTTGAAATGGCAGATACCGGCAGCCTTTTTTTGGACGAAATAGGCGAAATCAACCAGAACGTCCAGATCAAGATTCTACGGGTGCTCCAGGAGAGGAAGTTCGAGCGCGTAGGAGGGGAAAGCACCCTGGAAGTGGATGTGCGCTTTATCGCGGCCACCAACAAGGATCTGAAAAAGGAAATTGAAGAAGGCCGTTTCAGGGAAGACCTTTATTACAGGCTCAATGTTGTCAACATCCATGTGCCCCCCTTGAGGGAACGCAGAGAGGATATTCCCCTCCTGGCCGCCACCTTCCTCCATGAATTCTCCAGGGAAAACGCCAAGGAGATAGATGGTTTCGAGCCAAGGGCCAAACAGGCTCTGTACGCCTATGATTGGCCGGGCAATGTGCGGGAACTGCGCAACTGCATAGAAAGCTCGGTAGTGATGGCATCCGGCCGCTTCGTGAGCATCGAGGATCTGCCCCCCGGCCCCCGAAGCACCCAAGAAAAAAAGGAAATACACATACCCGCCCTATCCAGCCTTGCTGATGCCGAGAAGATATTGATTGCGGAAACCCTGGCCATGCTAGGGGGAAACAAGACCAAGACGGCTGAAGTGCTCAAGATAGGGCGCAAGACTCTCTATCAGAAAATAGACGAGTATGGAATCGCCCTGACCGAGCGGAAATCCGAGACCTCGGAGGACTAAAAGAGTCCCTTGCGCCTGCTGGTGAGCTTGGCCTTGAGCCTGATAATGGCCTTGGTGTGGAGCTGGCTTATCCTCGATTCTGTCACTTCCAGGATCTGCCCGATCTCCCTCAGGGTGAGGTTTTCATAGTAGTACAGCACCAGGACCTTCTTCTCTTTTTCAGGCAGTTCGTTGATAGCCTGGACGATCACCCTGCGGATCTCTTCCTTCTCCACCCTCGAGTCGGGATTCATACCCCTGGGGGATTCTATGCTGTCGCCTATGCACAGTTTTTCGCTTTCTCCCGAAGAGTTCCAGATATCGTTGAGGGAGAGTATGACGGTGGAGGAAATCTTGCCCATGAGCCGGGCGAATTCATCCTCCTGAAGGTTCATGGATTCGGCTATTTCAGTGTCCGAAGCCGGCCTGCCCAGCCTGGCTTCCACCATCATCACCGCCTGCTCGATTTCCTTGGCCTTCTGCCGAACCGAGCGGGGAACCCAGTCCATTTCCCGCAGGTGGTCATACATAGCTCCCCTGATCCTGGTTACCGCGTAGGTTTTGAACTTGACATGTTTACAGGGGTCGAATTTCTCAATTGCGTCGAAAAGGCCAAAGACGCCATAGCCTACCAAATCATCGTATTCCACCGATGAGGGAAGGTTTACCGCCACCTTGCCCGCCACATATTTAACCAAGGGGGCATACTGCTCAACCAGCGTATCCCTTATTCGGTGATCATGGTTTTCCTGATATTGCTTCCAGAGGCGCAGCTCCCGCGCTTCGGAGGTGTCGTCGATGTCAGTAACGCGCACTTCTGTCAAATTCATGGCTGATCGGCCCTCCTGTCACAAGATGTATTTACTAAGATCCTGCCTCTCGGCGTAGTCCTTGAATCGGCTGTCCACATAGGCTGTATCGATTAATACTTTGGTACCCGAAAGCTGGTCGGCCTCGTAGGAAACCTCTTCCAGAAGCCTTTCCAGAACGGTATGCAATCTCCGCGCTCCGATGTTCTCGGTCCTGGAATTGGCAGCGGCGGCGATTTCCGCGATGCGGGCGATGGCTCCGGTATCAAAACTGAGTTCCACCTCTTCGGTGGCGAGAAGCTGGGTGTACTGGCTTATCAATGCGTTTTTAGGTTCCACCAGGATTCGGGCGAAATCCGCCTCGCTCAGGGCTGTCAGCTCTACGCGGATGGGGAAGCGTCCTTGAAGTTCGGGAATCAGATCCTGGGGTTTGGACACCGTAAAGGCTCCAGCGGCGATGAAGAGAATATGGGTAGTGTCCACCGTGCCCCATTTGGTGTTTACCGTTGTGCCCTCGACGATGGGCAAAAGGTCGCGCTGCACTCCCTCCCTGGACACATCGGCCCCGGCAGAGCCCCTGCCCTCCCTGTTGGCTATCTTGTCTATCTCGTCCAGGAAGACTATGCCCGATTCCTGCACCCTCCGCCTGGCTTCCTGGGCAGCCTTGTCGGGATCGACGAGCTTATCCATTTCCTCGGCTTCCACGAAAGGCCTGGCCTCGGCCACGGTCATGAGTTTTTTCTTCTTCTTGTTTCCGAACATGTTGCCGATGCTGCCCAGGGCTACGCCCATATCTTCCATCTGAGTGCCTGCGAAAAGTTCGAGGGAAGGAGGAGTCGCGCTCACCGTGAGTTCCAGTTCCCTGGACTCCAGCTTGCCTTCTCGCAAAAGCTTGCGGAATTTTTCCCTGGTTTCGTTGGGCGGCAAAGGTGAAACGAGGGTGGCCTGGGTAGAACCTAGGGGTTCCACGGAGGAGGAAAGCCCGGGCAGCAGAAGATCCAGGATGCGTTCCTCGGTTCGCCTGGCAGCTTCGGTCTCTACCTGAACCCTCATCTCATCTTTGACCATGGCCACTCCGGCGGCCATGAGGTCTCGGATCATGGATTCCACATCCCGGCCCACGTAGCCCACCTCGGTGAACTTGGTAGCCTCTATCTTTATGAAGGGAGCGCCACAGAGCTTGGCCAGGCGACGGGCAATTTCGGTCTTGCCTACACCAGTAGGACCCATCATGAGAATGTTCTTGGGAGCTATCTCTTCCCTCTGCTCTTCGCTGAGCCTTTGTCGGCGCATCCGGTTGCGAAGGGCGATAGCTACGGCCTTTTTTGCATCGGCCTGTCCGATTATGTAGGTGTCCAACTCTTGGACGATTTTTCGAGGCGTGAGATTGGAGAAATCAGCGACGATCATAATTCCTCCACGACTATTCTGTCGTTGGTGTAGATGCAGATATTCGCAGCTATTTCGAGGCTTTTACGGGCAATTTCGGAAGCAGTGAACAGTTCTGGGACCGTAGTCGATCCATCCGGGGCTATCTTGGCTTCCAGGCTCCTGGAGGCTTCCAGGAAGGCCAGGGCTGCCGCATAGGCGTATTGTCCACCTGAACCTATGGCTACGGCATCCTCAGCCGGATCCACTACATCGCCTGTGCCCGAGAGCAGAAGGGATTTCTTCGCATCCGCCACCAGAAGCATGGCTTCGAGCTTTCTCAAGACCTTGTCGGTTCTCCATTCCTTGGCCAGTTCCACCGCCGCCCTGGTGAGATCGCCACCGTATTCCTGGATCTTCACCTCAAAGTGCTCCAGAAGGGAGAAAGCGTCGGCTGTGGCCCCGGCAAAACCGCAGAGCACCTTGCCTCCGTAAATAGCCCGTACCTTGCGAGCGTTGCTCTTCATCACCGTTTCGCCCATGGTGACCTGTCCGTCCCCCGCCATAGCAACACGGCCGTTTTTTCTAACGACGAGTACCGTCGTGGATCTGAATTTCATTTTTTCCTCCATCTCAGCGATCCTTCGCCCCGTGGGGATGGGCTTGCTCATAAACCTTTCTCAAATGCTCCATATCCACATGGGTGTAGACCTGTGTTGTCGAAATGCTGGAATGTCCCAGCATCTCCTGGACCACCCTGATATCGGCCCCCGATGCGACGAGCTGCGTGGCGAAGCTATGCCTGAAGGCGTGGGGGGATAGCGCTTTCTTGCAATGGGCGGCCAGCTTGCGCTTTTCTACAATCTTCTCGATTCCCCTGACCGAGAGAGCTCCTCCCCGAGCATTGATGAAAAGCCTTCCATGATCTTCTGCCTTGAGCGTTCTGAGTCTCATTGCCCTAAGGCTCAAATAGGCCGAGAGCGCTCCATGAGCCATGCGTCCGAGGAATACCACCCTTTCCTTGGAACCCTTGCCCATGACCCTCACCAGGGAGCGACCAAAGTCGACCCTGTCCACCCTCATGCCAGCAATTTCCGAGGCTCTGCAGCCTGTGCTATAGAGCACCTCAAAGAGCGCCCTGTCCCTGGATTCCTGGAAATCTGAGCCCTCGATGGATTCAATGAGCTGAGCCATCTCATCTTCAAACATGAAGCGCGGTAAAGCCCGGCCGGAGGAGAGGTTTTCCACCTCCCTGCCGGGATCTGAAGCCAAGCCGCCGAACCTCATTCGATAGCGGTAATAGCCCCTGATAGTGGATAGAGCCCTGTTGACGCTGGAAGAAGCCTTGCCTTCCATTACGAGACTGCCGGCGAAGCTTCGAATCTCCGAGGCTCCCGCCGCATCCAGGTCTGTCTGTCCAAGAAAGGCCGTATAACGTTCGAGGTCGTCGCGATACACCCTAAGGGTGCGCTCCGAAAGCCCCCTGACTGACTCGAGATAGGACAGATAGTCTTCCAGCTTGTTATTCATCTAATCCTCCTGCCCCTCTTCATCCTTGGAATGAAGGTAGTCGCAGGCGGGGTTGATGCAGGCCTTGTGGTTTCCATTGCGGGCATCGTTCTTCTGTACCAGGAACCATCCGCACTTCGGGCAGAGCTTTTCTGTGGGCTTGTCGTAGGTTACGAAATCGCACTCAGGGTAACGAGTGCAGCCGTAGAAGGTTTTCCGCTTGCCCTTGGGGTTCTTCCGCTCCACCACGTCTCCGCCGCACTTGGGGCAGCGTGCCAGGGGAATGCTCTTGGTATTCTTGCAGGCAGGGAAGCCCGAGCAGGCCAGGAAGAATCCGAAGCGGCCCAGTTTCTTGACCATGGGCTTGCCGCAAAGGTCACAGGTTCTATCCGTGGATTCATCCAGCGAGCCCTTCCTGCTGGAAAGATTGGCCATAAGGTCGTCCAGCTTGACCTTGAAGGGCAGGTAAAAATCCTTCAAGGAATGCACCCAGTCGGCTTTTTCATCCTCCACCTTGTCCAAAAGGCTCTCCATCTGGGCGGTGAATCCAGCGCCTATAACCTCGGGGAAAAATTCCGAGAGAATATCCGATATCATCTTGCCCAAGGTGCTGGGTACGAGCTGCTTGGACTGCCTTGTCACGTAGTAGCGCTCCAGAAGCGTGCTGATGGTGGGCGCGTAGGTGGAGGGCCGCCCGATGCCGAGCTCTTCCAGGGCCTTGATGATGGAAGCATCGGTAAAACGGGATGGCCCCTGGGTGAAGTGCTGGGATTTGGCGATGCTCTCCACATCCAGCTCCTGGCCTTGCTTGAGCGCCAGATTGTGGCTGGCCTTTTCTTCCTTTGTGGCCGAAAGCTTGATCACCTTGAAGAAACCTTCTTCTACATAGGCAGAGGCTGAAGCCCTGAAAATTCCTTCTCCCATGGAAATATCGGCCGTGACTATCTTCATCAGCGCGGGGATCATCTGGGAGGCGACAAAACGTTCCCAGATGAGGGTGTAGAGCTTGAGTTCGTCCTTCTGTAGATAGGGCGTGACTGTTTCGGGGCTTGCGTCGACACTTGTCGGCCTGATGGCCTCATGAGCGTCCTGTGACTGCTTTCCCGCGCTGTAGTGCTGGGAACTCTTGGGCAACTGGGCAGGATAGTGGCTTGATAACCAGTTTCTGGCCTCGGCTAGTGCCGATTCGGCGATCCTGGTGGAGTCGGTTCTCATGTAGGTAATAAGACCGCTGCGTTTGGAGCCGAGATTGACGCCCTCGTAAAGCACCTGAGCAATCTGCATTGTCTTCTTGCTGGTGAAGCCTAGGCGGTTGGCCGCTGTCTGTTGGAGCGTGGAGGTAGTAAAAGGCGGCTTGGGCTTGAGCAGCTTTTCGCTGCTGCGCATCTCGGACACCGAAGCGCTTTTACCTTCCAAGGCTGCCAGGAGCTTCTGAGCTTTTTCCTCGTTTTCTATCTTGGGTTTCTTGCCCTTGAAAAGAGCCAAGTCTGCTTTGATGATGGATTTGCCTGATTTGAAGGCTGCGTCTATGGTCCAGTACTCTTCGGGAATAAAGGATTCCACTTCCTTTTCCCTGTCGCAGATCAGCTTGAGCGCGGCGGACTGTACACGTCCCGCGCTGAGACCGTTCTTGACCTTTTTCCACAGCAGGGGGGAGAGGTTGTATCCCACCAGCCTGTCCAGCACCCTTCGGGCTTTCTGGGCATCCACCTTGCTCAAATCTAGTGGTCTGGGAGCCTTGACCGCATCCCTTACCGCATTCTGCGTTATCTCGTTGAAGGCCACCCGCTCGATGCGTAGGCCGGGAATTTTCTCTTCCAGATGCTTGCCTATCAGAAAGGCTATGGCCTCTCCCTCGCGGTCAGGGTCCGATGCCAGGAGGACTGATTCGGATTTTTTAGCTTCTGCGACAAGATCCTTGAGCACCCCCGCCCTGCCCCTGATGATGAGGTATTCGGGCTCGAAGTTCTTTTCCACATCCACGCCTATCCTGGATTTAGGCAGGTCGATCAGGTGGCCCATGGATGCTAGAACCTTGTACTTGGAGCCCAGGTATTTCTCTATAGTCTTGGCCTTGGCCGGGGATTCCACGATGACCAGATTGCGCCCAGAGGATTCCTTGGACGTAATAGCCTTTCGGCCTTTAACCGTGCCGGTGCCGCGTTTTGCCCTCTTAGGGGCGGCCTTAGGCGCCGCTTTAGGGGCTACTTTAGCGGCGGCCTTTGGAGCAGCCTTTCTTTTTCCTGTTGTCTCAGCCATGGTGTTCTATCTCCTCCCCCTGCCGTACGAACGGAAAAAATTCGCTCCGTCCGCCACAGGAAGTCCATTCAGCGATAATGTCAGCAGCCTCTTCCACAGGCACTGCGCCCTGGGAAGCCAGCGCATCGCCGCCCAGGTTTCTGCTGCCGCCCAGGCAGGCCTTGTGCACAAACACATCTCTGCCCTCGCTCAGGGCATGTTCGGCGGTTATAAGGGCACCCGAACCCTCGGGGGCCTCTACCACGACGCAGGATCTGGCCAAGCCGGCTATGATCCTGTTCCTCTCGGGAAATCGATATCTGAGAATCCTGGTCTCGGGCGGATTTTCAGTGACCAGGGCTCCACCCTCGTCCAGAATTCGGGCAGCCAGCGTCCTGTTGGAGGCCGGATACACGGAATCCATTCCCCCAGGCAGAACTGCCAGGGTTTTAGCCTTACCCTTGATGGCTCCCCTGTGGGCAGCCGAGTCGATACCCAGGGCGAGGCCGGAAACCACGCACACTCCACCGGACGAAAGTTCATGTGCCAGGCGATACGCTGCCGCCAAGCCCCTGCCCGTAGCAGCCCTCGTGCCCACCAGGGCTACACAGGGCATTTCAGGATCAGGAAGTCTTCCCCGCAGATACAGGCCGAAGGGTGGCCTATACACTTCTCCGAGCTGGGGGGGATAGCGCCGATCGCCCAGGACGACGAAGACTATATTTTTTTTAGCCAGGAACTCGGCATCTCTCCTGGCTTTTTCCAGGTAGATTTGTGGAGTCCATACTCCGGGGCTCAGCGAACGCATGACGATGCCCTGCAAATCGCCGGAATGTATGGACATAAGATCTGAAGCAGAATCAACGGCAGCGGAAAGCAAGAGCTTTTCATGGCTCCGCAGAAACTCCATTCTGGCCAGTGCCAGATTAAGCAGAATCCCATCGGGGCTGGAGCGGGAAGAGGCTTTACTGAGGCAGGCATCCTGAAATAGGGCTACCTGGCGGGGACGACTCCAGTGTTTCATTGTCTTCCTCCGCCTTCCTGTACGCACCGCCAATAGATTCATGCTTCCGTCATCCCCCTAAGACCTGGGAAAATATTCCCTGTGATAGCTCTGCAGGGCTTCTTCTTCGATATGGGTATAGATCTGGGTGCTGGAAATATCGCTGTGCCCCAGAAGTTCCTGTACCGTCCTCAAATCGGCGCCTCCGGCTAAAAGGTGGGTTGCAAAGCTGTGCCTGAAGGTGTGCACCTTGGCCGACACGCCCGCTACCGCCCTGATTCCCGAAAAGCGTTTCCAGATACCTTTCCTCGAAATGCCCTCCCCCTCCTGGTTGAGAAACACAAGATCGGTTTTTCTCTTTTTTTCCAGCTGAGGTCTGGCTTCGGCCAGATAACGACCCAACCAAAGCTGGGCATCATCACCGAAGGGAATAATCCTTTCCTTTTTGCGCTTCCCGATGACCCGCAAGAGCTTTTCCTTCATGTACAGCCTGTCGAAACTCAAGGACGCCGCCTCGGAAATCCTCAAACCGCAGGAATAAATAAGCTCGAAGAGGGCTCTGTCTCTCAGCCCATTGGGGGTTGAAAGATCGATACTCGCCAGGAACTTGTCCACTTCCTCGGGCTGGAGCACCTCAGGCAGGCTCCGTTCCTGTCGGGGTGTTCGTATGAGCTGGGAAGGATCATCCTGGCGCAGGCCATCCATCTTCATAAACTTGTAGAGGGAATGGAGGCTTGCCACGAGCCGGGCCATGGTTGTCCTGGCCAAACCTTTCTGGTGACGCCATACAAGGAAGGAAAGAAGATCTTCCCCATCGGCATTCAGGGGATTCTTGCCCTGATCCGAGAGAAAGCGCTCCAGGTTTTCCAGTTCCCGGACATAGGCTTCGGCCGTGAGTGCCGAGCGCTTGCGCACTAATAAAAGGTGGGCTCTGTAGCGAGCACCCAGTTCGGTCAAAGCTTCACTCCCACCTTCTCTGCGCCAAATCGTTTATCCCTGAGAATCGTGGGTATGTCCAATTCGTCGCCATCGGCTGCATTTTCAAAGCCGTAGCCCTTGGCCGGAGCCGGAGCTTGCTGACTTATAAGTTCGAAATCCTGGGGCGAGACGTAATCACTGGCGGGCTTGCGGATTTCAGGTCTGTTCCTGAAGCTCGAGCGGGCCATGTCGGAGAGACTCTGGCTGCGCTGGGACCCGAAGCCTGTAGCGATGACGGTAACCCTTACCTCGTCCTCGATTTTTGGATCGGTGACAAAGCCTGCTATGATGTGGGCGTTCTCATCGGCCTTTTCGGTAATGTAGTCTACGATCTCCTGGTATTCGATGAGGGAAAAATCCTCGCCGCCAGTGACGTTTACCAGGACATTCCGGGCTCCCTCGATCTTGGCATCCTCGAGAAGAGGATTGTTGACCGCTTTGTTGGCCGCATCCACAGCCCTATTTTCGCCCGCGCCCACGCCGATGCCCATGATGGCATCGCCCTGACCCTGCATGACCGTGCGCACATCGGCGAAGTCGATATTGATATCACCAGCCAAGGTAATGAGGTCTGATATGCCCTGTACGCCCTGCCTCAGCACGTCATCGGCCAGGAGGAATGCTTGTTTAATAGGTGTCTTTTTGTCGACAACCTTGAGCAGATTCTGGTTTGGAATGACAATAACCGTATCCACAGCCTGCCTGAGTTTTTCCAGCCCCTCCTCGGCAATGCGGCTTACTACCTTGCCTTCGAAGGCAAAGGGTTTGGTCACTACGGCTACGGTGAGCGCACCCAGATCTCTGGCCGTCTGGGCGATGATGGGAGCCGAGCCTGTGCCGGTGCCGCCGCCTAATCCCGTGGTTACGAAAACCATATCGGCCCCGCGGAGGGATTGTTCAATAATCTCCCTGTCTTCCATGGCCGCTTTTTCACCCACTTCGGGCCTTCCGCCTGCGCCTAAGCCCTTAGTCTGCTTGGTGCCGATACCCAGTCGTATCTCGGCCTTGGAACGCTCCAGGTCCTGAAGATCCGTGTTGACGGCGATAAACTGCACACTTTTTACGCCGCTGACGATCATCCTATTCACTGCGTTGGAACCGCCGCCGCCAGCGCCAATAACCTTTATTACGGTCGGATTCACTGCACCTTCATCATCAATAATTTCAATAGACATACATGCCCTCCCTCTCAAATGAATTTATCCTTGATCACACCTATTACTTTTCCCAAAATTGAAGGCCGCTTTTTGTCCTTGCGAACTGTCTGCTGGCCCCGCGTGGGGTCGGCGGCCACCTGGGCGTCGGCCTCCAGAAGCACCAAGCCCACCGCGGTCGCGAAGGCCGGATTCCTGTATTCGTTCTCCAGCCCACCTATGACAGGCGGACTGCCCAGGTGGACGGGCATATCGAAAACAGACTGGGCCAATTCGCAGGCTCCTGCCATGAGCGATGCTCCTCCGGAGAGGACGACGCCTGCCTTTATCTCTTTGAGCCAGCCTGACTTTTCCAACTTCTCCTTGGCCATGAGAAAGATCTCTTCCATTCGAGGCTGCACGATCGCGCAGAGCTTACGCCTGGGGATTTCTGTAGGTTCTCTGCCACCAATACCCGGCACAACGATGAGTTCATCGGCGTCCACCGAATCCAGCCAGCAGGACGCGGCTTCCCGCTTCAGGCGCTCGGCCGAATCCATGAGGACGCTGAGCATGATGGAGATGTCGTTGGTAACCTGCATGCCCCCTGCCGGAATGGCCGCCGTATACCAGGGAGCCCCTTCCTTGAAGACCATAAGGTCGGTTGTGCCGCCGCCTATATCTAAAAGTAGACATCCTAAATCTCTTTCATCATCCGAAAGTACGGAACGGGAGGCAGCCAGGCTGCCCAGGATACGCCGCTCGGGCTTATACCCTGCCCTGTTGACGCATTTGGCCATATTCTGGGTTGTAGTCACCGAGGTAGTGACGATGTGAACCTCGGATTCCAGGCGCACACCCATCATGTGCAAGGGGTCCCTTATGTCCTTCTGGGTATCCACCGAATAGACCTGGGGAATGACATGGAGAATCTCCCTATCCATGGGGATGGATACAGCCTTGGCTGCATCGTGTACCCGGGTTATGTCATCGGCGGTGATTTCCTTGCCCCGGCCGGCCACGGCCACGACTCCCTTGGAGTTGAGGCATTCAACATTAGCCCCCGAAACGCCCATGACGCAGGAATGGATCTCCCGGCCAGACATGAGTTCGGCCGACTCTATCGCCGCGCTCACCGCGGAGAGGGTTGCCTCGATGTTGAGCACTACACCTCTTCGCAGTCCCGTGGAGGGTGCTACGCCGACGCCGATTATTTCCAGTTGATCATCTTCGTTAAAATCCCCTACCACAGCTCTGGTGGTAGTGGTGCCGATATCGAGACCGACAATATAGGAATCAGCCAGCTTGTGCCTCCTTAGTTCTGTACACGATGGTACCCGTGCGGAAATCGATTTCTTCGATCTTTTCCATGCCCTGTCTGCCGTCGAGAATATCCAGAACCAGCAAAGCAGATCCCAGGCTTGCACGGGTCAGCCTGGCCGGCATGCGGACAGGAACGGTCTTGCCCGAGGGGAAGAGCAGAAGCTCAGCCTCGGATTCGGAAATTTTTTCTATACGAATTTCGGAAAATGCTTCCAGGGGCGAAGGACTGGAGGCCGAAAGCTCTGCGATGTCGGCAAGGAGGGGCCGCAGATATTCGGGGAGTCTCTGCCCGGGAGTAAAGCGCTCGAACCTGATGCCCGAAAGGACGGGAACCCTGCCGGGGGAGGCAATGCTGTCCATATAGGCGAAGGCCACCCCGTCTTTGTCCAGGGCGATGGAGCGGGTTCCCAGCTCCTCGGTGACTAGCACACAAGCTACAGGCCTGCGCTCGGCCAGATTGACGATGAGTTTGTCGGGGAATGCCCGGCCTATCCGCACTGAGGCAACCTTGGGGTTGCCGAGAATCCGGGCTTCCATGGCGGGGATGTCGGCATTTACCAGGTTGATTTCCTCATTCAAGGCCAGGGCGTCCATGATTTCCGTCTCCAGCACGTTGAGCATTCCCTGGACGCTCACCGCATTTACCCTGGTGACCTCGGGAATGGAAAAATACAGTCCCGAACCAAGTGCCAGAAGGAGAACCAGGGCTAAAACCAGCTTGGCATTATCGCTTTTTCCCTTAGTCTTGGCTGCCGCTTTTTCTCGCGCAGAAATGCCCTTGGAAATGGAAACTGCCTTCTGGTTGTAAAGTTTTTTAGGCTTTGCCCTTGCAGGCTGGGTTTGGCGGACCAGTCGGATAAGGGTATCCCCTTCCCCGTGCCCCGAAGCGTTCCGCTCTTCACTGTCCTTAGCCTTTCCCCTTCCCAGCGTCGAGGACTTCTTGGCCGAAGGAGAACCGGAAGTGCCCTGAATGCCCGTTTCACGCCTGGCCGTACTCCGGTCGAAGAGGGACCTGCTTTTAGAAGTGGTATCGCTTTTATCCTTCCCGGGAACCTTGGCTTCCAGGGGAGTTTTGATAGACATAGCCTGCCCCAGCGCTCGGGCTTCTCTGAGAAGCTCTATTTTAGGCCGTGCGCCGAGTTTCGTATCATTCATCGTCCTTTCCTCCGGAAATGCGCTGTTCATCACCCGGCGCCAGGGTTTCAAAGCTTCTGGTCTTGAGGGCGTTCAGAATGAGACCGCCCGCGAGGGCTGTGGAGATCAGGGAAGAGCCGCCTTGAGAAAAAAACGGAAGAGCGATTCCCGTGGCGGGTAGGAAACCGCTGACGACACCGAGATTTACCAGGAACTGGATGGATAGAAGCGCCAGCATGCCCAAGGCTAAAAGCTGGGGAAAGCCATCCTTGCGCCTGATTCCTCTCACAACCGAAATGACGAGGAAACCCCAGAGCGCAAAGACTACGGCCACGCCCAGAAGACCGGTCTCCTCCGCAAAGGCGGCGAATACAAAATCCGATTGGACCTCGGGAATAGATGATAGCTTCCGGGTGCCCAGTCCCAAGCCCTTGCCCCATAGGCCGCCGGACATGATAGCCCTGATGGAATTCTGCACCTGGTAGTTCATGCCATGGGGATCGAAGTCGGGGATTATATAACCTAGAACCCTAATCAACCTGTATTCGGAGGAGGTGATCATGAGGATCACCGCGGGTATCACCAGGGCGACCACGGCCAGGAAAAAGCGGACTGGGGTTCCGGCTACCCAGAACACGGCTATTCCAGCCAGGAGAGAAAGCATGGAAGTGGAAAAATCATCTTGCAGGTATATGAAAAGCGTTCCCAAGCCCAGGATAATGAGGGGGAATACGGCGTCGCCCGCCGATTTCCTTATTCTATCGTTCTTGCCGTCCATCACATGAGCGGCATAGATGAGCACTATGGGCTTCCATAGCTCCGAGGGCTGGAAATTGGTTACTTTCAGGTTTATCCAGCGCCTGGCACCGTTGATCTCCACTCCCAGTCCGGGGATGAGGGGCAAGAGGAGGGAAAACAAGGATATGAGGGTAAGGGGGCCTATGAGAGCCCTGATTTTGTCCAGCGGAACCTTGGCAGCGAGCACGAAAATGGCGATGGCAGGGATGAAGAAGAGCGCCTGGCGCAAGGCAAAATAGCTGGCTCCTCTTTCCATGCGGATTCCGTACCCCGAGGATGCAGACCACATGGCGACAAAACCCAGGAGCGCTAAGGTGGTAAAGGAACCTAAAAACCCCGAGCTGGAGTTTTCGAATTCCCGCCTTTCCATGCCGCTTCCATCCAATAAACGCATCTGCCGCTCCTACTGAATCTTCAGCGTCGAGAGCGCCAGCAATGCGAACATGCCGCCCAGTATCCAGAATCGGACGACAACCTTGGTTTCCTTGAGGCCCGAGAGTTCAAAGTGATGGTGGATGGGAGCCATCCTGAAGAGGCGCTTGCCCTTGGTCGCCTTGAAATAGAGAACCTGGAGCATTACAGAACCCAGTTCCATTACAAAGACTCCACCGATAAGTAGAAGAAGGGCTTCCTTCTTGACAATAAGGGAGAGAACGGCCAGCACTCCGCCCAGGGAAAGGGAGCCCGAGTCGCCCATGAAGACCTCGGCTGGATGGGAGTTGAACCAGAGGAAGCCGGTGCAGGCTCCCAAAAGCGCCAGGTTGAAGACCGTCAGCTCGCCTGCGCCGCGGATGTAGGGAATCCCCAGGTAACCAGACCAGTCGGCCCGTCCGCTTACATAGGTCAGGATCGAGAAGGCCAGGAGGGCCATGATGATAAGCCCTGTAGCTAGGCCGTCCAGGCCGTCGGTGATATTGACCGCATTCGACCAGGCGGTGACGTAGATCATGGCCAGGGGAATCCAGGCGAAACCCAGATCGATGATATAATTCTTGAAAAAGGGAAGATAAAGCTTGGTGGCGCCCTCGCCTCCCGTGAGATAGAGCCCCACGACTACAACCCCAGATACGAGGAACTGGAAAAACAACTTTTTGCCGGCCGAAAGCCCATCGGAGTTCTTTTTCTTGATCTTGAGCCAGTCGTCGGCGCTGCCAATGAGGCCGAAGCCCAGAAGGGCGAAGAGGGCTATCCATGTGAGAGGGTTGCGGACATCCTGCCAGAGAATCACCGAGACAGCCACGGAAATGACAATGAGAACCCCGCCCATGGTGGGGGTTCCAGACTTAACCAGATGACTTTCCGGTCCGTCCAGACGCACGGACTGGCCAAACTTCAGCAGCCGTAGCTTCTTGATCACCAGGGGGCCCAGCAGAAACACAATCAGAAGCGCACTCACCGCCGCATATGCGGAGCGGAAGGTGAGGTAACGGAAAATATTAAAAGGTGAGAAATATTTAACGAGAGGGAGCAGCAGTTCACGAAGCATGGATACCTCCGTCCACCAGACCTGCATTGGCGAGTCTGTCCGCCAACCTTTCGAGGGCCATTCCCCTGGAAGCCTTGAGCAGGACCAGGTCGCCTTCGACCAGATAGGCCAGGACTAGATCTGCCAATTCTTCCATGTCCAGGCTGTGGAAAATGCGGGCCTTCGAAGCCGTGTTCAGGGCTTTGGCCTCCATAAAACTTTCAAGAGTCTCTTCGCCGAAGAAAAAGACAGCTTCAGCCTTGGAGAGGGCTGCCTTCCGACCCAGAAGTCTGTGCTCTTTCGAGGAGCTCTCTCCCAACTCCTTCATGGAACCCAGGACATAGATTCTCCTGCCCTTGGCTTCCACCGAATCGCAGAAATCTAAGGCGGCGGACATGGAATCGGGGTTGGCGTTGTAGCAGTCCATGAAAAGTTCTATTTTTCCTTTCAAAAACTCTGAGCGGCCAAAGAGAGGCTTTACCGAGGACAGCCCCGAGGCCACGAGAGAGGGGTCCAGCTGGAGTTCCGCCGCAACCGATAGGGCGGCAAGGGCATTCAGGAGGTTATGGCGTCCGGGGAGGGGAAAACTAAATTTCTGGTCCTTCCAGTCCAGCATCCAGCCTTCAAGCCCCAGGCTTGAAGCTGCTTTAAGGCCTTGAGTAGCCCCAATGCCGAATTCCAGGAAACGTCCGGGTACTCCCTGTGCCAGGAAGGCCTTATACGGATCCTCGTTCCACACAAAGGCTCTCTGAGTTCCGCTAAAGCGGGAGAATGCCATTTTCTTCTCCGCCGCGATCCCGTCCCTGGAACCGATGATGCCGATATGAGCGGTGCCGATATTAGTCACCACCACCATGTCGGGCTCGTAGATCGCCGCCAGTTCCTCCATCTCTCCCTTTCTGTTCATGCCCATCTCAAATACGCCCATGCTATGGGTTTGGCACAGATCAAACATGGAGAGGGACAATCCTATATCGGAGTTGAGGTTGCCTTCGTTCATCACCAGGCTGCCCTCCGGATAGGAAGTGCTTAAAGCCGCGGCGATGCATTCTTTGGTCGTGGTTTTACCCGAAGATCCCGTGACCCCGATTCGGAAAAGAGTCTTCATTCTTCTTCTGTGCTCTCTGGCCAGAGCTTGCAAAGCGGCCAAGGGGGAATCCACAAGAACCAGGCAAGACTTGGAGTACCAGCCTTCTGAAAAAGCCCGTCGGGCCTCTTCTTTTCTTGACATGGCAGCCACAATAGCGCTGGCTCCCGACTGGAGGGCTGCGTGGATAAAGTCGTGTCCATCCACTCTCTCGCCGGCCAAAGCCACAAATAAGGTATTTTCTTTTACTTTCCGGGAATCCACGGCTACTGAGCCGATGAGCGCTTCCAAATTGCCCCTGCACGCCCCACCTACCAGCCCGGCTGCCTCGCCGGCGCTGAAAAGTATCCTGTCGGTGCGGCTCATGGCTTGAGCCCCTTGGAGCTGGAAGGATCCACAATCACCTTGAGCTTGTCTTCGGGCTGGGCTTTCTTGAGCCCCATCCGCAGTGCCATGGTTTCCAAGCGTTCCCTGCTGGAAAGCTGGGCTATTTCCGCCTCTATGCGGCGGTTCTCAGCCATCCATGCGGCCTGCTCACGCTCCAGTTCATCGGCCCTGGCTGCTAGGTCGGCAAAGCGGCTGGACTGCCAGGTCATGCCCAGGGCAAAGAGGCTGGCAACTATCATCAAAACCCAAAAACGTCCGGTTTTCATGCCTTTCATGCCGCCGCCCTCAGTGCCCGGAGCTTGGCCGACCTGGAAGCCGGGTTGGATGAGGACTCTTCGGCGCTGGGCACCAAAGGAGTCTTGCAGAGCTCTTCGAATCCCCTATTCCTGGAAAAATCTTTGCAGAAGTGCTTGGCTACCCTGTCTTCCAGGGAATGAAAGGAAATAACAACCACGATGCCCGAGGGAGTGAGCATGGCGGCGGCCGTCTCTAAGGCTCGCTCTTCACGCTCGAGCTCACCGTTAACTGCTATACGCAGGGCCTGAAAGCTTCTGGTGGCTGGATGGATCCTTCCATGGCGATATGCGGGGGGCACCGAGCGTGCTATCACCGAAGCCAGGAGGCTGGAGCTGCGGATCGGGGCGTTTTTCCTGGATTCCACAATGGCTCTGGCGATGCGCCTGGAATAGCGCTCTTCCCCGTATTTGTAAATGAGGTCGGCGAGCTTTTCCTCAGGAAGTCTCTGAATGAGATCCGCCGCAGTAGTATCGATGCCCGGGGAAAGCCTCATGTCCAGGGGCTCTTCGGCGCTGAAGCTGAAACCCCTGCCCGAATCCAGATATTGGTGCGTGGAGAGGCCTAAATCGAAAAGAATAAAATCCGCCTTACAGCCTTTTTCGGACAGGGAAGGCAACACTTCATCAAAAAAACCCTCATGGAGTTCAAGCCTTTCGGAATATGCTTTCAGGCGCCGCCCAGAACGCTCTAGGGCTTGAGGGTCAGCGTCCATGCCGACATAGCGCGCCGAAGGAGCTTGTTCCAGAATGGCTTCGGCATGGCCGCCGGCCCCAAGGGTGCAGTCTACGACCAGGGGCGATGGATTAGTAAGCATGGAGAAAAAGGAAAGCACTTCCTGGAGCATGACCGGCTTGTGGAGTATGAACTCTCCACCCTGCCCGGCTTCTTGTTTCGGCTCCTGCATGGGCTTCCCGACGCCTAAAGCGTCAGGCCTCCCAGCTCTTCGGCGGCGCTCATGAATTCGCCCTGGTTCTCGTCCAGATATTTCTTGTATTCTTCGGCGTTCCAGATTTCGATGTATTTAGAAATGCCCAGGATGACGCATTCCCTGGAAAGCCCAGCCCACTCTCTCAGGCTCTGGGGGATGGATATCCTGCCTAATCTGTCTATCTCGGCTTCCTGGGCTGGAGCCAGAATTCTTCGCTGGACCAGGCGGGAACGGGCCTGGAAAAGACTGGTACTGGCCATGAGTTTTTGGGAAAACTCCTGCCACTGGAGAGGCGGAAACACCCAAATGCATTTATCTATTCCCTGGGTGAGCACGAGGTTAAGACCGGGCAGTTCGCTCCGCATGCGAGCGGGAAGAGAAAGTCTGCCTTTTTCATCCAGGGTATTCCTGAACTCGCCGGTCAACAGGTTCATGCCACTAATTCCTACCTTTTCCCACAATTTACCACTTGATGCCATTTTAACCCTAAACGGATTACTGTCAACGAATTGAGGGAGAAAGAATAGACAGAAACAATATTTTTTCGCAGTACTGCTATACGGATGTTAAGATAAAGAGAAGCTTTTCTAAATTAGTCATCGAAAATAGGGCGCTTAGAGAAAAATCATGTAGGAAAAAGACTTGATGCTTTTAGGTCAGCAGTTCGGCCGCAAGCTCCGGCAGTGTGCCGCCCTCCGCCCCGGAGTGCACAAAGATGCGTATTCGCCTAAGGTTTCCCACCAGGTTTCTGGCGCTGTCGGTACCAAAAATTGCTGAGGAGGAGGAGAAAGGCAGCAGACCCTGGTCCGTATCTATATCCAGATCGCTTTCAAAGCTTATGGGTTCGGGAATGTCGATAAGCACATCGGAATCCCCCAGATTGGCTGCCAGTGCGAGGGTAGACTCGGCCTCACGGCGTTTTCCTAGGTCGTTGAGGTCGGCGTGCACGTTAGAGGCCGGGTCGTAGGCAAGATCCGCCACGAGTCTATACAGCCTCCCCTTTAAGGCATCCAGGGCGGGCTGTAACATCTCCTGCCCTCCAGCTTTGGATTTTTCTTCCAAAAGCCGGACAAAGCCTGAATCATCCAGGCCGTAAAGGCATTCAGGACTCAGCACCCCATCGGAAAGGGCTGCGAGCACGGACTTTTTTACCATGGCGGTGGCGCAGCGCACTGAGGAATGCCAATATACCGCCTTGTACATCTGGTATTTGGAAAAAAGTATGGATTCAATGCTCATTTCGCCCCGGGCATCCACGAGAAGAGTGCCCTCATGCACATCTATACGCCTGAGTATGAAATCAGCGTCCTGTATTCCATAGGGCACGCCGCAGTAAAAGGCATCCCTGGTGAGGTAATCGATCTTGTCCGGGTCCAGAACCCCTGAAAGGATTCTCCGGTAGAGGAGGGTTTCGGTATCGTCGGGAGCAGCCCTTTCCCAATCAATGATGGAAGCCACCTGCTCTGGTACGGCTCCACACTCCAGGATAAGGCTTCGGATAGGATCTTCCAGCACTAGATTGCCGGCGATGGCCTCATGGGCGGCCAGGGGAAGCTCCTTAAGGGAATGGGCATAGGGATAGTGGCCCAAATCATGGCAGAGTGCGGCCACCAAGAACGATCGCGCTCCACCCGGACTTGCTGACTGCAGCCTTCCACGTTCGGTGAGAGCCAGGAGAAACCTTCTGGCTATATGATAGACCCCCAGGCTGTGAGCCCTTCTGGAGTGGGTAGCTCCGGGATAGACCAGGGCTACCGGTCCAAGCTGCCTAATGCCATCCAGTAGGGCAAATGCAGGGCTCTGGGCAAGGTTGAAGAGGGGTTGGTCCAGGGCTATATCGCTCCACACCGGATCTCTGACAACGTGGTCAAATCCCTCGATCAGTGCCGAATGGATGTCATTCATGCGTTTCCCTCTTTCAATCATTTTCTCGTCTAGAGTAACGTCGAGCCCTGGCAAAGGGAAGCTCCTTTCTGCTATGTTCAGCCATGCGCTTTGTGCAAGGAAAGGCTTACCTCGCGGCCAGGGGTTTCCTGAACCACCTTCTGGACGAACTGCCAGGCTACACAAGACTGGACGAGGAGCTAGTGAGCACGTGGTCCGATGCCGCAGATCCCTCGCCTCATCCCGGCACGGGCAGCGACGGCCGAGTCTACTGGACTCGCAATGTATGGCTGAAACCCTTTTTATTGGAGTTTGGCTCAATATCCGAGGCGGCTAAAGCTCTCAGGTCGGTACAGCGAAACTGGGCTCCCTACCCCACACGATTGCATCGCAGAATGGCGCTCATAACCGAGGCTCTCCCTCCCCTCCCCCTCAAGCCAAAAACATTCCCCTTCGACGTGCCCGAGGCGCCCATGGGGGGATTCACCCTCCTGGATGAACACCTCCTATTAGGCTCCGCCCTCTGTTCGAGTCCCTTTCCCAACGGGGAATTCTCTTTTGTGGAAGACAGGGTAGGACCGCCCTCGCGGGCATACCGCAAGCTCTGGGAGGCCCTGGTTATGGCGGGCAGCCGTCCCGGCGAGGGGGATTTTTGCCTGGATGCGGGAGCCAGCCCGGGGGGCTGGACCTGGGCGCTCGCGGGCATGGGGGCGAGAGTGCTCGCGGTGGACAGGGCCGCCCTGGATTCCTCGGTGGCAGCCTTGCCGGGGGTGGAATATTTGAGGCACGATGCCTTCACTCTCAAGCCTAAAGAAATCGGGCCCGTGGACTGGCTCTGCTCTGATGTGATCTGCTATCCCGAAGCGCTCTACGAGTGGGTTTGCCAATGGCTGGAGTCAGGTTTGGCCAAGAATTATGTTTGTACAATAAAAATGCAGGGAAGCGCATTCGACAGGGAGGCTTGCGAACTTTTCGCCGGCATACCGGGATCCAGGCTTCTCCACCTTTGGCATAACCGACACGAACTCACATGGATCAACCTGGAAGCCTCGTGAGCTGGATACCCCCAGGATTTTAAACTTTCTTGAGGAAGATTATATCGGCGCCGGCGCCTAGAAGTGCTACTAGAAGGCTTACTATGAGCCCGGAAACCAGGACCCCTCCAACAATGGCCAGAATAGCCTTTTTCCTCTCCATGCCCAGCACCCAGGCTCCGAGGGTTCCAGTCCAGGCTCCAGTAACGGGGAAGGGAATGGCAACGAATACCAAGAGTCCCCAGTAGCCATAGCGCTCTACCTTGCCATGCACCTTTCCCCTAGCCTTTTCTACAAAACGGTCGAAAAAGCGGCGATAGAAGGTCAGTTTGTAGAGAAGCTTGTGGACTGTGGAGAGAAAGATAAAAGCGATGAATGGCACCAAGGCATTGAGTCCGATGCAGAATAGCGCGGCGGGCAGGAGGTCCATTCCAGCCAATACGGCATAGGGTATGGCTCCCCTTAGCTCCGATATGGGCAGGAGGGCGAGCAATCCGGAGTAGATGAGGGTTTTATCCATCGGGCTGGAGTATACCCGCTAAGGCGGATAAGAAACAACGGGTGGGTCTTTGTTTCAGGCCGAGAGAAATGCGGTAACAAGATCCCGCAGCAATGAGCTTTTAGGCTGTATCCATTGGATGCCGGGCAAGGCCCTGAAGAAGGTCATCTGCCGTTTGGCATACTGGAGGCTATGAAGGGCTATGGCCTCGGCAATGCTGGCATTGTCGGCACCCTCCATCTCAAAAAACTCCCTATAGCCGATAGCCCTGAATGCCGGAGAAGAGGCATCGTAGCCCTGGCTGCGCAAGGCTTTTATTTCATCGGGAAGGCCTTGATCGAACATGGCCTTCACCCTGGCGTGGATTCGATCTGCCAGCTCTTGCCTGGGGCGTTCAATGCCCACGACAAGGAACTCGTACTCAGCTCGAGGTATGGATTTAGGAGCAAAGACGGATGGAGGTTTCCCGCTGGTCCTGAGTATTTCCACAGCCCTGGTAAGCCGGTAGATATCTCTTTCGTGAATCCTCGCAGCGCTTTCAGGATCCTTGGCATGGAGTTCATCCCTCAGAGCTTGGCTGCCGAGTTTTTCCAAATCCGATGCCACCTGGGCTCTGATAAGGGCATTCGAGGGCGGGGCGCCCGGGGTGCCGCAGATAAAGTTTTTAAGGTAGAAGCCGGTGCCCCCGGAGACCACGGGCAGCGCAGCCCGGGCGCCCGAAGCGGCACAAACCGCATCGGCGAGGCCCACGAAGTCGCCTGCCGTATAGTGTTCGCCGGGATTCCTTATGTCGATAAGCTCGTGGACAAGCCTGGCTCGCAGTGGGACATCGGGCTTCGCCGTGCCAATGTCCAGGCCCCTGTAGGCCTGCATTGAATCGGCGCTTATGACCGTCGCAGATTTGTATTCCTGCCCCCGGGCCGACCCGCTGAAGGGAAAAAAGTTCGGAGCCCCCCGGCCGAACAGGTCGTCGAGGAGCTCCGTCTTGCCCGACCCCGTTGGGCCGGTGAGGATTACTACTTTAATTGGATACGAATCGATAGTCCACCTGCTTGCTGAAAAGCTGGGAAGCGGAGAGTGAAACGACCTTGCCGTTGTTCTTTTCCACGTCCGGTGTTTTCAGAACTGCCAGCTGAAAGGCTCGCCTGTTGATGGCTACGGCGAGTTCGTAGGAATTGGTGTTGTAATTGATAAGTTCCTCGAGGGGAATGATCATTTCATAGACTCCTTGTAGTCTCTTACGGGCTTGAGTCTCACAGGCCCAGCTCTCCGAGCCGTCTGTCCAGGTCGTTCAGAAGGCTGGAAGCCTCATATTCCTTGGAAAGGGACTCTTTCTGGTTCTTGTCTCTATGGATTTCATCCAGGGCAAGCAAGCCAGTCACCAGGGAAAGCTTTAGCGGATCGACGATTTTCATCTGGCTGGACACCGCAGAGAGCCTTTTTTTCAGCTCATCCACGAGACCATGTATGTAATCCGGATCCTCATCAGTCCTGATGGTAAATGATACACCCAGAATTTCGATGGGGATGACCTGGGCAGGAGCCTTGGGAGCTTCCTGACCTTTGGATTCAGAATATGTCGAACTCATTCCCCTCTCCAGCTCCATCACTGTCGCTCTTCGGAAGCTCATCCTTGGCCGCTTCGGGTATGGAAATACCCATCACCAGATCCTCAAAGGCATCCAGTTTATCCAAGGCACGGGAAAGCCCTTCTTCAATTCTGGCCTGCTCGTGCTTGAGCTGCTCGGCCTTGGCCTCCAGCTCTGAAGCCTTTTGCTCCGCCAGTATTGCCTGTTCCTTATACGCCAAGCTTTCGGCCTCGGAGGTCTTGGCTTTTTGCTCGGCCTCAACCAGGGCAGCCTCCAACTCTCCAAGTCTTGCTTCCGAAACCTTGGCGGTTACAGAAGTGTTCTGTGTATTCTTCTCGAGCTCAGCATAGGCTGAACGCAGCTGTTCTTCGTTTCGGGCGGATTCCGCCAGTCTTTGCTCGAGTTCGGCGTTTTCCTTTCTGAGTTTTTCAATAAGGTCGACTGCCTTTTCCACCCGCGCTTCGAGGGCGCGGATCTGCTCGAGACTTACCATGGCCTTATGCCTGAAGCGCCGCTTTCGCCTTTTCGACGACAGCGGTGAAGGCGGCGGGATCGGTGATGGCTAGATCGGCCAGAAGCTTCCTGTTCACTTCAATCCCTGCCTTGGTCATGCCCTCCACAAAACGGCTATAATTGATATCCTGGGCCCTGCATGCCGCGTTGATCCTGGCGATCCAGAGAGTTCTGAACACGCCCTTCTTGTCTCTCCTGTCCTTGTAGGCATCCGAGAGAGCCTTGGCAACTGCGTCCTTGGCGACCTTAAAGTTGGAGTGGCGGCGGCCCCAATAGCCCTTCGCCAATTTTAATATTTTCTTGCGGTGATCCTTCCGCCTGGTGCCGTCTACTGCTCTTGACATTCTTATTCTCCTATAAAGCCCAGTTTAGCCGTTGGGCAGAAGCTTTTTCTTGATCTGGTGCACGGGGCCGGCGGCCACGAAGCCTGCCTTTCTCAGATTTCTCTTGCGCTTGGTTGTTTTCTTGGTGAGTATATGGCGAAGGTTCATTTTCTTATATTTTACCTTGCCGTTGGCGGTGAGGCTAAAGCGTTTGCTGGCGGCCTTCTTCGTCTTCATCTTGGGCATGATCTACCGTCCTTCTCGTCGTTTCATGGATTGGCGGCTTGTTCGGGAACCGGGGATCCCGACACTGCCGGCTTCTTAATAATCGTAGCCTTGGGCTGTAGCACCATGGACATAAACCGGCCTTCCATAAGGGGCAGCCTTTCCACAATGTAAAAGCCTTCCAGCTTCACAAGTATCTTCTTGAGGATCTCCTCGCCTATCTCGGTGTGCGCCAGCTCTCGACCCCGGAACCTTATGGTAACCTTGACCTTGTTGCCCTGCTCCAGGAAAGACCTGATATGCTCGGACTTGAAGTCTAAGTCGTGGCCGGCGATCTTGGGCTGCATACGGATTTCCTTAAGCTCTGTAGCCTTGGTATGCTTCTTGGCGTCCTTGATCTTTTTTTCCTGCTCGAACTTGAACTTGCCATAGTTCAGCAGTTTGCACACTGGGGGTACCGACTGTGGGGCGACCTCCACGAGATCCAGTCCTAACTCCCTGGCGATCCTGATCGCTTCCAGGGTCGGAATGATTCCGCGCTGCTCTCCCTTATCATCGATAAGCCTTACTTCGCGCACGCGGATCTGCTCGTTGATCCGCAAGTCCTTGTCTGCCAACTGACCTCCTAAAAGGAACCCGGATTCCGTAACGGGGGTCGGAATACGAATTCTAAGGATCCGCAAGGGCCCGCGGTTGATCGGGCTCTCCGAATCGGCGCGTATGTTACCATATAATTACAAAGGAAGTCTATGCTTTACCAGCCGATCCGAGGACCTCCAGATTCTTATGCATATACAATTTTTTCAATTCGTCCCGGGCAGGTCCCAAATACTTTCGTGGGTCAAATTCCTCAGGTTTTTCGGCCAGGACTTTTCTGATAAGCGCTGTCATAGCCAGTCTGCCGTCCGAATCGATGTTGATTTTGCACACTGCGCTGCTGGCGGCCTTCCTGAGCTGGTCTTCGGGGATTCCCACCGAATCTTTGAGCCTTCCACCGAACTGCTCGATCATGTGGACGTAATTCATTGGAACGGAAGAAGATCCATGGAGGACAATGGGGAAGCCGGGGATGCGGCGCTCAATCTCCTGGAGTATATCGAAGCGCAGAGGAGGAGGAATGAGAACTCCGTCAGCGTTGCGTGTACACTGCTCGGGCTTGAACTTGGTTCTGCCGTGGCTTGTGCCGATGGAGATGGCCAAGGAGTCTACGCCTGTCTTCTTGACAAAGTCCTCCACCTCCTCTGGCCTTGTGTAATGGCTGTGCTCGGCGGAAACATCATCTTCTACGCCGGCCAGAACGCCCAACTCGCCTTCCACTGAAACATAGTCCTTGCGGGAATGGGCATAGTCGCAGACCTTCTTGGTGAGGGCTACATTCTCGTCATAGGGCAGATGGGAACCATCTATCATGACCGAAGAAAAACCGCTTTCGATGCAATCCACACAGAGCTCAAAGCTGTCACCATGATCCAGATGAAGGACTATGGGGATGGGGTACCCAAGCTCCTTGGCATACTCCACGGCTCCCTTGGCCATGTTGCGCAGGAGGGTAGCGTTGGCGTACTTGCGCGCGCCTGAGGAAACCTGGAGAATCACCGGACTCTTGGTTTCCACGCAGGCTTGGATTATGGCCTGCATCTGTTCCATGTTATTGAAATTATACGCTGGCAGGGCGTAGCCGCCGGCCACAGCCTTGGCAAAAAGATCTACCGTGTTGGAAAGGCCCAATTCCTTGTAACTTGTCATGATTCCTCCGGAAAGCTTCTCTCATTATGAATTTCCTGTTAATCTTATGAGCAGGCACGCAGGCCGTCAAGGAGGCCAGGCAGTGTAAGGAAAAGGAAGTATGGCCCTGCACAGCAATAATTCGCCTAAAAGCATCTCGCATAGCCTTCCGCCTAGGTCTGGCAGGGGACTCAGTCTTGGACTCTCCCTCGCCCTCATTCTGGGGCTCGGGGCAATTTTCCTTTCCTTAAGCTCCTGCGACTCGGAAGCCTCCGAACCGTCTATCTCCGCCTTTATCGACGAAGCCTTCGCCGGGCTCTTGCCCAATGCCTCTGCCGCATTGGCCACCAATCCCGGCCTTGTTCAGATTTCCAACCCAGGCTCCCCTAAGGACAGTTCAGCTCAAAGCCGCAAGACAGTGCCTAGTTTCCCCAATTTAAGCAGCCTGGAAGATAGCGCCCTTAACCTCGCCCGTGGAGGGGAGAGCGGAAAGCCTCAGCCCAAGGTCCTCATCGCAAGCCCCCTGGCAGCAGTCCAACTGCTAAAGGCACAAAAAAGCCCACAAAGCCTTCCTAAGCTTGTAGTTCCCTTCGCCGCATCCTTGGGCTTTTCCAGCCCGATAGCCTGGAGCCTGGAATACGATTATCCTGCCGCGTACTCCGAACTGGGAGAAAAGGCTGCCCGACTAGTGCAGCGCTCGGCGCCTTCCTCCAAAGTCTCATCCTCGACACAAGTCAGCAGCTACTGTTTGGTAATCTTTGAAGCTAATATGCTCAGAGGGCGCGAGGCTCTGGATGCCTTCGCGGAATCCTTTAAAAAAATAGCCGGAGAGGACAGGCTGAAACTGGAAATAGCAAATCCCTACAGCACTGCGGCTGACAGGACGGGAGCCTTCAAACAGACACTTGCAAACCATAAAGGAACAGAAACATCAGGGCCGACCGTGGTATTCTTTGCCACCGATAATCTCTTCGGCGTTGAAGAGGCCGTGAAAAACGCCACGCTATCCATAAAGGACGGGCGAGGTGATTCGCTAGCATACTTCGCCGACTGTGGCTCTTGGGGCAAGGGGCGGGCCGATTCTCGGCTCTTTGCCTGGCGTATAGAAGCCGACGAAGCTAGGCTTGCACGCGCAGGTCTTGAGGCCGCCCGCAGCCTTTCAAAGGCCAGGGCTGGCGCAGATCAAGAATCGGACAAGGACGAGATGGGGCTCAGCCTAGTACCCCTGCGCATCATCTCTCAGGGGAAAAAATAGCCTCGGCTTTTCTTTGCAGTTTCTCCTCCAGCACTGCCGCATCCAGACCCAGAACTCTCGCGGCCACATGGAGGGTTCTTTCTATGTCCAGGGGCGTGGAAGCCTTGCCTCTCCTCGGCATGGGATTCATGTAGGGGGCATCGGTCTCCAGGAGAATGCTCTCCGCTCCGGCGAGCGCCAGGGATTCCAGCAGCGGTAATCCGCCCTTATAGCTGAGATTGCCTGCAAAGGACAGAAGACAGCCTGCCGCCAAAAAAGCCTCCGCCTCGCCAGGCCCGTAGCTGAAACAATGAATTATGACGGGGATTCTGCCTGCCAGGGCCGAGACTACCCCAAAAGTATCCTCGAAGGCTTGGCGCGAATGGACGATAAGGGGAAGTCCGTGATTTTCCGCCAGGGCTGCCTGGGCTTCAAAGAGAGAAATCTGCTTTCCCCTTTCGGCTTCCATATGATAATAGTCCAGGCCGCATTCTCCCAAGGCGCAGCATTCAGTCCTGGCAATATCCTCCTTAAGGAGTGCGAGTGCGCTGTGTGGATCAGCGAAGGAGTCATTACCCGGCCATAGGCCGGCGCTGAAGCGTAGAAAAGGATAGGCTCCAAAGCGCTCCAGCCTCGCAGATAAATCGCCTGGCCTTGTGCCGATATCGACAATAAAAGCCCTTGTCTTCCCGCCCGGCTCCCCTTCCCCCGGGGCATCCCAGCTGTCCTGATAGACTTTCAATACGCCTTCAAGGCTCGGTATGCCCAGGCGTTGACCAACATGATCTAAATGGGCATGGGTATCGGTTACAGGTTTTAAAAACCCAGGAATTTCAGGGTTCGACATTGCGTTCTATCGCGAAGACAAGCCCTTCGCCTTCCTTGCCTATCCGCACCGTATCGCCCTCGCCCAGTTCTCCTGAGAGAATGTACTTGGAGAGAGGATTCTCCAGGAGGGCTTGTATCGCCCGCTTGAGCGGCCTTGCCCCAAACCTCCTGTCATAACCCTCGGAGGCTATGAATGCCTTGGCCTCGGGAAGCACTTCGATCTCCACTTCCCTCTCCTGGAGCCTCGAGGCCAGCTCCTTGAGCCGCAACTCCGCAATAGCGCCTATCATGCTTTCGGATAGCCGCTCGAAGAGCACTGTCTCGTCGATGCGGTTTAAAAACTCCGGCTTGAAATGCAGCTTGAGCAGGCTGTCGATGTCCTTGCGGACAGCCTCCATGCTCTCTGCCTCGAGAATAAGCTCAGACCCTATATTGCTGGTCATTATGATAATCGCATTCCTGAAGTCCACTACCCTGCCCTGTCCATCGGTAAGGCGCCCATCGTCCAGAGTCTGAAGAAGGACATTGAAGACTTCCGGATGGGCTTTTTCAACTTCATCGAAGAGAATAACCGAGTAAGGTCTTCTGCGCACCGCCTCGGTGAGCTGGCCTCCCTCCTCGTAGCCCACATAACCGGGAGGAGCTCCTATGAGCCTGGAAACGGCATGTTTTTCCATGTACTCGCTCATATCTATGCGGGTTAGGGACTTTTCGTCGTTGAAAAGAAACTCCGCCAGTGCCTTGGCCAGCTCCGTCTTGCCCACCCCTGTAGGTCCGAGGAAGAGAAAAGAACCCAAGGGCCTGCGAGGATCTGAAAGGCCTGCCCTATTGCGCCGTATGGCATTGGCGACAGCGCCGAGCGCTCTGTCCTGGCCTATTACTCTCCGGGCCAGCTGGGATTCCAGGTCTACGTATTTCTTGGATTCGCTGGAGAGCATCTTGGACACAGGAATGCCGGTCCATGCCGAAACCACCCTGGCGATATCCTCCTCGGACACCTCCTCCCGCAGGAGCTTAGTCTCATCTTTTCCGGCCTTCATCTCCGCCGACAGTCCATCCAGGTGCTTCTGGGCTTCCAGAAGCTTCCCGTATTTTATCTCCGAGGCTGCCGCAAGGTTGCCTTCCCGCAAGTGGCGCTCAGACTCGAGCTTGTAATCCTCCACCTGCTGCTTGAGAGCCCTGATTGCTTCGATTTTTTTCTTCTCCGCGTCCCAGCGTAGCCTCATGGCATCCCGTCGATCCTTCAGCTCGGCTGCTTCTTCTTCCAATCTGCTCAGGCGCTCCAGGCTGGACTCGTCGCTTTCCTTTCTGAGGGCCTGGATTTCCATGGTCAGCTGAATGAGCTTGCGCTCAATTACATCCAGGTCTGTGGGCTGGCTTTCTATCTCCATTTTTAGCCGGCTGGCCGCCTCGTCCACCAGATCTATGGCCTTGTCGGGCAGGAAGCGGCTGGTTATATAGCGGTCCGACAGGCTGGCTGCGGCTATCAAGGCATCGTCCCTAATTCTCACTCCATGATGGACTTCGTAGCGATCCTTCAAACCCCTCAAGATAGCTATTGTGGATTCCACGCTGGGGGCGGCGCAGTATACGGGCTGAAAGCGTCGTTCCAGGGCTGCGTCCTTTTCTATATGCTTTCTGTACTCGTCCAGGGTGGTGGCGCCAATGGCCCTCAGTTCCCCCCTGGCCAAGGCCGGCTTGAGGAGATTGGAGGCATCCATAGCCCCCTCGGCCGCCCCGGCGCCCACCAAGGTATGGAGTTCGTCTATGAAAAGTATTATGGCCCCGTCGGATTTCTGTATTTCCTCTACAACCGCCTTGAGCCTTTCTTCAAATTCCCCTCGGAATTTGGCTCCAGCCAGGAGAGAACCCAAATCCAGGGCGAGCAGCTTTCTCTGCCTGAGGCTTTCGGGCACATCGCCTGCGACAATACGCTTGGCCAAGCCTTCCACGATGGCTGTCTTGCCTACCCCCGGCTCTCCTATTATCACTGGATTGTTCTTGGTTCGCCTGGACAGGACCTGCATTACGCGTCGGATTTCCTCGTCCCTGCCGATGACCGGATCCAGCTTATCGGCCCTGGCCAAGGCTGTGAGGTCCCTGGTGTAGCGTTCCAGTACTCTGTACTTCTCCTCCGCATCCTGGTCGCTGGCCCTTCTGGAGCCGCGTACCGACACTAAAGCAGAGAGAATTCTGTCCTTGCTTATGCCCTGGGACTTGAGGAGGGCCGAAGCGGCGCCCTCTACGGCCAGTATGCCCAAAAGGAGATGCTCGGAGGCTACAAAATCGTCCTTGAGCGCGGCAGCCTCAGCCTCCGCCTTGGCCAAGGCCTTGGTTGCCTGTGCGGAAAGATATGTCTGGGCGGCCGCGCCATAGGTTTTAGGCAGTTTTGCCACCAAGGACTCCACAGACTGAATGAGTGCGGCTTTGTCGACACCGATCCTATCCAATAGAGCAGGTACCACCCCCTCTTCCTGATCGAGGAGGGCGAGCATGAGATGCTCGTTCTCCACATTGGGGTTGTCCCTTCTTTGCGCGTGGGCGGAAGCCGCCCTGAGGGCCTCCTGGGCCTTTAAGGTGAATTTTTCGTAGTTCATAGGATTTCCTTGATTAAAAGATACGAACTATGAAAGCGGAGGGCAAGCAAGGGCTATGCTTCGAATACCCCACAACCTGGTCTTTTAAGCCAGCGCCAATGTGGCTATCCTCGCCCGAAATCCTCTGCTAAACTTTTACGATGGACCAGACATTCAAGGCAGTTGTACTGCACGGTTTTTCCAATGAAGAAGCCCTAGCGCTGATGAGGGCGGCCAAGGCGCTCAAGCTTTCAGGACCATCCCCGGCCTTCGCCATGACTACCCCGATTAATGTGGAGTGGAAGGTAGGCGACCTGCTGGAGCACCTGGCCGAAGAGCATGGCGCCATGATGTCGAGACTGCAAAAAGGGCAATAAGGGAAAAATTAAAAGGCTTAAAGAGCCTGATTCATTCTGGATCGAAATCGGGAATCTTGGTCTTGAGCGCTGCGATAAAATCCTCGCCCTTGGATCCCCGCTTCAGGGCGACAAACACAACATTGTCCCTTCCGGAGATAGTCCCCAGAACATCCTCCATGCCCATGTTGTCGATGGCCAAGGCCATGGAGTCTGAATGGCCGGAGAATGTCCTCACCACTACGAGGCTGTCGTTCCAATCCACCGAGACATAGCCCCTCAAAAAATCCTGGATGGAATGCTTTTCCGATTCTTTACGTTCTTCTTCGGAAGGCATGGTGTAGTAGTAGCCGCTGTGTCCATCGGCCACCTTGCCCACCTTGAGATATTTGAGGTCCCTGGACAGGGTAGCTTGGGTGACCGAATACCCTGACTCGGCGAGGAATTGAAGCAGCGAATCCTGAGAATCTATGCGATGCGTCTTAATGAGCGATTTTACAACCTTGAGGCGTTCCAGTCTTTCTTTCATAATTTAAATGTCTCCATTAACCTTCCGAGCCTGAAAACAGTATTGCATAAATATTGAATTTTCTCAAGGAGTTGCGCCCCTATCATCGCAGTCGCGGGCGCAAGCCTCTCTTAAGTCTGGACTGCAGCCTGTGCATGAAAATATCCCAATTGGTCTTGTTGGAAAAAAAACCCGCAGTAGCCCGGTAACCCGATTCAAAAAGTTTGGCATAGGTAGCATCGCCAGTTTCGATATCGAACTGTGTCATTGGAACTCCCAGGTCATCGATGAACACCGTTCTGCCCTTACTCTTCTCTCTATAGGGCACAAGCTGGTCCTGTACCATGGTCAGGGTTTCGAACAGAGCTCCAACATAATCCACTAGACCCCTTACTTCCTTATACTTCTGCGCCTGCTTCGAGCTGTAGAGGAAAAATCCCAGGGTTTCCGGATTCTCTTCCCCCGACTTTCTCCTACCAAAACGGGAATCGTCGAAGAGCTCTATGGGATAATTCCACAAGAGTCCGCCATCGGCGAAGACTTGACTATCTTCCGTGCCGGGATACTGGAAGCTGATGGCCTCGAAAAAGAGGGGAATGGACATGGATATCCGCACCGCAAGCGCCACTTCCATATCGGGGGTGGTTTCGAACGAAAACACCCTGCTTCTTCTATTGGAAATATCGGTTCCGGTGATATAGAGATCCAGAAAGGCTTTACCGTCCTTATGCAGGCTCGGCGTTCTGAAATCCCTGAAGGTGTAAAATTCCTTAGCTTGGGAAAAGCGCCTGGCTATGGCTGTTCTCAGCCACTGGTAGAGGTAATCGCTGGAATACCAACCCTTTTCTTGCACAAGTCGGACGGAGCATTGGAGATTTTTGAAGAGTCCATGGGATTGGAGACCTTGGCCGATAAGACTATTCCCGAAAAACCCCTTGTCCTCATCCTTCAAATCGCCTTCGGCGGGCACCTTGCGATATTCCAGGCTTTCGCCCACGTTCTTGAGTTCGGCGTAGCTTTCAAAGTTGAGGGAAAGGATAGCCGCAGTTATCGCCCCTGCCGAAGTGCCCGCCACCCGCTGCACAGGCCGCATGAGACCGTTTTCATAAAGATACTTGATGGCGCCCAAGTATGCCGCGCCTCTTACACCGCCGCCCTTGAATACCAGGTTTTTGTACTGTGGCATACCTGCGATCTCCCCCAATTGGGGCGGAATATCGCTACCCGTCCCCATGGAAGACAGCATACAACTCCCGGGTGTTGAACAGGAAGGGCTAAAAGAGTTAGCGTAGCCTCCATGAATCATGACTGGCGGGTTGAAATGGCCCAAAGGATACGCAGCCTGCCTGACAGCGCCGATGCCGCAGTGCTAGAAACCCTGAAGGAAAAAGGACTGTTACCCTTTGCCGTCCCGGAGTATTGGCTCAACCTGGCATCGGAGGATTACCGAAACTGCAGGAAAGACGAGGAAGGCCGTCCCCTGGATCCAATTCTCGCCCAAGCCCTGCCATCGGAAGCGGAGTTCGCCTCATTATCTGTAGAAACCGATGACCCTCTTAGCGAAAAGCGCTACTCTCCCCTGCCACGCCTGGTTCACCAATACCCTTCCCGGATTCTAATACGGGCTACTGGCGAATGTCCGCTTTTCTGCAGGCATTGCTTTCGCCGCAATCTCATTCCATCGGAACGCAACTTTATTGGGAAAGAAAATATTCTAAAGATCAGAGATTACCTAGCGATCCATGATGAGGTACGGGAGGTCCTGGTTTCGGGTGGCGATCCCTTGAGCGCTTCCAATGCAGCCCTGCAAGGACTTTTCCAAGCTCTTAGGGAGGGAAGACCGGGTATACTCATAAGGCTATGCACGCGGGCTCCGGTGAGCCTGCCATCTAGGGTGGATTCGGAACTCCTTTCCATGCTTGCCAGGTATAAACCCCTCAAAGTGGTGATCCAGGTCAACCATCGCAATGAATTATCCGAGGCTTGCAAAGCTGCCATAGAAGCTATTCTCTCCAAAGGCATTCAGGTGAGAAGCCAGACCGTCCTCTTGAAGGGGATAAACGATTCCGCCGACGCCCTGGAAGCCCTTTTCTCCGACCTAGCCCGGCTTGGTGCAGACCCCTACTATTTATTCCAGGGCGACCTGGCCAGGGGCAGCGCCCATTTTAGGGTAGCCCTGTCCAAGGGGCTTGGCATATATGAAGAGCTCCGGAAGCGGCTCTCGGGCCTGGAACTGCCCCGCTTTGCAGTGGACGCCCCCGGCGGAGGCGGAAAGCTCTATCTTCCGGAAAGTCTGGCTGGAAAAGAGAACAACGAGGAGGGCGAATTCTGGCTGCTGCGATCGCCCGATGGAAGCCTGTACCGCTATCCGGAAGAGAGCTGAGGCGCTGCAGGGCGAACTATATAAGCGCTCAGGGAGAAATCATTCCCACTCGATCGTGGCCGGGGGCTTGGATGAAATATCGTAGACCACCCGTCCCACGGCAGGCACCCTGTTGGTGATAGCCGAGGATATGGCGATTATGTCCTGGGGATCGAAGGGATAGACATCGGCGGTCATGCCGTCGGTGCTCATCACCGCTCTGAGGGCAACCACATAGCCATACTTTCTTTCGTCCCCCGCCACGCCCACTGAGCGAAGGGGCAGAAGCACGCAAAAGGCTTGCCAAATCTTGTCATAAAGACCCCTAGCCCGCAGTTCGGCTATATAGATGGCGTCGGCTTCCCTCAAAATATCGCATTTATCCTTGGTAACCTCACCCAGGATGCGTACGCCCAGACCCGGTCCGGGAAAAGGGTGCCTGCCCACGACGGCATGGGGAAGTCCCAGTAGCCTGCCCAAGGCCCTTACCTCGTCCTTATAGAGCCTGTCCAGAGGTTCTATGACTCTTCCCTCGGCCCTCTTTTTCTCCACCAAGGGGCTGCGCACGTTGTGGTGGCTTTTTATCACCTGTGCTTTCTTTCCAACGCCCTTGCCCGATTCGATAAGATCGGTATAGAGAGTGCCCTGGACAAGGAAAGCTTCGGGGATGCCCAGCCTGGCCACCTCCCGCTCCTGTATGGTGATGAACAGATCCCCGATGATTTTTCGCTTTTTTTCAGGATCGTCCTGGCCTGCCAGGGCCGACAGAAATTCCGATTCAGCATCCACCCTGTGCAGGTGACGGGCTCCGAGGGAAGAGAGGTTGCCCATCACTTCCTCGCTCTCAGCCTTTCTCATGAGTCCAGTGTCTATGTAGAGCAGGTGGACCTGCTCGGGCTTGAGAATCTTGAGCAGGAAGGCTCCGGCCACGGTGGAATCCACGCCTCCGGATATCAGAAGGAGGGCAGGCTCCTCGCCCACCCGCGTACGGATAATCTTGGCTTCCTGTTCGAGGTAGGCTTCCATGGTCCAGCCCTGGCCGGCCTTACAGATGCCCCTGACAAAATTGCCCAAAATCGTCATGCCAAACTCGCAGTGGCTCACCTCGGGATGAAACTGAACCCCCCAGCGCAGGCCGCTTTCGTGGGCCAGGGCTGCGGGAATTTCTCCTTCCGACTCGGCGATGACAGCCCAGCCCTGGCCCGGTCTGGAAATAGAGTCTCCATGGCTCATCCAGCTTAAAAAATGGGCGCCCACTCCGGCGAACAATGGGTCGCCAAGCCCCTTTTCGCCAAGCCTCACCGGTTTGGCACCGTATTCTCGCTCGGGCAGTCGCTGTACCTGGCCACCTGAATCCAGGGTCATACGCTGTATCCCGTAGCAGATACCCAGGATGGGCAGGCCTGCGGTGTATACCGTAGGATCGGGCAGAGGAGCCTCTTGGTCGTAGGCGCTGTAGGGGGAGCCCGACAGAATGATGCCCACGGTGTCGGTCAGGACTCCAGGATTTAAGGGAGATTCTCCGGAAACAATCTCGGAGAATACCCCCAACTCCCTCACCCTACGGCCGATGAGCTGTGTATACTGGCTGCCGTAATCGAGGATCAGGATCTTGTCCACGGACTCTCCCTCACTATGGTTTGCTGCCTGTCGGAACCCACCGAAATGATGGATACCGGCGTTTCGGTGAATTCTTCGATAAATTCCACATACTCCCTGGCCCTTAAGGGAAGCTCCTCCCAAGAACGGACGGCGTCTATGCGGGTATTCCACCCAGGGAACTTCTTGAGCACAGGTACGGCTGACTCCATTTTTCGCACCGAGGCAGGGAAATCCTCCACCACCTTGCCATCGATCTTGTAGGCCACACAGGCCTCAAACTCTGGCAGGCTGTCGTAGACATCGATGTGAGTGAGCACCAGGCGGTCTATTGAATTGACAATGCAAGCGTAGCGGAGGGCTACCAGATCCAAATAGCCGCAGTGGCGGGGGCGGCCCGTGGTAACTCCGTACTCGTTGCCCGTGGTGCGGATAAAGTTGGAGAGCGACCCCGGGGAGTCGTCGGCGAACTCGGTGGGGAACGGGCCATTGCCCACCCTCGTGGTATAGGCTTTGAAAACGCCTAAAATCCTGTCCACCTTTTTCAATCCTATGCCGCCCTGGGCCGCCGCCCCCGCCGCGCAGGACATGCCCGACGAGACGAAGGGATAGCTGCCCGTATCTATATCCAGCAGCGCACCTTGGGCTCCTTCGAAAAGAGTCCAGACGTTCTTGTGCCTGTAAAGGTAGGAACTGGCGTCCACAGCCATGGGCAGGAGCCTCTCCCTCCAGGTATCCAGAAACGCCTTGTCCTCGGCGGAAAGGTTCTGGAGCCTTTCGGGATCATCTATATCAGCCAGACGGATTCCATCCCGCGAAGCCTTGAGAGAATAGGCTATGCCTATTCCTCTGCCAGTAGTGCCTATGGGTTTTTTCCGCTTGGCATCAATCTCCTTGTCCAGAATCTTGTAGCTGGGCAGAACCAGATGAGCCCTATCGGAGATAAGGACCCTTCCCTCCCAATCTATGCCCTTCTCCTCCAAAGCCTGGAGTTCCGAGAAGAGAGCTTCGGGGTCCACCACCATGCCGCTACCAAGGATGACTGTCTTGTCGGAGTAGAGAATGCCCGAAGGTACGAGATGGAGGGCGTACTTGGTACCCGAAAGAACAATGGTATGTCCCGCATTGGCTCCGCCGGAAAAGCGCACGACAATTCCCGCCTCGTGGGCGAGATAGTCGACGATTTTCCCCTTACCTTCGTCGCCCCACTGAGCCCCTATTATCACTACGTTCATCCGCTGCTCCTCGTTGGTAATTCGATCAGAAATAATTCTGTATCTCCCGCTCAAAGTCGGGGACAATCATCTGCAGTGTACTGTAGAAATTCAACCGGCCTCAGCGCTTTCTGGCGAACACTCTGTAGTTGATTTCCGGAAAAAGGTTGTTCTTTCGCTCAAGGCTGGTGAGCCATTCCGTGTCCACGGTATTGGCACAGAGCATTTCGAAAATCTTGGTGAAGTTGCCCACCGATTCCTCTATCTGCCGCCGGGCAAAGTCACCAGACTGCCCCGACCGGAGCAGGAGCGGCCAGTCGGAGGACATGGTAAGGAGTGCTTCCCTGGCGCCCTGATTGAGAATCCTCTCCCTCAAGCCCGATTCATCGGGAAAGCGCTCGGCGAGTTCGGTCATGCGCTCTATGGTCTGGCGGCTGTGCCTATGCACCCAGTCGTTGGAACCGTCCAGCCAGACTTCCGCATAGCCCCCCTCTCCCCATGAGGAGAATTCGGGTTCCGAAACAGGCAAGTCCTCCAAGCCCCTCTCATATTCGCTCAAAGTGACGAACTGAAGCTCTTCGGATTCTTTTTTCCTGTGCGCGGCTCTAAAGAGGGCTTCCAGGAAGAGAGGGCCTTCGAACCACCAATGACCGAATAGTTCTGCATCGTAGGGGCACACGATGAGTGGTTTTTTATCATGCATCCAGCGCTCGGCAGCCCTGGCGGATGCCCTGCGATCAGAAAGGAAGGCGTGGGCATGTTCTACAACCCTGGCAGACGCAGCCAATGGCTCATACGGCCGTTTTCTGTCCGTGCGGCCTGTTATAGCCCAGTACTTGAAGCCTGTAAAACCCCGTTCAACCCCTTGTCCAAGATAAGGAGCCACATAGCCCGGATCCAGATCGTAGCCGATATCCCTGTAAAAATCCCTGTACACCGGATCGGCGGGATAGCCTTCGGTCTCAGACCAGACAGCCTTGGTAGCTCCCGCATCCCTCACAAAAAGGTTCAATCCCGAGGGGCTGCGGAGAGGAGAATAGGACCCGTAGGGAGGCACTGGCTTGCCCAGGAGAGCTCCCCTAGTGGTGACTATGCTATAACGAATGTTGTAATTCTTGAGCATTTCTCCCAAGCCCGGATACCAGCCGAACTGGGGCAGCCAGAAGCCCTGTGGCACCTTTCCGAAGGCTGTGCGGTGAGCGACTATGGCTGTTTCTATCTGGGCGAGAATAGCCTGTGGTGCGTCCTGATAAAGCGGCAGGAAGGCATGGGTAGCCGCGCTGGTGAGAAGATCTATCTTTCCCCGCTTGTAGTAGTAGTCGAAGCCCATGAGAATATTTCTAAAATAAAGCTGCTCAAAATCTTCCTTGTTTCTCTTGTATAAATCTTCATACAGTTGGGTTAAAGGATAAAAAACCCCGTCACCGTTGAGCCGCTTCTTTTCCAATGCAGCCAGATCCAATTGGGTATCCAAGTAGCGGACGTAACGCTCGCAGAGCAGCTTGTCCGAGAGCATGGCCAGAAGTGTGGGCGACATGGATAGGCTAAGCTTGAAGGGGATAGAGTCGGCGTCCAGCTTTCTGAATAGCCGTAAAAGAGGAAGATAGGTTTCAGAAATCGCTTCGAAAAGCCATCGCTCTTCGAAAAATGCTTCGTACTCAGGCTTGCGCACAAAGGGCAAGTGGGCGTTGAGCACTAAGGCGATGGAGGGCTTGTTCATCACGCGCACTTATTCCTCATCGGCTCCGAGAATTCTGCTGGGATTATCCAGGCTTGTCTCGGTTAAATGTAGTCCCTCCATGTCGGAGAGAATCAGAAGGCTTTTTGTCATCTGCGGTATCGTGGCAAGCCCATCGAGGTAATGCAGAGGCATCCTCACCTCGTTGGAGCGGGCCAGAACTTTTATTCTATCAGCCTTTCGCAGGCATAGGTCCACCCTGTAGGAGTGCCCAGGCCTGGGAATATTTATATACCATTTCCAATCATCCAGGGTGATGTGGATATCGAAGAAGCCCTTTTTATGGTCTTGTTCCGATTCTCTCTCCACAACCCGTAAAAAAAGACTCTCCGTCCCTTCTTCTTCGCTCAGTCCGGTCCTGCGCTGATCGGAAATGTCCCAATAGGCATAAATCCAGGAAGGATCCCTGGGCAAAGCTCGTATCATGGTTTCGTTGTAGCGGTCAGGAACGCAGGCTGAAATAGGGCTCGAATAGGGGCTGAATACACCGCCGGATAGCTTTTTCTCCTCCACGTGGCCTGTGCCGTCGTGGCTGAAAACCCTCTCCCTGTCGTCATCCTCCAGGGCGGACACTATTTCCTCAATGATGAATGGGCGATCCAAGCCCTCGGGGATGTAGATGCCTATGCGCTCCGCCAGAAGCAGAAGCTCCTGGTCAGCAAGCAGCGAGAGCTTTTCCGGACTCACGGACCTATAGTGAAAAACCTGGCCTGGAATGTCAAGTACGGGATAGGAGCCCCTAAAGGCTCAGGATCCTTCTACAAAGGGTTCCGTACCCTCTGATTCACCAGGGCTACCCTGATTTTCAGAAGGGACGGGGTGTTCCGCCGATGCCCTTTTGCCCGTGGTTCGGCGTCTTCGCCTGGGTTTTTTAGGTTTTTGAACAGAAGATATACCAGAACTGCGGTAGAGCATGAGCACTGCGGCCTCGAGGTCCACCCTGGGCGGATTCAGGGGCTGTATGAAGGCTCTGGCCGCCAGAAGAGCCTGGCGGAATTTCTCGCCTGATTCCTCCATGCCGCCTAGCTCGGGAATGAGAAAGGATTTGAGGAAATGGGAAAGGATTACGGAAAGATTTTTGGATTTGCCCGGAACGAGGACGTCGTCAGGTTCGTCCTGCTCGAAGCCTGGAGGATCCAGCCCCAGACCATCCAGGGTTTTTAAATCTGCAAAAAGGCTGTTGGCATAGGGTATCTCCTCCCTCATTCGTTCCCAGACCTGGGGCACAAAATAGTGGAGAATCCTGAATTCCACCAAGGCCCTGACAACCGACTCAGCCTTGCCGCAGGCAAGTATCTTGAAGAATTCCTCGGTCATGCGGGAAGGACTTACGCCGGCTAAAAGCCGGGAGTCCTTTTTAATGGCCCGTTTGAGACTGAAGGGAATCGCAAAGCCCCCGGCCACGCCATACTTGATGCAGCGGATTATCCTGACAGGATCTTCCTTGAATATAAGGCCCAGGGGAATAACCGGCTTGACCTTCCCAGCTCTAAGATCCTTGTACCCTCCAACAAAATCCACCAGACTCAAGTCTGTGGGATCCAGGTAGAGAGCGTTGAAGGTAAAATCCCTGCGCAGGGCATCCTCATCTATGTTGCCGAACTCATTGCCCACCGAGCCGTTCTTGTTGGAACGGAAGGTGCTCACCTCAAATATCTGACCCCCCGCCAGTATATGAACCAGTCTGAAACGTTTCCCTATTATGCGGGCATTTCTGAAAAGCTTCCTGATTTTTGCCGGGATTGCGTCGGTTACAAGATCGAAGTCCTTGGGTTTCTTGCCCTGCACAAGATCCCTCACCGCACCTCCGACTATGTAGGCCTGGAATCCCTCGGATTTGAGTCGCTCTACTATCCGGAGCGCGTCCGGATCGATCATGGATTTTTGGATTCCGTGTTCCGCAGAAGTGTAGACTAGGGCTTTTTCGACCAACTTACCTTTTTTGTCGCGAGAATACCGGATGAACACTTAAGAAGCCTCACTCGTTGGACGATTATGCAATCATCCCTTGGTATTATGCAATATGCCGAGAAAACCATCCGGCAATATCGGAAATCACCTCATCTCCGTTGAGTTCGTTTATGCTTTCATGCCTGCCACCCTCATAACAGCGGTGCTCAAAGTCTACGAGACCCAGTCCCTTGAAGGCTTGGATAAGCCGTTCGTACCCAAGCCTTTTTCCAATTACAGGATCTTCGGAACCACAGAATAGATAGATGGGTAGATTGCCAGGTACGCTTTCTAGGAAACCGGGAGCGTACACAATATCCAATCCCTTCATGAGATCGGCATAGAACCCGTAGCTGCACACAAAGTTGCACTTGGGATCGGCCAGATAGGCGTCCACGGCCTCGGGATCCCTGCTGATCCAATCCGACCCTGTCCTGGCGCCTTTTACCGTCTTGTTATATGTCCCGAAGGTCATCTGCCTGGGCAGCACGGCAGGAGCATGAGCTCCCTTCATGCTCTTCCCCAAACCCACCACCAGCTTCCCGGCAGCGCTAAGGAGGGCAGAAGGTTTTTCCGGTGGAGCCGAAAGTACCACTCCTTCCAGATACTTGCCGAAAATGCTGCAGAGCCCCATGCCCAAAAGGGCACCGAAAGAATGGCCAAAATAAAAAAGCGGCAGCCCGCCCTGTTCCTTGGCGGCAAAATCACCTAACTCCACCAAGTCGTCCAGCACTCGCCTGAAACCATCGCTGTCGGCCAAATAGCCTTTATTAGGTCCAGTGTCCGTATCGCCATGACCGCGCAAATCCGGCAGGTACACGGCGGCGCCCACTTCGGCCAGGGCTTCGGCCAGCTTTATAAACCTTCCGCCATGATCGTTCATGCCATGGCCTATCACCACTACTGCCTTTGCCGCCGTAGCGGGCAATGTGCGGGAATATGCAATGAGCTTCCCGTCCGAAGCCTTGAACTTCAAACCACTTTCTGTCATCCGAATCCCTCCGGGCATTCCAGACTTTTTCTTAAGTATCCTGCCAAACGTCCTGCCAGGCATTCTGCCAAGCATTCTGCAAATCCAGTATATGATGAGCCCTCCCGCTGTGCAATAAGCGCCTTTTGCAAAGGGGTGCTGGCATTTTTTGTCCCTGGAAGGCTATACTCGCCCTGAAAGGGGCCGGCGAGCACTCAAGACAGAGGCCCACCAAGGAAAAGAGTGAAGACCTATATCTCCCGCGACAGGGACAACACGCTAGCCTTAGGCCGGCTCATAGGATCGCATGCTCCCGGAGGCTCGGTAATAGCCTTCAGAGGCGGCCTAGGAGTGGGCAAGACCACCCTTAGTAAAGGCATAGCCCAGGGACTGGGCATAAAAGAGGAAGTCAACTCCCCAACGTTTACAATAATCTCGGAGTATTCAGGCAGATTGCTTCTTAGGCACATAGACGTATATAGGTTAAGGAGCGAGGCCGATTTTGAAGAGATTGGAGGACTGGAACTCCTAGGTGCCCCAGACTCCCTCTGCCTGATTGAATGGAGTGAGAAATTGCCCGGCCTTGTGGACGAAACCACCGCGATCATAGAGATAGAGTACTTGCCCGACGGCGCTCGAAAATTCCACCTGTCCGGGGACTGGCTGGAGGCCTTGCCACTATGAATATCCTCCTCTTCGACTGCTCAACCGACCGGCTTTATGCCGGTCTGGCCAGAAGGGATGGAATGCTCTTCGGCCAGGATCGGGAAGGCTCCCGGCACGCCGAACTTCTGCTGCCCGCCCTGGAACATATTCTATCCCAGGCCTCGGTATCGATGACGGATATCGACTTTATCGCCTGCACCCAAGGGCCCGGCTCATTTACGGGCTTAAGAATAGGCATAGCTACAGCCAAAGGCCTCTCCCTAGCCCTGGGCAAGCCCTGGGTTCCTCTGCCTACTCTGGACTGCCTGGCGAAAAGCCTTTCTGGAGATCTTGCACCATACACGGACTCTTCTCCCCAGCGAAGTTCCACGGTTGTTCCCGTGTTGGATGCCAGGAAAAAACGACTTTACGCCGCGGTATACCGATCGGGGCATAGAGATACAGAGTACCTGGATATTTCCATTGAGGAGCTATTACGCCTGGTGGACGCCGATGAGGAAGTGAGTTTTTTAGGTCAGGCTGCGGAACTCTTCACCGACTATTCACTGGAAAGGCCTGGATTCAGGGTAGAGGCCTTAAGTGCAGCTCGGCTTCTGGCCGCCATGGCCCTCCTGGCCCAAGAACGACTGGCCACCACAGGACCCGCTGCCGAGGATGAATCCCCTCTCTACCTGAGAGAACCGGAAATAGGCTAGAATTTCTTGAGATAAATCCTTCTGCGCTTGTGCTGGCGCTTGGGATAGTCCTTCCACATGCCCTGCACCGCAAGATTGGTCTCCAGTTCCGGATTGGTCTCCGATTCCTTGATGCCGTTCTCGATGGCGCTGTAGTTGAGTGCTGTCATCAGAAGGGCTACCGCTCCCCTGGCCTGATATTCCTTGCGCACCGCCACGAGCATCATATCGATCAGCGTGGGTTTGCGCAGGGCTAATAAAAGCCTGGCCCATCCCAGGGGAAGGAGCCTTCCCTTGGATTTGTAGAGAGCATCCGAGAGGGAGGGTATGGTTATAGCAAAGCCCGCGAGCCTGCCTTCTGAGTCCACCATTATTTTTGTAAACCGGGGATCCACAAAATTGAGATATTGATCGATATAAGCCTGAACTTGTCGGGGGCTCAAGGGTGTCGTGCCATAGAGCCCTGCATAGGCTTCATCCAGGAGTTCGAACACCTGGGGTCCGAACTTGCTGATCAATTCTTTCTTGGTTTTCCATTCGTAGATGGAAATCCCCGAACGCTTGGAGATAAGTTCGTTTACTCTCAGCACTTTTTCCGGTATCGAGTCGGGTGTGCTCACCCTGAACTCCAACCAGTCCACCTCTTTGCCGTAGCCCAGTCTTTCCATGAAGGCGGGATAATAGGGGTAATTGTAAATGGTTGCGAAGGTGCCCTTCTCTCCAAAGCCCTCCACCAGCATCCCTTCCCTGTCCAGATCGGTAAAACCCCAGGGACCGTGGACGCCCTCCATACCCTTGGACTTGGCCCATTCCTCCACGGTGCCCACTAGGGCCGACGCCACTTCAAAATCTTCAATAAAGTCGATCCAGCCAAAGCGAGCCAGCTTCTTTCCCCATTTTTCCACAAAACGGTGGTGGATTATGCCCGTGATCCGCCCCACCATCTTCCCTTCTTTCCAGGCTGTCCAGCACTTGGCGTCGCAGAATTCGAAGGCGGGATTCTTCTTGGGGTTAAGGGTGTTCATGTCATCGAAGAGAAATGAGGGAACCCAATTGGGTTCGTCGCCATAGAGGGTCTCGGGGAAACTCACAAATTTTCTCAATTCGGCCTTTGTGGTCACTTCCTTTATTTCCACGCTCATAATACCCCCTCGCTGCCGGTTTTGGATTTTTCTTCAGAGGAATTGGCAAGGGCCCTTTCCCACTCATTCTGAAAATGTTCGTATGCGGCTATGGTGGCCGAAGAAACAATATCCCCCAACTCTCCCCTGCCCAACCAATCGTTGCCTTCGAGAATATAGAGATGGTTGAGCGCAGACTTAACATCCGACAGAGAGAATTCGCTGTCCACCCTGCGCCTGTTCTCCAGCCCCTTGACTGTGCTTTCGAACACCTCTTCCCGCTTTTTTTCTCGCCAATCCGTAGATGACATTTTTTCTCCATTCGTCACCGGCTCAGGTTCAGGCCGAGTATACCGGCGAGAGAGTCGGGTGTAAAGTCGAGGTATTCGGACTCTGCTCAACGGCCGGGGCAGGCCTAACGAAAACCAGCCAAGGCCTTGACTAAGACAATACCCAACAGGTATAAATCTCACGTCCTTGGCGAGGTAGCTCAGTTGGCAGAGCAAGCGGCTCATATCCGCTGGGTCGTGGGTTCAATCCCCTCCCTCGCTATCAGGCAAAAGGCTCTCCTTCGGGAGGGCCTTTTTTCATATCGGTGCTGAGGCATTTTCGAGGAGCCCTTTTCATTTCCCTCAGCCCTTTCTATACTCCCCCACATGGATTCTAAAACTAGCATCAGGAAGCCCGAATGGATAAGGGTACGGCTGCCTGCTGGCCGCCAATGGGAAAAGGTGGACGAAATCCTTTCCAGGCACGGACTGCACACGGTCTGCGACGAAGCTCGCTGTCCCAATAAGGGTGAATGCTGGGGCTGCGGCACAGCCACATTCATGATCATGGGCGATATCTGCACCAGGGGCTGCCGATTTTGTGCAGTTGAGGCGGCTTCCAAGGGACGCCCCCTACGCTCGGATGAACCCCAGGCCTTGGCCAAGGCTATTAAAGAAATGGGTTTGACCTACGCTGTCATTACATCGGTGGACAGGGATGATCTGGAGGACAAGGGTGCTTTGCATTTTGCCGCCTGTATACGGGCCATTAGAAGCGCATCTCCGGAAGTGAAAATTGAAGTTCTCACCCCTGATTTTATCGATGGGGAAATGGAGATTGTCGCCGCGGCCAAACCCGATGTCCTAGCCCACAATGTTGAGACTGTAGCCCGTCTCCAGGGCGTGCGCGATGCCCGGGCAAGCTTTGAAAAAAGCCTAAAAACCCTGCGGCAGGCCAAGGAAGGTGGAATAGGACTCACAAAATCCTCACTTCTTCTAGGGCTCGGAGAAACTATGGATGAATTGCTGGAGACCTTTGCCGCATTGCGCCGTGTTGGAGTGGACATCCTCGTCTTGGGCCAGTATCTGCAGCCCACGGCCAGGGAAATACCGGTGGCGGAGTACATCCACCCCGATACCTTCGCCCTGTATGCAGAAGAAGCTCAGGCGGTGGGATTCAGCACTGTAGTGGCTTCTCCCTTCGCCCGCACCAGCTACCATGCCATGGAAGCGTGGAAGTCGGGAAACGTCAGAAGTGAAAAAGCTCCCGAGAGGCCCGCGCTATGACACTTTGCTGCCAGGGCAAGCCTGAAGGCTGCAAACTCCTTCGTATCGAAACCGAGATAGATCACGCAGAAGGTTCCTCTCCTACCATACGGAATCTCAGCATCAAGGGTGATTTTTTTGCCGTACCCGAAGAAACCTTCGATATCCTGGAGGCCTCCCTGCGGGATATTCCCCTCGAAGGTTTTGCCGCGCTTTTCGACTCGCGAGCGGAAAAAATGGGCCTCAGGCTGGCAGGCATAAGCGGCGAAGGCCTTGAAACTGTACTGAGGAGTTGCATAGATGTCTCATAAAGTGCGCCTGCTGGAAACAGGATTTGCGGATGCCTATTTCAACATGGGTTTGGACGAGGCTATCCTGGAATCCGTATCCAGGACTGAATCTCTGCCTACCCTTCGCATGTACGGATGGAATCCCAGGGCCATATCACTGGGGTATTTCCAGGGAGCGTCGCAGGAACTGGACCTGGATGCGTGCAGGCAGAAGGGGGTAGATATTGTCCGCAGGATTACGGGGGGCGGAGCCGTATTCCACGACAAGGAAGTAACCTATTCATTCGCCTTGCCCGAAAATCACCCCTTGGCCAGGGCTTCCATACTGGAGTCCTATGAAATAATCTGCTCTGCCTTGGTACAGGGTTTTTCGTTTCTGGGTCTTAGGACCGAATTCGCACCCATCAACGATATTCTATGGCAGGGAAGGAAAATATCGGGCAACGCACAGACCCGCAAGCATTCCTGCATACTCCAGCACGGGACAATACTTCTGGACGTGAATGTGGAAGAGATGTTCTCCCTCCTCCTGGTTCCCAAGGAAAAGTCAGCAGGAAAGCTCATCGCCGATGTCAAACAGAGAGTAAGCTCCCTTCTGCATGCTCTGGGAAGAGAAGTTGGCTTTGCAGAGAGCTCCAAGGCCATGATCCGGGGTTTTACCGAAGCATTGGACTTGGATCTCATCCATCAAAAGCCCACAGAAGCCGAATTAGCCAGGGCAGAAATTCTCGCCAGGGAAAAGTTTTCCACCGATGCCTGGATTTTCAAACGGTAATTCCTGTGAGTCCAGGGTTGCGCTTTTGCAGGCTTTGTGGGCAAAAAGCCATCCTCTTCCATAGCTCAGACACCTTGGATTCGCCATTTTACTGGCGCTGTCCAGCTTGCGGCCTCGTTTTTCTCGATCCAACCTTTTATCCAAGTGGGAAAGCCGCCCGGGAGAGGTATCTATTCCACGACAATAGTCTAACTTCACCGGGCTATGCCGCCTTCCTGGAGCGGTTCATCGAAACCTGCATACTACCCTTTGTTCCTGTCTCCGGCCACGTTCTGGATTTCGGTTCGGGACCACAACGCCCTCCCCTTATTTCCAGCCTTCTGTCCCACCGGGGTTACGTCTGCGACAGCTACGATCCTATCTTTGCCCCCTCCCGAACCTGGAGAAAAAAGAGCTACGCCTGCATACTGCTCCACGAGGTGGCCGAGCATCTTTCCCATCCCAAAGAAACCTTCATCACTCTTTCTAAACGCTTGGTTCCGGGCGGGATTCTCGCGGTGCGCACAAGATTCCCCCCTTCCACTGAAAAAGAATTTGCCTCCTGGTGGTACAAGATGGATTTTACCCATCTCGCCTTTTATCCACCTGAGTCCCTGGAATTATTTTTAAGCCGCCTGGGATTCCAGTCAATTCTCTGCCAGAGACCCGATTCAATGGTTTTCAAAGCCCCCTGAGCAGACCTTGATTTAGTATTCTCTTATGCTAGTATCCCTTGTGGTGTGGTTTTCTAATTCTGGGGGTCTCAAGTGATTGCGATCGCCCTGCTTCAAAATATCGCCTTGGTGGTATTTGTCGCGGTATTCCACCATTATGCCCAGAGAAGACTGTCTACTCGCCCCTGGCCGTACAGAATAGCCAACGGCCTTTTCTTCGGATTTTCGGCCATCATGGCCATGCTCTCACCCTTGCGTTTTTCCGATGGAATCATCTACGACGCCAGAAGTATTATCATCGGCATAGCAGGCAATTTTGGCGGTCCGTGGATCGCCTCTATCGCCACTGCCATTTCTATTTTCTTTAGAATGCTCATAGTCGGAGGAGAGGGGAAATTTGCAGGCTCCCTCACTATTTTTCTCTCAGGTCTCATAGGTGTCGCCGCGTACTATTTTAGAAAGAGCAGACCCAACTTCCGCTGCACCCTACCATGTTTCTGGCTCATCGGCATTATCATCCATGTGGCCGCCATTCTATCCCAGCTTTTGCTTCCCGATCGGCGATGGGCATCGACCTTGCCTATAATCGCGCCTACTTTTCTCATAGCTTTCCCCCTGGGTTACACCCTTATCGCAGCCCTGTTTCTGGAAAATGAAGAAAGGGCTGAAAACCAGCGCAAGCTGGAAGCATCCGAAGAGCGTTACAGGAGGCTGTTCAACAATTACCATACGACAATGCTGCTGGTAGATCCCGAATCCAGCAAAATCATAGATGCCAATCCGGCCGCTGAAGCCTTCTATGGCTGGTCCAGAGACACGCTGCTTTCCATGACAGTACCGGACTTGAATACACTCAGCCCCGAGGTATTAGAGAAGGAGATGGAAAAAGCCCGCTCCAGAAAGGCCAATGTATTCCACTTCCAGCACAGGACAGCCTCGGGTGAAACAAAAAATGTGGAAGTATTCACAGGTCCGGTGGAGTTCCAGGGCAGAAAGGTCCTGTACTCCATAATCCACGACGAAACGGCCAGGGTGAAAGCCGAGCAAGAAGTGCTCGCCCTCAACCAAAGCCTGGAAACCAAGGTTTTACAGCGCACTGCGGAACTGGAAGATGCCAATAAGGAACTGGAAGCTTTTTCCTACTCGGTCTCTCACGATCTGCGTGCCCCCTTAAGGGCTATCGAAGGCTTTTCAAGTGTACTGGCCGACGAGTCGGGACCCCTGTTGCCGCCTACTTCTTCCCATTATCTTGACAGAATCCGCCATAACGCAACCAAGATGAGCGGCCTCATAGACGATATGCTCCGCCTCTCTAGGGTAGGGCGGCAGCAGGTCCAATTCACAAGACTAGACCTGGCGCCCATCGCCGAATCAATTGCCGCCGAGCTTTCGGATGCCTACCCCAGCGCGTCCGCGCGCATCGAGATTCAAGCACCTCTTCCGGCCTACGGAGATCCTGCATTGATGGAAATCCTAGTCAGGAATCTCTTGTCCAATGCATTTAAATTCAGTTCCGGAAAAGACAATACCACAATAAAAATCTATGCGATGGACACCGTCGAGGAGCGTATATACTGTATTCAGGACAATGGTATAGGATTCGACATGGCCAACGCCCACAAGCTCTTCGCCCCCTTTCAGCGCCTCCATGGTGATTTGGAGTATGGGGGTTCTGGCATTGGCCTTAGCATAGTTAAAAGAATTGCGGTCCGCCATGGAGGCAGGGTGTGGGCCGAATCAGAACCTGGAAAAGGAGCCCGGTTCTATTTTACCCTCGGAGGTTCTAAATGACTATTTCTCAAGGAGATAACTCGACGATACTCCTAGTGGAAGACAATCCTGACGACGAGGAACTGACTCTTTTAGCATTCAGGAACAACAATATCCACAATGCCATAGATGTCGTACGGGATGGCCAGGAGGCCCTGGATTATTTATTTAGAAACGGTAAATACTCCGGCCGAAACCCCGGATCCATCCCTCGAATAGTGCTTCTCGACTTGAAGCTTCCTAAGATCATGGGCTTCGAGGTGCTCAAACGAATCAGAGCCGATGCACAAACTCGGCACCTGCCGGTTGTAGTCCTCACGACATCTAATCAAGATGAAGATATCCTGGACAGCTACAGGTGCGGGGCTAACAGTTTCGTACGTAAGCCAGTGGAGTTCCAGAAATTCAACGAAGCCATACGGCAGCTGGGCATGTATTGGCTCTTGCTCAACCAAGTGCCCTCAGGGCATTCAGGGCATTGAGGAATACGGTGCCGACACCCCCCACTGAAATCAATAATGCGATATTGAGCTTTCTCATCGTCGAGGACAATCCCGACGATGCATTCCTCATAACCCATTACCTTACAAACCACTTTCCTTTGGCCAAGTTTGATATCGCTTCCAATGGGGAAGAATTAAAATCCAAGCTATCTCCCTTACCATCCTATGACATTGTACTCTCCGACTGGTCGCTTCCCCATCTGGACGGTCTGGGTGTCTTTTCCATGGTGAGAGAATCGGGTCTGGATGTGCCCTTTATCCTCGTATCCGGAAAGATTGGAGAGGAGACGGCCATACGGGCTATTAAGGAGGGTGTTTACGACTACATCCTCAAGGATAGTCCCCACCGCCTATCAACGGCCATTCAGCATGCCCTCCTCCAGTACAGCCAGGAAAAGCGCGAAAAAATCCATAATGAGCTCATAGCGCTCCAAGCAGCGGCCCTTCAGGCAGCGCCGGTGGCGATCCAGATATTGGATAGCCATGGCAATATTGAGTGGATCAATGAGGCATATCAGCAGCTCACAGGACGAAGCCCCGAAGAAGTGCTTGGAAATCCAGCCCTTTCTTTTGAGAACAAGACAGAAGCACAGTGGATGAAGTCACTCCTCCATCAGGACACTCATCCGAATGAACGTAAGGTTAAGGGTCTGGGAAATCGCAAAGACAATAGCCTTTACATGGAAGAAAGAAGGGTTTGCCCAGTCCGCAATGGGGATGAAGGACTTCTCCAATATGTCATTATCCGGAAGGATATCACCAGCGAAGAACTGGAGAAAAAAGAGCTGGAACTGGAACTCTCCCTGTCCGAACTGAGCAGGGAAACCAAAGATCTTCATGAACTTTGTAAGAGCTATGTGGAACTGCCCCCCAAACTTTCCTTGGACTGGAACCTCTGCATCCAGCTGTATACCGACGGCGAAAGCCATCAGGAAAGGATGTTCTGCTCCTCTAAAAGCCAGTATGGGGAAGACCGGCATCGCAGCCTCTCTTCCAGGGATATAGTGCTTCAAGAAGAAGTTTTGGGGAAACTCCAGCTATCCTTCCCCATCGACAGCGTTTACGATCAAAAGCGGCTTATGCTTCTTCTTTTTTCCCATGTGGAGACTGCCATAAAGGAAAGGGTTACCCACGCAAAAATAAAATCCCAGATTAACCGAATATCCTTCTTGAAGCTTATAAGCAGAACTATCCATACCTATATGGACTTCGGATCAGTGATGCGCCCACTGTTGGGACAGATTCGAAAAATCCTTGACTGCGATGCCGTAGCGCTCTTTTTGGTGGATAAGGAAGGCAAAGTCCTTGTCTGCAGGGCTAAGAACGGGTATGAGTTCGATCAGACAATCGGTTTCAGCGTCCCCTTTGAAGCCGTAACAATAGGCGCTGCCGCGGAAGAAGGCAGGATCGTTTCCAATTATGATTTACGCCACATTAATCCTGACAGCCTTCTTGGAGCTCTCATAAATAAGGAAAAATTCCTCTCCCAGCATGCCGCGCCCATCATCGTAACCGGTCAGGTAAAAGGTATTCTGGAGGTTTGGTTTAAAAGAGAGGAATACAAGCCTGTAGCAGAGTGGTTTGTCCTCTTCGATGCCATCGCCCACCAGACTGGTCTTGCGCTGGATTACAATGAGCTCTATGAAGATCTCCAAAAGGCATATAGCGATTTGGAATCTTCATATGAAGCAACAATAGAGGGATGGTCGGCTGCCATGGACTTGCGGGACGAGGAAACTGAGGGGCACTCTCTGAGGGTAACAGCGCTGGCAGTCGCCCTCGCCTCTAGGCTGGATTTTGAGAAATCACAGATAGCCCAGATTCGCCGGGGTTCCCTTCTCCATGACATCGGTAAAATAGGAATTCCCGATTCCATTCTCAAGAAACCCGGACCCCTGTCCGAAGAAGAGTGGAAGCTCATGAGGGAACACCCTGCCAAGGCTTTAGAGGTGCTTAGCCGAATACCCCACCTCAAAGAAAGTCTGGACATCCCCCTTTACCATCATGAATGGTATAACGGAACTGGTTATCCTTTTGGCAGGAAGGCTGATGAAATCCCTCTTTCCGCCCGACTTTTCTCCATTATCGACGTCTATGATGCACTTACGAGCGACCGTCCTTACCGCAAGGCCTGGCCAAAGGACAAGGCCTTGGGCTATCTTAGGGATCAGAAGGGGATTCAGTTCGATCCGATGCTGGTCGATGAGTTCCTCACTATGATCCAATGAAGCACGAAAATACTCGCCCCTATCGATTCATTCCCCCCCTGCGATTTGATAGGCATACCCTGAAGATCTATTGCTTCAGTCTGCTCACAGGACTGGCCAGCGGTGTAGTCGTAGTGGCCTATCGGGGCATTATCGGATACTTCGAGGGACTGCGGCACGCCATGCTGCCCGCTATCGCCCCCTCCTTGGTTAAGATACTAATCTGGCTTGCAGCAGCCGGGGTGGCCGGCTGGCTAGTGAGCCTTCTGGTCCAACGATCGCCTATGATCAAGGGCTCAGGCATACCTCAGGTAAAGGCCTACCTCATGCGTCGTATCGATTTTGACTGGAAGGTGGAACTGCCATCCAAGTTCGCAGGAGGCGTCCTAGCCTTGGGTGCGGGACTTTCCCTGGGTCGGGAAGGCCCATCCATTCAGTTAGGAGCCCTGGCGGGCAGCGCGATCGACCAGAAATTCTGCAAGGGCGAGCTACGCAGATTCCTGGTCACCGCCGGCGCGGCGGCGGGCATTTCCGCAGCCTTCAACGCACCCCTGGCTGGCGTGCTTTTTTGCATAGAGGAACTGCACCGAAACGTTTCGCCCATACTCCTCACCAGCGCCCTTTTAGCCTCTTTCGCAGCCAATGCCATAATGTGGGTAGCCACCGGCAATGCGGCCATCTTCCCGCTCGAGATAACGGCCACCCTTCCCTTGCGGCACTATTTTATAGGTGTTTTGGGCATCGGAATCGCCGCAGGGATTCTGGGAAGCCTTTTCAATCTAGGGTTAGTGGGATTCCAGCGCCTCTACGCTCGGCTGATCCCGGCTTCTGTCACAAGGATATTGCTTGCCTTCATCATCGCCGCCGGGATCAGCCTCGTGGCCGCCCCCATCACAGGCGGTGGCGGAGAGTTAGTGGAAGAGCTGGCCTTAGGCCGTTCTAGCCTCGCACTCATCGCCCTCTTATTGGCTGGCAAACTGGTCTTCACTCTCTTTTCCTACGCCTCAGGAGCTCCGGGTGGCATCTTTCTTCCCATGCTCAGCATCGGAGCCCTGGTGGGAGCCCTCATCCACGGATTTTTCCCTCATGCCGCGGCTGTGCAGGAGTACCTTTCCAATTTCATTCTCCTGGGCATGGCGGGGTTTTTTGTCGCAGTAGTGCGGGCGCCCATTACCGGCGCCGTCCTCATCACCGAAATGGCCGGCTCACTGGCTCACTTCCCTGCCTTTATCTTCGTAGCCATCGCGGCTACCGCCACAGCCGAGATCTTAGGTACACGACCCATCTACGATACCCTTCTTACGCAGCTGGCGCCCCAGAATCTCGAGTCCGACGACCATAGACCCCTTCATATACACATCCCCATCCACGAAGGCTGTCCTTTTGCCTCCTGCGGAGCCCTGATCCGCCAGCTCCCCGAGGCTTGCCTCTTGGTATCGGTACAAAGAGGCGAGACTTCTTTTTTCCCCGCCGAAGCCTTGGGTCTTCAACCGGGAGACCTGCTCAATGTCGTAGTAGAAAGGGGCAGGGCTTCCTCGCTAAAATCCAGGCTTCTGGCTTTAGGCCAGGGCAGGGAGGAATTGTGATTCTGAGGAATTTCCATGGCCTTCGCTGATTCGACTCCCCCTAGTGAGTTACGGCAGGATCAAGGCGACGAAAGCGCATCTTCCACTAACAAACCGGCGGCAATCGACAGGCCCACTCCAGCATTCATACTACTCTCGGTGGTCTACGGAGCCCTGCTCATTGTCTCCAACATAACGGTGACCAAGCTTGTCCGCGTGGGACCCTTCCTCCTCACCGCTGCTTTTTTCACCTATCCTGCGGTCTATGTCATTTCCGACATCATGACCGAAGTATACGGATACAGGCTCTCAATGAAGGCCATCTGGGCCAACTTCATCGCCCAAGCACTGGTGAGCCTGGTGCTCGCTTTTGCCACAGCCCTACCCGGCATCGACCCCGAGATTCAAGCGGCCATGTCCACCCTCTTTTCCACCACCTGGAGGATTGTCCTGGGCTCCCTAGGGGCGTACTGGATCGGCGACTGGCTCAACTCCCTGCTTCTCTCCAAGATGAAGGTAGCCCAAAAGGGCAAGGGGTTTTTTCTGCGCGCCATGGCCTCATCCATCCCTGCCCATTTCCTAGACACGGCTATCTTTACCACCATCGCCTTCGCCGGCGCCTGGCCTTTGGCAGACATCAGGCATAATGTGCTCTCAGAGGGCCTTCTGGCCTCAGTCTACGAACTGGCGGTTTTCCCCCTCACCTACGCCCTCGCCCGCTGGTGGAAAAAAAGAGAAAACCTGGATGTCTTTGACAAAGGAATAAGTTACAAGCCCTTCTAATTCTTTTCTTTGGCAAGCCGATACTGGAGCTCCTATACGCCGGCTTCGGGGCATTAGGTTACGTTTCACCCCTCGGTGCTCCGCTCTATACCAAAAGGCCAATTATCTATACTATGCAGACATCCTCACCGCAACCAGTAATCAGGAGCCCCAATTTTGGCCCGTAAAGATTCCTCGAACCCGGCGATTCGGAATATCGCCATAATAGCCCATGTCGACCATGGAAAAACCACCCTCGTCGACGCCATGTTCAGGCAGTCCGGCGTATTCCGGGAGGGGCAGGAAGCCCCCGAGCGCCTCATGGATTCCATGGATCTCGAGCGCGAGCGCGGCATCACCATCGCCGCCAAGAACTGCTCTGTCGTCTGGCAGGGCGTCAAGATCAACATCCTGGATACCCCAGGCCACGCCGACTTCGGCGGCGAGGTCGAGAGGGCTCTCTCCATGGTGGACGGCGCCATCCTTCTCGTTGACGCCTCCGAAGGCCCCCTGCCCCAGACGCGCTTTGTCCTGAGCAAGGCCCTCGCCGGCGGCCTCTCCATCATCGTCGTCATCAACAAGATCGACAGGCCCGATGCCAGACCGGCTGAAGTCCTAAGCGAGATCTACGACCTCTTCATCGACCTCGGCGCCAATGACGAGCAGCTCGAGTTCCCCCTTATCTACGCCATAGGCAAGCAAGGCATGGCGAAAAAATCGCTCGAGGGCGAGGGTGAATCCTTAAGCCCCCTCTTCGAGGCCATCATCGCCAGCATCGACCCGCCCGCCTATTCACAAGGCGAGCCCTTCCAGATGCTCGTCTCCGATCTCTCCTATTCCGACTATTTCGGGCGCCAGGCCATCGGAAAAGTGGTGAACGGCCGAGCCCATTCCAAGGACGGCCTGGTATGCATAGGGGAAGGCGATGTCCGTGAAATTCTCAACATCTCCAAGCTCCACACCTATTCGGGGGTCAAGCTCGTTGAGGCCCAGAGCGCTGAACCCGGCGACATCATCGTCCTCTCAGGCATCGAGAACGTACACATCGGCGACACCATCTGCACGCGGGATGCGCCCAAGGCTCTGCCCCGCATCACCATCGACGAGCCCACCGTGTCGATGCGCTTCTCCGTGAACACATCGCCCCTGTCGGGCATGGATGGGAAGAACGTCCAGTCGGGCAAGCTCTTCGATCGCCTGCGCAAGGAAACCCTCAAAAACGTCTCCATCCAGATTGAGGAAGTGGCGGGTGGGGGCGGCTACAACGTGCGGGGCAGGGGCGAGTTCCAGCTTGTCATTCTGATCGAGATGCTCCGGCGCGAGGGCTTTGAAATCTGCGTCAGCCGGCCTGAAGTGATCTTCAAGCACAAGGATGGCGCCAAGCTCGAGCCCATCGAGAACCTCACCGTCGATTGCGCCGAAGCCTTCGCGAGCGTCGTCACCGACAAGCTCCTGGCGCGCAAGAGCCGGATGCTCTCCTATTCCTGCCACGACGGCGGCCGCGTCCACCTCGAATTCTCAGTGCCTACGCGCGCCCTCATCGGCTACCGCGACACCTTCCTCACGGACACGAAGGGCACGGGCATCATGAACACCTATTTCCTGGGCTACGAACCCTACCGAGGGGACTTCAACGAGCGCTTTACCGGCTTCCTCGTCTCCGACAGGAGCGGGAACGGCGTAACCTACGGGCTTTACCATCTCGAACCCCGCGGGCAGCTCTTCGTCGTCCCTGGGGACCCAGTCTACGAGGGCATGATCGTCGGCGTGCACAACCTCGATTCCGACTTGCTGGTGAACCCCTCCAAGGAAAAGAAGCTCTCGAACATGCGCTCCGTCCTCAAGGACGAGGCCCTCACCCTCACGCCCATCCAGCCCATGACCTTGGAGCGAGCTATCCAGTACCTCCAGGAGGAGGAGATGGTCGAAGTGACGCCCCATGCCGTCCGCTTGCGCAAGACTATCCTCGGTTCCACCGAGCGCAGGACGACGAAGCGGGACGCCGCCCGCTAGAGGAGTGGCCGCGCGCGTTGAGATTTAGGCGCCTGAATTGATAGAGCGCCATAGTTCAGGCGCGCCCTAAGAACGTAACTGTTGATAGGACACTACCTGGTCGTGCCCGGTCTTAAAAGCCTCAGGAAGAGAACCAGCGCGGCTCCCTGAACCACTACCGAGAAAAGAGCCATCGGGAGTACCCCAAACTTATCGTAGAGCAGGCCGATAATCGCGCTGCCCACGAACCAGAATAGCCCGAAAACCGTGTTGAAGAGCCCGAAAGCCCTCGCCCTCCTGTCCTCAGGCACCCTGTCTCCAATGGCAGCTTTTAGAATCGATTCCTGGGTGCCCACGCTGATGCCCCAAAGCGACATGCCAATGAGAATAGCCCAGAAGGGACCAAGGAAAACCAGAGGCGCTGTAAAAAGTTCCACGAAGAATAGGACAGCCAGAACCTTGAGCCCCAGCCTGTCGTAGAGCCTTCCCATCACGATGGCGGCGGCTGCGTCCACAGCCATGGCGCCTGCGTATAAGAGGGGTATCGCCGCTTCCGTGAAGCTCCCGCTGTTCTTGAGATGGAGCCCTATGAGGGGAAAGTCCGTAATGCCCATGGCTAAAAGACCCGCAGAGAGGACAATAATCCAATAGGCCCTAGAATAGCCCTTGGCCTTGATTTCCAGACCTTCCTTTTTAAGCTCGAACTTTTCAGGATGGGGAAAGATAAAGCGATTAGCCAGGGTAAAGAGAATGGCCAGGCCGGCGGGAATAAAGAGAAGCAGAAGACCCTTTCTGTACTCGGCCAGACTGGCCGCGTCGGGGCCGGAGAAGAGTAGAAGGGAGAAGAGCGCCGGACCTAGAAAAGCCCCTATCTGGTCCATGGCCTCATGGAGGCCGAAGCCGAAGCCGCTTCCTGTCTGCTTGGAGGCGAAGGATATCACTGCGTCATGGGCTGGCTTTCTAATAGCCTTGCCCACCCGCTCCAGGAAGAGAAATGCCAAGGCCAGTTCCCATCCCCGGACAAAGGCCAGCATGGGCAGGGAGAGAAGCTGGACGGCGTATCCCAGAATAATAAGAAGCCAGTATCGTCTCGTCCGATCGGCTATGCTGCCCGATATAAGCCGGAGCGCGTAGCCTATAAACTCCCCCAGGCCGGCAGCCAGGCCCAGGGCGAAGGCGCTGGTGCCCAGGAGCTTTAGGTACTGGCCGACCACGCTCCGGCCCCCCTCGTAGTTCATGTCTGCGAAGAGGCTGACAATTCCGAAGAGGACTATGAGAAGAACGGCTGCCTTTTTGTCCAGGTTTTTTACCCGGGAAACCATTGCTATTCTCTTAACCTATCTTCTTGACCGCCGGCATGTCTCGGGGATTAGGAGCCTTTACTACAAAGAACTCCAACGTCTGGTTCCCGTGATTCTGGATAGACATTTTCTGGTTGAATGGCACAGCGATGATGGTGCCGGCCGGATAATCGTTGAAGGCTCCATCTTCCAAGGAGAGGCTTAAGGTTCCCCGGACCACGATCTGGTGCACATAAGAATTGGAAACGTGGGTCACCACTGCTTTTCCAGGTTCCACGACGATGTGGTTGATATTGACCCTCTCGTCGTCCACGATTTTTTCCATAGTCTGGGCGTCGGTCTTGGTAAATGCGTAGGTCTTTTCGATCATAGCTCCTCCCAAAGAGCCTTCAGGCTCTGCTTTCTGCGTCATCTAACAATAATAAATAAATGTCATGCCGGGAATAGCCCGAGCGCAAACTTTCCAAGCTAGTCAGCGTGAAAGTCCCCTTCCCTACCTATCCCTGGCAAAAATCAGAGGAATCACAACTCCCGAAACAGTGCCGATAAGGGCTCCTGCTGCCACGTCGCTCAAAAAATGGTTGCCCGAACTCACCCTTAGGGCAGCGGTGGCTATGGCCAGCGCATAGGAGGCCACCGTTACGGGCACCCTGTAGGGCGAATTGGGGTAGCGCAGGGCAAAGAGGGTCGAGGTGAATCCTGCAGCCGAAAAGGCTATACAGGAATGCCTGGAGGGAAAAGACTCGTCCCCCTCGGCCGCCGCCTGGGTAGGAGGACTGTCGAAATACATGTAGGGCCTGTCCCTAGGCACTAGCGCCTTGATCAGGCTCCCCGCACCGAAGGCCAGAAGGCTGGAGCCTGCGTACATGAGGGCTGTTTCCACATACTCGGTTTTAGGCACGACAAAGAGCAAGGCAGCCGGACTGGCGAAAGCCGCGTACTGGGTAATGTCCGAGGCAATATCCAAACCCTGGGAATAGGGAAAGAGCAGTACTCGGTCTATCGGGTTCACATCGGCCGGCGATAGTGGCTGGGCGAAAATTGAAGGTGCAAGGGTCAGCAGCATGATGAAGACTATAGCAGGATGAAGAACTCGTCGATGTACACGCGGCACGATTAGCTCCTTTCTCATATTCTTGCGCAAGCACACAAGATAAGCAGGATGGTATTTCGACTCAAATCTAAGTGCTCGCTCCATGGTCCTTAATAAGGATATTGTATAAGGCAGTGTTGATGTAATAATTGCTCCTGCCCAACTTTTCCTTGCGCAGCAAACCGGCGCTGGTTATCGCCTCCAGATATTTAGTCGCCGTCAAGCGCGAAACCGAAAGATCGCGTTCAAGAAACTCGATCTTCGTATAGGGATGAAAAAATAAATTATTGATCAAATCCTGACTGTAGAATCGGTAGCCATCCTTAATTCTTGTTCTATATGTTTCAATTGCCTCCGAGATTTCGCTGACCAATTCGATCGTTTCGCGAGATGTAGCTGCCACTCCATCGAGTACATAGGCAATCCATTCCTCCCATGCATTGTTCTCGCGAACTTCCTGAAGCCGCTTATAGTACTCCAGCTTTGTCTTGATAAAATGGCGACTCAAGTACAACACGGGGATATCGAGCAGTCCTTTCAAAACGAGGTAAAGCACATTGATGATGCGCCCGGTCCTTCCATTTCCATCATAAAATGGATGAATGCTCTCGAATTGATAATGAATTATGGCCATCTTAACCAGAGGATCCACGTCCATCATCGTATCATCATTGATAAAACGCTCAAGATTGGACATAAGCGATATAATCGTGTTCGAATCTTGAGGTGGAGTATAGACAACTTCCCCCGTTTGTTCGTTTATGAGTTCAGTGCCAGGGAGCTTTCGAAATCCCGCTCGGTTGCGCTCCAATTCCTCCTGAATGCGGATAATATCGTTGATGCTTATAAGCTTACGATTGAGGATCACTTCAAACCCGATACTGAGGGCGTTTGCGTAATTCCGAACTTCTTTGGCGGCGATGTTCATAGAAAATTCCGAAAAAAGCCCCTCCCGATAGAGCTCGTCGTGGGTCGTTATGATATTTTCTATCGCTGAACTGTCTTTTGCCTCTTGAAGCGAGAGCGTATTGATCAAGATCTTTTGATTGGGAATTATGGCAGAACGACCTTTCAACTCGGCTAAATATCGATGGGCGATTGCAGTTTTCTTCAGGATTCGCTTTGTTTCCACATCCTGTGCAAGCGGTAGAGGAGTTAAAGAAGCATCCATATGACCTCCTCATCCCTATATGTATATGAACTTATGATACTCTATGCACATTTTTTCAACATGTATAGACTTTACTAGTTTTCTATACATGTCAAGTCAATAAAAGTGAATCGATGAACTGAAGGTTTGTCGCCGTGAAATGAAAAGAGGTTACCTTTTCGGGTAACCTCTCTATTTTGCTCCCCCGCGGTGGTTCGAACACCGGACCCAGTGGTTAACAGCCACTTGCTCTGCCAGCTGAGCTACAGGGGAATGAACCTGAGCTTGGTCAGGCCGGCACAAAGGTATCCCAAAGGACTTTTATTTGTCAATAGGAGGGCTTTAAACCCTGTGGTTACAAGCTCTCCCTGTCCTACTGCTAGTCCTTGTCTCCATCCTTGCCGTTGTCCACTCCGGCGCCTGAACTGCCGAGGTCCTCTTCTCCGGAGCTTTGAGCATTTTTCTTTTCCGCCAATCTTGCAAAAAGACCTCGCCCCAGGGTTGGCTGAATATTTTCCTCAATTTCGGGCTTTTTTGCCTTGGATTTCGGCTTCTTTCGCGGTGCAGCTACAGGAGCTGCGTGGACACTCTTTCCGGGTTCTGCTTTGGACTCAGCCGTTCCATTTTTCCCGTCTGCAGGCGCCAATTCCCCGAAAAGCTCCAACTCTACAGCTGGCCCAGAGACTGGGCTTGGTTCAAAGCTTGTGAAACTATCGGGCTCTTCGTCCAGAACAGGTATCCTTTCAGTCCTTACTGCCCCTTGCTTCGCTGTGCGAGGATTCTTTTTCGAAACCTTAGGATCGGATCCTTCTCCATTGCCCGTTGTGAGGGCTTCTGCAATTATCCTCCGCCCTCCCCCAACCACCTCGGCGCTCAAGACCTCTCGGGGCGCCAAACGGACTCCTCCCGCTTTTAGGCCTTTTTCTGGGTACTGTTTTGCCTTAAAATTTTCATCGGCTTTTCGCATCCTGCCCTTCACAAGGTACTTGAGGCTGAATTCGAAATCAGCTTCGGTGGAGAAAAGCAGAAGCTCGGCTCCTTCTGGAATCAGGGAATAATCGCGGTTCAGTATCCAGGATTCTATCCTGCATCGCTTGATATAGGGGTACGATGTCTTGGCCGCCCTATAGACTACGGTAAGCAAAAAACTGTTCACCGATTCTTTCTCGGCTATCGTCAGCCACTGCAGGCCCCGGTCCACAAAAAGCTTGTCTGGCACAGGCACGACTGTATAAGTGCCGTCCCGCCTGACTATCACCAGCCTATCAAAGGCTGAGACTTCCAGGAGCTTTTCGCCTGAGGAGACCGCGATTCCCAGGTAGCCGGACTGCTCGTCATACCGCAGGGCTATGTCTTTGCGGGCCGCCTCCTTGGCTTCCACCTTGGAAAAACTGCTTATCTTCGTACGCCGGGGCCAATCGGCCTCCAGGCGTTTTATCATGGATTTAAGGAAATCGATCGCATACTCCACAAGATGAGCCAGGTGATGGGCTACTTCTGAAAGCCGCTGTTCGAGGCGCTTGAGGTCTGCCTTGGCTTTTTCTATATCGTAAAGAGAAATACGCCGGATTGGAATTTTCAGCAATCGCTCGATGTCTTCTCCTGTCACAGGCCTGCCTATCTCCTTGTCGTAGGGAGCCAGCCCTTCCTTAACAGCTTTCAAGACCGTTTCCTGGGTGCGCTGGGTTTCAATCTTTTTGTAGACCCTTTCTTCAATAAAAATCCGCTCCAGGGTGCGGGCATGGATTTCATCCAGAAGCTCGCCTCGCTCGATTTCCAATTCCCTTCTCAGGATGGAGAGGAGGGCCTGGGAATGGTGCTGTACAATCTCATTGCCGGTCATGAGCACCGGCTTTCTATCCTTTATGACAAGGCAGTTCACCGAAATGCTCTGCTCGCATTCGGTAAAGGCGTAGAGGGCGTCTATCACCTCCTGTGTGTAGACACCCCTCTGCAGCTTGATCTCGATTTCCACCTTGTCGGTGGTGTAGTCGGATATGGAGGCTATCTTAAGCTGGCCCGACCGGGCAGCGTTCTCTACGCTCGTAATGAGGCTTTCCGTAGTAGTCGAGAAGGGAATCTCGCGGATGACGATTTTTTTTGGATCCGATGTATCCAGAGTTGCCCGCACCCGCACCTTGCCGTTTCCATCCTGGTAGTCGGATAAATCCACCGAGCCACCGGTGAGGAAATCCGGAAAAACCTCGAACTTCTTGCCCTGGAGACAGGCAATTTCCGCTTTGATGATTTCCACGGGATTGTGGGGCAAAATCTTTGTGCTCATGCCCACCGCTATGCCTTCTGTGCCGGTGAGAAGTATTACCGGAAGCTTGGCGGGAAAAAGCAGCGGCTCCTTGTTGCGTCCATCGTAGGAATCCACATAGGCCGTGGTCTTGGGGTTGTAGAACACGTCTTTGGCGAAGATGGAAGCCCTGCATTCGATATACCGGGCGGCGGAAGCCTCGTCCCCTGTAATGATATTGCCGAAGTTTCCCTGCTTGTCTACAAAGAGTTCCTTATTGGCCAGGACTACGAGAGCCGAGCCAATGGACTGATCTCCGTGGGGATGATACTTCATGGTATTGCCAATAATATTGGCTACCTTATGGAACTTGCCGTCGTCCATCTCGAAGAGAGAGTGCATAATGCGACGCTGAACAGGCTTAAGACCATCCTCCAGGTCGGGTATCGCCCTATCCTTGATGACATAGGAAGCGTAGTAGAGGAAATTGTCGTTGAAGAGTTTTTTTACGTAAGCCATACCCCGCTCCTAGAGCTCCGCCACCAGGTTCTGCATTATAAATTCCCGTCGTTCCGGTGTATTTTTACCCATAAAAAACCCCAACAGCTCAGGAACCGCCGAAAGAGTCTGTATATCCACCTTGACGATCCGCATATCGGGACCTATGAACCGGCCGAATTCCTGGGGGCTGATTTCACCCAAGCCCTTGAAACGGGTAACCTCCGACGTTGACCCCAGTTCCTTTACCGCATCGTCTCTCTCTCGGGCATTATAGCAGTACCGGGTTTCCTTCTTTGTCCTGACCCTGAAGAGGGGGGTCTCCAGAATATACACCCTCCCCTGGGTTACTAATTCCTCGAAGTAGGTAAGGAAAAAAGTCAAAAGCAAATTACGTATATGGAATCCGTCGTAGTCGGCATCGGTGGCGATGACAATCTTGGAATATCTGAGGTTTTCCACCTCATTCTCTATTCCTAGAGCCATCATGAGGTTGTAAAGCTCCTCATTCTTGTAGATGGCGCTCTGGCGCTTGCCATACATGTTCTCCACCTTGCCCCGGAGGGAAAAGATAGCCTGGGTGTTCACATCCCTGGAGGAAATCATGGATCCTGCCGCGGACTGGCCTTCGGTGAGGAATACCATGGAAAGCTCGCCCTTGGGGCCATCCCCCAGATGGAACTTGCAGTCCCTGAGGTTGGGGATTTTCAGCTCTATTTTCCGGGCTGCTTCCTTGGCTTCTTTTTTTACCGCATTGAGTTCGGTGCGCAGCTTCTCGCTGGCTACAATTTTTTCCTGCAGCTTCTTGGCCACCAGAGGATTCTTGCGCAGGAACTCGTCCACGCCCCGCTTTACTTCCTGAAGTATCCAGGGGCGAATTTCAGCATTGCCCAGTTTATTCTTGGTCTGGCTCTCGAAAAGCGGATTCTGGAGCTTGATAGCTACTGAAGCTGCCAATCCCTCCCTGACATCTTCGCTTTTCCAGGCACTCTGGAAAAACTCGTTTATAGCCTTGTAGAAGCCCTCTCTGAAGGCGGAAAGGTGTGTGCCTCCATCGGAGGTAAACTGGCCGTTTACAAAGGAAAAGTGCTCTTCGCCGTAGTTGTTGGTATGGGTAAAGGCAAACTCGATGCGGTCGCCCTTGTACCAGCCCACGTCGTACAAGGCTACTTCCCCAACCTCCGAGGACAGCAAATCCAGCAGTCCGTTTTCAGCCTTGTATTCGGTTCCGTTCAGCACCAGGGCGAGGCCCGAGTTAAGGCAGGCGTAGCCCCACATGCGCTTTTCCAGGAATTCCATATTGAATGAAAACTCGGGGAATATCTCTGGGTCGGGCGTGAATTCCACCAAAAGACCGTTTTTTTCCCGTCCGGCCGAATCCTCCCGGGAGCTCAGCATCTTGCCACGCTGGAATACTGCCTCGAACATCCTCCCATCTCTGTAGGAGACTACCCTGAAGGATTCGGAAAGGGCATTCACCGCCTTGGTGCCCACGCCATTTAAGCCCACGGAGAACTGGAAAACATCGTCGTTGTATTTGGCGCCGGTATTGATCACCGACACGCAGTCCACCACCTTGCCCAGGGGTATGCCCCGGCCAAAATCACGGATCCGCACGCTTTTGTCTTTGATGGTAACCAGTATCCTGTTGCCCGCCCCCATGATGTACTCATCCACGGAGTTATCGATCACTTCCTTTACTAGAATGTAAATGCCATCGTCGGGGTTGGAACCGTCCCCCAGCCGGCCGATGTACATGCCGGTTCTGAGGCGAATATGTTCCAACGAGGAGAGGGTTTTTACCTTGGATTCATCGTAGTTTGTTTTGCCTGAACGCTGAGGTTTTGTCACGGTTTCATCCTAGCATAAAGGCCTAGACTATGTCGCCCGGCCTGAAGTACACGCCCTCGCTTACATAGTGAAGTCTGTGCTTCCAAGAGTTCTCCAACGCCCTGGCTTTGAGGGCCTCGGCGTAGACAATCCCCGACGTGCCCAGGATTTCCGTCTTTATAAGGGAGCACTCCACCCATCCAGCGACTCCTTCAGGGATTCGTACATCTACTGCTTCGCCGGCCATGGCGGGGATGGAAAACGCTTCGTATTTATCCACCTTGAATCCTGAAACAGAACCGCAGCGCTCCACCAGGTTCTTCTGCCCGAAGGAGGGGAATGCCAGGGCAAACCGGCCGACTTCCAGAATATCAGCCCAAGTTTTATGACCCGTATCCAGGATACAGAGGAACTTGGAAACCGGTTCGTAATCCAAGGGGCAGGACCAAGCCACGGGAGCCAAGTCATAGCGACCATCTAAACCCTTCGTACAGACAAATACCAAGCCGCCGGCATTCTGGAGGGAGTAGGCCGCTTTCAAAGATACTTCGTTGTAACTCTGTATATTATGACTCATTGCCGATCTCCTTATATTCTTAGAGTATTGGCATTTTTCCGTTCTGATCGTCTCCAGGTTTACAGTTTCAGGAAAGGGAAAGTCTCGTGTCCAGAATCTCCAGCGCAAGCTCCCAAAGATTGGAACAGTCCGAAGGTTTAGTGGCAAAGCCCGAACCCGAAGTCTTCTGCCTAAGCACTACGCTACCGTAGTCGCCCTCGCCGCCAGATTCCACCTCATAGCCCCGGGCAGAAACCCTCTCGAGCTTCGAGTAGGTACTACCCTTCCCCTTGGTGAGAAACACGGCATACATATAGGGCACCTCTCCGGACGGCCCCTTGTTCACCGCCGCCTGGAACTGCACACCTACAAAATCGTCGTTCTTGCGGGCAGGCTCTAGAAGAAACCTTATGTCCTCAGGCACATCCAGGCCTTCCGCATCCTTGTCAAAACGCAGATATGGGGTAAGAACCAAGCCCTTGGGCAGCTCTTGTCCCAAAATTGCTTGGAAACAGGGCATTTTAAGGGAGAGGAGCTTGGGGACGAAGGCCTTTAGTCTTCCGAAATAAATGCCGGGTACGAAGAAAAGGGCTGCGTCGGCCACGAGGATGGCCGTAGTTGGTTGGAGGAACATCAATAAAAAGACCAGGAACGCGGTAGCTATTGGGAAAAGGATTCTGCCGGCTGTGCCAAAGGCTGTGGAAGCCATGAGTTTCTTCGACTGCCTGAGCGTATCGGCCAGACGATCAATCTCCCCCATCGAGACAGGCCTCCATTGCTCCAGGCCCTTGTCAGAAGGCTTGTTACTGATCGGCTTCAAGCCCAGGGGTATCCACCCGAGGAGGATAAGCAGAAAGCCAGGGATAAATCCCCAGGAAAAGAGAAACTGCAGCAGAACCCCGGTGGCATAGAGTCCTGCGCTAAGCACGATCCTCGGTCCGGCGCCTAGAGAAAAGCGCTTGAATTCATAGTCCATCTCACACCTCGCATGGGCTTTCTACGCCCTTTCGCTCAGGCT